>NZ_RYFD01000055.1 GCF_004138135.1 Candidatus Oscillochloris fontis
CCAGCCATACCACACCGGAGGTCTTTGGTCAACCTCCCAGACCTGCTATGAACCAATTTTCAACTAGCACAACCCCCTAATAATCAGTACAGCACGCTTGCGAGGTAAACTACTATCGGTTACTGGGGGCAATTCATCAAACAGACGTTTAGTTTCTGCAAAGGCAGCGATAAAGTGGGTTGCATCGAGGCTTTTGGGAGTAATCTCATTACCTAAGCGAATTCGCTCTTCTTTCCAATCAGCAGGTGTCTGCGGTGTAAGGGGAGTGAAAGGAAGTTCAACGACAGTTGTGTCACCAAAACTGATAATAGCAATGCGATGTATGGCATCGGGACAAAGATAGAGGCGATTAAAACCAAGTTGAGCAATAACTTCGCGGGCTGCAATGATACGAAACTCTTCGCGATCATTGGTGTCGCGCATACTATTTGATTGATCAACGATAACAGCAACATCAAGCGAAAAACAACTATCAGTAGCAGTATTCTGATGTTGTATTAGTGGAGCAGAGGAAACCTGTGCAGCTACAGAATGAGAAGAGGGGAATAGACCTACGACACAGACGATACATACCAACATGAGCCATTGAACACATGAGCGAAGAGAAAGTTTCATCATGGAATTCTCTGTGTGCTGGTCAGGCAAGACAGTCAGTTATTCATGTATTTTTGATTCAACTGACAGTTGTTGCTCAGTCGGATCACTATCTTTAGATGTTGGAGAATACTACCCGATTATACCTTCTCTTCACGGCTTCTGCAACCCTTTAAGAAAGTAGTATGAAGGCATTAAGTAGTAATATCAAAACTGCTCTTGTTCTTTGCATTGGTAACTATTGCGCTTGTTTGCACGCTCGTTCTTCGCTTAAAGAAGCAGTGGGTGGGGAGTAGAAGAGCCGCAACATCTTGCGGCTCTCCCCCACTTTCCTACCTCCCCAACACCTCGTTCCCCAACAGGCCCAACAACACATCATAGGGGGCCTGGTTTTCGGGGTGGAGCTCGAAGCGGGCGCGCTCGAACCACTGTACTTGGTATTCGCGGCCTTCGATCACCTCGATCTGTACGTCGCTCAGGGGCAGACCGAACAGTGCTAGGTTCTCACTCTCGGTCTTGCCGCGCCGTCCGTCGAGTTCGAGGCCGTTGGCGCGCCACGCCTTGAGGATCGCGCCACAGACGTTGTGGCCGGTCTCAGGGAAGTAGCGGCAGCCCGGTTGCTGGTTGCTCTTGGGGAAGTTTTGCCAGTTGCGCCCCTGCTGCACTAGCCGGTCGTCGCCCAACCGACCGAGCAGGACATCGTAGGGGCGGGCGTTTTCGGGGTGCAGTTCGAGCCGGTTGCGCTCGAACCATTGCACTTGGTACTCTTTGCCTTCGATGCGCTCGGCGCGCTGCGGGCTGGTCGGGTAGCCAAAGACGGGTAGCCCGCCGTTTTGTTCCCAGTATTCGCGGATGCGCCCGCTGATGCACTGGCCGGTCTCGACAAAGCAGCGGGCGTCGGGGCCGGGGGCGGGTGGCGGGACGGGGTTGGGGGTGGGTTGTACCAGCGCCGCTGGGGTGTGGTGAATGTAGACCGGGTCGGGGCCGACGCTGAAGGTGTAGCGTCCGTTGCTGCTCGCTTCGTTGCTGGTTTCGCCCCACGCGCGTACCCGCTGAACCTGGCTGGATTGGGTGGGTAGCACGACTTGGCTCACGCTGGGTGCCCAGATCACGTCTACGACGCTGTTGCCCTTGGGGTAGCGCACGGCGTAGGTCTCCGGGCCGGTCATGGCGGTCATGTTGTCAATGTAGATCGTGCCGGAGCCGGTGGTTGAGTCGGGGTCGTCGTCAATGATGATCGCGGTCAGGCTGGCGGGTAGATCGAGGCGGCGGTTCTGGCCGTTGGTGATGACGTTGCCCGGTTCGACCAGTCCGCTCAGTGGGGTGGAGACGAATTGCCAGCCGGGGCTGCCCAGTGGGGCGATGCGGTATTGCAGCACTTCGCCCTGGCTGTCGCGCAGTAGAACTTTGAGTGCGTGGCCGCTGCCGTCACCATACAGCCAGATGCCTAGTTTGCTGGTGTTGGCGGGCAGGTTGATCGGACTGGAGGGAATGAAGGAGACATAGTCGTTCTGTGGGCGGGTGAAGTTGTAGGTTAGGCGGGCGCTGGATTGGCCACTGTAGACCTGCTCACTCGTCTGGGTGAAGCTGCCGTCCGATTCGCCGCCACGCCGCCAGGTGCTGGCAGCCTCGAAGTCGAGCATCACCACCGGGGTGCTGAGGTCAATCAGGCTGGGTTGGCCCGTCCCGGCGAGTTGTTGCAGCATCACCTGGTAGGCGAGTATGGCCGGTTTCTGTGCGTTCTCGCCGAAGTCGGAGAGGCCGTTGCCATAGCCCACGAGGCCATACAGGTTGGTCTGCGCGCCGCTATCCTTGAGGTTGTACCAGAAGATGCGCTCGGCTCCGGCGGCGTGCAGCAGCACCGAACCACGCACGAGGTAGTTGGCCTGAGTCTGGGCATCAATCAGTGCCCGCCCGCCGGTGCGATCCGATGGCCCCGCCGACCAGCCAAACTCGGTGGCCCAGATCGGTTTTGAGCCGTAGGTGGCGGCAATCCCCTGGATGCTGCCGATCCCGGCGACATTGATCTGGCCCTCTTCAGGGCCGGCAGGTTCGGTGTAGGGGTGGACGGAGATGATGTCGAAGGAGTTCCAGGCACCCTGGGCGTGCAACTGGCGCAGGAAGTCACCGGCGGGTTGCGGCGAGACGACACTCGCGGCCACTACCTGCGCGTTGGGGTCGGCGGCCTTGATGGCGCGGTAGGTCACCTTGAGCAGTTCGGCGTAGGCGGGGATGTTGGGCTGGGGCTGCCAATAGTGGGCATTATCGGGTTCGTTCCACACCTGCCAGTAGCTGATCCGCCCGCGATAACGGGTGACGACGGCGCTGGCAAAATTGGCGAAGGTCTGCGGGTCGGGCGGGTAGAAGGTGTTCCCCGGCTGACCCGATGCCCAACTAGGGGTGGGGGCATTGAGCAAGCCGATCACCTGGATGCCACGGGCGCTCATCAGGTCAAGCATACGATCATGCCAACCCCAATCGAACTTGTCGCGGGCGGGCTGAATGCGCGCAAACTGGAAATCCTCGCGCACCCAGCCGACGCCGATGTTGGCCACCACATCGGCGGGGGTGGCGAGCGATTCGTAGATCGGGTAGCGACTGGCGATGTGCGAGTTGATACCAAAGACCGAGCTGAGTGGCGCGGCCAACGGGGCGGAACGGGTGGGGGTGGTGGGCAGCAGGGTCAGGGTGAGGGCGAGCAGGGCGACAACGATCATGAAGCGGCGTTGGTGCATGACATGGCTCCTTGTCTGCGCAACGAGGAATCGAACAGATCGGGTATATCATACCCTGATTAGTACCGAAATTGGTGGTTGTTTGCTGGCTTCGACAGGCTGGCTTCGGCAAGCTGGCTTCGACAAGCTCAGCCAGCGTCGGCGCGGGCATGGAGCGTTGGCTGAGCTTGCCGAAGCCAACGTATAAGCTGGCTTCGACAGGCTCAGCCAGCGATTGCCGAAGCCAACGTATCTGCGCGTGGTGTATAATTATGTTAGCTCGTTTCTGAAACGATGATGAGGATGGAGCTTATGCCTGCACGTGACATCTATCACAATACCGTCACCCATGCGTTAGAAAAAGCCGGATGGCAGATCACCCATGATCCATTCCGCTTACAGTGGGGGACGAAAGATATGTATGTTGATTTGGGTGCCGAAGAACTTGTTGCCGCAGAACAGCAGGGGCAAAAGATTGCGGTTGAGATTAAAAGTTTCGTCCAGCAACAACACCTACGACTTATCGTGTTTAGCCCCGATCAGGAGGAGGTTGTGCAGTGGATACCATAACTCATTATCGAAATGTTATTCAACAAGTCTTGCTTGAATACACAAAGACACCCTATGCGCGTGGTGATATTCAATGTAAACCTGTGTTTGATACGGTAAGAAATAGTTTTATGCTTATTACCGAGGGGTGGGATGGGGTAAGGCGTATTCATGGATGCCTTGTTCATGTTGAAATTATTGATGAGAAAGTATGGGTGCAACGAGATGATACAGATCGAGGAATAACATATCATCTTGTAGAATCAGGAGTACCAAAAGAGCAAATTGTACTTGGATTTCACGATCCAAAGGTGCGTCCATTTACTGGGTATGCTGTAGCCTAAACCTATGCCCCCCACCATCCCCCCCCGCTGCATCCGCATTCGTACCCTGAGTGACCGCCGCCCGCGCCGGGCGGTTGGTTTGGCCCAGCGTTGGCTGTCCCAACTGCCCGCCGACCACCCGGATAGGCCGTGGGCCTACCTGGCTCTGGGTTGGGCGTGGGTAAGCCAGCAGCGGTTGGAGGCTGCCCGCGCTGCGTTTGTTCAATCCGAGGGCGCAACAACCGAACTCTATGCGCACTATGGGCAGATGTTTATTGCTTTCTTGCAGGGGGCATCCGCAGAGCAACAGGCTGAATGGAGTAGATTGGTTGCTCAATTCCGGCAGGTTGGTGCCTACCAGGAAGCGGTTGATGCGCAAATCACCCAGTTACGCCACCTGAATAAATTAGAGCGATCATCCGAATGGTTAGCCCATGTTGCAACCCTTCAAGCCGAGATTGCCCTCCATGGCAGCCCAGCAGCACAGGCACTCTTTCAGCGCACTCTGGGTATTGCCTACCTTCAGGTGGGCGATTATGCGGCGGCGGTGAGCCATCTGGGCGTGGCCGAGCAGCACTTTGCGGCACTTGGTTTGCCTGCCGAACAGGCCAAAACATGGTTTGAATTTGGACGGATTGCCTTTTTCCAATCCAACTATGCAACGGCACTGCGCTACCAACACCAGGCGTTGGCATGCTTTGATCGCTTTGGATTGCCGATGTGGGTTGCGTTCTGTCAGAAGAATATTGGAACAACCGAAGCCCATACTGGTCATATTGATCGGGCCATTACCACCCTGCTCCAAGCTCGTGCCATCTTTGCCTCTATTGATATGCCCGCACATTGTGCCGATTGTGATCTTAATCTGGGCAATGCGGCATACCATAGTGGTCTGTATGAACTCGCCATAAGTGCATGGCGTCAGGCTGAAGATCAATACCTCGTACTCGGTCAGCCGCTCTTAACGTTAGTGACACGCCGCAATCAAGTCGAAGCCTACCTACATTTAGGGGCCATAGCGCAAGCCGAAGCGCTCTTGCAGCGGCTCATTCGGGAAGTTCGCGTGCTTGATTCGCCGCTCGATCATGGCGAGATTCTGTGTCTGTTCGCCGAGGTGCGGCGTATTCGTGGCGATCTGCCGTCTGCACTGGCCGCTTTGCGTGAGGCAGAAGCTATCTTTCGCCGATTAGAGAAACAGATCGCCGTGGGGCGGGTGCATATTGCCCAGGCGGAGATCGCGCTGGATCAGGGGGATAGTGCGGCTGCCCAGGCTGCTTTTCTGCATGCGGCGCAGGAGGTGGCAAGCAGTCCGCTCTACTATTGGCAGGCGCTCTATGGCCTAGGGCGTTGTGCGGAGGCCATGGATGCAGGTGCGGTTGCCTTGCAGCACTACCAACAGGCGTGCCATGAGGTGGCCCACCTGCGCCAACACATGGCCGAGGCGCAAGCCTCGAATGCGCTCTTTACCCAAGGCCAAGCGCTCTATACGGCGGCGTTGCGTCTGGCGTTTGCCCACGGGGAACCCCGTTTACTCCTCGAACTGGCCGAGCAGCAACGCGCCCTCGCGCTCTACCAACAGATGCGGCGGCTCCCCGTCAAGCTGCCCGCGAGCTTGCAGGCCAGCTACGAGCAGAGTCGGCAGCGCTTGCGCAGCCTGATTGATGCCGAGGTGCATGGCGCGGAGATGGATGCGGCGCTGCAAGACTATCTCAAGAATCTGCTCTATAGCCGCCACTATGGCGCTGATGCGGATGATCGTCCGTATACCCCGCTCGACCTTGATGCGCTGCGGGCTGAATTGATTGCCCAGTATGGGACGGCATGGAGTGTGCTCTATTATCTTGCGTTTGAAGAGACGCTGCTGCTGTTGAGTTTTGATGCCCACCGGCTCGATCTGACCCCGATTGCCCTGGATCGGCGTATGCGGCGCGAGTTGGAGCGCGCATGTTTGCCCAGTTTCCGTCGCCACATCTACCAACACGGCCCCTGGCCGACCCTGGAGTATCTGGGTGAACACCTCATTCCGGGGCATGTGCGGGCGTACCTCCAGCCTGATCAGCGTCTCTTGATCATTCCCGCCGCGACCCTGCATACGCTCCCCTGGGCGGCGCTACGCCTCAACGCGATATGGTTGATCGAGCAGGCGGTTATTCAGTTGCTCCCCAGCCTCCAGGTGTGGCGGGCGCTGGTGGCACCCGATGCGGCCACGGAGACGCACGCGCCGCGTGCGGCATGTCTGATCGGGGTGCAGGACTTTGGCGGGCGTGCCGATCCCTTGCCGAGTGCGTTGCCTTCGCTCGATCTGGTGCAGCGCCTCTGGCCGGGTTCAACAACGCGTTGGGAGAATGCCGAGGTGACGCGGGCTGCCCTGCGTAGCGCCGATCTTCAGCCCTTCGCCCTGCTGCATATTGCGACCCACGGCCAACTCAGCGCTGGGCGTGGCCTACTGGCGCACCTCAAACTGGCTGATGATGATCTGCTGGCTGATGAGATTGTTGATCTGCAACTGCGCCGCGCCTTGGTGGTGCTGGCCGCCTGCGAGGGTGCATTGGGTGAGGCGTTGCCCAGTGAAGATCTGCTCAATCTGAGCCGCGCCTTCATAGCTGCCGGAGCCACCGATGTGGTGGCCAGTTTGTGGGAACTCTTCGACACCATGGTGTTGGCGTTGCTCGAACCCTTCTACACCGCACTGGTGAGTGGCTGCGATGCCCCGACTGCACTTGCGCATGCCCAACGCAATGCGATCCTTCAGGGTCAGTCTGAAGGATCGGAGTTGGGTTTGCCGTATATCTGGGCGAGCCTGTGTGCGAGTGGGGGGGGGAGTAGTATTCGGTTAAGCGTCGTATTGCGCCCTGGTTGTTGACCGCAGAGGACGCAGAGGAACGCAGAGGAAGAACCAGAGGTCGTAACCACAGGTAGCGCAAAACCTATACCTCTGCGTACCTCTGTGTCCTCTGCGGTTGCTATGGTGTACCACCTATGCCCTCCTTAACCAAATGACTATGGAGCCTCATGTTCTGTCTTCCTCTTCTTCCTCTGAAAATATCACCTTCTCATAGACTTCTGCAAGTTGCAGAGTGCATTGAATACTGGGTATATCAATGCGCTCGGCTTGGCTATTGGCCTCGGATAAGACCCATGTGTTATCGCTTTGGCGCGCAAAGTGTTCGATGTGATAGGCATCTTGGGCGATTAAGATATATTCGCGTAGTGAGAGAATGCTGCGGTAGTGTTGGAATTTCTTTCCACGATCATACTTTTCGGTTGATGGTGATAGAACTTCGATGATAACCGCTGGATTGAGTAGTGTATCTTCGCGATGATCTTCATATAGCTCATGCCCACACACAATGGTAATGTCAGGATAGGTGTAGAGGCCGGTCTGAACGACCTTGACGCGCATATCACTAGGGTAGATAGAGCATTGTCGCTGGCGTAGCTGTGCATACAGGGCTGCATACGTGCTCCCGGCAATGCGGTTATGCCGTGCGCTGCCACCCGCCATGGCATAGATCGCCCCGGCGAGGTATTCATGCTTTGCGTTGCTGCTGCGCTCGAAGGCGAGATATTCGCTGCTGCTCATCGCATGTTTTGATGGCGCGGTCATTACCACCTCCAGTGTTGATTAGGTGTAACTGTTCACACTGCCCCGAACATCAAGATTTTGACGCAAAGACGCCAAGGCGCAAAGCCTTCAACAAAACCTTTGCGTCTTCGCGCCTTTGCGTCAACCTGTCGTTTTGGGTAGGAGTGGCAATCCGTTAGGTTCCCCACCGCATCCCCTCCACCTCCACCTCCACTCGCCCCGCACTTCCCGGCGGCAGATCAATCGTCAATGGCTGATCCGGGCGCAGCGTGAGCGCGACGCTGCGGAAGATCTCGCGGCCATCCAGGCGCACCACCACACTCGGTACATCAACGATCCGCACGCTACTGAGCGTCACACTCAGCCCGCCATCGGGGCGCTGCATCAGGCCCAATGCCCCATCCGCATTGGCCGAAACGAGGCTGCCTAAACCCCAGAGCGGTTGCCAACTGCTCTCGAAGCTGCGCTGCCCACCTGCTTCAAGCGGCGGGTAGTCCCAGAAGGTGGTCTGCGCACCACTCCACAGCTCCACATACTCACTCGCATCATCGGTGTAGAGGCGGCGATCCACCGGCGGGCCAAAGCCGAAGAGCTTGCCGCCCTGGGTACCCGCGCCATGCACCACCACCGCGCCACTATCCGCCTGCTCATCGTAGACGCCCATAAAGGGGATCGGGTTGGGCGCAAACCCACCCAGATAGCCCGTCCAATTGGCGGGGTAGCTCAGGTCGCGTCCGGCATAGTAGGGCCAACTGATCTGGCTATGCGCCCCTGGGAGGCTGCGATCCATGGTGGCATGCACAATCATCTGGTTGCTGGGGAAGACCATGCGCAACCGTGGGCCGACCCGGTTATCCCCGCCGGGGCTGAGGGTTGCGTTGGTCCACATCTGAAGCGGGCGGGCGCTGGCGGTCGGGTTCTGCACCTGCATACGCACCCCCACCTGGGCCGTGTCGGCGCGCAGCGTGACACTCCCCAGCACCGTCATGCCCGTCTGTCGCTCGTTGATCTGCGCCTGCACCGTCACCTGGCTGGCCGAGGGGGTGACGTTCATCTGCCAGGGCAGATGTTCGAGGTAGCCATGCTCCTCGGTCGGCGCGGCCCATTCCAGCCCGCCCACACCCAACCACCACCCGCGCTGGCCAAAGGGGCTGGGCTTCACCACCGGGTTCTGGTAGAAGATCGGGCGTCCGCTGGCGCGATCCACCACCTGAAGCAGACGCCCACCCAGATCGGGCAGGAAGGTGAGGGTGAGGAAGCGGTTCTCCACCACAATAGCGCGGTAGCTCCGTGGTTGCAGCGCACCCACTCGGCTGGGATCGAGGCGATCATAGGGGAAGACCGCGTCGCCGGGTTGGGTGGGGCGCAGTGCGGCGCTGAGATCATAGGTCGGAATATTCAGGCTCGTCTCGCGGATACTGAAGGCTTGCGCCAGCGGCTGCTGGGCGTAGCGCAGCGGATGGCCATAACGCCAGCGCACATAGTGCTGGCCAACATTCCCCATCTCCACCTTCCAAGGATCGGGGTTAGCCGGATTGTAGGTGAGCAAACGGCGCTCGAACGCCTGGAAGAGCACCGGCACGCGGGTTCCGGCCACATGCACCCAGGCCCAATACGGCTCGGTAATCGGGCGGCCAAAGACAAAGAGCGGCTCAAAGGCGGGGCGCTGCTGCTCCATAAAGCGCTGAAAGACCTGCGGCACATTGCGCCCCGTCACCTCGTCATAGCCGACAATGATCGTCTCTGAGCGCGCCAGCGTCGGGTCATCACCGACACCCTGGGGGCCAAAGGTGGCACTCACCAGTTGGCCAGTACGGGTAGGCGCACGATTGCCGCCATCAATCGCCGCCAGGGGTGCCAACATCGCATAGGTCGGCGCATCGGGGTTACCCTCAGGATCACCGGCGAGCGGGATACTTGCTGGTGGCAGCGCCACAAACTCGTTGGCCCCCACCTGCGTGCGCCCCGCGATCATCTCCACCACCAGCAACCCACACGTCACAAACCAGGGTGAACGGCGATCCCCGCCGGGATCACTGATCTCCATGCGTGCCTTATCAAAATACTGCACCAGCCGCGCCGCACCCGGAGATGGATCGTAGCGCTCATAACGGCGCTCGCCCGGCAGATTGCCCCACGTCCACGAACGACTGGCCTGCCCCGCCATAATTGCGAGGTCAGCATCGCTCCAGATCTGGCGGAAGGTGGTGTCGGCGAAACCATCGGGTGGGCTGGGGCGGGCATGGGTAGTGCTGGGGAGGATGAGGGCAAGGAGGAGCAGAGTGAGGATTGATTTATGCATGCGATCTCCGTACTGAAGATCTTATGTGGTATGTTTTGGCGGCGTAGCCGCCAAAACATACCACATAAGTACCCCCTACTCCCCCACCTTTGGCTGGTAATTCCCGCGCCCGACGCCCCAATAGGTAAAGCCGCGCTCCTGCATCTCCGCCGGATCGTAGAGGTTGCGCCCATCAAGAATGATCGGCGTGCGCATAAAGCTCTGGATCTTTTCCCAGTTGAGTTGCTTAAACTCATTCCACTCGGTGATCAGCAGCAGCGCATCGGCCTCTTTGGCCACATCATACGCCGTGGCGCAGAAGGTCACTTCGGGGATGTACTCGGCGGCGCGCTCAATCGCCACCGGGTCATACGCCTTAACCTGTGCCCCGGCATGTTGGAGGGCGCGGATAATATCCACGCTGGGGGCTTCGCGCATATCATCGGTGTTGGGTTTGAAAGAGAGACCAAGCACGCCGATCATGCGCCCGTTGAGATCATCACCGAGCAGCTTGCGCAACTTGGTCACAAAGCGGTTGCGCGCATCCTGATTGATGTCCATCACCGCCTGGAGCAGTTGCGGGTGGCACCCGGCGCTGGCGGCCATGTGGTGTAGCGCGAGCACATCCTTGGGGAAGCAGGAGCCGCCATAGCCGATGCCGGCATCCAGGAAGTGTGGGCCGATGCGCTTGTCGGCACCCATGCCCCGCGCTACCTCCTTCACATCCGCACCGAGGCGCTCGCAGATCTGGGCGATCTCGTTAATAAAGCTGATGCGCGTCGCCAAGAAGGCATTCGAGGCATACTTAATCATCTCGGCGGTACGCAGGTCGGTGATGATCACCTGGGCACCTAGCGGCTCGTGCAGTTCGGCCACCTCCTCGGCGGCGGCGCGGTTGGTCGAGCCGAGCACAATCCGGTCCGGGTGGAAGAAGTCGCTGACCGCGCTGCCTTCGCGCAGGAACTCCGGGTTGGAGACCACCGCAAACTCAATGTCGGGGCGGGCGTGTTCGGCGATAATCGTACTCACCATATCGCCAGTACCTACCGGCACGGTGCTCTTATCAATAATGATCGCCCGTCGGGTCAGATGCTGGCCAATGCTGCGCGCCGCCGCTTTCACCTGGCTCAGATCCGCTGCGCCATCATCACCCATGGGCGTGCCGACCGTAATGAAGATCAGACTCGCATCGGCCATCGCAAAGGCGTAGTCGTCGGTAAAGCGCAGACGCCCGGAGCGCATATTACGCTCCTGAAGTTCGACCAAACCTGGTTCGTAGATCGGTGACTTACCACTGCGCAGCAGTTCCAACTTCTCCAGATTGATCTCGATGCAAGTTACGGTATTGCCGAGGTCACTAAAACAGACCCCGGTAGTCAGGCCGACATAGCCTGTGCCAACGACACAGATATTTCTCAAGGGAAACACTCCTTGCATATAGTGAGTAGGTGGGAATTATACAATAAAGCACACCCCTGCCGCCATGCGACAGGGGTGTGCGAAACCCACCTGCGGTGGGGGTTCGGGGGTGGCGTAGCCGCCCCCGAAGATTTTTATTTGGTATGTTTTGGCGGCGAAGCCGCCAAAACATACCAAATAGTGATATTACGCCTCAGCGGGCACCTCAGCGACTGGCTCAGCGACTGGCTCGGCGGCCACCTCAGCCACTGGCTCAGCGGAATCGCCCTTCTCACCCTCGCTAACACGGCGCAGCGAGAGGCCCATGCGCTGGCGCTGACGATCCAGGCTGATCACCTTCGCCGTCACCTGCTGGCCGGGCTGGAGCACATCACGCGGCTGGGTCTGGGGATCAACATCCAGCTCGCTGGCGTGGATGAGACCCTCAACCGCATCCTCAACCTGCACGAAGGCTCCGAAGGGGGTGACATTGGTGACCGGGCCACTGACCAACTGGCCCAGGCTGTAGCGCTGGTCAATCGTGTCCCACGGGTTGGCCTGCAACTGGCGCAGCGACAGCCCGATCCGCTCGCGGTCGCGATCAATTTCGACCACCACCACCTTGACTTCCTGACCGGGCGAGAGCACTTCGCGGGGGTGGTTGACGCGCTGCCAGGAGAGCTCGGAGATGTGCGCGAGGCCATCGGCACCGCCGAGGTCAATAAAGGCCCCGAAGTTGGTGAGCTGATTGACGCGCCCGGAGAGCACATCGCCCGGCTGCAACTCGGTGAGCAGGCGCTGCTTCTGGGCCTTGCGCCACTCCTGGGTTGCGCTGCGCTCGGAGAGCACGAGGCGATTGCGCTCGCGATCAACCTCGATCACCTTGAGCGGGATCTCCTGGTTGACCATCTTCTGAAGTGCCTGCTGGCGCTCCTCAGCGGCGGTGCGCCCGTGGAGTTGGGCCACCTGCGAAGCGGGGACAAAGCCACGAATGCGGTTGAACTGCACCAACAAGCCACCCTTGTTGAAGCCGATCACCTTACAGCGCACAATGCCACCCTCGCTGAACATCTGCTCAGCCGTCTCCCAGTCCTTGGCCACCTGAACCATCGTCAGCGAGAGGATCAGGTCACCCTCACGGTTCTCGGGTTCCTGGACGTAGACCTGGATCGTATCACCGATACGCAGGGTGCTGAGGTACTCATCACCCATCTGACGGAGATCTTGAGATGGGATGACCCCTTCGCGCTTGGTACCAATCGAGACGAGTACCCCGTTATCCTCGACCTGCATGATCATCCCCTCGCGCAACTCACCGCGTTGCGGGCGGGCATAGTCATACTCATCGAGAAGCTTAGTCCAGTCAAGTTCCTCAAGTTCCTCAAACACTACCTGATCATCCGTTTGCACTGACATGCTACAAGCGCCTCCTACCCAGAGATTTGGTTCGACCCCGCCGCGACAACCCAACAAAAAAGCGCCTCTGCGATACAGACAGGCGCGGCACGGTTTTCGCGTTTTTGTTTTGCGTGGTGGCCCTTCAACTAACCACGCACGTGGTAGCGGAAAAGACACCCTAAACCGATGCCCACTGTAGAGACCGCAATCATTGTTTCCAACCCGCTCCGCGATACTGTTCGCAGGGTTGGTCGTGGCGGATGTCAACATGATGGTTTACAATGTGCGGGATTATAGACGAGTCTGTGAGAAATGTCAATAACCGGATGGTGCGTAACTGTTCACACTTGGGGTAAAGGAAGCTTCTGATTGACGCAAAGGCGCAAAGACGCAAAGGTTTTGTTGCAGGCTTTGCGCCTTGGTGTCTTTGCGTCAAAATCGGAATGCTAGGAGAACTGTGAACAGTTACGATGGTGCTTGCAGGGCACTCGTGACGATCATATAATGGCGCTAGGCACAGCATAGCGGCGCAAACCAGAAGGGAAGCAACGTGGCAGGCGACGATCTCATACAAAAAGTAGAGCAGGCTCGCGATGCGTATCGGGAGCAACTGGAACGTACCCGGCGTGAGATCAGCGAGGTTGAGGTACTTGTGCGCCAGAGCAGCAGCGAGGTGGACAAGCTTGGCCAGCGTGAGCTTTCGGTATCGAGCCGCGTGCGCGATCTTGAGGTGAATCTCGATAAATATAATAAAGAGGAGATCAAGAACTTCTTCGCCGCTGCGCAGGAAGTTCAGATGCGCCTCCAGAGTATGCGTGCCCAGTTGGAGCAGGTGCAGGCCCGCCGTGATATGCTCAAAAGCCACCTTAGCCACCTTAATGAGGTGATCAATCTGCTTGATGATGTTACCGGCACCCTGAGCAACAAGGGGCCAGTAGCTCAGGTGAGCAGCCATGATGATACCGAAGTGATGATTGCCGGGATTATTCAATCCCAAGAGAATGAGCGTCTGCGTATCTCGCTCCAGATGCACGATGGCCCGGCGCAATCCATGGGGAACTTAGTGCTCCGTGCTGAGATCTGTCAGCGTCTGATTGACCGCGATCTGGATCAGGCGCGCTCAGAACTGATTGGTCTCAAGACGGCGATCAATACGACCTTGCAGGATACTCGCCGTTTTATCTTTGATCTGCGCCCGATGACGCTGGATGATCTTGGCCTTGTGCCGACTCTGCGCCGCTATACGGCCCAGATTGGCGAGAAGCACAAGCTGGAGATCAATCTGATGATCCAGGGTCTTGAGCAGCGTCTCCCCAGCCACTACGAGGTGACCATCTTCCGCTTTGTGCAAGAAGCACTCAACAACGTGGTGCGCCACGCAAATGCTAATCAGGTGCGTTTGTTGCTCGATGTGAATGGCAATGCGCTCCAGATTATGATTGAGGATGATGGTGGCGGATTCCATGTCAATGAGGTGTTGGCAAGCGCTAATGCGCGCAAAAACATGGGCATCGCCGGGATGCGCCAACAGATCGAAGTGCTGTTGCGCGGCGAGTTTGCGATTGAGAGTGCGATTGGGCGCGGAACGCGGATTGCGGCTACGATCCCCATGCCATAGCTGGGTGGGGGCGCAGGCCCATGCGCATGAAGTTTAGGGCGACCGCCCTAAAACCCACTGTTGGCATTGCGCCCCAGACTCGCTTTTTCGGGGGCGACGCAGCCTCCTCCATCAGTACTTTCAACTATCGGTACCATCGGCCTATTGAAGTGTCAGGTTGCCCAAGGTATACTGGCTTTCGTAGGGAATGCCTACGCAATAATTTTTCCGATGGAGGTTCCCAATGCTTCGTAGTTTCTTCGCCAAGGAAGAGGGCCAGGGTCTGGTAGAGTACGCGCTGATCCTCGTGCTGATTGCAATTGTTGTTATCGCTGTTCTGACCCTCCTGGGCCGTCAGGTCAGTAGCACCTTCAGCACCATCAACAGTGGCCTGAACCCGTAAGCCTTTCGCTCCTACGAACTTCCAAAGCGCTCCGCCAGAAATGGTGGAGCGCTTTGGTGTTTAGGTATGTCTGTATTCGGTTTTCGCGGCGCAGCCACGAAAACCGAATACAGACAGGGATTTATCCATACGGCATAGGCCATGGTATGGTTCAGTACTCTCCGATCTCAGTACTTTGGGCCTATTGATGCGCTAATCACGGCCTGCTATACTTGGCCTTGTAGGGAATGCCTACGCAATAATTTTTCCGATGGAGGTTCCCAATGCTTCGTAGTTTCTTCGCCAAGGAAGAGGGCCAGGGTCTGGTAGAGTACGCGCTGATCCTCGTGCTGATTGCAATTGTTGTTATCGCTGTTCTGACCCTCCTGGGCCGCCAGGTCAGTAGCACCTTCAGCACCATCAACAGTGGCCTGAACCCGTAAGCCTTTCGCTCCTTCACTTCCAAGTAGCCCCGCCAGTAATGGCGGGGCTATTTGTTATCTCCGCATTCTGGCGGTGCTACAATAGCGGCGGCTTCCTCTCCAAATATAAGGAGTCTCCGTGGTTGACGATACGCGCAAGTGGTGGGCGCTCACCGCGATTGGGAGTGGTGTGCTGCTCTCGACGATTGATGGTTCGATTGTCAATATTGCCCTCAATACGCTGGTGACCGCCTTTGAGACCAATCTGAATAATGCTGAATGGGTGGTGCTGGCGTATTTGCTTACGCTTACCTGCCTGCTCTTGCTGATGGGCCGTTTGGGGGATATGTTTGGCAAGCGGCGGGTCTATGTGGCCGGGTTTGTGATCTTCACCGTGGCTTCGGTACTGTGTGGCATGGCCCCCAACATTGGGATGTTGATCGCCTTCCGCGTGGTACAGGCGGTGGGGGCGGCGATGATCCAGGCGGTGGGGCCAGCCCTTCTCGTCACCGCCTTTCCACCCAACCAGCGCGGTTTGGCCATGGGCGCCACTGGCTCATTTGTGGCCTTGGGCATCCTGCTGGGGCCAGCGCTGGGTGGTATTCTGCTGCGCTATGTGGGCTGGGAGTCGATCTTCTATGTGAATGTGCCGGTGGGGATTGTGGGGACGTGGCTGGCGCTGCGCTATATTGCCCGCGACACCCAAACCAAACCGGGCCAGGTCTTTGATGTTGCGGGGGCCTTGCTCCTGATGGCCTCGATCTTTGGCTTGTTGTTTGCGCTCACCGAAGGGCCGATCTGGGGTTGGGGTGATGCGCGAATCTTGGGGTTGCTGGCGCTCTTCGTTCTCGCCGGGGCGGGTTTTCTGGGCTGGGAGAGCCGTGTCGCGCAGCCGATGATCAATCTGCGTATCTTCCGTAGCCCGCCCTTCTCGCTGAACCTGTTGGCGGGGTTTATCGTCTTTATTGGTATGTCGTTCAGTCTACTGCTCACCCCGCTCTTCCTCCAACTCGTCTATCAATTGGAACTTCAGCAGACCGGTTTCTTCCTCATGGCCATGCCGCTGAGCCTCTCGCTGGTCTCGCCGCTGAGTGGGCGGCTCTCCGACCAAGTTGGGTCGCGGGCGCTCACTGTCAGTGGGCTGATCACGATTGCGGTGGGGTTGTTGGGGATCAGTTTTACGGGTGTGGCGACGCCCATGTACCAACTGATCCTGTTTTTGATGCTGATGGGGGTGGGGATCGGGCTGTTCCAAAGCCCCAATAATAGTACGGTGATGGGCAATGCCCCACCCGAAGCGCTGGGGGTGGCGGGGGGCTTGTTGGCGGTGATGCGTACCTTGGGCCAGACGGCGGGGATCGCGATTGCCGGGGCGGTGTGGGCCTCGCAGGTGCTGGCGATTGGGGGGCCGGTTGAGCCGGTTACGGCGGCTTCGCCACAGGTGCTGGCCGAGGCGTTTGCGGTTGCGATGCGGATTGCGGCAGGCGTGGCGTTGGTGGCGGTGGTGCCCTCCTTGGTGGGCGGGCGCAAGGGGTAGAGACGCAACATCTTGCGTCTCACACGAGACGCAACATCTTGCGTCTTTACTTGCACCCCATGGCATCTGCTGGTAGCATGCCGCTGTTATGCACACCATTTCTTTCCCATTCACACTGATAACCCGTGCGCTGCTCTTCTGTGCAGCGCTGTTGGCCAGTGCTTTACTGCTCACTGCATGTACGAGCGGCCCGCTGTTGGGGCTTGTGGAGGCGAGTGCTACGAGCTACGCTCCTGCTGAGATCGAACAGGCGTTGACGTTGAGTTATACGATTGGGCGCGATGCGACGGTGGATGTGTATCTGCTGGATGCGACGGGCACCCGCTATGATCTGCGCCGTAGCCAGCCGCGTAGTGCTAGTCCTGATCCCTATGTGCTGCGCTTTGATGGTACCGTGCCGACGAGTGATCCGGTGCTGTTACGGCGGCTCTTGCCCTCCGGTGACTATACACTAGTGGTGGCGGCACAGGCGGCGAATGGTTCCAGTGAGGAGCGCCGCTTGCCGTTGACGATTACGGGGAGTGATCTGCCTATTCCCGATGTCCAGAACCTGCTCGTTTCGCCACCGACGATCTCGCCGAATGCCGACGCGATCAATGATGTCACCGAGTTGACCTACCGCCTCCCGGTGAGTGCGACGGTGGATATTACGATCACGGCCCCTGATGGTGAGGTCATCCCGGTGGTGACTCGTGAGGAGGAGGGGCCATATGAGCAACACCATGTTTGGAATGGTAAGCGCCCGAATGGCTCGCTCCTGGCGTCTGGGGTCTATACCTACACCGTGCAGGCTGAGGATCAGTATGGCAACCTAGTGCGGCGGAGTGGCCAGATTGAGCTAGAGAATGTGGGCCAGCCTGAAGCGCGGATTGTCTACTCCAATATTGCCCCGCAACGGGTGATGCTGGGCGAGGTGATGACGGTGACGGTGCGGGTGCGCAACACTGGCACGGTGCCCATCCGTACTTACGGGCCAGCGAGTGGCTATCGCTACACCACCGATGAGGTCTTCTCCTCGGTGGAAGATGGCCGTTACACTGCCCAATCGGGTGGTTTCTGGCGCGTGGGCCTCGATTGGGACGCCAATAGCGGTGGTGGCCCCAAGCGTTACCCCTTCCGCTGGGCACTCTCGGAGAAACCGCCGGAGGAGTGGACGGTGCCGGGAGTGGAGGATTGGCTCATGCCGGGTGAAGAGGTGGAGATTACCGGCCAAGTGGTCTTGCTCCAGCGCGAGACGAAGATGGGCTTCTATGTGGGCCTCATTCAGGATGGAGTGGGTTTCTTCCAGGATCGTTCGGGGCGCACGATTGTGGAGGTAGGGTTTTAGCGTAGCGACGCAAGATATTGCGTCCCTACGACTACGACGGTCTGCTACAATGAGATTGTGATTAAACACCACACCAACTGCACCGTAGATCAGGAGGTTTCGCGTGCCACTCCAAATCGTTGCCCTCAGCGGTCCCTTGGCTGGCCGTACCTTTCCGCTTGCTAGTGGATCGCTCTCATTTGGGCGCACGCCTGACAATACAATCATGATCAGTAGCCCGCTGGCTTCGCGCCGCCATGCTGAGTTGCGCGTTGAGGGTGGTGGCTATGTGCTCTATGATCTGAATAGCTCCAATGGCACGTTGCTGAATGGTCAGCGGGTGCAGGTGCAGCGTATGCGCCCCGGTGATGTGATCACGATTGGGGATGAATCGTTTCGTTTCGATGCCCCGGTTGCGGCGGTGGATAAGACTCTGCTGGCCACGCCCCAGCCGGCTGCGACGCAACTCTCTGGTGGGGCCAATCTGCCACCGATGGGCCACGCTGGCCCCTCACCCTTGCCGCCGCCGCCCGTAGCGGGGCCGAGTTTTGGTGTGCCGCCGGGGTCTTCCGCCCCGCCACCACCACGCAAACGCTCACGTTGGCCGATCTTCTTGGTTGTGGGGGTGTTGCTCACATGTGTCGGACTGGCCGGGTTGGGTGGGGGCGTCTATTGGTTTACCCGTAATGGTGGTGGCACCAATAATGGCGGGATCATCAGTACCAACCCGACGCGGGTGCCGAATGATGCGGGTACCACCAGTGGCCCGCCTCCCACTCGCGAGCCTGCCCAGGGCAATGAGGCCGCGTGGACGGTCATGGTCTATCTGGATGGTGACAACAACCTGGAGTCGGATGCGCTGACCGATTTTGCCGAGATGGCCCGGGTGGGCTCGGATGACCAGATCAATATTGTGGTGCAGCTTGATCGCGTGATCTCCTCGGAGATGTGGGACGATACGAGTGCGGGTGATTGGGATGGCACCAAGCGCTTTCTGGTTGAACCCGGCATGCGCCCGACGGAAGAGAATGCGCTTGAGGATCTGGGCGAACTGAATATGGGCGACCCGGATGTCTTGGCAGACTTTATTGTCTGGGGGGTGGAGAGCTATCCGGCCCAGCGCTATGCGGTGATCCTCTGGGATCATGGCGCCTCGTGGTTGGGAGTCGCCAGTGATGACACCTCTGGGGATGTGCTCAATATGCCCGAACTGAGCGCGGCCCTCGAAACGGCGCGCCAGCGCAGTGGTTATGGCACGCTTGATCTGATCGGGTTTGATGCCTGCCTGATGGCCCAACTGGATGTCTTTGTGGCTGTGCAACCCTATGCCCAGGTGGCGGTGGCCTCTGCCGAGCTAGAACCCAATCTGGGGTGGGCATGGGATGCATGGTTGGAGGAGTTGGCCAGAGATCCGCAGCAGGATGCGCGTCAGATTGCGCCGGTGATCGTCCAGACCTATATAGACTCGTTCTCTGTCGGCATGGCTGAAGAGGTGACCCTTTCGGCCTTTGATCTAGATCAACTCGATCCGCTGACGGCAGAGGTTGACCGGCTCGCACAGGCGATGATCGCCGATATGCGTGGTTCGTATGCGGCAATCGGCCAAGCGCGCTCGTTTGTTGATGTCTACGCACCCTCCTATTCGGAGGAGTTTAATGCGATTGACCTGGGCCACTTTGTCGAACTTCTCCCCGAACATGGGGCACAGGGCGAGGTGGCCGATGCGGCGGCGGCGGTCAATGTGGCGCTTCAGAATGCGCGGATCGCCAATGTAGCGGGCAATTACCACCGTGGGGCGAGTGGTATTTCGATCTACTTCCCGCAACTGGCCGAACTCTATGTGGATGACTATGAGCGCGGTTCGCCGTTGCCACGCGCAACCAAGTGGGCCGATTTTCTCCAGAATTACCACGGTACGGCTGATGTGGCGATCACCCAGCCGACGATCAGTGGGTTGGCGATAGATAGCGAGTTTGTCAGTATCAATCGGCTGACCACCCTGAGTGGTACGCTGAGTGGCAGCGATATTGCCTATGTCTTCGCCTTTATTGGTGTCCCCAATGATAGCCGGGATAGTGTTGATCTGATTTATGTGGACTTTATCTACCCACCAGGGGCGACCCAGGATGACACCGAGCCGAGTTGGCCCGATGGCGAGTTTGATCTGAGCCTCACCTGGGATGCCACCAACTGGTATCTGAGCAATGGCAGCGATCAGATCGAGGCGCTGGTGGGGCCGATCAAGTATGGCAGCCGCTACTATGGTGTCGAGGGGGTCTATACCTCCAACGCCACGGGCGAGAAGATTGATGCCGGCCTGATCTTCGATGTCGAGGGCAATCAGGGGACGCTGGTGCGGATCTGGGGCTTTCCCAAGGGCAAGGACAAGCAGGAGTCGCAGCCCTATGAATTGACCCCCGCACCCGGTGATACCTTCACCGCCTATACGCGCAGCTATACCGATACGGGTGATAACCTTGAGGCGGATCGGGTGGCCGGGCAGACGATCACCTTTGGTGATACGCCGCTCAGTGCCAGCTTTGGCCCCACGCTCAATGGCGATTATGTGATGGGCTTCCTGGTGCGCGATATTGCGGGTAACTTCAGCTATGACTATGTGGATGTAACGGTAGATAATCCATAAGAAGCCGAGTTTCCCGGAAACTTACAGCTTCCGGGAAACTTCTGAAGGAAACACCTCCATGACCCTGCGGGATATGTTCATCACCGCGCTTGAAAACCTTGGTCGGCGCAAGGTGCGTACTGTGCTCACCTCAACCGGCGTGATCGTCGGGATTCTGACGATTGTCACCATGGTTTCGTTGGGAGTAGGGGTGCAGAGTGAAGTACGGGCACAATTTGCCGCGCTTGGCCTAGAAAATCTGTATGTCTCACCCAAGGAAGATGGCGAGGATGACTTTTTTACGCGCTATAGCACTCCAGAGCGCAGCAACCCGATCACCCCGGCGGTGCTTACTGAGTGGGCAGGTTTACCGGGCGTCGTCGGGGTTGTGCCATCTATTAGCCTAGCGGGGGTGAATAGTGCGATAGAGTGGCCCGATGGCGAGATTGACGCGGTGACCGTGCGCGGGCCACAGGTCTTTATGACCAACCCGTTCCAGCGGCCCGCGAGCGTCGTGGCGGGGCGGATTGCGGTTGAACAAGCGGGTGAAGCGGTAATGGCGCAGGGGGCCATCCCGGAGGGGGTACGGGCCGAGGATCTCGTGGGTAGTTCGCTCACGATCATCCTGCGTAGCCCACGTGGTGAGAGCCAGCGCTTCTCGTTGCAGGTAGTGGGGGTAACTGACGACATACGAGCGTCGGTGGAGACGAGTGCCTTCGACATGGCTGCGATGAAATCGTGGTGGTTCAACACCCCCAACTACCTAGAGACGCAGGGCTATGACACGGTGATGGTACAAACGAGTGATGTGCGCGTGGCAGCCCAACTCCTGCCCACCTTCCGTGAGGCGGGCTTTGAGGTGCAGTCGTTGGAATTGATCCTTGATACTGCCAATCGGGTCTTTGCGCTGATCAATGTGATGCTCTCCTCGATTGGTGGTTTGGCCTTATTTGTGGCCAGCTTAGGCATCATCAACACCATGATCATGGCGATCTATGAGCGCACCCGCGAGATCGGCACACTCAAGGCGATTGGCGCATCGCGCAGCGACATCCGTAACCTGTTTATGATCGAGGCGGGCATGATCGGGGCGTTGGGGGGTGTTGTTGGCATTATTGGGGGCTGGTTGCTTGGCATCCTGCTCAACCAAGCGATCACGTGGTACATCCAGTACGAAGATCTGCCCATCGCGGCGACCTTCTTTGTTACCCCGTGGTGGCTGGCGTTCGCCGCACTCGTCTTCGCGGCTCTGATCGGGGTTGTAGCGGGGCTTTACCCGGCAGCGCGGGCTGCTCGGCTCGATCCTCTGGTTGCGTTGCGCTACGAGTAGCGGTGAGGAGGTCGGGGGGGATGGCGCTTCCAATCAGTGAGTTGATGGGGCGAGTGCGGCAGGCTGCGCAGGGCGGGATCAGTGGCTACTACACCTGCGCAACGCTGGTTCACCTGACCCAGAGTCTCTATCGGATCATCCTGAGCGACACGCCGGATGGTATGTGGGTGATTGGCGATCATCACGTCGGCTGGGTGGATCTGGCAATGAAGAATGTGGCGGCCTCGGTGCAACGGATCGCATTGGCAGCGAGCCATGATCCAGCGGAGGGCTGTGGCATCATTGGTATCGGTGCTCGTTGTGGCTTCATCATTGTTGCGATTCCCAGCGACGCCGCGCATGATGACGGGAATCTGCGCCTGTATGATGTGGCCTGGAGTTGTCATCCAGAGGTATTGCGCAGTTTGGATGAAGTGTTGCGCGGGGTGATTGATGCACCGATCTTCCCACGTTTGTATCACCTGCATATGCCAGATGCCATGCTTCTGCTCCAATTGAGTGGGGAGCTATTGGCGGATAGCACCTCCCAGCAGCAGCGCCTCGACCACACGAACCGCACGCTTCATGAGTGCATCCGCAGCTATGAAGACCAGACTCACATGATCGTCCACGACATGCGCACCCCGCTGCACACGCTCCAGATCAGCATCAAGACTTTACAGCGTTTTGCGGGTGAGATGCAGAGCGAATTGTTGGGAGTGTATCCGTTCACGCCCCCCCAGCAGGCAGTAATTGTGGGGCAGGCTGATTCGCCCAATACGCCGTAACCGCAGCGAT
>NZ_RYFD01000056.1 GCF_004138135.1 Candidatus Oscillochloris fontis
GCCCCCGGTAACTGATGCACAATCCGGTCTGTACATCATGGCCATAGTCAATGGGTTGGTATCCAAGTATACTAGCATTGACTATATACACCTATATTGCACTGAAGCCCCTTCAACGTCCATCATGGCCAGTGTATGTGCAAAGTCCTTGGGGCTACGCCCCAACCTCCCACCGGAGGTGACTTTGCTCATGCCAGCCAGCATGGCGTCGCATGGGGCTTTCTGTCGTTGAGGAACAGATCAATGGAGACTCGCATTCTGATTGCTGATGATGAAGCCCTGATCCGCATGAATCTGCGCGAGACGCTCCAGGAACAGGGCTACCTGGTGGTCGGTGAAGCCGGTGACGGCCAGAGTGCGGTCAATATGACCCGCCAACTGCGCCCGGATCTGGTGCTGCTGGATGTCAAGATGCCGCATATGGATGGGTTAGCGGCGGCACGGGCGATCCACGCGGAAGCGCTGGCTCCAGTCCTCCTCCTCACCGCCTATAGTTCGCGTGAATTAGTGGCCGAAGCGCGTGATGCCGGTGTGCTGGGCTATCTGATCAAGCCGGTACGCGATGCCGAACTGATGCCGCTGATCGAAGTGACGATGGCGCGCTGGAACGAGCAGGCGGGCCGCAAAAAGGAGTTGGCGCAACTACGCGACCGCATCGAGACACGCAAGATGATCGAGCGCGCCAAGGGTTACCTGATGGATAGCCAGAATCTGAATGAGGCCGATGCCTTTCGCAAGATCCAACAATTGGCGATGAATAGCCGCAAAACGATGCGCGAGGTTGCCCAGGCGATTATGTTGGCTCAACAATTGGCCTCGTGAATGGGTGGGTCGCGTAGAGACGCAATATCTTGCGTCTCTACGCGACCTATCACAAACCCCGCCTATGCACCCACTTCCCATGATTGTCGCCCAAGGACTACAGAAGCAGTACGGCTCAACTCTCGCCGTGAAGGGGGTTGACCTCAGTGTCGCTCCTGGCGAGATCGTCGGTTTTCTTGGGCCTAACGGAGCCGGGAAGACCACCACGATCAAGATGCTGATCGGTCTGTTGCGCCCAACTGCTGGGGTGGCTTCTATCGGTGGCTTCGATATTCAACGCCAGCCACTTCAGGCTAAGGCACTGCTCGGTTATGTGCCCGACCAGCCCTACCTCCCCGAAAAGCTTAGTGCCCACGAGTATATTGATTTTATGGCCGGGCTCTACCAGCTTGATCGCCGCACTGCCCGCCAGCGTGGTGAAGATCTGCTGCACCTCTTCGGCCTGAGTGATCGTGCTGATGAACTCCTGGGGGGCTATTCCCACGGAATGCGCCAGAAGGCCGCGCTGACCGGGGCGCTTCTGCATCACCCGCGTGCCTTCTTCCTCGATGAGCCGACTGTGGGCCTCGATCCGCGTAGTGCGCGGCTGATTAAGGATATTCTGCGCCACGAAGCCGATTCGGGTACCGCTATCCTCATGTCTACCCACATCCTCGAAATTGCCGAGCGCATGTGCGACCGGGTGATTATCATCAATAAGGGCACCATTATTGCCGCCGGAAGTCTCGAAGAGTTGCGTGCGGGTGGCGATTCCTCGCTTGAGGACATCTTCCTCAACCTGACCGGCGACTCCGCCGATGTGGCGATTGCCGAAGCACTCTGATATGCTCAACGCGATCTGGGTTCTTACCCGTACCCGCCTGATTATTACCCGCAATGAGATCTGGCGCGGGAGTCTGCGCCGTAAGATCGGCTGGATCGTGCTACTCTGTCTGTTGGTGCTTGGCAGCTTCGGCATCTACAGCTTTGTGAGCGTGGTGGTCTGGGCGCTGAGTAGCCCAGAATTTCAGACCGCACTCCAGGAGATGGCCCGCGAGAATCCCGATCTCCCTAGCGATTTTCGGCCCTACCTGCATGCGCTGCCCGGTCTGGTGCTGCTGGGGACGCTGCTTATGCTGCTACTCTCCAGCTTTAGTAGCCTGCTCAGCTCGCTCTACCTCTCCGGCGACATGGATATGCTGCTCGTCGCCCCGGTGCCGATGCGGGCGGTCTTTAGTGTCAAGTTCTTTGGCGGCCTGATCACCCAATACCTCATCCTCTTTGCCCTGATTGGCCCGGTGCTGCTCGGCTATGGCCAGGGCTTGGGCTATGGCCCGCTCTATTTCGTCTGCGCTGGAATCATTCTGCTCTGTATGCCGCTCCTCCCGGCGGGGCTGGGGACGCTCCTGCTCATGGCGGTGGTGCGCGTATTGCCCGCCCGCCGCGCCCGTGAGATCGTGAGTGTCTTGGGGGGGCTGGTCGGAATCGGATTCTACCTCACCAGCCAGTTCAGTACCGAACTGGCCCCGGTGGTGGCCAGCCCACAAAGCCTTCAGGCGCTCCTCGCCACCAACATGCCGATCCTGCCCTCCGCGTGGGCCGGGCGAGCGCTGGTCGCGGCGGGTCAGGGCGATCTGCTCAGTCTGAGTTTTTTTGGCGGCATCTTCGTGATCACCTCGCTGATCACCTTCAGCGCCTGTATGCTGGTCGCCGAGCAGCTCTACTACGACGGCTGGAGCAATATGGCCACCCAGGGCGGGCGCACCCGCCCCCGCCGTTCGCGCCGCGATGCGGCCCTCAGCGTAGCCCCGCTGATGCGCTTGGCGCACATCCTCCCGGCACAGTCACGCGCCATCCTTGCCAAAGACCTACGCCTCTTCGGGCGTGATCTGCGTAACCTGCAACAACTGATCTTCCCGCTGGCACTTGCCGCGATCTGGACCTTCCGCATACTGACGACCCCAACTGAGCCGGAGTTGGATCAGGCGATGCCCGGTTTTGTGCTACAACTGGGCCACTTTGTGAGTGCCGGGATTGCCTTCTTCATCTGTCTCTCGCTCTCAACGAGCCTGGCAGGCACCGGCATCAGCCGCGAGGGGCGCGGCTTCTGGATCATCAAGGCCGCGCCGATCAGCCCGTTCCAGATCCTGCTGGGGAAATTCGCCCTTGCCTACCTGCCCTACCCACTGGTGGGAAGTGCCTTTCTACTCATCCTCAGCCTCTTACGCCACACCGCCCCGCTGATTGTGATTGAACAGTGGCTGCTGCTCCTGGTCTGCGGGTTTGGCTGCACCGCCTTCTCGATGGGTCTGGGGGCTGCCTTCCCCAAGCTCAATTGGGAAAACCCGCAACAACAATCCACCTGGCAATCGGGGTGCATCAGTACCCTCTTCTACCCCGCCTACCTGACCCTGGTGGTTGGGTTTGTGGTGGCGGGCACCGCCGTTGGCGATCTGCTCGCTGGCGGGATGTACGCGATGCTGGGCATGCGCCTCTTGGGCTGGGTGATCGCGCTGCTGATCACGCTGGGGGTGGTCTGGATCGGGGTGATGATGGGGCAACGCGGCGTTGAGCGGATTGAGATCTAGGTTCTAACATTCTTCTTATTGCACACTTACCCTGATTCATGTACAATAGTAAGCGTCGAACCGAAAAAAAACCTATACGACCTTCAAGGAGGGTTGTAGCCCTATGCCGACTTACGTCTATGCCTGCGATAGCTGTGGTACGCAATTCGAGAAATTCCAGAGCTTCAAGGATGAGCCGCTGACCGTCTGCCTGTGTGGGCAAGAGGGCAAAGTTCGTCGCGTCATCCAGCCGGCTGGGATTGTCTTTAAGGGTGCTGGTTGGTACATCAACGATAGCCGGGGCAGCACCAGTAGCACGGTTGGCACTGAACCGGCGAAGACCGAGAAGACCGAAGAGAAGACGAGCACCGCCGAACCTGCCAGCACAAGCGAGAAGAGCGATAGCAGTGTCCCTGCAACGTCAAGTTCGGACGAGTAACACCCCCTCTGATAAGGGCGCAGGCCAAGAACCTTGGTCTACGCCGCCCTCTTGCTTCGGGTGCGTCTGTAGTTAGGGGTGTCGCAATGGCGGCACCCCTAGCTTCGTGTGCCACGGTCGCTTTCCGGCTCACTACGACCATTCCTTAAGCAGGAGTATCCCCTATGTCGCTCTCTAGTGCGCTCCGCACGCTGCGCGATGACGTGCGTGCCATCTTCCGCAATGACCCCGCTGCCCGCAATCTAGCCGAGGTTCTACTCTACCCAGGTCTGCACGCGATCCTCTTCCACCGCCTCGCCCACGCCCTCTGGAAGCGCCATGTCCCCTTCTTGCCGCGTTTCATCTCCCAACTCGCCCGCTTCTGGTCGGGGATCGAGATCCATCCGGGTGCCCGGATTGGTCACGGCTTCTTCATTGACCACGGGATGGGTGTGGTGATTGGCGAGACGACCGAGATTGGCAATAATGTAATGCTCTACCAGGGAGTCACGCTGGGCGGCACGGGGAAGCAGCAGGGCAAGCGCCACCCGACCTTGGAAGATGGGGTAGTGGTGGGCGTCGGTGCAAGTGTATTGGGCGCGATCACCATCAGTAAGGGAGCACGAGTTGGCGGTGGCGCGGTGGTGGTCAAGGATGTCCCGCCCTACTCGACCGCTGTGGGTGTCCCGGCGCGTATCGTGGCCACCCGCGATCCGGCCACGGGCGTGAGGCGCCGGATCGAGGAGTTACCCGACCCTGAGGGCGAGATGTTGCGTGGTCTGCACGCCAAGGTGCTGGAGTTGGAGAGCCGCCTCAGCGATCTGGAAGATGTGACCCACACCCACCACGCGGAGCACCATCTCACCTATGATGCACTCCCGGCCAGCCTGTGGCATATTCTTGATGAAAATGGAAACGACGGTGAGGAGTATAATCTGGGGGCTGGAATCTGATCTGTATGGACGCATCGTGGAACATCATGGGAATTGTAGGGGCGAAGCATCGCCCGCCAACCTCGTTCGGGTTCCCCTGCTCCATTGCGGGCGATGCTTCGCCCCTACTCCACCAAAGAGAGAACCATGACGATTCATATTTATAACTCATTGACCCGCAAGGCCGAACCGCTGGAGACCGTCGAGCCGAATGTGGTGCGCATGTATGTGTGTGGTGTCACCGTCTATGACGATGCGCACATCGGCCATGCGATGTCGGCGGTGGTCTTCGATATCATCCGTCGCTACCTCGAATTTCGTGGCTACGAGGTGCGCCATATCGTCAACTTTACCGATGTGGACGATAAGATCATTGCGCGGGCGGCGACGCTGGGGCGCGAGCCACTGGATATGGCAGCGCAGTATGCCGATGAGTTCCTGGCTCAATTGGAGCGCTTGAATGTACTCCCGGCGACGGCCTACCCGCGAGCGACCCATACCATGGCCGAGATTATCGCCTTTACCGAGCAGTTGATCGTGGCGGGCCACGCCTACCCCGCCGAGGGTGATGTCTACTTCCGCGTGGCGAGCGACCCCGATTATGGCAAGCTTTCTGGGCGTTCGCTCGAAGAGATGCTCACGGGGACGCGCTTCGAGGTTGATCCGCGTAAGGAGTCGCCTGCCGATTTTGCGCTGTGGAAGGGTACCAAGCCGGGCGAACCGGCATGGCCCAGCCCATGGGGCTTCGGTCGCCCCGGTTGGCATATCGAATGTTCGGCTATGAGTATGAAGCACCTCGGCGAACAGATTGATATTCACGGCGGTGGGAATGATCTGGTCTTCCCGCACCACGAGAATGAGATCGCCCAGAGTGAGTGCCTGACCGGCAAGAGCTTCGCCCGCTATTGGGTTCACAATGGCATGCTCCAACTGGTCAATCCAGAGACGCGCCAAGTCGAGAAGATGTCCAAATCGCTGGGGAATGTGGTCACCATTGATAGTTTCCTCAGCCAGTATGATGCCGATGTCTTCCGCCTGATTGTGTTGAGCAGCTACTACCGCAGCCCACTCACCTATAACGCCGAGATCGCCGCCGATAATGCGCGCAAGCTTGATCGGCTGCTAGGGGCGCTCCTACCCGCGCTGGGCAGCAATGAGAGCGGGCCGAGTGTCGCGGCGCTGAGCCAGAGTGTGGAGCATGCCCGCAGCGCCTTCCTGAGCGCCATGGACAGCGACTTCAACACCGCTGGGGCGCTGGCCGCGCTCTTCGAGTTGGTGCGCGCCATCAACGTCGCCCGCGATGCTGGCGTGGGTGGAGCAGCCTTCAGTGCCGCCCAAAATAGCCTACGCGAACTGGCCAGCGTCTTGGGTCTGCGCCTCAGTCCCCAAGCGAGCCGGAATCAGCAAGATGTCGCACCCTTCATTGAACTGCTGATTGAACTGCGTACCAGCCTACGCAAAGCCAAGCAGTTTGCATTGGCCGACACCATCCGCACCCGCCTCACCGACCTGGGCGTGACGCTGGAGGATGGCCCGCAGGGGACGCGGTATAAGGTGTAGAAACCCCATCATCGTCGGGTTCTCCGATCATCCCGTAGGGGCGAAGCATCGCCCACCATGGAGCAGGGGATCCCGAACGCGGTTGGCAGGCGATGCTTCGCCCCTACCCATGCCGCATAGAAAGCAATCATCTTTATGACATGGCTCGAACTCTCTGTCCAAGTTGATAACGAAGCGGTCGAATCGGTTTCGGAACTGCTCGCCCGTTATGGCTATAACGGTGGCGTGGTTGCCGAACCGGCCTGGATTCCCGGCGATGAGGGGCCAGAGTTTAGCTACGACCCGAACCGCCCGGTGACGCTGCGTACCTACATTCCGCTCGATCCTCAGGCCGAAGATGTGCGCCAGCGGCTTGAGCAGGCGCTCTGGCACTTCAACCAGATCCGCCCGCTTGGCCCGCTCCAAGCCCGCCACCTGGAAGAAGAGGACTGGGCTAATGCCTGGAAGCAGCACTACAGCATCATGCGCGTGGGACAGCGCACGGTGATTGTGCCCTCGTGGCTGGAGTATAGCCCCACCCCCGATGATGTGGTGATTGCGCTTGATCCCGGTATGGCTTTTGGTACCGGGCTGCATCCAACGACCCAGCTCTGCCTGCGGCTGCTCGAACGCTACGCCCAACCGGGTCTGCGCACGCTCGATCTGGGGACGGGCAGCGGCATCTTGGCGATTGCGGCGGCCAAGTTGGGCGCGGGGCCGGTGTTGGCGATAGATAACGACCCGGTGGCCGCGCAGGTGGCCGCCGAGAATGTGCGCATCAACCAGATCGATCATGTGGTGACGGCAGGCACGGGCAGCCTCGGCGCGGGCCAGCACATGGGCCACTGGCTGAGTGGCGATTTTGGCGAGGAGCACTCCGCCGACGCCAGCACCCCGCCTACCACCCCACAGTTCAACCTGATCGCCGCCAACCTGATCGCTAAGGTGCTGGTCATCCTCGCGAATGATCTCGCCGCCGCGCTCGTGCCGGGTGGCATCCTGATCAGTAGCGGCATCATTGATACCAAAGAGGCCGATGTGGTCACCGCCTTTGAGGCAGCGGGGCTACGCCAACTCGAACGCCACGTCGAGGGTGAGTGGCTGGCGCTGGTGCATACGCGCTAAGGTGGGGTTTCGGGCGGCTGCGCCGCCCCAAAGACCTTACACCATCTTCCACAACTGCACACTGCCATCCAAACTCGCGCTGGCCAAACTATCCCCATCGGGGCACCATGCCAGCGCCTGCACCCAGTCACTATGCCCGATCAGCAACGAGATCGGCGTACCATCAGTGCGCCACAACCGCACCGTGGAATCGGCACCGCAACTCGCCAACGCCTGCCCATCGGGGTTCCAGATGACACAGTACACATAGTTGCGGTGCCCCGTGATAACCAAGCACAGGCTTGTATCACTCACCCGCCACAACCAAGGCTGCCCCTCACCACCACCAGCGGGACTCCAGGCCAGCTTGGCGGCCCAGTTCTTATGCCGCCGTAACTCATCTACCAAACGCCCATTGGCCAAGTGCCACAAGCGCAGCGTGGTGTCAGCACTCGCACTCGCCAACGACTGTCCATCGGGACTCCAGGCGAGGCTGTAGACACAGCCAGTATGCCCTTGTAAGTTAAAGACACTCAGGTGCTCGGCGATCTGCCAGAGCCGGATCTCGTGATCGTCATAGCCCACCGCCAACATCTGGCCATCGGGGCGCCACGCCAGACTATAGATCTTAGCTCGTTCAGCGCAGCGAATCTCACTGATCGGCGTCCCATCCTGCGCCCAGAGATAGACGGTGTCGCCACTCCCACTCGCCAACACCTCGCCATCGGGACTCCAAGCGAGACACGTCACGGTATCGCGGTGACGCTCGATCTTTGTCACTAGGCTGAGGTCAGCACTGCGCCAGATGCGAATCGTGCGATCTGCACCCGCACTCGCCAACAGATCATCATCGGGGTGCCAGGCCAGCGCCAACACCTTCCCGCTATGCCCGCGCAACTTCCCCAGCAGCGCCCCATCACTCGGACGCCAGAGATGCACCCCCCGATCCTCGCCCCCACTGGCCAGAATATGCCCGCCGGGTTTCCAGGCGAGGCTGTAGATGAACTGCGCCTGAGCGACCAACCGCCGCCTGATCATGGCCCCCTGGATGTAGCGCTGAGTCTTGCCCAACAGATCGCGCTTAAATGCCTCGGCATTCGGGTAGCGATCCGGCGGCAGGCGGCTCATCGCCCGCATGATCGCCTCCGAGACATGGCGCGAGACATGCCCGTTGAGGCGCTGCGGCGAGCGCAACGGGTCTTTCTCCTTGATCATCCGCTTGGGCGCACTGATCGGATAGTGCCGGGTAAGCAGGTGGTAGAAGGTGGCTCCCAGGCTGTAAATATCACTGCGCTGATCTGTCCCGCCCGACCAATCAAACTGCTCCAGCGGCATATACTCCAGTGTCCCCAGGCCATGCAGGGTTTGGCGGGTACGCTGAATCCCCTGCTTGAAGAGCCCGAAGTCCACCAACTTAACCATACCCTCCGGTGTGACGCGAATGTTGGCCGGTTTGATGTCGCGATGAATCACCGGCGGGTGCTGGCTATGCAAGTAACTGAGCAGGTCACAGAGTTGCTCGGCATAGCCGATCAGAAACTGCTCGGAGAGCGGCGCCTTCTGGCGATTCAGGATCTCATCCAGGCTCTGGCCAGGAATAAACTCCATCACCAAATAGCCACAGCCATCATCCTCAAAGACCTCGTAGTAGTGCGGGAGGTTCGGGTGGCTCAACTGCGAGAGCGCATCAAACTCCTGCTGGAAGCGCACGATCATCGCCGCCTCGAAGGTCTCCTTGAGCGCCACCCGCCGAGTCGGATCACGGAGATCCTGCGCCTCATAGACCGCGCCATACGTTCCGTAGCCAATCATCCGCATGATCTCGTAGTGGCCAACACGAGTACCTGGATCGTGCAGATGCACCGCGAAGCGCAACGAAAGGCCACAGCGCTGGCAGTTGGCGGTTCCATCGGGGTTTTCGGCACCACAGCCATTACCGCTGCGCTGATCCTGACAGATGAGCATCCACTACTCCAGTATCAGCACCGCCGCCGTATGTGCCTCCACCGCCTTACGACTCCAGAGCATCGGGCAATAGCCGCCGGTACGCCACGCCGAGGCCATATCGTTGTAGTGCGGGCTTGCCGGGTGGCCACTCTGGCCCGCCGGCAAGACGACCCGCGAGGCATCCCAGTTGCCCAGATCGATAATGTGGCGGTAGGAAGGAGCGACAAAGGATGGCCCCGCCGGACTATGGCGCGGGGCATAGGCTTGGCTCACCGTATCAATATCGCCACCGGCAGGCCATGGCCCCCGGTTGAAAATCGGGGTCAAGGCAGCCACGTTCCCCAACGGATGGCGCAGCGTCAGCCGATGGATCTGGCCATAACGCCAGCGATTCGGGTCAGGATGGAGCGTGCGTAACTCGGCCACCGCCCGCGCCAACGCGGTACGCAACAGATCATCCCAGGTGCGCCCCGGCCCCAACCAGGGATCGGGCCGCCCAGGAGCCTGGGCAGTTGCGATGCGCTCCAATAGCAACGGCAGTGCGCGTTCCAAGTAGAGATTGGCCGGGATGGTGGTAAAGACGCCGGGTGCGGTCGGAGCCAACAGCAACGGACCGAGTTCGGCATAGGTCAGGCGCAACAGATGGTAGCGCAGAGCACTATAGATCGCCCCGCCATGGCTCTCCGGGCGCAGATTGCCATCCCAAGCCACCAGCAAATCACGTGCCTGCTGTTCTAATAGATCATCCAAGCCCAGATCGGCCACGAGGCGCGCCAGTTCGAGACCGGGGAGCGAGACGAAATCATGCTGAATGCGCGCAAAGCTGCGCGTATCGTGGCGTGGCTCGGCGTACAGCAGGCTGACAATTCGTTCGGCGCGGTAGGGATTGAGCCACTCACCCTTGAGTTGGGCATGGAACGGGTAGTCAGGGCCAGTCACCTGATGGTTGGCAGTCACCACCAAGCCATCGGGCGGATTAAAGGCCGCAGGCATCGCCTCAGCCGGAATAAAATCGCGCCACTCGTGCGCCCCGTCCCAACCCGGTACCGGCAACGTCCCATCATGCCCACTACGCAGCGGCAAGCGTCCGGCCAGCGCATAGCCAATATTGCCCTGGCGGTCAGCATAGACGAAGTTCTGCGGCGGCACATCCCACTTTGCCAGCGCGCTGCGAAACTCACCCCACGTCTGCGCCCGGTTGAGATCGAGGACTGAATGCACCACCCCCGGCGAAGGATCGAGCGCCGTCCAACGCAACGCCAACACCTCGTGGAACTGCTCGTCCACATCACGCGGGCGAGCGAGCGCCCCAGGGCTTGGCTCAGTCACCGCATCAAGGATCGGCCCGTGGCGGGTGCTACGCACCTCAATCGTCGTGGGGGTCGCCTGCCCCTTCACCTGGATCATCTCGCGGCGCAGTGTGGCACGTTCCCAGCTCCCGCGCCACTGGTACCGCAGCGGGTCAGCAGGATCGAAACGCTCGATATAGAGATCCTGGTTATCGGTCATGCCATTGGTGACACCCCAGGCAATGTGGCGATTATGCCCGATCACCACTCCACACGAACCGGGGAAAGTGCCGCCGGTGACATGGAAATCGCCGCCCTCCAGGTGGGCCAGGTACCAGATCCCCGGCAGTGCAAGTGCCAGATGGGGATCATTCGCCAGCAGCGGATGGCCATTGAGGGTGCGCGAGCCATGCACCGCCCAGGCATTCGAGCCTTGCGGCCCGCCAAGTTCGCCGGTAAAGGGCGCGGCATCGGCCAGCATACGCAGCGCCGCAGCCCCGATCTCTGGATCATAGACCACCCCCGGCGGAATGGTCTGCACCGCCTGATCGGGGTAGCCAGGGTAGAGCGCCGCCGCCCGTTCGGCCCCCACCGCCGCCACGATCCGCGCATGCAGCAACTCACTCGTCCAATTGGTCGAGAGGTTAAGCGCCATCACCTTGGGCCAAACCAGAATATCGGCCAACTCCCAGGGGCGCGGGGCAAAACCGAGGAGGCTGAATTCGAGCGACAAGCGATTGGTGTGGGCGTCGAGGAAGCCATTCACCCCAGTGAGATAGGCCGTCAGAAGCGTATGCGCCGACTCTTCCAACAAGCCAACCTCGTGTTGAGCCAACGCCGAGAAACCAAGGGTACGGATGAAGGTATCCGAACTCAGCGCAATCGGGCCAAAGATCTCGGCTAAGCGGCCATGACCCGTGCGGCGGTTGAGTTCCATCTGCCAGAGCCGATCTTGGGCGTGGACATAGCCCAACCCCGCCAAGAGATCGGCATGCTGTTCCGCATAGATATGCGGAATACCCCAACGGTCACGCCGCACCTCCACCTTGGCCTGGAGACCGGGCAGACGTACCGTACCACTCACACGGGGCAGGGGGCGGCGGAGCGCCGCCGCCAAACCTACCCCAGTCAAGCCTGCGACAACACCCGCCGCGACCCCAACCGTGCGCCCCCAGCGATAGAGATCGAACATAGGGAATCCTTGGGATTACCATGCGGTGGTCGTAATATCAACATTCTTACTCTCACGCAGGAAGATTGCACCGACAACCAGACAGATGATCGCAATCGCAATCGTATAAAAGACCCCAGTCAATGGGTTGCCAGTTGATTGAATAAGCAACAACCCGAAGATCGGCACCAAACCACCAAAGACCCCATTACCGATATGGTAGGGCAGTGCCATCGAGCTATAGCGAATCCGGGTGGGGAACATCTCCACCAGATAGGCCGCAATCGGGCCATAGGCCATCGCGACAAAGATCATCTGGACACAAACGAGCAGGCCGAGCATGAAGGGGCTGTAGTTAGGATTCGCCACATTCTGCGCCGGATCGCCAACAAACGGGCCGTAATTGCCCATCGCGGCGTAAATCGAGTAGTAACTGAGTGCCGCCAGCGCCATACTGCCTAGCAACATCCACTTACGCCCAATCTGATCCGAGAGCCAGCCACTCAGCACAAAGAGCGGCGTGGAGAGCAACAGCACCACCACCATAATCACCGCTGAGGTGAGCAGCGACACCTGCAAGACACTCTGCATATAATAGAGCGCATAAAACTGGCTGGTGTACCAGATCACACCCTGGCCCATGGTGGCACCAAAGATAGCCAGAAGCACATAGCGGGCATTGATCGGATTGCTGATGCTCTCCTTCACCGGCTCCTTGGCCGTCTGGCCAATACTCTTCAGATTCAGGAAGAGCGGCGAGTCCTTGAGTGAAGAACGCAGATAGATTGAAACGCCTAGCAAGACCACCGAGAGCAGGAATGGCACGCGCCAGCCCCACGCATCAAAGGCTGCTTCGCCAAAGATCAGACGACAGATAAGGACGACCAGCATCGAGAGCAAAAAACCCGCCGTGGCAGAGAGTTGGAGGAAACTGGTATAGAGACCGCGCTTATTCTGCGGCGCATGTTCGGCGATATAGGTCGCCGCACCGCTATACTCACCACCAAGTGCCAATCCCTGCAAGATCCGCAACACAACCAGGATGAGCCCCGCTGCTACGCCGATACTCTCCGCTGTAGGCATAATGCCCACCAAGAAGGTACATGCCGCCATGATGCTCATCGTCACCATGTAGCTACGATCACGCCCAATCATCGTTCCCACCCGGCCAAAGAAGACGGTGCCAAAGGGGCGGAAGATGAAGCCGACGGCGAAAGCGCCCAACCAAGCAATCAGATTGCCTAGGGGTGTTCCGGTTTGGAAGAACTTGCTGGCAAGGGTGGTGGCCAAACTACCAAAGACAAAGAATTGGTACCATTCGATCGTCGCCCCAACCGACGATGCAGTAATGATCTTTCCAATGTGTTTGTCTGCGGCGGCTGCGCTGCCACGGGCGACACGAGACGAGCTAGCCATGCTCCATCCTTTCATTGTCGGCTCTGCTACTTGTGCATTATAATAACGTAAGTCACTAATGACAAGCGAGGTCATCGCTGCACGAGGGCATACGCAAAATCATTGACCCAAACTGACAAGGCACCAACATGATCGCAATGCGATCATGTTGGTGCCTTGTCAGTTGTAATAAAAAATAAGAGCTACGAGGGAAATGCCGTCACGAGCTTCTCATACCAGACTTGGCTAATGGAATGGCCCACCAGAGTCAGGATGGCCACACACACAACCATGATCAACACCAGAATCAATCCGTACTCGACCAACCCCTGACCAGGAACGCGGGTGTAGAGGGTTTGACACAACCCAGTAAACCGACGACGTAGTGTTGCGGCGAGGGGCCGGGAGAACCGTAAGGTTCGCCGCATAGTAGTCTCCTTTCTAACCTTGGATAGATGGTATCATGTTACTATATGTCGTGAGCACCACAGACTGCAATAGTACTCCAGTCCATGCACGAATAGTCCCTTCAAAGGATCATCTATATGTCGAAACATAAGACTAAGACTAAGATTGAGACTGAATCCAGCGCTGCGCATCCGCGTTGGAAACAGCAGATGCTCAATATTCTAGAGACGCAAATTTCGCGCTACCCGTTGTTGGTACAGCTACGTGCGGTCTGGAAGCAGCTTCAGGATGAGCGTGAGTTCTGGCCCTACCTGATCCCTCTGCTGATCCTGGTCTTCCTCGGCACCTACCGGGGTGAGCGCAAACGGGTTATGGCACAGATCGCTACACAGAATCGTAAGGGTGCATAACATACAGCAATGCCATTCCCCCCTCTCCCGCGTGCGGGAGAGGGGGGAATGGGGGGTGAGGGCCAGGGCCAGTTCCTACGGCTTCAGGTAGGTACGGAACCAGCTCAACTGCTCCTGGGCAGCGTAGAGTTGATTCTCAGGATTAGCGAGGCCGTGACCCTCGTACAAAAACTTGACCATGCGTACATTCAGCCCGCGATTGTAGAGCTGAAGGTGCATATTCTCGTTCTGTACCACGGGCAGGAAGTCGTTACTGCCATGGAACGAAAGCACCGCCGCCTTGATCTTGTCGGTATTGTAGATCGGTGAGTCCTTGCGGTACTCGGCCATGTGGTTATAGGGTGGCAAGCCCTCCAGGTAGGGTGACAACACATCATAGCCGCGTGTCCACTCGGTGATCACGTCCACCAAGGCACACTGCGGGTTCGCAGCGGCGTAGAGGTCGGGGTGGCGGATGATGCTCTGCCAGGTGAAGTAGCCACCGTAGGAGCAGCCCACAATCCCCACCTTGCTCTTGTTCGTCCAGCCGCGTGCGATCATCTGGCGCACGATCTCGGCTTGCTCATCAATGTCAATCTCGCCAAAGTTGGCCCGATCCACCAGCGAGTTGAAGACCGTCGGGGTGTAACCGGGACGCCCGGCCAACGGCACCACCAGCACCGGGAAGCCGAAGGTGGGCAGTAGACTGTAGGGGTTCTCGACATTGGTGGCCCATGCGTTGTACATGGCCACGCCTGGCCCGCCCTCTTGCCAGACGATCAGCGGTTTGTTCTTGGGTGGGAAGGCCGCATCCGCCGGCTGAATCAGCGTCCCGACGCGCACCTGCCCATTTGCGAGCTTGAAGCTGACCGGATCTTGGCGCAGGTTGGCGAACTGGCGCAACTCTTCGTTGAACCAGGTGATGCGCTTCAGCCCCTTGCCATTCCAACCCATCCGGTAGAGATCGGGCGGGCTGGTGAAGGAGTGGTGGATAAAGACGAGTTCTCGCGAATGGTTGGTGTGGACGATGCCGCCATACACCCCTGCGCGATCAGCAATGTTGCGCAACTCACCCGTAACCCGGTTGTAGTAGTAGGGGTGGCGCTCGCTGCCCACCACGCTACGGAAGATCACCTCGTCGGGGGTGACAAAGTGCGCCACCGACTCGTTCCACAGCCCCGCCGAGAGGATGTTGCTGTTCAACTCGCCGGTCTGCTTGAGATCCTTGGTGTAGAAGCGGTAGCTCGAACGCTCACTAAACTGCCAGATATAGACCGGGTGGGTGCGGCCCTTCAGCTTGGCTGGGTAGTAGGCTTTGACCAGCAACGAGGCATTATCGGGTGCCCAGTCGTCGGCGGCCAGAAGCGGTGGCGCACCGGGGCCAGCCGCACGCAAGATCTGCACGGCATGGCTGTTCACATCAATCACGTAGGTGTTGTTGTTCTGGAGCAGTGGGTTCTCTGCCGGAGCGAGGTTGCCCGTCGCATCACGGTAGAGGATCTCCGAGAGCAACGCCCCATCCATCGAGCCGCGTGGATCATCGGGATCGCGCAGCGAGATAAACGAAACCGCCAAATGGGACGAGTCGGGCGTCCACGCCTCGCCCAAGATGCTGGTCGTCTCTGGGATCGTGGTGACATAGGCCCGCTCGCCAGTGACGATATTGTAGGTCGCCAGATCGAGCGTCTTCTCGGTCACCGCAATCTGATCAGTGGGGGTATCCTGCATCAGTGCAAAGCGCGCCAGCAGCCCACCAAAGCGGCTTTGGGCCTGATTGACCCGCGCTTGCAGGGTGCGGGGTACCTGCAACGTCTCGATCTGGTTCAGCGCCGCGACTTCGGGCAACCCCACCCGCAACTTGGTGGTCTTCAATGCCTCTTCAACCGGCTGCTCTGGGGGGATAACCACCGCCAGGAAGCTGGTCAGATCGGGCGAGACCGAGACAATCCCCAGATCTTCGGGAATCCAGACCGGGCTGAAACTGAGTTCCAGCGTCTCCCGATCTATTCCCAGAATGACCACATAGTCCTCCATCGTCTCGGCAGCAAAGTTGAGTGCTAAGCAGCCCAGGGTCGTGTCGTCAAACCAGGTAAAGGCTGATACCCCCAAGAAGGGGAGCGGCAAGAAGGGGCCAAGCGCCTCCTCAGGGATAACCATGCTGCTGCCATCGTTAATGTTGAGGAAGGCCATCTGAGCCGCCGTGGTCACCAGTACAACCTGATCATCCGGGCTGACCGCACTCGACGGCACCGCCACCAACATATCGGTCTGGAGGCGCTTAATCTTCGCCACTTCCTCATCGCTCAAGAGTGTGGGAAGTGATTCACCCTCACCATAGGTCGGAGAGACCGTCACGACATTATTCTTCACCTTGATCAGGGGGTCTTCGGCCCGTGCCGGGACGATCCCGATCACCATGAGTGCCACCAATAGTATTGGTAGCCAGCGATAGCGCCGCATACTCTTGCTCCTTTGCAAAACAGGTAGACAGGAGGACATATACCGCATCCGGCGGTGGTGTTTTGGCGGCTTCGCCGCCAAAACACCACAAAAAAAGATCTTCGGGGGCGGCAAGCCGCCCCCAAACCCCACCAGAGGTGACTTTGCCCATGCCCTAGGCAAAGCACAAGATTACGCTAGAAAAGATCCGCTAATGTCGTTATAATACCAGACTCTATACTCAAATGGTATAGTGGGTATGCGTGAAGATTTGATTCCCATTAACAGGATTGCTATGGCGATCACATGTCGCGAGGCGCACCAACTGATAAATGCCGGGATTCATCCGGGTGCTCAGAATCCCCAACGGGCGACACTGGGATTCCATCTCGCCACATGTCCAGCGTGCCAAGCGTACCACGCACAGGCCGATCTTGCCCTGCTTGATGATCTACTCGCAACTCCGCTGACCCAGCCCATTCCGATTATTTCCACGCTGCCGCCCCGTTCCTGGCCTTGGCGACGCTTGCTGCTGCTCCTGGTGCTGCTCTTGCTCGGTAGCTTAGGTTTGGTGCTGGTGCGAGTCGCTACGGCAGCCTATACCATCCAACAAAATGTAGCGGCGATGCATGTGACCAGCCCACCCACGCCGGTGATCAGCCTGCCAACCAGCCCGGTCATTCTGGCGGTCTTGGAGCAACCTTCACCTAGCCCCCGGCCAAGTGGCCCCACCGCGCCCATCGGTGCGGAACCGCCCGCACCACCAACTGCGACCATCGGCCCGCCGCCCGGTTTTATGCCCAGCCCAACGCCAATTAGCCTACCCAGTATTATGGGGCATGGCCCCCAAACCCTCCCCACACTCATGGCCACGGCCCCGATCATTCCCGTATCGGGGAAGGCGATCAATATCTTGCTCCTGGGCAGTGATCGCCGTCCCGGTGAATCGTGGGCGACCCGTTCTGATGCGATTGTGGTTATCCACCTCGATCCTGAGCGCCAGCGCGTGGCGCTGCTCTCGCTGCCCCGCGATCTGGTGGTGCCCATTCCGGGCTACGGCTATGCGCGCATCAATGCCGCGACGGTCTATGGCGATCTCTATCCCGAACTTGGGGGTGGATTGGATCTCGCTCGCCGTACTGTCAGCGAGTATCTGAATATTCCGATCAGCTATGCACTACGTGCCGATTTCCACGCCTTTACCGAGGCGGTGGATGCGATTGGTGGTATCGAGATTGATGTACCCCACGCCCTTTATGATTCGGCCTACCCAACGATGGATTATGGCTATATGATCGCCTCGTTTGCGCCGGGATTGCAGCGCATGGATGGCGCGACGGCGCTCATCTATGCCCGCATGCGCCATGCAGATAGCAGCTATGCGCGCAACCGTCGTCAACAACAGGTGCTCCTGGCGATTCTGCATCAGGTTCGCGAACGCAATATTCTGAACCAGATCGACATGATCTCGGATGTCACGACCGCCCTGCGCGATGACATCCAGACTGATATGAGCCTGGAGCGCATGCTTGGCTTCGCCTGGGCCTTCCGCAATGTTAGCCCCGATGCAGTTGAACGCTACGCTCTCGATGAGAACTTGGTCTATGAGGGTGTCCTCGCCGATGACCCCTACGCCACCTTTGCCGATCCGAGTGCGGTACGCCAGGTGGTCAGTCTCTTCCTCAACGGGCCGACGAGTCCGTAGCTACTGCACATAGACCGCCACCGCATCAGGGACGGGACGCCCCGGACGGCTCCAGAGCGACTGGCCGCGCCAGACGGCTTGGGTGGAAGTGTCATCATCGCCGCCCAGCGCATCAATACAGCCCATATCGCGCAGCGCCAACGCCACATCCTCGCCCAAAGCTCCTTCCGAGGTTGCCAGCACCAAGAAGGTCGTGCCATCAGGGAGGTAGCCGACCCCTATTGCGGTCTTGGGGTAGCGCCCGGCGTAGATCGTGCGTCGCCAATCGAGGTGGACAAAATCTTCGTTGAGCGGGTTGAAGGGTAAGAACGCGGCAGTGGGTTGCTCGACCTCCAAACTCACCACGCGCCCACCCCACAGGATGACCGGGCCAGCCCCGGCGGCCTGGGAACATCCGGCGAGGTCGGTGGCGCTAAAGAGGCCAATCATCGCCCGTTGTTCTGGTGTCATGCAGAGCGCGGTGCGCCCGGCATTGACGCGGTAGATCACGCCATCAATCACCACACTACCCTCGTCCGAGGTGCGCGGCTCGCCATGAAAGCCGAAAGCCATCGCAAAGACCAGTTCCATGCCGGGGCGGGCGGCATAGGGCGCGGCCACCATCTGGGCCACCGTGGCAAGGTGGCGTCCGCCATCGGCCCAGATCGTATCGCCCTGCGCATCGCTCGCCGGGGTCGCCCCATCGGCATTCACTAGCGCCACCTGAATATTGGGGCGCAGATGCACCACCACATAGGCCAGCGTACCGCCGCCGGGCAGGTTATAGCGGAAGGCTTGCACTGCGCCATCAGCCGCGCTATCAATCGGGGTACTCGCGGCGGTGACGGCGGCTAAGCCGCGTGGTGCAGGCAGCACCACCCCGGCGAGGGGGTTGGCATGCCCCACCAAGCCGGCTGTGGGCTGCGCTGTTGGCCCATTCCAACTTGAGAGGACAGTTGGATTGCCTGAGTTGGTACACGCGACAAGTGTGACACAGATCAGCGGAATAAGGAGACGCAATGCGGTGATCATATGGGCATTATAGTAGGGGCGAAGCATCGCCCACCATATGGCATGGGGAACACGGACTGGCTTGGTTGGCGATGCTTCGCCCTACAGAATACGCAACACCTCCAACAAACGATCAACCTCTTCGGCGGTGCTGTAGTGAGCCAAGCCAACCCGCACCATACCCCCTAGCTGCTCAACACCCAAGCGCTCAGTCAGGCTCAACGCATAATAGTTGCCGTCCCACACAAAAATGCCCTGTTCGCCCAACGCAGCCGCAATCGCCTGCGGCGTGTGGCCCTCGATGCGGAACGAAACGGTTGGCGTGCGCCACGCAAAACGCTCCGGCTCACGAATCCCATAGAAGGTGAGGCCAGGAATAGCGAGCAGTCCCGTGATCAGGCGTTCGGCCAAGCCGCGCTCATACGCGGCAATGCGGGTCATAGCGGCGAGCAGCGCACTGCGTCGATCCGCCAGCGGAACCGGAGCCAGCGTCGCGAGATAGTCCACCGCCGCCACGACGCCCGCCATGCCCTCATGGTTCTGGGTGCCGGTCATCCAGCACTCTGGAGCGAGATTGGAGGCCGGACGCACTTTATACGGCTGGAGGCGTGTGAGCTGTTCAGCCTTGCCATAGAGACAGCCGACATGGGGGCCAAAGAATTTATACACACTACAGGCCAGAAAATCACAATCGAGGGCGCGCACATCAATCGGGCCATGCGGGGCGTAATGCACCGCATCAATGAAGGTGAGTGCCCCCACCTGCTGCGCCAGTTCAACCACGCGCCGCACATCATTGATCGTGCCGACCGCATTGCTGGCATAGCCCACCGCCACGAGCCTCGTTTGCGGGCCAATCGCCGCCACCAGATCGTCCATATCGAGCGTACAGTCGGTGGGATCAATCTCCACCTCACAGATCGTGACCCCACGTTCGGTGAGGGCGCGCCAGGGAGCCACATTCGCATCGTGATCCAGCTTCGTGACCACAATCTGATCGCCTGGCCCCCAATTCCGCGCCAGTGCGCGGCTAAAGGCGAAGGTCAGCGTGGTCATATTGGCCCCGAAGATAGTCTCCTCGGCGGCACACCCCAGCAGATCGGCCATTGCTTGGTGCGCCGCAGCGATAATCGCATCGCTGCGCTGACTGGTGAGGAAGGCTCCGTGGGTATTGGCGTTACTATGGGTGAGGTAGCCACTGATGGCATCAATCACCATCTGGGGCACCTGCGTACCCCCAGGAGCATCGAAGAAGATGGCAGGGCGGCCCTGCACCTGGGTGGCAAGTGCGGGGAAGGCGGGACGGATGGTGTGGGGGTTAAAATCTGACATTGGAGATTCCTTTTGACGCCAAGGCGCAAGGACGCAGAGGTTTTGTTGAAGGCTTTGCGCCTTGGCGTCTTTGCGTCAACATCTGAATGCGGGCAGACGTATGAAAGCCCCTACGAAATGAACGCTTGCACCGGCTTAAAATTGAGCTTGGCATAGCGCCCCAAGCCCTCGCGACCTTCGTGGGCCAGGATGTGACGTGCAGCCGCACTCAGCGCCCGGATCGCCGACGCACCGGCAGGCAAGCCACCGCGCAAGCCCGCCACTGCGCCCAAGCGCTGCAACTCGGCCCCAAAACGCGCACTCGCCAAAACCGAAGCCGCTGCAACCGCGATACTCTGCGCTTCAGCGTGGTGCATCTGGGTGGGGCGGAGCAATCCGGCCTGGGTGAAGGTGCGATCCAAACGCTCGGTACGTTGCGCAAACTGATCACACACCACCCGCGTGCAGCCCGTGGACTGACAGACATGCGTCGCGGTCTCGGCATAGAGTTCAGCCAGCAGGATATTGATATTATTTGACTCGGCATAACGCCGGTTGTAGTCAGAAGGAGCTAAAACCGTCACATAGCGGGCGGTAGGCGGAACCAAGCGTTCAATTGTCTGAGCCAATTGGGGCAGCGTTGTGGAATCAACCAATTTACTATCGCGCACCCCAGCCTGGAGCAACGCGGCCTCAGTTTGCGCATCCACAAAAACCGCCGCGACCACCAACGGGCCATACCAATCGCCCTTACCCGACTCGTCCATCCCCACGTGCGCCCCGCTGATGCGTGGGGAGGCTGTGGGTTTGGTGCTGGGGGTTGGGCTACTCGTAGAGGCGGTCAACTCCTTGAGCCGCTGGCGCAAAGGCGAATCGGCCCCACCCACCACACAACGCCCGCGCTGGGGGTAGAAATCGAGCGTGGCCTCATCACGCCCACTCGTAATGACAAGTTGGGTACCATAGGGAATCGGCTTACCTTGGCGGAATGTCCAGCCCAAGGATTCAAACTTACTGATCAGTGTGCGCAGACGCGAATCGTCCATACCTCCCCCGAAGATCTTTTGTGGTGTTGTTTGGCGGTTGCGCCGCCAAACAACACCACAAAATAAATCTGGGGCGCAGCCCCAAAATGAAAACAGAACAAACAAAGAGGCGCGTCACCATTACAGTGACGCGCCTCTTTGTTTGTTGGTAGCGGCGACAGGATTCGAACCTGTGACCTTCGGGTTATGAGCCCGACGAGCTGCCACTGCTCCACGCCGCGACAATTGTGAGGAGAGGCAGAAGGCTGAGTAACGAAACCCATAACTTCTACCTCCCATCGAGTGGTGGGGGTGCGTGGACCTAGGTTCCCAGCGGATGCTCCGCCAGTAGGATCGGCGCTGCGGTGTTTCACGACCCGG
>NZ_RYFD01000057.1 GCF_004138135.1 Candidatus Oscillochloris fontis
CAGGCCCGCTTCCGGCGGGATTGCGATCACGTCCTCTCCAAGCAGATTGTCCAGTCGGTGCAGCCCGGCGCAACGATTGTGCTGGAGAACTTGACCGACATCCGCACGCGGTCGAAGATCCGTAATCAGACGAAAACCAGCCGCCGGGTGCATAGCTGGTCGTTCGCACAGATTACCGCATTTGTGACGTACAAAGCCGAGGAACGGGGGTGTACGGTGGCTAGGGTCGATCCCCGGCATACCTCGCAAGCCTGTAGCTGCTGTGGGCATATCGCCCGCAACAACCGCCGTTCCCGTGGCCGGTTCGTGTGTCGTGTGTGTGGCTTCGAGTTGCATGCAGACCTCAACGCGGCGCGGAATATTGCGGCCAAGTACCATGCCAGCATCGCGAGACGTGATGCTGGCGGGCTGCCCGTCAACCAGCCAATCGTATCCGTCCCGACGCCTCGGCGTCAGGAGTGAGGTACAAGCCATGGGGCTGTAGCCCCTGCGGTAAGTTGACCTCATGTTACCCTTCCACGCCAAACTCCAAGTCACCCTCAGCCTCGTGACACTTGTGCTGACCCTCTGGGGCGCGGTCAATGCACTGCGCGGGCGCGTTGGGGAGACCTACATCGCCGGGCTGTGGATCGCCGAGCTACTCCTGATTTCCCAAGCCCTGATTGGGGCCACGATCTTCTTCACCATGGGTGCCCCGCTCTTTATGGCCATGCACATCGTCTATGGCGTAATCGCGCCCCTCTTCATCCCCGCCGCAATCCTCCTGGCACGCGGCCAACGCGGGCGACGCGAGGCGACCAGTTTTGCGGTAGCCGCATTTCTAGTCCTGGTGATCATTATGCGCGCTTATGCGACCGGAGGTGGCGGGTGAGTTATGATCTGATCGTGATTGGGGCGGGGATTGGCGGGCTGACGACGGCGGCGCTGCTGGCCCACGCGGGGCGGCGCGTGCTGGTGCTGGAAGCCCACATTGAGCCGGGAGGCTGCGCCTCTTCCTTCCTCCGCAAACGCCCCGATGGGTCGCACTATGTCTTTGATGTCGGGGCAACCCTGTTTGGTGGCTTTCAGCCCGGTGGTGCCCACGATTGGGTGGCGCAGCAACTCAACCTGCGCTTCCCAGTGGTCAAGCTCGAACCGGCCATGCAGGTCTGGTTGCCCGACCGAGTGGTGACGCGCTATGGTGATCCTGCGGCGTGGCAAGAGGAGCGGAGGTGCGCCTTCCCCAGCCAAGCGGCGGCGGCGGAACGCTTCTGGCACAACCAGGAGACGTTGGCCGATTGGGGTTGGCGTTTTGCGCGCCACTTCCCGCCCATGCCCCCCGAAACCCCCGCCGATCTGATCGAGTTGCTCCCGGCGTTGCGCCCAGAGCTGATCGGGATGCTCCCGCACCTCGAACGTACCGTCGCCCACGAACTGCACCGCCACCGCCTGCATGATCGTGCCCTGCGCAGCTTCATTGATGCCCAGTTGCTCATCTCGGCCCAGGTACCAGCCAGTGAGGCCGCCTGGATCTTTGGCAGCGTGGCGCTCGATCTGGCCCGCCAGGGCGTCTTTTATGTTGAAGGCGGAGCCTGGACAATCGCACGCACCCTCGCCGATGGCTTCATCCGCGATGGCGGCGAGTTGCGCTACCGGGCGCGGGTGGAGCAGATCCTGGTTGAAGGCGGGCGCGCCGTGGGGGTGCGCCTAGCGGGTGGCGAAGAACTGCGCGCCAAACAGATCGTCGCCGGGGTGAGCGTGTGGGACGTTGCGCGCCTCCTCGGCCCACACGCCCCGCGCCCGCTCCAGCAGCGCATCGCCAGCATTCCAGAGGTGTGGGGGGCCTTTATGCTCTACCTGGGTGTAGATGAGGCGGCCATCCCGGCGGGGTTGCCTGAGCACCATCAGGTAGTCCGCAACTACGACGCACCGTTGGGCGAGGGCAACAGCATCTTTATCTCGCTCCACCCCCGCGAGGATACGCGCCGCGCCCCAGTGGGCCAGCGGGCAATCACCATCAGCACGCACACCCGCGTGGGGCCATGGTGGAAGGCGCATACCGAGCGCAGCGTGTATGATGAGCGCAAGGCGGAATGGGCCGAGCGCCTGCTGAGCGCCGCCGAGGTGGTACTGCCCAACCTGCGCCAGCACATCCGCTACCAGCAGGCGGGCAGCCCGATCAGCTTTGCACGCTACACCGGGCGCGAGCGCGGCGTGGTGGGGGGGCTAGGCCAACGCCCCGCCCAGAGCGGCTTCGCCAGCATGGGGCCACGGGTAAGCGGGGTGGCCGGACTCTGGGTGGTAGGCGACAGCATCTTTCCGGGCCAGAGTAGCGCCGCCGTGACCCAAGGGGCGATTCGAGTCGCTCGGTTGTTACGCAGACGCGGCGTGTGATTACCCTGAATGGCACTACTTGGTTGACGCAAAGGCGCGAAGACGCAAAGAGTGCAACTGTTTGTACTGTTAAAGATTTTGCGTCCTTGCGTCTTTGCGTCAAAATCTGGGTTCGAGGAGAAGTATGAATAATCACAAGTAAGGAGCATCCCCATGCCACATGTCTTCCCCCCCACAAAACCCGACTATCAGGCCATCTATACCTCGCAGCACTATGCCATCCAGGAGTATGGCGATTGTGCCGATGCCAGTTTCATCCGCGCCTACATCCCCTTCAACCCCTACCGCGACGCCAACGGGCGGGTGAAGTTGATCGTCTACCTGCACGGCTTCTGCCTGGGTGCAGCCGAAATCTACCAGAGCCACCTACTCCACCTCGTGCAGCAGGGCTACTACGTCTTCTTCCCCAGCTACCAGCGCGGCTTCTGTCGTTATGGCGACACCCTCCCGGCGACAATGCAGGATCTGATCAAGGCGCTCTTCAACCCCTTCCCGATCAGCCCGCACGGTTGGTTCAACAACGCCATGCGCAGCGTCCTGCACGCTTACGAGCAGACCCGGCTGGCTGACGCACACGTGGACACCTACCTCTTCGGGCATTCGCTCGGCGGCCTCTTTGCGCTCAGTTGGCCCGCATTAGCGGGCGAGAAGGTGCCGGAAGCGCTACTACCCCAACAGATCATCACCGCCAACCCCATCCCCGACTCCGAGTCGCTCATTCCTACCCCCATCCGCATCTTCGGCCAGATGACCGGAGCCTACGCGGATCGAATAGATATGGCCCACACCGGACGCGCTCTGGATGTCCCGGTCGGTATCCTCCACGGCACCGGCGACATTCTCGTTCCAGTGAAGGCGTGGGTCAACCCCTTCGAGGCGATAGCCTCGGCTCACAAGCGCTTCTACTGCGCCCAGAACGATTCGCACGGTAAACCGGGGCTTGTCGCCGACCACATCCAGGCCGGAGTTGACACCACCTTCATCCCCGATGTGATGGCCATGATGTCGGTGGGAGGGATTGCGAGTGAGAACAACCTCAACTGGCGCTACATCTGGTACGCGCTCGATCAGGTGGTGCGCCACGGCACTCGCGCCGATCAACTCAGCTTTGCGATGGGTGAGTGGAGCGATGGGGTGCCGATCAAGCCGGTGCGTGCGGGGCGGCCACAGGAGTGTATGGGGTAGTGAGCGGTTGGCGCACGGGGAGGGTGAGGATCGATCATCATGAGAATAGGATTGGGGCAAGAACAACCATGAACGATATGCTGCGTGAATCACCCTACCCGATGCTGGCAGTTGAAGATGCCCTGGCAACGGTACTGGCACATGTGCGCCATTTGCCGCTAGAACAGGTTGACGCGCTGCGTGCCGAGGGGCGGATCTTGGCCGACGATCTGGTTGCGCCCGAAGATCTGCCCGATCTGCCCAAGGCGGCGATGGATGGTTATGCGCTACGCTCCAGTGATGGCCTCATCCCCCGCCGAGTGGTTGCCGAGCTAACCGCCGGGGTGAACCCGACCCTCCTGGTTGGCCCCGGCGAGGCGAGCCGGATCATGACCGGAACCCCTATGCCTGCCGGGGCCGACGCGATGATCCCGGTCGAACAGACCCGCGAAACCGAGGGGATGCTCGTGATTGAGCGGGTGGTTCGCCCCGGTGAGCATGTGCATTCGGTGGGCCAAGATCTCAGCCGGGGAGCGCTGGTGTTAGCCCGTGGCACGCGGCTCACTCCGGCAGATGTGGGCATCATGGCGACGCTCGGCATCACCCAGGTGGCGGTCTTCCGCCGCCCACGGGTGGCGGTGCTCGCAACGGGCGATGAGGTCTATGAGCCAAGTGCGCCGCGTCCAGTCGGGGCGGTACGCGACAGTAATCGTTACGCGCTCTTGGCGGCGGTGCGCGAGGCGGGCGGAGTGGCGATCTCACTCGGTATTGCCCGTGATGATCGTGAGACGCAGCGGCGGGCCATCCTTGAGGGGATCGCCCAGGCCGATGTGCTGCTCACCAGTGGCGGGGTGAGTATGGGCACCCGCGATCTGATCAAGCCGATTCTGGCCGAGTTGGGGACGATCCACTTTGGGCGCATCAAGTTTAAGCCGGGCAAACCAACCACCTTTGCCAGCGTTGGTGATACGCTCGTCTTTGGCCTACCGGGCTACCCGGTCTCCTCGCTAGTGGCCTTCGAGATCATCGTGCGCCCGGCGTTACGGGCATTGCAGGGCGACCCGCAGCCACTGCGGCCGCGTGTACTGGCACGGGTGGAGACGGACATCCGGCCATCCTCCGACCGACCCGAATACCAGCGGGTGCGCCTAAGTTGGCGCGGGAGTGAGCTATGGGCGACGAGCACCGGCAACCAGGGCAGCTCGCGGTTGCTCTCGCTGCACGGGGCCAACGGCTTGCTGATCGTGCCGCCAGGGTTGCAGATCTACCCGGCGGGGAGTAGCTTGGAGGTGTTGGTGACGGGGGAGATATTCAACCAAAATATTGGTTGAATAACCCAATATATGATGTTGCCGGTATAAGCAATAGTGCTACAATACTCAACAGATACCCACAATCATGTACGCGGAGTACAAAACCCATGAGCCATGCCCAGCAGCAACCGGCGCTCAGCCCGAATCTGAGCGCGATCCAACTACGGCTGCGCAACTTTCCGATCTCATTTTTTGCCGTTATCCTGGGGATGGCGGGCAGCAGCATCGCCTTTCAGCGCGCCGAACGTATTCTGGGCCTGCCCTTCAGCCTGAGCGGGATCGTTCTGGTGGTGGCACTCAGCCTCTTCGCCCTATTCGGAGTGATCTACACCACCAAGCTGCTCCGCTTCCCCGATGCGGTCAAGCACGAGTTTACCCATCCCATCCGCATCAACTTCTTCCCGACCATCTCGATCAGCCTATTGCTCTTCAGCGTAGCCTTTTTGGAGGTGCAGCACGACATCTCGCGCTACCTCTGGATCATCGGCGTGATCGTGCATACGCTGTTTACGCTAGGCATTCTGTCGGTCTGGATGCAGCACAGCATGTTCCAGATTCAGCACTCCAACCCCTCGTGGTTCATCCCGGTGGTGGGGAATATGATTGTGCCCATCGCGGGGGTTGAACATTTCCACAGCGACATCTCGTGGTTCTATTTTAGTGTCGGGCTGATCTTCTGGATCGCACTCTTCAGCATCTTTTTCAATCGGATCATCTTCCACGCCCCGTTGGCAGATCGGATGATACCGACGCTCTTCATTATGATCGCGCCACCCGCGATTGGCTTCATTGCCTATGTCAAACTCATGAGCCATGATGTGAGCGGCTTTGTGCTAGACGGCTTTGCCAAATCACTCTACTCATTCGCACTCTTCCTCTTCATCCTGCTCGTCGCCCAGTATCGGCAGTTCCTCAAGATCCAGTTTTACCTCTCGTGGTGGGCCTACTCCTTCCCGGTGGCCGCGCTCACGATTGCGACGATCTTTATGTACAGCAAGACCAAGCTGGCCTTCCACCAGGGCTTGGGGTATGTGCTGCTCGCACTGTTGAGCCTGCTGATTCTTACGTTGCTCGGTCTGACCCTACGGGCGGTGGGGAAGAAGGAGATCTGTGTGGAGGAGTAATTCTAAGCTTCCCGGAAGCTTTCAGCTTCCGGGAAGCTTATTTATTACGCCGGAGCAATCTCAACCCAATCGCGCTCTACACCGCGCATCGTTATAAAGAACTCGAAGACCGCCTTCATCAGCCCATACTTCTCATCAAGTGCAATCTTAGCGATCTCCACCTCATCGGGGCCAAGCACACGTGCTCTGGCCTCTATCGTCTCGCCACGTGGGTTGCCGCGTGCATCCGAGGGGCCGATCATGACGCGCCCGTTGTTGCGGATGCGCTTCACTTTGCCTGAGTTTTTGGTAGTGACAACATAGAACTTACCGTTCTTGAGTGCGAACCAGATCGGGGTCTTGATCGCCTCGCCATTTTTGCGGTAGGTAAAAAGGTTGGCGTACTGGTGTTTATTTAGTGCGGTAAAGGTGTCGGGTTGTGGCACTTGTGACATTGTTGGTTACTCCATGGTGTTGTGTCGTTCTCTGTATTCATTGTAGCACGCCTCACATAAAATAGCGGCCCTGGTATGTTAGAGCTTTATAATAGAACCTGTTGGTGTCGCGGTCTCTTGCAGAAGGATCAGCCCCCATGCGCCGTGCGGCTCTTGAGCAGCGCCCCGTCCCGCCCATCCCCACCGAGGATGCCCAGGAAGCCTTGCGCTTTTGTCGGGCATTGGCGCAATTGACAGCACCGGTTGAACCGGCGCTCCTGCCTGATCTCCCCGAACTTTCGGTGGTCATCCCGGCCTATAACGAGGAAGAGAATCTGCCCACACTCTACTCGCGGCTGCGTGCAGCGCTTGATCCACTCGATCTGGCCTACGAGATCATCTTTGTGAATGATGGCAGCCGCGACACGACCCTCAGCCTGCTTCAGCAGATGGCAGCCAGTGATCCACGTCTGGTGGTGATCGATCTAGCGCGCAACTTCGGGCACCAAGTAGCGATCAGTGCCGGATTAGACCATAGCCGGGGGCGCGGGGTGATCATTATGGATGGCGACCTGCAAGACCCGCCGGAGGTCTTGCCGGAGTTCATCGCTAAGTGGCGCGAGGGCTACGATGTGGTCTATGCCATCCGCGAGCAGCGCAAAGAGGGCTGGCTGAAGCGCACCGCATACACGCTCTTCTACCGCCTACTCAAGCAGGTAGCGAGTATTGATATTCCGCTCGACGCAGGCGACTTCTGCATTATGGATCGCCAAATCGTCGATCTGCTCAACGGCATGCCCGAACGCAACCGCTTTGTGCGTGGCATCCGCAGTTGGATCGGCCTGCGCCAGACCGGCTTGGCCTATGCGCGCCATGCGCGCTATGCGGGGCGCCCCAAATACACCCTGACGCGCCTGATCTACCTCGCCCTAGACGGCCTGATCTCCTTCAGCTACCTACCCCTGCGCATGATCTCGCTGGCCGGGGTCGGGGTCTCGATCATGGCGATCCTGATCGCCATCTTCTACACCATCCAGAAGATCACCGTGGGCCTCTCGCCACCCGGCTTTGCCACCCTGGTGGTGGCAGTCTTCTTTTTGGCCGGTATCCAACTCATCACCATCGGGGTGATCGGCGAGTATGTGGGGCGTATCTTCGAGGAGGTGAAGGGGCGTCCGTTGTATGTGGTACGCAAGGTGTGGGGGAGGGAATGATGCGCATCCTGATGCTGAATAACGAGTTCCCGCCCCTGGGTGGCGGCACCGGCACGGTGAATCAGGCCATCCTGACGCGGCTGGCGCAGCGCCCAGAGTTGGAGATCGATCTGATCACGTCGGCGCTGGGCATGCGTTATGAGCGGGTGCAGTTGGCCGAGCGGGTGCGGATGTTCAAGGTGCCGGTGGCCAACCGCAATATCCACCACTCCAGTAACCGTGAGCTACTCACCTTTGCCGCGCTGGCGCTGCCGTATGCGCTGCGCCTCCAGCGCAAGCGTCGCTACGATCTCGTCTTTGCGTGGAGTGCGGTGCCAGCGGGTGGGGTAGCGCTGGCGTTGCGCCGTTTGGCCGGGTTGCCCTATATTTTGCGCGTCTGTGGCCCGGATATTCCCGGTTTTGAGCAGCGTTATGGTGCGCTCTACCCCATCCTCACGCCGACGATCAAGGCGATCTGGCGCGGAGCCAGCCGCTTGGTGGCCAAGTGCCAGGATGAGGCCGACATGATGTTGGCGGTGCAGCCGGGGATGCAGATTGATCTGGTGCCCAACGGGGTTGATCTCACTCGTTTCAGCCCCGCGCCGATTGAAGATGCTGGCCCGCTGCACCTGATCTGTGTGGCACGCCTGATTGAGCGCAAAGGGCAGCACTATCTCATCCAAGCCCTGCGGCGCTTGGTAGATAGCGGCCACAATGTGGTGCTTGAATTTGTGGGTGAAGGCGATGCGCGTGATGATCTGATCACATTGGTACGCAACCTCGGCCTGACTGATCGGGTCACTTTTGCCGGGTATGTCCCGCGTGAAGAGATCGCCGCCCACTACGCCGCCGCGCACGGCTTCGTGCTGCCCTCGTACAACGAGGGGATGAGCGTAGCGACCCTGGAGGCCATGGCTGCCGGTCTGCCCACGATTGTGACCCGTACTGGTGGGGCTGAAGATCTGGTGGCCGAGGGGGTGAGTGGACATATTGTGGCCTGGGCCGATGTGGAGGCGTTGGTGGCACGCATCGCCCCGCTGGCCAAACAGCGCGATCTGGCGCGGCAGATGGGCGCGGCGGCGCGGGTACGCGCCCAGCAGTTTACCTGGGAGGCAGCGACAGAGCGCTATGTGGTGATGTTTGGGGGGGTTATTGCTCAATCCAAGGGGGGGTGATTCTATGCGCTTCAAGCACATACTGGCGTGGAAGTTTGGTCTTTTAGGTATCTTCTTATTTGTGATCAATATGCTTGGCCTGATCACCCCAATACGCAGCCCCGATTTAGGCCGGACAGCGACCTTTTTTGGCCCGGATGATCTGTTACTTTCAGCCCAAGAGGTACGCCAACTGAGTACCCGGCGCAAGGGAGAGACTACGTATACAGTGCTTGAACGTGCCACCTATGGAGTCATCCAGGGTATGGCCCATGATTGGACACCGGGTGCTTATAACCTGCATATCCCACCTACTGAGAATTGGTTGCTTTGGGGAATGGGATTTATTAATCCCTATTTTCAGCTTTGGGAATTTTCTGATTATGACAAAGCCCTAGAACGCAGTGTTGGTCTGTGTAGTCAACACGCGATTGTACTGAATGGTTTGTTACAAAAACAGGGGATACCATCAGAAATCGTGATGTTGGGTCTGTACCATGTGGTCAATCGGGTTGAGCTAGATGATGGCACTTGGGTGATTGCTGATCCTGATACGGGTGTTATTCTTCCTGATTTTGTAGATATTACCCCAGAGATTATCCGCTCTGCCTATGTAGGGCATCTAGCCATACAGACCGAAGGCAAAGATCTAGTTGACTATTACATCCAAGCCTACCAAGCGCCGGTCAGGATCACAGCAACACCATTCGAGTATAACCAGGAAAATGCCTCTTTTGAGCGCATGGCCTATGCTTACAAATGGCTTGTGCCGCTGATCTTGGTTCTCTTTGCGTTGAGTGTGCTCGCTCCGCGTAGAGCCGTGCGCTCCTCCAAGGTAGGTAATGCGCTAGTACCCTGATTGGGAGCCTATGTATGTGTGGCATCTGTGGCATCCTGCATCCTGATACGCGCCCGGTCAATGCCGATCTGTTGCGCCAGATGAATGATCAGATCATCCATCGTGGCCCGGATAGTGATGGCTTTTTTGTGGATGGGCGCGTGGGTATGGCGATGCGGCGCTTGGCGATTATTGACCTGAGTGGCAGTAGCCAGCCGATCTTCAACGAAGATCGCAGTGTGGCGATTGTCTTTAATGGCGAGATCTATAACTACCGCGAGTTGCGGGCCGAGTTGTTGTTGCATGGCCACCAGTTTGCCACCGATGGCGATACCGAGGTGATTGTGCATGCCTATGAGCAGTGGGGCGATGCACTCTTGCCCCGGCTCAATGGGATGTTTGTCTTTTCGATCTGGGATGCGCGGCAGCAACGTCTGCTGATCGCCCGTGACCGCATGGGTGAGAAGCCGCTCTACTGGCACCAGAGCCGTGAGCATGGCCTGGTCTGGGGCTCGGAGGCCAAGGCGGTGTTGGCGGCTCCCTGGGTGGAGCGCCGCATTGACCCGTTGGCGTTGCACCACTACCTTACCCTCCAGTACACCCCCGATCCGCTTACCATCTATGCGGGGATCAGCCAACTGCCCGCCGCGCACAAGTTGGTGGTCGAGGCGGGCCATGCACCACGTATTGAGCGCTGGTGGCGGTTGGCCTTTGAACCCAAGATCGCCCTGAGTGATGCCGAGGCGATTGAGCAGGCACGCCGCCTCTTACCGGCGGCGGTGGAGCGTCAGTTGGTAAGCGAGGTGCCGTTGGGTGCCTTTCTGAGTGGCGGGATCGACTCCTCGATCATCGTCGCGCTGATGGCTGAGCGTACCCGCGAGCCGGTACGCACCTTCTCGATTGGCTTTGAGGAGCGCCACTTCTCCGAGACTCACTATGCACGTCAGGTGGCCGAGCGCTACGCCACCGAGCACCACGAGTTCATCTTCCGCCCCGCCGACCTGGTGCGGGTGATTGAGGGGGTGGCGGCAGCGGCGGATGAGCCGTTTGCCGACCCGGCTGCACTGCCGCTCTACGAGTTGGCGCGCCAGACGCGCCGCCATGTGACGGTGGCGCTGAGCGGCGATGGCGGCGACGAGACGCTGGCCGGGTATCGGCGCTATGTCTTGGATGGCTGGTTGCGCCCCTACACGCTGCTGCCCCACGTGGTGACGCAGCGCCTTGTGCCGAGCCTCGCCGCGCTCATTCCGGAGATCTGGTGGCTGCCCGAAGACCGCAACCCGATCACGGGGATCAAACGGCTGGGCCAGTTTGCGGCGGTGAGCCACAAGGCATCGCTGGTGCGTTGGGGTTCCTACTTCAGCCAGCGCGAGAAGTTGGGGTTGTATACTGAGCAGTGGCGGGATCAACTCGCCAGTATTGACACCGCCGATTGGCTGGCGGTAGCCTATGATCAGGCGCGGGCCAGAAGCCTGCTGGATCGCACCCTGGCGGCAGATCACGTTACCTACTTGGCGGGCGATCTCCTGCCCAAAACAGATCGCAGCACTATGGCCCACTCATTGGAGGCGCGGGCACCCTTCCTGGATGCCGTGTGGGTCGAATGGACAGCACGGCTCCCGGCGCGTTTCAAGGTGCGCGGGCGCAACACCAAGTGGCTGCTCAAAGCCGCCTTCGGCGAGAAACTACCACCCCAGGTGGCCGCCCGTGGCAAACAGGGCTTCGGGGTTCCGGTTGGCGACTGGCTGCGCAATGAGTTGCGTAGCTGGACGGAAGAGCGGCTGTTGCACAACCCAACCCTGGAGGCGTGGTTGCGCCCGGAGGCGGTGAGCGAGTTGGTGCATGAGCATATGAGCGGGAAGGTCAACCACGGCAAGAAGCTGTGGGCCTTAGTGATGTTGGGGGTCTGGGTGGAGCAGCGAATGTAGGAAGGTAATCTTTTGATGGCTACGATACGCCCACTCCATATTGCCATTTCAGCGCGGGCTATCAGCCTCCCCTATGGTGGCGTGCGTGAATATATCGGTGGGCTACTGGATGCGCTGATCAAGCTCGACAGCCCGCACCGCTTCAGCATCTACTACGCCAGCCCCGAACTGCTTGGGCGCTACCCCACAGCCCACGAAGTGCTACTGCGGGCACCCCACAAATTCTTCTGGGATCATAGCATCCTGCCCCTGCGGCTGCATCATGATCGCCCCGATGTGGTCTGGTTCCCACATAATGTCATATCGTTAGGGTGCCAGATCCCGTCGGTGGTGACCATTCATGATCTGCTTTACTTTCCGATGCCCGAATTCCCTCAACGTGAATATGCGTGGATCGATTCGCTCTATATGCGGCTCTTTATTCCACCATCGCTACGCAAGGCACGTAAGGTTACAGTCAATTCGCAATGGACGGCGAACGATATTATACGTCTCACCGGAACCCCTGCTGAGAAGATCAGCGTGACCTACCCTGCGTTGAGTCTCAACTATCACCGCATGCCAGCCACGCAATCCCAAGCGGTGCGCGCAACCTATGGATTACAGCAGCCCTTCTTCTTCTACGCGGGGACACTTTCACCGCGTAAGAATGTACGGGTACTGATCGAAGCCTTCGGGCGGGTCAGTCGCGATCTACCGCATGATCTAGTTATCACGGGCGGGCCAGGATACCGCGAAGTCCCCTATGATGATCTCCTCGAACGCTATGCTATTGCACATCGGGTACGGCGGCTGGGACTCGTATCACGCGAGGATCTGATCGCCCTCTACCATGAAGCCGACGCCTTCATCTTCCCCTCGCGCTACGAGGGCTTCGGCATTCCTCCGCTGGAAGCCATGGCATGTGGATGTCCGGTCATTAGTTCACGAGCGACCTCGTTGGCTGAGGTTGTAGGCCAAGCCGGATTGCTCTTTGAGCCTGATGATAGCAAGCTCCTTGCTCAACACATGCTGCGCATTGCCAATGAGCCTGGGTTGCGCCAAACATTGATCCATGCCGGATTTGAGCAAGTGACGCGGTTCAGTTACCAACATTCGGCACAGACACTTTTAACCATGCTAGAGGATGCCTATTGAAGTTGTTCGCAAATAGTAGAATTAGGATCTTCCCATGCCCAAACTCCTTGAATACCCACGCTATGCCCTACAACTCCTGCGCGGAGAGCGTTTAGCTGGCGAACGTGACCAACAGGCCGATTGTTTGGCCGATATTGCGCCCATGATTGATATGCAGGTACCACGCCAGATCTTGGATCTGGCCAATGGGCGGCTGCGACCCCAGTATACGCTCTTCAAACGTCTGGGGCATGCGGTGACGGGGATTGATATGGCCAATTGGCCGCAGCGTTCGGCGATCAATCTGGCCTATGTGGTTGCACGGCAGATCTATACATGGCGGTTAGGAATCACGTATGAACCGCGCAAGCGGCGTACCCTGGTGTGTGGTGATGTGGGACGCTTGCCCTTTCCTGATGCGGCGTATGATCTGGTGATTTCGGCGGCGGCGTTTGAGCATTTTCTGGATGTTCCGGCAGTTGTGGCTGAGGTCAAACGGGTGCTGAAGCCGGGTGGGGTGGCATGGATTTCTATTCATCCCTTTGCATGCCCTAGCGGTGGGCATAATGTCACGTTTACCGAGTACCCGTTGCAACGCATGCCGGCTGGTATGGAGGCGTGGGATCATCTGCGCCAACGCCGAATTCCGTTTACGGTACCGCTGAATGAGTGGCGGCAAGCCCAGTATGTGGCCGAATTTACCCGCCACTTCGAGATCATCAAAACCTATTGCCGTACCCGCGAGGGCGATGCGCTGCTTACGACGCAGATCGAGGCTGAGTTGCGGGATTATAGCCGCGATGAACTGACTTGTCTACAGTTTGTGATTGTTGCCCGCAAACCCCTATGAAACTACGTATACCACACGATTCCCCGCATATCCAAACCATAAATCTGACGGTGGTCTTGGTAATTGCGACCATCCGTATTGTGCAGGTGATGAGTGCTGTTGGAAATGATCTGCCGATTGGGGGCGATACGCGGGCCTATTTGGCATCCGCACGAGCCATTACCCATGGAATCGATCCGATTGGGAATGCTGGAGCCGTCTTTCTACCCGAAGCACCGGCTGATATCCCGCCCTACTTCTACCCACCCTTGTTAGCCTTACTCCTTGTGCCGCTGGCAAGTTTGCCCTACCCTATCGCGTTGGGTGTGTGGATGCTGGGGGTGCTGGCAACTACCATTTTGCTGAGTGTCATGCTCAAGCCGTTGGTGGGGTGGAAAATGGCGTTGATTGGGGTGTTCTTCTTTTTGCCTACTTTGGAGTCGCTCTGGTTGGGCCAGATTAACGCGCTGATTGCGGTGCTAATTGCGCTGATCCTGAGCTCTACGAATGAGCAGTCCCATCGGCGCTTGGGGATGGCGGTGGCGGTGGGTGCTCTGTTGAAGATTACGCCAATTCTGGCGGCGCCGGTTTTGTTGATTAAGCAACGCTGGATGAGTCTGCTCGCGCTTGGTATGACTATCGTTGGGGTGGTGCTGCTCTCATTGCCGTTTGTACATATTGAGACCTGGATCAATGGCTCGATCTATGCGTTGCAGAGTAACGTGAGTTCGCCTCTCTTTGCTTCGTGGACGGGTATTTTGCGTCGGCAATCTGGTATGATTGCAACCCTTGGCCCGCCTGTGGTCATACTGACGCTGCTGGGGCTGACGTTCTGGCGTAGTCGGGTAATCAATCTACAATGGGGATTGACCGCTGCGACGTTATTGCCGCTGCTCATCTCGACGATTATTTGGCACTATACGACGATCTTGGCGCTGCCTGCGCTGGCGCTGCTCTGGCATTCGGGGCAGCGTGGGAAGGTGATTGCCGGGGCAACCTGGTTTCTGGTCTCGTTGGTAGGTGGAATCTCGCAACCGTTCATGCTGACGATCTGTTGGGCGGTTTGCTGTTGGCCGAGTCTGCTTGACGCCCCCACGTAGGGGCTGGGGTAGACGAGGTGCCTACGCCTAATTGTTCACACGTGGGGTAAAAGAAACCTTATTGTTCACGCGAAGGCGCGAAGCCGCGAAGGTTTTGTTATAGACGTTGCGCCTTGGCGTCAATATCGAGATGCGAGGAGAAGTGTGAATAGTTACGACGAGGCAATCTTATGCGTACATCCTCGCGCTTCCTCATGATTCTGCTAGGGATGCTGGCGGTATCGCTGTGGCTCAGTCTGCTCAATTCGCCCGCACCCAATTGGGATGAGGGCTGGACGTTGGCGTTGGCGCGCACGTGGGTCGAGCAGGGGGTGTATGCCCAACCGTTGGATACGGGCTTGATTGCCCCTAGTCTGGCGGCGTCGTTTCCGACGGTGGTGCCGGTGGCGCTGGCCTTTAAGCTGTTGGGGGTGGGGTATTGGCAGGGCCGTATGGCGATTGCGCTACTGAATGTGGCGGCGTTGGTGAGTCTGGCGCTGTTGGCGCGTTCGCTCTATGGCCCTAGGGTTGCGCTGGCGGTGGTGCCGGTACTGCTCCTCACCACGATCCATCCCATGGCTAATCCGTTCTATATGGGCCGCCAGACCATGGCCGAGACACCCATGCTGTTGCTCTTGACTCTCGCCTATCTGGCGCTTGTACCCGCGTTGGATGGATCGTGGCGCTGGACGCTACTGGCGGTGTTGATGGGGGGCTTGGCACTTGTGGCCAAGGCGCAGCCGACACCGTTCTGGTTCTTCGCGTTAGGAGTGGCTGTCGCATGGCTGCTCTGGCTGCGCGAGTGGCGCAAGGCGGCGGTGATTGGTCTCCTCTTGGTTGGTTCATGGGGTGTGGCGCACATGATTGTGGTGACCTGGAACCTCCTCGTTCTCGACCCGACCTTGCCCACACAGCCGGTGGTGGGCCTGACACGCACGGTAGCGTTGGTGCTGACACCGACGATCCGCCAGGTGGCATTGGTCTTTACGTTGATGATGGCGATACCGAGCCTGCTGGGGATGGCCTGGACAGCCCAAACAGTTTGGCGTGAACGTACCAATACCCAGCCCCAGCATGTGGTGCGCGGCATCATCCTGCTCTTTCTGGGGAGTTGGTTTGCGTGGTATCTCTTGCTCTCGGTTGCTTGGGGTCGCTATCTCTACCCGGTGGTCTTTTTGGGGGCGATGAGTGCGACGGCGCTGTTGGCCGAGTGGAGTGGCGATTTCCATATTCCTACATTCCTCCAACGCTTGCGTGGCACAACCAGCCAGCGGCTGCAAGCGGTGGTGGTACTGATCCTATTGCTCGTCACGCTGCCACTCTCGCTCGGCTATAGTCTCTATACGATCAAGAGTGCGACGGTTGCGCCACTGGAGGCGACGGCAGCATGGATCAATACCCAGACGCCGCCCGATGCGTTGATCGAGACCAATGAGAGTGAACTCTTCCTTGGTTTGCAGCGCCGTTACCACTTTCCACCCTACCAAGTGCATGTGGTGGCCAACCAACGCCGCTTTTTGGAAGAGATGGTACCCTTTGAGTATGATCCGCTCGTCAACCCTCCCGATTATCTGGTAACGGGGCCGATGGAGGCCAATTGGCAACTCTATGCGCCCTTGATTGCGGCGGGCCACTTCCAACTGGTTCAAGAGTTTGGTGTCTATCGTATCTATGTACAGGTTGAAGCATGATGCTGGTGAAGATTCGGCAGGTTCTGCTCATTCTGGCCACCCTCCTCGGCATTGCGCTCTGGCTGAGTATGCTACACTCACCCGAACCGCAGTGGGATGAGGGTTGGACGATGACCGTGGCACGGACATGGGTGGAGCAGGGGGTGTATGCGCAGCCACTTGATGGCACGCTGATCGCGCCAAGTCTGGCGGCCTCGTTCCCCACGGTGGTGCCGGTGGCACTGGCCTTTAAACTGCTGGGGGTAGGTTATTGGCAGGGCCGCATGGCGATTGCGCTGCTTAACCTGCTCTCGCTGGCTGCATTGGCGTTGCTGGCCCGCCGCCTGTATGGGGTCAGCGTGGGCATCATGGTCATCCCGACCTTGCTGCTGACCACCATCCACGTCACGGGTAACCCGCTCTTTGTGGGACGCCAAGCCATGGGCGAGCCAGCAATGATGCTGTTGCTCTGTCTCGCATTTTTTACCATGCTACCGGCACTCGCCGGTTCGTGGCGCTGGATGTTGGTGACGGTGGGCTTGTTCGGTCTGGCTCTCGTCACTAAAGCACAGACCCTACCCTTTTGGATCGTGGCGATGTTCGCTCCGCTGCCACTGCTGTTCTGGCGTCGCCACTTGGTCATGCTCGTGCGCATACTGGTTATCATCGTTGGCTCCTTGGGCGCGGCACGGCTGATCGCTGCGGCCTGGAACCTCTTGGTGTTCGATCCCACCCTACCGGTACCGGAGGTGGTGGGGCTAACCCGTACTGTGGCGACGGTCTTTACGCTGGCGAGTCGCCAACTCGGACTGCTGTGGATCGGAGCGATTGCAGTACCGGCGCTGCTCGGTATGGCGTGGGCCAGTTGGGGCATCTTCCGCCAACGTTTGCAGATAGATTGGGGCGATCCTATCCAGATCGTGCGGGTGAGTATCCTTGCGTTTGTGCTCAGTTGGTTGGGTTGGTTCCTCTTCCTGGCGGTTGCTTGGGCACGCTACCTCTACCCGGTGGTCTTTTTGGGGGCGATCTTCACGACGGCGATGCTGACCGATTGGACAGGTGATTTTCGCCCAGCCGAGGTGCTGCGCCGCCTCCGCAGTGGTGGGCGTCCCGGTTATACGGCGTTGGTGGCACTTACCGTGCTATGCATGGCGCCACCAGCAACGGTGTTCCACCAAATTTTCACCTACCCGATCAGTACCGATCAGCCGCTCTTGGCGACGAGTGCCTGGATCAAAGCCCACGTACCGGCTGATGCACGGGTTGAGACGAATGAGACTGAGTTGTTTGTCAGCCTCGATCAGCCCTACCACTTTCCACCCTATCAGGAGCATGTGGTGGCCAATCAGCGCCTCCTGCTGCATGAGTCTGTCCCCTTCACCTATGATCCGCTTGTAGCTGATCCCGATTATCTGGTCACAGGACGCCAAGAGCAGGCATGGCAACTCTATGCGCCCTACATTGAAGCAGGCCACTTCCAACTGCTTCAGGAGTTTGGCGTCTATCGGATCTATGCACGGCTGCGACCATGACGATACGTGAATTTCTTGCTCCGCCTCAGCGCCGTATCGCGCTGGCCGTGGGGATTGGGTTGCTGGCAGCGATTGCGGCTTATGTGCGTCTCGTGCTGACTGGTTTTGAGGCCGGTGATTTTACCTGGGCATGGCGTGGGGCACAATTCTTGCTGGCGGGTGAGAATCCCTACCAGATGATCCGCCCGACGGGTAAGTACCCCTATAATGATGTTCTCTACTACCCATTGACTGCCCTATTGCTCGCAGTGCCAGTAGCTTGGCTCCCCGGCCCAGTGGCAGGATCTGCCTTGCTGGGGATAGGTTCTGGTTTACTGGCATGGGGCTTGGTGCAGCGTGAGCAGTACCATAGCCTAGTGCTCTTCTTCAGCCCGCCCTACCTCGTTGCCCTACTCATGGGCCAGTGGTCGCCCCTGATTACCGCTGCTGCATTCATTCCGAGCCTAGGCTTGGTGCTCTCGGCTAAGCCCAATCTGGGGCTGCCGATGCTGCTCGTCTATCCCTCGCGCAAACAGTGGCTGCTGTGTGGCGCGCTGGTGCTGCTCAGTCTGATCATCCTGCCCTCGTGGCCGTGGGATATGCTGGCCAATCTTGCAACCCACATTAACTATGTCCCACTCCTCACGTGGTATGGGCCACTGCTTCTGTTGGCCCTGCCCTTCTGGCGGCATACCGAGGCGCGCTTGTTGCTCGCCATGGCACTCGTGCCGCAACGCCTCGTTTATGATCAACTGGCACTCTGGCTCATCCCCCAGACACCGCGTCAGGCGATGCTGCTCTTGATCAGTATGACCATGGGCTTGCTGATCGGGATTGTGCTAAAGATGGGTGAACTAGCTCTGATAACAGCCTATCTGCCCGCATTGGGGATTGTGCTCTGGCAGCAGCGTCAGCGTTGGTGGCGGTGGAAGTAATGGAGGTTCGGAGAAAGCACAGCCGCCCCCGAAGCTATTTTTTGTTGTTGAATGGGCTGCGCCCCATTCAACAGGGCATGTGCAAAGTCCTTGGGGCTGCACCGCCCCCGCACCCCCACCGGAGGTAACTTTGCACATGCCCTGCCCCATTCAAGTGATGCACGGAAGCTGGATGGTGACTGATGTATAATATCCAAACATACTCTCATGACCAAAACTGAGTTGTGATGATGGCAGAGCAGAAAGAATCTACGTCTATTCGCGGTAAGCTGGCAGCGTGGCTCTGGCAGCGTACTCCAGCGGGGCGTCAGGCAGCCCGTCAAGATCAGGTGCAGAGCGTGGAGGCAGAACATCACTGCATCGCCGAGCGTGACCAGCAGGTACGGGTGTTGTTAGCCCAGATCCGCACCCCCAAGGATTTTCAGGAGACGCTTGATGAACTGAACGCCCGTCGCCTCACTTTGGCGCAGAGCGATCATCTGGGCGAGTTGCGGGCGCTACGTTCGGCTTACGACTCGTGGATGGCCGATGTCGAAGATCTGATCGGTACCCGCGCCACGCAGCAGGAACGTGCCGAGCGTGCCCGCCAGCAGATGGCCCAGTTGCGCACCAATCTGCTCACGGCGCGCCCATTGACACCCGACGAAGCGGCGCAGTTGGCGCACCTAGAGGCTCGGCTGGCCGATCTACATGCGTCAGAAGCGAAGTTGGAGCAACTCTGGGATAGCGCCCAGGATCGTCAGGTCTGGATTCACCAACTTGGCACGGCCTACCGTCGTTTGGAGGCCGAGGCGCTCGCGCTCTGGCGGGCGGTCTGTAAATGAGCTTCTCGGAAGCTCGGATAAAAGGAGTTTGCATGATGCGAACCACAATCCTCGATATTCAGAAGATGAAACAGCGCACCGAGCGCATTCCGATGGTCACGGCCTATGACTATACCTCGGCCCAGATTGCGGATCGCGCCGGGGTGCCGATGATCCTGGTTGGCGATTCGTTGGGGATGGTGGTGCTGGGCCATACGTCAACCGTGCCCGTGACGCTTGAGGAGATGCTGCACCATACCCGTGCGGTGGTGCGTGGAACCCAACGCGCACTGGTGATTGGCGATCTGCCCTTCCTGACCTACACGACGACTGAGCAGGCGATCCAGAGTGCGGGCCGCATGATGCAGGAGGCGGGTGCCCACGCGGTGAAGTTGGAGGGTGGATCGGCAATGGCACCCACGATTACCCGGTTGGTGGAGTTGGGCATTCCGGTGATGGGGCATGTCGGCTTTACCCCGCAGTCGGTGAATCAGATCGGGACGCGGGTGCAGGCGCGCAGTTCCACCGATGCGGCGCAATTGATTGAGGATGTGTTGGAACTCGAAGCCGCCGGTGCGTTTGCGGTGGTGCTCGAACTCATCCCGGCCCAACTAGCGGCGGTGGTCTCACAACGGGTACGCATCCCTATGATTGGGATCGGGGCCGGGGCGGGGTGTGATGGTCAGGTGCAGGTGTGGCACGATATGTTGGGGCTGTATACCGATTTTAAGCCCCGCCACTCCAAGCGCTACGCCAACCTTGCTGATGTGATCGAGCAGGCGATAACGAGCTATGCCGATGAGGTGCGCGCCGGAACCTTTCCCGATAGTGAGCATAGCTCCAGCATGACCGACGAGGCGCTTCAGGCGGCGCTGGCGCAGACGGGTGAGTAGAGGGATTTATGCAGGTCATTTCAGCGATAGAGGCCGTGCGCCAAGCGCGGGCAAGCTATACCACGCTGGGCTTGGTGCCGACAATGGGCTATCTCCATGCGGGCCACCTGAGTCTGGTGCGTCAGGCGCACCAGGAGTGTGGCGCGGTGGCGGTGAGTATCTTTGTCAACCCGACCCAGTTTGGCCCCAACGAGGATTTTGGGCGCTACCCGCGTGATATGCAGCGTGACCTGAGTCTCTTGGAGGCCGAGGGGGTGGATCTGGTCTTTACCCCGCAGCCGAGCGAGATCTACCCGGTAGGATTCGGCACCGAGGTGGTGTTGGCGGCTGCCGAAGAGGTGTTGGAGGGGGCGGCACGGCCCGGCCACTTCCGGGGGGTGGCGACGGTGGTGTGTAAGTTGCTCAATATTCTCCAGCCCACCCGCGCCTATTTTGGCCAGAAGGATGCCCAGCAAACGGTGGTGGTGCGCCAGATGGTGCGCGATCTGAATATGCCGTATGAGATCGTGGTTGCGCCGACCATCCGTGAGGCGGACGGGTTGGCACTGAGTAGTCGCAACACCTACCTGAATGCCGAGCAGCGTCAGTCGGCGACGGTGCTCTACCGTGCTTTGCGTGCGGCCAGCGAACGCTATGCGACGGGTGAGCGTAGCGCTGCGGTGTTGCGCGAGGTGATGCGCACGGTGCTGGCGAGTGAGCCAGCCGTCCAGCCGGAGTATGTGAGTGTGGCCGATCCGCTTAGTCTGCGCGAGTTGGAGGCGATCAGCCAGGGGGCGTTGCTCTCCATGGCGGTGCGGTTGGGGAGTGTGCGGTTAATTGATAATATGGTGTTGGGATAAACCCCACATAGTAGGGGCGCAGCATCGCCCACCCGATGACCGGGGAAACCCCACACATGTTGGCGGGCGATGCTGCGCCCCTCCATGATCCCCCGGTTCCACCATGCCCCACCATGCCCCGCCATCCCCCGTCATCCCGTAGGGGCGAAGCATCGCCCGCCCGATGGCCGGGGAAACCCCACACATGTTGGCGGGCGATGCTGCGCCCCTCCATGATCCCCCGGTTCCACCATGCCCCACCATG
>NZ_RYFD01000058.1 GCF_004138135.1 Candidatus Oscillochloris fontis
TTCTGGCTGAAGCCAGCGAGAAACCCGCCTAACCGCTCGGCTAAAGCGTGGCGGCTTGCGGCGGGTTCAATCGGTCACCTCGCGGCTGATCAACAAGTGAGGCACTATGCTGGTACTCAACCTGTTACTCGCCATCATCTGGCTGGTTCTTCAGACCTCGTTCACCTGGGCTGACTTTGTGGTCGGCATGCTGGTTGGCTTTGTCATCATCGGGATGACCGAGAGCGCACTGACATGGCAACGCCCGTTTAGCGATAAGCAGATCAAGATTAGCTACGTCGGACGGGTGATCACGGTAATCCGCTTCATCGGCTTTGTGATCGGGGCGATCATCAAATCGAACCTGGATGTAGCATGGCTCGTCCTCAACCCACGCGCCGAATACCAACCAGGGATCGTGGGTGTCCCGCTCGACATCCAGAGCGATCTGGGCATCACCCTCATGGCAATTGTGATCACCCTGACCCCCGGCACCATCACCCTTGATGTGTCGAGTGACCGGCGTACCATGTACATTCACGCCATGAACGTGCGTGATCCCGATGCGCTACGTGCCGAGATCAAGGGCGAGTTTGAGCGCCGCGTGATGGAGATCTTCCCATGAACCTCTTTAGCATTGTAATGGGGATTCTGTTGTCAATCCTGGTCATCTCGTTGGGGCTAACGATGATCCGTCTTCTAATCGGCCCAAGCATCCCCGACCGCGCCATGGCCTTCGATACGATCATGCTGCATGTGGTTGGGATTGGCTCGATCACCGCCGCGCTGACAGATGCGGTCATGCTGATTGATGCCGTCATAGTCGTCGCTGTACTGGGCTTTTTAGGCACTGTCGCGCTGGCGCGCTACATCGAAGAGGGAGGCAACTGATGTCACTCATCGAAATCATCACGGTTGCCCTAACCGCAATGGGGGTCTTCTTCACCCTCGTCTCCTCCATCGGCTTGCTGCGCCTGAAAGACATCTACACCCGGGGCCATGCGGTCGGCAAAGCCGGCACACTAGGGGTGATCGGCATCTTGCTGGGGGTCGCCTTCACCTTCGGCGATGTGCTGACGGGACTGAAGTTACTGGCGCTAATCGCCTTCTTCTTCCTCACCGCCCCGGTCGCCACGCATATGCTCGAACGTGCCGCCTTTCTGGATGAAGTCAATCCGATTGCCAAAACCCAACCCAACGATCTTGAGGGACGCTATGATTATGAGACCCGGCGGTTGGGGTAACGACGCACCCATATGTTATGATGCGCATAGATAGGTTCATCGAAGAGGGCCGCTATGCATAACATTGAAGACCGGATTGCCTTTCGGGTGCGCATTCTCACCATCATCGAGGTCATCACGCTCTTCCTGGTACTCGTGATTGGCATCCTCGCCTTCCCCGAAATCTTCCTGATTATCATCACCTTCTGCACGATCGGCATCGTTGTGGCAGGTATTACCTACTGGTTGCGCAGCAGTCCAATCATCGAACTCCTGATCTATGGCAATATTGTAGTGATGCTGGCGCTACTCGCCGTGATTGACCCGATCAGCGGCTCACTGAGTGGCTCCACCTGGACCCTGTATCAAATCTGGCCGGTGGTGACGTCATTAGTCTTGCGCCGCATGCGTGCCACCCTCATCGCACTGGGGTTCGCGGCTCTGACCATGATCATTGGGGCGAGCCTCCAGATCAGTGGGCTTATTGAGGTGGTGTTGCGGGTTCCACCCGAAGTGCTCTGGTTCAACCTGAGCTTGCAACTGGTGGTGATGGTGATGATTGCGGCTATCATCGTCGAGATCAACCGCCAAGAACAGGCATCGTTCCAACAGGTGCTCGATCTGAGCCAGCAGCGCGAGCAACAACTCGCTGAAAATCAGCACTTGTTGGAACAGCAGGAAGTCCTCAATCGGGAATTGCGCAAATCACTGGAACAGGTGCGTCAACGTGAACAAGAACTACGCACTGAGCAGGCCCACAACCAGGATCTGATGCGCACTGTGGATGAACTGGTCGCCCCGATCATCCCGATTACCGATGAGATCGTCGTCGCACCCCTGGTCGGTACCTTCAATCAGGCGCGGCTGACCGTCCTCGCCGATGATCTGCTCAATCATGTGGGACGCCAGCATATCCGGGTGATCATCTTAGATGTGACCGGCCTCCTCACTTTCGATACCGCCACCGCCCAAGCGCTGCTAATGGTGATGGAGAGTTGCCGTCTGATGGGCACCGAGACCATACTGGTTGGTGTGCAACCAGAGATCGCCCAGACGATTATCGGCTTGGGGATTGATCTGCGCCACATCACTACACGGGCAACGCTCCAAGAGGCGATTAACGCGGCAACGGCACAGATTCGAGGATAGACCGATGCACCACGATCTGCATATACGTGCGGCTCGCCCAGAGGATCTGGTTCAGATCAGCGATCTGCTCACCCAACTCTACGCCGCCGAACTGCCCGGCGCATTGGGCGGCACACACGACAAACAGGCGGAGTTGCTACGTTTTACGCTCGCAGCCAAGAATAACCAGGGGCTACGTCACCGTTATGTTCTGTGTGATCAGAACGGTACGATCCTCGCCACTGCTGCCCTGGATATGCCAGGGGAACCCGCCTATGAACGCGCCCCCGACGGCACCATCGCCACGGCGCTCAAGGTACTGGGGGTGGGGCATACGGTACGGCTCCTGCTGACGGTCGCCCGCAGCATGCTGGTTCACCCCAATGAGCGACCCGCCGGCAGTGCGCTGCTGCATAGCGTGGTGGTGGACGAGGCTATTCGGGGGCAGGGGCTAGGGCGGGTGCTGATGGCAGAAATTGAGGCCAAGGTGCGCGCCAGTGGGATGACGACCATCGTGCTGCAAGTACTGGTTGCCAACCAACCCGCCCACCGCTTCTACCAGGAACTCGGCTACCAGCCCTACTGGCGCTCACCGAGCTACCTCAGCGCCCTGAGTTGGCCGATCATGATGTTGCGCAAAGAGATCGCGTAGGGGCGCGCCGCGACAAGAAAAATGTAATTTTGGTGGTATGGTTGGCCGCAAAGCGGCCAACCATACCACCAAAATGATGCGCCCCTACTCCAACGCCAACGACTCCGCCGGGCCAAAACGCACCTCCAACACCCCGTTACGGAAGAGCGCTTTGGTCGCTGGACGTTCAGCCAACGCCATAGGCAGGATCATATCACGGCGGAAGTTGCCGATCTCGATAAAGAGCTCATCACCGCGCTTGACCATCTGCACCTTGCCGATCTCGACATGGGGCAGCGGCAGCTTCATGATATACTCATCACCCTCGCGAATGATCTCCTGGGTCTTGCCGGTGAACTGCACCTTGGTCGGATCAGTATCGCCAAAGAGCCGATTACCCACCTCGGAGAGATCCTTCACCCCCGCCAAGTCACGCGCATAGTGTGGCCCCTCCCAGATCGGCAAGGGCTGGAAGATGTCATAGACCTGCTGGCGGTAGCCCTGCTGAATACGGGCTAGTTCCTTCATGAAGGCACCCTCAGCCGATTCGATGGGCAACACCCGATTGAGCACCACCCCATCAACTGGGTAGCCAAAGAGCGAGAGGTAGGTTGCGGCGCGTTGGGCCTCTTTGATCACCATGCGTTCAGGGTTGACCACCAAGCGGTAGGAACTCACCTCTGGGTCGGTCAGGGTTGCCCGAAGCGCCTCAACCCCCTTGGTAAGCCGCTCAATCGTCTCGAACATATCGGTAGCAGGAATAAGCGCCTTGACCAACGGGCGCGCCACCTTGAGCGTACCGGGTTCCCAGTCCATCACACGGGCCGCATACCACTGGAAGGTCTCCGGCATCGTCAGCAGGCGCACCGTCTCACCAGTGGGGGCAGCATCAACCACCACCACATCGAACTCACCCTCTTTGGCCTGGCGGCGGATATGGAGCAGGCTGACCACCTCTTCCATGCCGGGGATAATGGCCAATTCCTCAGCAGCCACCTCATCCACGCCACGCCGCCGCAAGAGCGTAGAGAGATAGACCCGCAACTGGCCCCAGTGCTCACGCACCTCCTCCAGCACATTAATCTCTTGCCCCCAAAGCTTATCCGTCAGTTTGGTAGGAAGGGCACCGAGGGGGGCATCCAGAGCATCTGCCAGGCTATGAGCCACATCGGTACTCACGACCAGGGTGCGGTAGCCCATTTCAGCGGCCCGCACCGCTGTTGCGGCAGCCGTCGTGGTCTTCCCGACGCCGCCCTTGCCGAGATAAAGTATCAGCCGCATCGCTACTATCCTTTACTCGCTGCGCGCCGCAGCCAGAGCGGCCGCGACGATTGGTGTCGCTGCTGCGCGGAGCCGCATGGCCCCACGAGTATCATGCGATTTGCCGTATGCTGCATTGTAAAGGCAGCGTTGCAGCCCGTCAATTTGCGGGCTATAAGTAACTGTTCACACTTGGGGTAAAGGCAGCTTCTGATTGACGCAAAGGCGCAAAGACGCAAAGGTTTTGTTGAAGGCTTTGCGCCTCTGCGTCTTTGCGTCAAAACCGGAATGCTAGGAGAACTGTGAACAGTTACGGTTACAATGCGTTTGAACTTCTGGGAAGCTGGAAGGGCGGTGGTGTCAACGAAAGGCCAGAATTATGAAGATTGATCATCGTTTAGTTAAGATCCTACAACACGCCCAGTCGGTCACCGTCCTCACCGGTGCGGGGGTTTCGGCAGAGAGCGGCATCCCCACCTTCCGTGATGCGCAAACGGGGATGTGGGCCACATTCAACCCTGAGGAATTGGCCTCACCGGAGGGATTTCAGCGCAACCCACGGCTAGTGTGGGAGTGGTATGCGTGGCGGCGCGAGTTGGTACAGCAAGCCCAACCCAACCCTGGACACGTGGCGCTGGCCGAACTTGAACGTCGGGTGCCGAGATTCACGCTGATCACCCAAAATGTAGACGGGCTACACCAGCGCGCCGGGAGCCAGAACGTAATCGAGCTGCACGGGAATATCGGGCGTGTCACCTGTTCTGCCGAGGGCACCCAGGTACATGAATGGGCGACCTCGGACGATACCGTGCCACCACGCTGCCCCAACTGCGGAGCCTTCCTGCGCCCCGATGTGGTCTGGTTTGGCGAGATGCTCCCCCGCGAAGCGCTGCAAGCCGCCTGGGCCGCCGCCGAGATGTGCGATCTCTTTCTTTCGGTCGGCACCTCCGGGGTGGTCGAGCCAGCCGCCTCGCTGCCACGGGCAGCCCGCCATGCCGGGGCAACCGTGGCGGTGATCAACCTTGATGTACCGGAGCAGAATCAACCACCGCTCTTCAGCATCCATGCCCGTTCGGGTGAGTGGCTGCCCGCCTTGGTACGGGCGGCATGGCCAACGTAGCGTCGCAAGATATTGCGTCGCTACTGGTACGGGCGGCATGGCCAACGTAGCGTCGCAAGATATCCCATCGCAAGACGTTGCGTCGCAATATCTTGCGACGCTACTTCACCTTCGCCTCCTGCAAGACATGTTCGATCAGGGCGTCCTTCTCGGCCCAGATCTGGTGAATCCAACCCTGGAAGGCGGCACGGAACACAGGATCTTCGCTATAATTCTTGTTGAGCCACTCCGATGGAATGGGCCGCTGCTCCACATGCACTACAACACGCCCTAACTGGCCACTCAGCAAGCCCCACAAATCTACCGGCCCATCAGGGTAAACAATCGTGACATCAAGGATGCCATCGAACATATCACCCATTGCGCCTATCGCACTCGCCATGCCACCCGCCTTGGGGCGGAGCAGATGGGTATATGGCGATTGCTGGGCAACATGTTTGGCCGCTGTACGCCGGGTACCCTCCAAGAAGTTGATAATCGCCGTTGGTGTATGACGAAACTTGGCACAGGCGCGCCGCGCCGTCGCCACATCTTTACCACGCTTCTCAGGGTGCTTCGCCAAGTACTCGGCGGAATAGCGCTGCATAAAGGGAAAATCGAGCGCCCACCAGGCAATCCCCAACAAGGGAACCCAGATCAACTCCTTCTTCAGAAAGAAACGCAGAAAGGGAATCCGATGGTAAAAGACCCGCTGAAGGACAGGAATATCAACCCACGAGTTATGGTTGCAGCAGATCAGGTAGTAGCCATCACGCCGTAAGCCCTCCAGCCCGGTCACTTGCCAAGCTGCCGACTGTGTTACACGCATCATCCAACTATCTACGGCCACCCAGTTCTCGGCAATCTGGACAAGCAACAGCGAAGCGCGTCGCCGTACAGCAGGAATGGGAACAAGGAATTTAACACCAGCCACGGCAAAGAGCAGCAGACACCAGAAGATGGTGTTGGTTGCAAAAGCAACTAACCCAATGATACCGAGGATGGGCGTGGGAAGAAATCGTAGCATCGTACCACCTCTAGCATGAATAGCGGAAGAACCTATCGCCTTACTCTAGCCCTATCGAATGTCACATGGAAGTGGCGGAGGGTTAGCCGTAAGACCTATCATCAGCCTACGGTTGCTAACACGGGGATGCCGCAGGTCACAACAAGTATGGCAATACCGCATAAGTCACGCTGTGAGGCATCTTGTCATTCCGAGCGCAGCAAGGAATCCTGACCGCGCCCCTTCACTTCGCTCAGGGTGACCGCGTTCCTTCTACTCTACTGCCAAGTATGGTAGGGACGATGCTTCGCCCATTTCTACGCACAAGGTGATGAATGGTACAATAGAAACCGTTCCATCAACTGACTCAGCAATTTCACACCAACGTAATAATTTTGTTATACATCAAGGCCGAAAAAACGCTCACGCGCCCTTTTATTAAGTTACACTAACCGACGTGAGCCTTTCAGGCTTCATTGATTACCCTTTGAGACCCACTATGGTGAGTCGTCATTGAGAGCACGATACGACTATGCAGGATTTCAGCGCACGGTTTGAAGAGTTGCGCCATAACTATAGCGCACAGTTAGCCGAAAAGGCCGCGCAGATGCTTGATGCATGGCAGCGTATCGAAGCGGGGACAACAACGCCAGCCGCCTTTGATGAACTCCAGCGCATCGCGCATAACCTCGCCGGAACAGGGAGTACGTTTGGGTTCCCTGAAGTCAGTAATACCGCCAACGCGCTTGATGCGGTGCTCAATCAACTGCGTCATGACGGGCAGGATGAATCGTTAGCAGCCGAGGTGCGCTATCTGCTCCATACACTGCATCAAATCTCCTTGGGCGGGGTCATTCCTGAACCCATCGAGCTGCCCACAACCCCAACCTTTAGCCTCAATAGCAGTATCTATTTGTTATTTAACACGAACGAAGAGGCTGAAAGCATCGCTGCCCAGGTTACCAACTTTGGCTATGAGACGCATATCTTCACCGATATTGATGCCCTCTCATTGCGAATGCACACCACTCCCCCCGATGTGCTGGTGGCCGATATGAGTTTTCTAGAACGCCCTGAGCGGCGCGTCGCAATTGACCGCCTGCGACGGCTTGGTCATACCCGAATCCCGCTCATGATCATCTCGTGGCGGAGCGATTTTGCCGCTCGTCTGCACGCGGTGCGGGTCGGTGGGAATGCCTATCTGGTGCGCCCGGTTGATACCGATACCCTCATCGATCATCTTGATGAGATTACCGAACGCCAGCGCGCTGAGCCCTATCGCGTCCTGATCGTTGATGACTCACGCATCCTCGCCGAGACGTATGCAACCTTCCTCAATGCAGCCGGGATGCAGGCGACGATCATTACTGATGCGACTGTGGTTCTCAGTGTGATCATAGATCTTCAACCCGATCTGATCTTGATGGATATGTACATGCCCGCCTGCGAAGGGCGAGAATTGGCGGCGGTGATTCGGCAGCAACCCGCGCTGAATAGCATCCCTATCGTCTTCCTCTCCGCCGAAATGGATCGGCGTACCCAACTGAATGCGCTTGAAGAGGGTGGCGATGACTTCCTCACCAAGCCGATCAATCCCGATCATCTCATCGCTGCGGTGACGATCCGCATTCGACGCGCCCGCATCATTCGCAGCCAAATGCTCCGTGATAGCCTGACCGGGCTCTTCAACCATAGTGTGACGGAGGATCTTTTGGTGCGTGAGGTGGCCAGGGCACAGCGGAAGAAGCGCCAACTCTCGATTGTCATGATTGATATTGATCACCTCAAGGAGATCAATGAAACCTATGGCCATGCGGCTGGAGATCGGGTGTTGAAGAGCTTGGCGCGGATGTTCCAGCAACGCCTGCGTATTTCTGACCTGATCGGGCGCTATGGTGGCGATGAGTTTGTGGTCATTATGCCCGATACCGATGGCCCAGTGGCCCTGCGGGTGATCGACTCGATCCGTGAACGGTTTGCCCTGATACAGCATCGCTCTGGAGCCTCAGAGTTCACTGTCACCTTCTCGGGTGGAGTTGCCACCCTCCAGGCTTCCGGCGATATCGCCACTCTCAATGAGAGTGCTGATATTGCACTCTACCAAGCCAAACATCACGGGCGCAACCAACTGGTACTGGCAACCCATACACTCTTCCGCGAGAACACCGTCCAGCATGAGGTAATTGATGTCTCGGCCATTGAACCGATTATGATCCATGGTGCCCAGGCGCGCATTCTGGTGGTTGATGACGATGAACATGTGCGTCTGTTACTCAATCATTGGCTGAGTGCCGCAAACTATGATGTCCATCTGGCAGCACTTGGGGAAGAGGCATTGACCATCGAGCCACAGATCAATCCTGATCTGATCCTCCTTGATGTCTTGATGCCCGATCTGGATGGACTAGAGGTGCTCGATGCCCTGCGCTCACGCGGCTGTGATGCGGCAATTGTGCTCACCACCGCCTTCGGTTCCGAGCGTATCGCGGTGACGGCCATGCGGCGCGGTGCCGATGACTACCTACGCAAGCCGATTGTGGTTGATGAACTCCAGACCGTTCTTGAGCGTAATCTGGAACGGGTACGTCTGCGCCGCCAAAATAGCGCCCTCCAACGCCAACTTGAGGAGCAGCGCAAGCAACTCGAAGTTGAGTTGGCCCGCGCCGCCCGCGTCCAGGCCGATCTGTTGCCGCGCCAAATGCCGCGTTTGCCTGGTTTTACGCTGGCCGCACGCTGTATCCCCGCCCGCCAAGTTGGGGGCGATTTCTACGACTGGCATAGCCCTGGGCCGGGCCTGCTCAACCTTACCTTTGGTGATGTGATGGGCAAGGGGATGCCCGCTGCCCTGCTCATGACGACGGTGCGGGCGGTGATGCGCTCGGTTGGGCGCCAGACGCCGCCACTGGTCAATCTGCGCTATGCCCTCACGGCGCTCGATGCCGATCTGAACCATGCGCGCGCCTTTGTGACCATGTTCCACGCCCAGTTGGATCTGGTCTCGCGACGTTTGACCTTTATTGATGCCGGCCACGGTCTCTGCTTTGTCCGCCGTGCTGGCGGGCGGGTCGATTCGCTCGGCCCGCGTGGCGTACCAATTGGCGTTCCCTCACGTGAGCCGTATGCCCAAGGGGAAGTCCAGTTCTACCCCGGTGATGCGCTGATTCTCTTCAGTGATGGGCTACTGGATACGTGGCCCGCCCTGGCCGATAATCACCTCATCTTGGCCGATCTGCTCAGTGATGACATTGAGGCCCAAGCGATGGTCGAGCGCATCCTGGCCCTGCCCGCCCTGGTTGGCTCGGTGATTGATGACCTAACAGTGGTGGTGCTAGCCTGTACGCCAGAGGAACAGAACTGATCCCCCGCCACTATATGTCGTTACTCGTCAGCAACACATACCCCATCCCACGTCGCGTCTGAAGCAACCCGGACGCCTCGGCGTCAACCCGCCGCAGCGCAGCCCGCAACCCGCTCACCGCCTTGTCGAGCGCCTCGGCATCCATGCCGGGGTCATAGTCGCGCCCCCAGACCGCCTCGGCGCATGCCTCACGGGTACACAGGCTACCCATCTGGCGATAGAGCAACGTGAGCAGGCGGAATTGGTTGGGCGGCAAACTGAGCGACTGATTACCCAGAAAAAAGGTCTGGGTGCGCTCATCAAGCCGCAGGCGGCTGGTGGTGACAATCGTCGGATCGGGATCGAGAAAGCGCAACACCTCGCCCGCCGCACCCAGGCCAATCCCATCACGATGGCTCAAGAGGTGGGGCACACTGAGCAACTGCCCATTGATGAAGGTTCCATTCGCGCTGCCCGCGTCGTGTAGCAGATAGCGTGGCCCAGAACGTACAATGCGCGCATGCAGGCGGGAGATGTTATTCCGTGGGATGACCACATCACAAAGTGGCGAGCGCCCCAGACTATGCTCCTGACCACTCAGAAGAAACTCGTCGGGGGCGACATCGTCACTCATCCCGATCAAACGGGCGAATGGGATGTCAACATCTGACATAGGTATATGACTCCACAGGGCATGTGCAAAGTCACCTCCGGTGGGGGTTCGGGGGCGGCTTCGCCGCCAAAAAACAACAAAAATTGGGGTTTGGGGCGCAGCCCCAAGGACTTTGCACATGCCCTATATGACTCCAGCGCAGAGTTGCGTTTTAGCGTGACTTGATGGATTATAACACTCAGGATTGCCCAACCGAGACAAGCAACACACTGCGCGGTTCAGGCTCGGCGGCCTTCTCGGCTTCCCGACACGCCGCGTACTGCTGCGGGGTGAGGTGCGTGGCGACCAGCGGGGCCAGATCCGCCCAGGCAACCAGGGGCAAAGCGGCCATGATCGGGTTCTCCACAGGCGGATCGAGCAGGTAGGCAGTGCAGGTTGGCGCAACCAAACCGGCATTGTGCATACGAGCGACGAGATCGTCACCAAGCCCATCACCCGCAGGTGGGGCCGGAGCGCACCAGGTGTCATACACCACCGGCGGCCATGCACGCGGGCGGACCCAGAGTTGGTAGGCACTCGCGATGACCAACCTTCCCTGCGGGCGCAGGATACGTCGAATTTCGCCCAACACATGTGCTGGACGTGAGAAGAACTCAAACGCCGCCACACACCAGACCAGATCGACCGACGCGGTAGCCAACGGCAGCGCATGGGCATCGGCGCTAAGCCAACTTGCGAGATCGCGTGGTACGCCCTGGGTAAAGCATGCCGAGTTGTGATCAATCCCTAACACCTGACCACCAAGTACGACATGTTCTGCAATCCAAGCCGTCTTCAACCCTGGCCCACAGCCAAGATCGAGCGCCACATGAACCGCCGTCGGACTGGCCATGTGTAAGACCGCCTGAAGCAATGGCGCATAGGGCGCATGTAATTCGGTTAGAGGTGCTTGCATGAACCCAGCCATCGAAATCCTCCGCCTCCACGCCTACGAAGGCCCCAATATCTACGGCCCACACGCCGGGGTGCTGCTACGCATACGCCACCCCAACGACAAAACCCAATACCTACGCCAGCAGATCCGCGATGCGGCCCAAACCGTGGGCCTCGTCATCGCCTACCTTGAGACCGAAGCTCACCCGCATGAAACCGGCGTTCTGCTTCAGGCGCGTTTTAATACCAACCAGCCAGCGATTGGGGCAGCACTCTGCCGCATCATTGTAGACGCAATGCGCAATGAGGCTGTTGACGATGATGCACTACTCGATCTCGCCAGCCACTGCCGCGAGACCGCTCTCCCCACCAGCGCTGTGCAACTCATCGCCGAAGCCCGCCGCCGGGGTCTGCCTACGCTCCTCCGCCCCGATGGGCGGCTCCAACTCGGCTATGCCGCCCGCAGTTGGGTCTGGGAGACCCACACAGATGCCATCCCCGATCCGCCCTGGGAGCATATCGGCAGCATCCCGATCACCCTCGTCACCGGCCATGATCTGCGCACCGCGCTGGTAAAACGCAGTGCCGCTGACATGCCCGTCTATACCGCTGATGACCTCGATTGTGACGCGCTCCGCAATCTGCTCTGCGATCCCAGCATTGAGGCGTTGGTAGCAGGACTCAACACCGATAGCCTCGTGCGCTATGGGCTGCCGCTCGACCGCTGCGAACAGGCGGTGATCGGCGACATGGGCGGCTCACGCCCACCCAGTGCCGACTCGGATGCGGAGTGGTTGCGCGCGATTGGGCTACCAATGCTCCTCAGCCCCAATCCGGCCCTCTTCAACCTGAGCGACCCGCGCCTACACGCCCTGATCCCCTATGCGCTAAATGGGGTAATTGGTCTCTAATTTGACGCTGCTTTTTGCGCTCTGGTATACTTGATGTCTCAAATGTCAAATTCCTGTTTTTGTTGGTGTTTGGCGGCTACGCCGCCAAACACCAACAAAAAAGATCTTCGGGGGCGGCGTAGCCGCCCCCGCCCCCCCCACCAGAGGTGGGGGTTGTATACATTCTACCTAGAAGGTGAAGCTACCTGCCGTGGTAACGCCAAAGACAATTGTAGGGCATCTCGCCCCAGACCTGGACTGTCTTGTGGCGATGTGGATATTAATCCGCTTTGGTGGTGCAAAAGACGCGGATCTCGTCTTTGTGCCTGCCGGACGCACACTCGACAACCAAGCCGCCGACACATCACCTGAGATCGTGCATGTTGATACCGGCGGTGGTCGTTTTGACCATCACCACACCGCCGATACCACCCTCAGCGCCGCCGAGCTGGTGCGCCGCGAGTTGGTCCCCGCTGACGCCGTCTTGCAGCGGTTGGTAGATCAGGTGACGCGCCTCGATCACGCCGAAGCCTACCCCGGTCGTCAGGCGATCTTCTTCAACATCAACGACCTGATCGCGGGCTATAATGCGCTCTACCCCAACCGGCCCCACCATGTAGCCCAGGCAATGTTGGCCAACTTTGATGCTTGGTACGAGCATGAGACACGCCAGTTGCGCCTCGAACGCGCCTTTGCCCGCCGCCTTGAGTTCGAGACGCGCTGGGGGCTGGGGATTGCCATGCAGAGCGATGATGGCGGATCGAGTCGCCTCGCCTATAGCCATGGGGCGGTATTGTATGCCTACCGCGACCGGCGTGGCTACATGGGGGTGGCGGCGCAGCAGCGCTCAAGCGTCGATCTTGAGGCAGTCTACCACGATCTCCAACGGGTGGACGCCGAGGCGGATTGGTACTTGCACCCCAGCCACCGTCTGTTGCTGTGTGGAACCCCTAAGGCTCCCCCCGAACACTCTTCCAACCTCTCACTGGAAGAACTCGTGGGCCTGCTCAAAGTGGGCTGCCCACGAGCACACCGCTAAGGGGCTATCCAAATCAACCTTTGCAACATCAGACGCGGAGTCGTAGGGGCGAAGCATCGCCCGCCAGATGACCACGAAAACCCCCAAACATGTTGGGGGCGATGCTTCGCCCCTACAATCTTACGTTCATGTCTATGGGCGCAGCCGCCCCCAAACCCCCACTACGCAAACGAGAATCCCTCGCCCCGATGCGTTGCTTCACGATCCATCTGCTCTAATACCCGCCCCAGACTCTGTTGAGCACGGTACTGCAACGACTTGATCGAACCTTCGCTCCGTCCCATCTGGCGGGCAGTCTCGGCAATCGAAAGATCATAGATATAACGCAACCGCAATACCTGAGCCTGAATCGGGTTGATCTGGCTGAGTGCCCGCTCCAACCCGGCCCGCTGGGCACTAACCTCAATCTCATTGTCACGCGGATCTTCAATCTGCTCTACCCACGTATCTAGTGAGACCATCGGCATTCGTTCGCGCCGTCGGAGGACATCAATCATTCGATCATGGGCGATGCGGTAGAGCCATGATGAGATTGACCAACCCCGATCCTCGTAGCGATCAATGCCTTCCAACATCCGCACAAAGACATCCGATTGGAGATCGCGCGCCAACTCATGGTCGTTGACGCGGAAGTAGATGTAGCGGTAAATGTCAGCGGCATAACGCTCGTAGATCGCGCTCAAAGCTTGAGGATCGGATTGTTGGGCACGGCGAATCACCTCAGGGCTGAGACCGGACGGCGCGCTCATGACTGCATTCCTCTCTTCTTGGAGTGTTAGGGTTGGATCGTCGCGTGGGGCTAAGTATAGGATGCCAGTCCCGTTTTGTAGGTCATAGTTATGTACAGTTTTAGTTCGTACTCTGTCATACGGGCGTGAGTATGCTACAATAATGACGTTGCGGTTGCTTGATCGTTGGTAGGAGGAATGGGCCTTGCGCGATATCTTCTCGACGCCAAGCGATGATGGGTTTCCACGCGGTACCGATGATAATCTGGAGTTGCTGAAAGCCTGGGGCGGTTCGACGCTGGCGTATGCCATTTTTCAGACCGGGGCTGATCGCCTCTTCAGCGCGACCTTCATCCAGAACCTCGTCATCGCGGCAATTGTGTGTGGGTTGGCCTTTGTCCTGCACGAACTGGCCCACCGGGTCGTGGCGCGCAGTTATGGTGCCGAAGCCCACTTCATTGCCAATAACCAATGGTTGCTGATCTCCATCGCCATCTCACTCGCCGGGATCTTCATCGCCGCCCCCGGTGCGGTATGGCATCGCGGCCACCTCACCCTCAAGCAGAGTGGCCTGATCGCCCTCGCGGGTCCGGTCACCAATCTGGTACTCTCGATCTTCTTCTTGCTGCTACTCTGTCTGCTTGTTCTAGTGGGTATCCCCTTGCCCATGTTCGTCCTGATCACCTTGATCATTGGCTTTAAGTTCAATGCATGGCTGGGTCTCTTCAACATGATCCCCGCCGGGCCATTCGACGGTACTAAGGTGTTGGCCTGGAACTGGCAGGTCTTTGCTGTCACTGTTACGGTGGGGCTCTTCCTGGCCTTCGTGCTGAATGAGCGCATGGTGATCAATCTGCTTGTCAGTCTGCGCGGCATGTAGCCGCATCATGGCTCTCTTGATGATACAGAAGGTAGAGTAACGATCTATGCGCACGCCAATCATCGCCGGAAACTGGAAAATGTACAAGACCTTGGGCGAGGCCCGCGAGTTGGTCGCCGGTCTGCTGGCGGGGCTAGGTGAGGGAGCCGCGTGTGAAGTCGTGGTCTGTCCGCCCTACACCGCGCTTGCCAGCGTGGGCGAGCAGGTCGCCAACACCCCGATCAGCCTAGGGGCACAAGATGTCTTCTTTGAGGCGCAGGGAGCCTTCACCGGGGCCATCGCACCCCAGATGCTCTGTGATGTAGGCTGCCGCTATGTGATCGTTGGCCACAGCGAGCGCCGCCAGTATTTTGGCGATACCGATGCCACGGTGAATCGCAAACTGCACGCCGCACTGGCCAATGGCCTGCGCCCGATTATGTGTGTAGGTGAGAGCAAGCCCCAGCGCGACGCCGGTGAGGCCGAGGCGATTGTCACCGCTCAGGTGCGCGCCGGGTTGGCCGATGTAACCGCCGCCCAGATGGCCGAGGTTGTGATTGCCTATGAGCCGATCTGGGCGATTGGCACCGGCGATACCGCGACTTCCGCCGATGCCCAGGCCATGCACGCGGCAATTCGGGCCACGCTGGTCGAGATCTTTGGTGCCGAGACGGCCCAGACGGTACGCATCCAGTATGGTGGCAGTGTTAAGCCCGATAATGTGGATGAACTCATGGCGCAGCCCGATATTGATGGCGCACTTGTTGGTGGTGCTGCACTCAAAGCCGATAGTTTCCTGCGCATTATTCAATTTCAGTAGAATCTCATGCATGCGCGTTGCTACGGATATGCGTAGCAACGCGCACCCTAGGGCATCGGCAAAGTCTTGGGGTTGAAGCCCCAAACCCCAACAAAAAAGATCTTCGGGGGCGGCTACGCCGCCCCCGATCCCCCACCAAAGGTGACTTTGTCCATGCCCTAAGGAGTACCATCCTCAATGTTAGAAATCATCATTATTGTCGTGCTCTCGCTCGCCAATGGCATCTTTGCCGCAACCGAGATCGCGATGGTCTCTGCCCGCCGTGGTCGTCTGGAACAGCGGGCCGCAGATGGGAACGCGGGTGCCGCTACCGCCCTCAAACTCCAAGATGATCCCAACCGTTTCCTCTCCGCCGTTCAGGTCGGCATCACGCTGATTGCCACCCTGAGCGGCGTCTTTGCGGGAGCAACCCTGACCGCCCAACTCGCACCGAGTCTGGAGACACTTCCCCTCATTGGCCCCTATGCCGTCCCCATGGCGCAAGCAATCGTGGTGATCCTCGTCTCCTACCTCTCGCTGGTGCTGGGTGAACTGGTGCCCAAGCGGTTAGCCCTGCAAAGTGCCGAAGCAGTCGCATCCTTCATGGCCCGCCCGATGAGCTTCTTGGCCTGGATCAGCACCCCCGTGATTACCATCCTCACCGGCTCAACCAACATCATCCTGCGCCTGCTCGGTCGGGCGAATGTCGAGGAGGAGCGCGTTACCGAGGAGGATATCCGCGCCCTGGTGCGTGAAGGTGCGCAGGGTGGCACCGTCGAACTCCAAGAGCAACAGTTCATCGAGAGTATCTTCAAATTTAGCGACCGCGCCGTGCGCAATATCATGACCCCGCGCCATGATGTGGAGATGCTCGATGCGGATGCAACCTTGGGCGAGGTGATTGATGAACTACTGGAAAGTGGCTATTCGCGCTTCCCGATCTTTGAAGAGACCTCCGACCGCATCATCGGTACGGTGCATGTGCGCGATCTGCTACTACTCTACCGCCGCCAGGGTGATCAAGCCCTCGTGCGCGAGGCGGTAGCGCCACCGCTCTATGTTCCCGAAAATAGCCGCGCCAGCGCCCTGCTGGCCACCTTCCGCAAGGATCGTCGCCATATGGCGCTGGTGGTGAGTGAGTTGGGCGGGATTGAGGGCGTAGTGACGCTCGAAGATATCTTGGAGGAGATCGTCGGTGAGATTGGCGATGAGTTTGATGAGGCCGAAACCCCTGCCGTGGTTGTTCGCGAGGATGGCTCGATGCTCGTCGAAGGTTCGCTCAATATTGATGATGTGAAACATTTGCTCGATGAGGATGATCTTCCCGATGAAGAGACCTTCCGCTTCGATACGCTTGCCGGGTTTGTGATCAGCCTCATGGGCAAGATCCCGCGTACTGGTGATGTGATCCACTGGAATGGCTGGTGCTTCGAGGTACTCGATATGGATGGCCTGCGCGTGGATAAAATTCTTGTTTCGAAGCGGCAGGTGGAATAAGCGCTGTGCTATACTGATGCTGAACATAGGGGCGAAGCATCGCCTTCCATGTGGTCTAGGGAACATGAACTGGGTTGGCGGGCGATGCTTCGCCCCTACAAGGTTTCGGATGAGAAGAGGAGAGATCCTATGGCCGGTGAAGTGACCCTGCGGGCAACCCTCGCCCGCCCGTATCTCGCAGCAACGACGACACCCCAGGTTGCCTACGCGCTGATCGAGGTGCAGCCATCGGCGGTGATGGCGCAGGTGCGCACACCAGTCAATGTCAGCTTTGTGCTCGACCGTAGCGGCTCGATGAAGGGTGACAAGATTGACCGCGTGCGCCAGGCGATTGCGCTGGCGGTTGATCGGCTCGATGCCCAGGACATCGCCTCGTTGGTGATCTTCGACCATCGCACCGAGGTGTTGATCCCGGCGGGGCCGGTGACGGATCGGCGCATGATCAAGGATCGCGTCAGCCGTATCCGCGATGCCGGTGGCACCAAGATCGCCCCCGCCGTGGAGAAGGGGCTGCGCGAGATCGAGAAGGATCGCAGCGGGGCCATCCGCCGCCTCGTCTTGCTCACCGACGGCCAGACCGAGAGCGAGGATGATTGCCTGCGCCGTGCCGATGATGCCGGACGCATCGGTGTTCCGATCACCGCCTTGGGGGTCGGCCAAGACTGGAATGAAGATCTGTTGATCGAGATGGCCAACCGCTCCGGCGGTACCGCCGACTATATCGCCCGTGCTGATGAGATTACCGAGTATTTCCAGAATACCGTCCAGCGTGCCCAGAATAGCGCCATCCAGAATAGTGCCCTCAACCTGCGCCTCGTGCAAGGGGTGACGCCGCGTGCCGTCTGGCAGGTCATCCCGCTGATCAACAACCTGGGCTACAAACCGATCTCCGACCGTGACGTGAGCGTCACCCTCGGTGAACTTGAGACTGGCCAGGGACGCACGCTGCTGGTCGAGTTCTTGGTTGATCCGCGCCCCATCGGCAGTTACCGGGTTGGGCAGGTCGAGATCACCTACGACATCCCGGCGCTTAATGTGGTCGGCGAAAAGGCGCGCATTGATATTATGCTCACCTTCACCGCCGATCAAGCCCAACTCAACCAAGTCACACCAAATGTCATGAACATTGTCGAGAAGGTTTCGGCCTTCAAGTTGCAGACCCGCGCCCTCCAGGATCTGCAATCCGGCGATGTGGGCAGCGCAACCCAAAAGCTCAAGAGCGCGGTCACCCGCCTGCTCAACCAGGGTGAAGTGGATCTGGCCAACACGATGCAGCAGGAGATCGCCAATCTGGAACAGAACGGCCAGCTTTCCAGCGAGGGTCAGAAGACGATCAAGTTTAGTGGGCGCAAAACGGTGCGCCTGAGTGATATTGATATTCCCAAGGAGTAGGAACAAGGCCCGTCGTTGCGGGCCTTCTTCCGGCATATGCATATCCTGATCACCAACGACGACGGCTACCAAAGCCCTGGTTTAGCCGCTTTGCGCCGTGCCCTTACCCCGCTCGGCGAGGTGGCGGTGGTCGCTCCCGACCGTAACTGGAGCGCTGCGGGCCACTATCGCAAACTCTTCGATCCCATGCGTGCATGGGAAGGTACCCTGATTGATGGCTCACCAGCCATGATCTGTGACGGCACCCCCGCCGATTGTATCGCCCTGGCTACGATGGGCCTACTGCCGCAGAAACCCGATCTGGTGGTTTCGGGGATCAACCTAGGGGCCAACCTGGGCAGCGATCTGCTCTACTCAGGGACGGTGGCCGCCGCAATGGAGGGCATGATCTTCGGCCTACCCGCAATTGCCGTCTCGCAGAACAACGGCCACCGCACGCCGCACGACTTCCGCGCCGCCGAGGCAGCCGTGACGCGCATCGTGGCGCAGGTGTGCCAGCACCATATGCCCAAAGGCGTACTGCTCAACGTCAACATCCCCGCGCTACCCCCAGAGGAGGTACGTGGCATCCAGGTGGCACGGCTGGGCCAGCGTACCTACCGCGACGAACTGGTTGTGCGCCACGACCCACGCGGGCGGCCCTACTACTGGATCGGCGGTGCCGAACCCGAAGATCTGCACGAGGAGGGCACCGACGTGGCCGCGATTGCCGCCGGGTATGTGAGTGTCACCCCGGTGCATATGGATCTGACCAGCCATAAATGGCTGGATGAGGTGCGCAGTTGGGGGTTGGAGTAGGGATGCCGTGGCTGCCACAGGCGTTGGCTGAGCCTGCCGAAGCCAACGCCACCGGTTTTGATAGGCTACATGTCTTGCATTAGCGTATCTTCATCATCCGCTTGTTGTGCATAGTTATACGCATTGATAATTGATCGTATTTCTGCTGGCGAAATATCAGATTGTTCTGTCTTCGAATATATGGTAATGAGAATGATGGTTGTATCAGGTTTTTATGGTGTGACGTGGTTGATCTGTGCCTCGTGCCATCCTTGGTGCAGGCTCTCATTTGCGGGCTTCAAGGAGATGCTCTCACGAAATGTTTGCACGAGTTGGAGCAGATATGGCAAGTATTCCTCAGGAAGCGTATTGATTTCATGGAGTACTTGTTCGCGATAAGCAGTGGTGGTGGTCATCACGATTTCCTTTCCGTTAATACCTTTACTATACCACACCCTGATCACATGTTCGCTTCAAAGCGCTATGCTATACTCTTGCCCACACTCCTCCGCTAACGCCTGCACAACATGGTGAGGTGTACGATGGACATGGACGAGCAAACGCAGCAGCAGCACCTCCTTACCACCCACCGCAACCGTCTCGCCGTGCTTGTGAAGCAACAATCGCAGTTGGGGAGCGCACACACCCCGCCGGGTACCATCACCGACATTGCGGCGGCGCGTGCGGAGATTCGGCGCATCAAAGCCTACCTGCGTGCGCAGGGGGTGGAGGTTGCCGATCTCCCAGATGATGACGCGCCACCACCGTCGGAGATCGCGCCGGGAGCGGAAGCGGCGAGCGGGGCAGGCGATCATGTCGGGGGAGACAAGATCGAGGCGGGGAACATCACCAACAGCCAGGGCGTGGTGATTGGGCGTGGGGCGAGTGCGCACGTTGATAATCGCAGCGGATTCTTTATCGGCCACACCCGCATCACACTGGCGGTCCTTGGGGGATCGTACTACTCGTCCTGCTCTTCGGGGCGGTTATGGCCGGCGCGAACATCCATGGGTTCACCAGCGTTCTCAAGCAGAGTGGCATGATCCCGGCCTTTCCTGCGGAGCAACCGGGCGAGACCCTACTCGTCATTGCGACCTTTCGCTACACCGAGGGCATTCAAAACACAGTGCCCCACGAGAAGATCCGCGCAGCCATCTACGAGGTGCTGAAGACCGTCGAGGTGCCCAACCTGCGGATCGCAATTGCCCCGGTGGTGTTGGCTGCGGTTGACCGTGAAGGAGCCGAGCAACTCGGAGCACGCTACAACGCCAGCATCGTCGTCTGGGGCGAAGATACTGGTGTGCAAGGTGCTGGTCAACTTCCTCAACCGCCGCGAGCCGACCTCCTCCGCCGCTGATATGACGATCAACGAGACCGAGCGCGTCCAGATTGCCCATCCCGATGCCTACACCTCTTTTATTACCCGCGACCTACCGCAGCAGATGACCTTCCTGGCGCTCTTTGCCGTTGGCCAATCGGCTTATGCCCAAAAGGACTACCCAACCGCCACCCAGGTGATTCGCCACGCCCTCGATAGCGTACAGGAACACATCCCCAGCACCGATGAGGCCGATGATCGCAACTTCCGCGCCGGGGTCGCTGATGCCTACTTCCAACTCGGCTGGCTCTATCTGGTACCGGGGCAGGACAATGCGCAAGCCGTGCATGCATACGATCAGGCACTGATCCTCAATCCAGAGGATGCCGCAGCCTACACCAACCGGGGCATCGCCCGCTATGATCAGGGCAATCTGGATGGCGCCATCGCGGACTATACGCAGGCGCTTGCCCTCGACCCGCAGTATGCCGCAGCCTACACCAACCGGGGGTTGATCTACAAACGGCGCAACGAGCGTGAGGCTGCGATTGCCGATTTCCTTAAAGCCCGCGATCTCTTTACCAACCCTGCGCACAAACAATATGCGATTGATCGTCTCAAAGAACTTGGGGTTGAGTAGGATGGGAGAGATACCCATCGCCCCTTGGTTCACCGCCGAGGATGGGCGTAGGGGCGCGTCACGACGCGCCCTATACCCCTCAAGCTACGCGATGTGGTGTCATCAAAACGCTGGAAATCATCGCCCCCCAACCAACACG
>NZ_RYFD01000008.1 GCF_004138135.1 Candidatus Oscillochloris fontis
ATCGCTGCGGTTACGGCGTATTGGGCGAATCAGCCTGCCCCACAATTACTGCCTGCTGGGGGGGCGTGAACGGATACGTCGGCGCTACCTAGAGGACTATCAACTCAAGGATTGCGAGATTATTGGCCATTCGCATTACGATGTTTTCCCTGAGATTCCCGACTATTGGCGGGCGATTCATCAGCGCTGTTTGCAGGGCGCGGTGGAGAAGAACGAGGGGGAACCCTTCACCCGCAGTGATGGGCGGGTGGATTGGGTGCGTTGGGAGATCCATCCTTGGCGCAATAAGCAAGGTGAGATTGATGGCTTGGTACTCTTCTCGGAGGTAATTACCGAACGGGTTGAGGCGCTCCAAGCCTTCAAGGCGAGTGAGCAGCGCTACCGCCAGATGTTCGAGATGCATGGCTTACCCAAACTGATCCTTGCTCCAGATACTGGTCAGATCATCAATGCGAACCCAGCGGCGGGCCGTTTCTATGGCTATACGGTCGAACAACTCAAGACGCTCAATATGGCTGATCTCACACTCTTGCCGCCGGAAGAGGTGCGGCATAAGCTCATCCAGGCGATACACTCAAGCATATATTCGATAGAGTGTCTCCATCGTGGGGCGGATGGTCAACCGCACAATGTAGAGATATTTGTTGGGTTGATCGAATTTGAGGATCGTAACGAACTCTACGCCCTGATCACCGACGTTACCGAGCGCCAACGCACACGCAAGGCGTTGCAGGAAGCCTACGATCTGATGGAACAGCGTGTGATTGCGCGTACTATCGAGCTACAGCGTTATGCCGCCCAAGTCCAGGATCTGTATAACAATGCCCCCGCAGGCTACCACTCGTTGGATGCCAATGGCAGGTTTGTGCAGGTTAATGATACTGAACTGCGCTGGTTGGGCTATACCCGTGAGGAGATGTTAGGTAAAAAGACCTTCGTTGATCTGATCTCTCCCGCCACGCGCCCAGTCTTTGATCATAACTTCCCCATCTTCAAACAGCAGGGCTGGATCAAGGGCTTAGAGTTTGAACTGGTGCGCAAGGATGGCACTACCTTCCCCGTCCTGATTGATGCGACGGCGATTATTGATGATCAGGGGCAATTTGTACATAGTCGCTCCACGGTCTACGACATGACCGAACGCAAGCAGGCTGATGATGCTCTCCGCATAGCATGGCAGAAGGAGCATGAACTGAGCGAACTCAAATCGCGCTTCGTCTCGATGGCCTCGCATGAGTTTCGTACCCCCTTGGCCGCCATTTTGGCCACGACCGAAACCTTGACGATCTATCGGGATCGTATGAACGAGGCCCAGATTGATGCGCGCTTAGATAAGATCCGCCAACAGGTGATGCACATGAAGGAGATTATGGAGGATGTGCTGCAATTGGCACGCATCCAGGCCGGGCGGATGGAGTTTAAGCCCTTGATCGAGGATTTTGATGCGCTTTGCCGCGAGATTGTTGAGGAGTATGAGACTCAGGTGCGGCAACCCGGACGCATCGCCTACCTCTGCCCACAGCGTCCTGTCCTCGCCGAGATTGATCCGCGTCTCATGCGCCAGATCATCAGCAACCTGATCTCGAATGCGCTCAAGTACTCAGCGCCACAGTCGCAGGTGCAGGTTACGCTACAGCGCGAGGCCCACCAAGTCGTTCTGATGGTGACCGATCAGGGTATTGGTATTCCTCCTGATGATCTTAAGCGAATGTTTGATCCCTTCCACCGTGCAACCAATGTGGGTACGATTGCTGGAACTGGCCTGGGGTTGAGTATTACGCACCAAGCGGTTGAGATGCACCACGGGACGATTCAGGTTGTGAGCGAGATGGATAAGGGTACCACGATACGAGTAGCGATCCCGCTGAAGATCGTTGTAGCAAAGGATAGCTAGCGATGGCGAAGATTTTGCTCATCGAAGACGAACCGACCATTCGTGAAGAGGTCTTGGATTGGCTTCAGTTTGAGGGCTATGAGGCGCTTGGTGCTCCCAATGGGCGGCTTGGGTTAGAGGTTATCCAGCGCGATCATCCCGATCTTATCTTGTGTGATATTGCCATGCCCGAAATGGATGGCCATGAGGTGTTGCTTGAGGTGCGGGCGAGTATGCGTTTCAGTTCCACTCCCTTTGTCTTTCTCACTGCCTCGGCGGATCGAGAGGCGATTCGTCGGGGGATGGATATGGGGGCTGATGACTATCTGACCAAGCCCTTCAGCCATGCTGAGTTGTTGAATATGGTACGCTCGAGGTTGCGCAAGAAGGAACTCCAAGAAGAGGTGATGCTCGGTCGCATCCAGATGCTCGATGCGGCTCTAGCCGAGGAGCGCGAGCAGCGGCTGCTCAAGTCGCGTCTGGTGGCGATGTTCTCGCACGATTTTCGCAATCCGCTTACCGCGATCATGGCTTCGGCTGAGTTGTTAGATGAGATGAGTGATCCACAGCACTATGTGACGCACAAACAGAAGTATGTGAATCGCATCTTTGGTTCGGTCTATATCCTGCTCCAGATGTTGGACGAGGTGATGGTCGTTGCCGAAATGGAGGGAGGGCACATCACATGTACTCCTCAGATGATGGATTTGCTCAGCTTTGTCGAGAAGATCATCGAGGAGTTTCGGCTTATTGATCGGAATGCCCATATCTTCAGTCTTACCTACAGCCTGCCTGAACAAATCGAACTTGATCCACGGCTCTTGCGGCATATCTTGGCCAACCTGATCGCCAATGCGATCAAGTACTCACCAGTCGGGAGTGAAATTAGGCTCAATCTCTCTCTCCACCATGATCAGATCTGGCTCGAAGTCCATGATCAGGGCATCGGCATTCCTACTGAAAGCCTCCCGTATCTCTATGAACCCTTCCACCGCGCCAAGAATGCCAAACAGATCAAGGGTGTCGGCTTAGGGCTGAGTATCGTCAGGGAGTGTGTGCTGGCCCATAACGGACAGATTGCGGTTGAAACGCAGGTCAATGGTGGTACGATGTTCAAGGTAGTGCTACCCTTGGTGCCAATTTCTACATGAATGGATTGATGTCTCTATGACCACTGCCTTGATCACAACCAGCGCTCTGGCCCGCAGTTACGCCATGGGTAAGACAAGTGTGGCCGCGCTGCGTGGGGTGGATCTGACGGTGCAGCCGGGTGAGTTCGTGGCGCTGGTGGGGCCGAGTGGCAGCGGGAAGAGTACGCTGCTGCACCTGATCGGTGGTTTGGTGCGCCCTAGTGCCGGTGAGGTGTGGGTGCATGGTTTGGAGTTGGGGCGCAGTAGCGATGCCGAGTTGGTGGCCTACCGCCGCGATACGCTTGGTTTTATCTTCCAGAGCTTCAACCTCTTACCGATCAAGTCGGCATGGGAGAATGTGGCCGTACCACTCATGCTCGCCGGTGCGCCGCTAGCCACTCGCAAGGCGCGTGCCCTCACATTGCTCGATCAACTCGGCTTGGCCGCCCGCGCCGATCATCGCCCCTCGGAACTCAGCGGCGGTGAACAACAGCGCGTCGCCATCGCCCGCTCTCTGGCCAACCGTCCGCGCCTACTCCTCGCCGACGAACCCACTGGCAACCTCGACTCGCGCACTGGGAGCGAGATTATGGGCCTTCTCCAGCGCCTTGTGCGTGACGAGGGGCTGACCATGCTGCTCGTCACCCATGATATGGGTGTGGCCAGTTTTGCCGACCGCATCGTGCATCTACGCGATGGGATGATCGAGCGGATTGAGGCGGTGGGGCACAATGCGCAATCGTAGAGACGCAAAATATTGCGTCTCTACCCACCATCCATCACCTGAAAGAAGATCCGTACCGCCTCTGGATCAAGGTGGCTCCCGGCCAAGGTGTTGATGTGGTCGCGTACCCGTTCGACTGGCCAGGCAGGACGGTAGGGGCGATCCGAGCGTAGCGCATCCCAGATGTCAATCACCGCGAAGAGCCGTGCGGCAAGTGGGATCTCGGTTCCACGCAACCCACGTGGGTAGCCCGTACCATCCCAACGCTCGTGGTGGCAGTAGGGGATGGCGAGCGCGGGATGCAAGAAACTGATCGGCATCAGGAGTTGGTAGGCATAGACGGGATGCATGCGCATGATGGCCCACTCCTCCTCGCTGAGCGGGCCGGGTTTGAGTAGAATCGCGTCAGGCACCCCCATCTTGCCGATGTCGTGCAGCAGTGCCCCCCATCGCGCATAGTTGATCTCCTCCTCGCCCATTCCCGCAGCCCGCGCCATGCGCACCGTCATCTCCGTCACCCGCTGCGAATGCCCCTGCGTCTCCTGATCGCGGAGGTCGAGTGCTCGTGACCAGCCCTCTAGGGTGCTGTTGTAGGCGGCGAAGATCTCGTGGTTGGAGTGTTGCAGATCATTGACCAAGCGGGCATTCTCGATGGCCACGGCGGCAATGTTCGCGGCCATACCTAGCATCGCCGCGTGGCCCATACTAAAACTGCCGGGGCTAAAGCTCTGCACTTGAAGTACCCCAATCACCTGTTCACGGGCGATCATGGGCACATAGAGGATCGATTCGGCAACCCCGCCCTCATCACTTCCCACCTCCACGACTTGGATGGAACGCTGGTTCAATTCCTCAAAGCTGCCCACAATCATTGGTTGGCGCTTGTGGATGGTGTCGCTCTGAATACCTTTTCCAGGCGGAGCCAGCGTGAAGATGGGAAACTCACGCGGATCGATCTGTTCACCATCCAGAATCGCAAAGACGCAGCGGATCTGCTGGGTTGTCGCATCAAAGAGCGAGAAGATTGCCCCGGCCACATCGGGCAACAACTTCATGGCCACCTCATAGAGTAGCCGATACATCCGCTCAAGATCGAGCGTCTCGGCCAAGGCCCGCCCCAGCGTATTAATCACCTCCAGATCCTCACTACGCGAACGGGCATGACTGAGGCGTATGGCATGCACTACCGCTTGGCTGGTCAGATCGGCAATGCTGGTGAGGAGGTGCTGATGCTGGCGGGCCGGATTGAGCAGCACGAGCGCCCCAACGGGAATGCCGTCATGCCACAGACCGATGCTATGTACCTGACCGAGCATGTGTGGGGAGTATTGGGGTTGGGCAGGGGCGGGGTGGCTGGGCGGGGGGATGAATTGCGCCACCTGGGCCAGATCTGCGCCGCGACTGCGTACCATGCGGATCACCCGGCACTCTTCATCATAGGCTCCGATGATGGCCATGGTTTGAAAGGCTACTGCTACTTCATAACAAATCAGATCTAATACTGAATCTAATAAGTGATCGTTATTCAGTTCTTTGATTAGCCGAGTCAGCAGGGTGAATGCCTCAGCATTGCTCAGTTCATGCGGATCGGCCACGTCTCCCCCTGCTGCTATGGTAGCTCTGTTAGGTAAGAGTTCACACTCCTCCTAGCTTCCAGGTTTTGACGCAAAGACGCAGAGGCGCAAAGCCTGCAATACAACCTTTGCGTCCTTGCGCCTTTGCGTCAATACGAGATTTCTTTTACCCCAAGTGTGAACAGTTACTCTGTTAGGGCATATTGTACGGTATATCGGTGTATGGTACACTAGTCGCTTCATAGGGCTATCAATGCCCTTGAAATTCGTTCCAGACTATGTTATCCTAATATTATAGGATGTTTGTTCTGTATGCCTTCCTACGACTACCTCATCAGTTTGTGCCGGGAATATCAGCAACTTGTTGACGATATTCAATCGGGCATGCTAGAGACTGATGAAATTCGTGAACTTAATGGCCAGCGTACCGTCTTGCATGAGCAGGTGATGGAAGAGATGCAACGATTGGGAATATCCTTCACGGATCGTGAACATGCGATGCGGCAGGCATTTCAGATTGCTCGTTGGCTAGGAATGGAGGCAGAATCATGACATTTCGTTGCCCATATACTGACATCTGCCGTGCGCAAGCCTTGCGTGAATTTGCTGAGACTCCCGATCTTGCCGCACTTTTTACTCAGCGCCTTCAGTGTGGCGAGCGTGATTCGCAAAAGGCACACCGCTGCGCGATCATTCTAGGGCTTGCTGAACAACAATTTCCCACTCTAGGGAACTATGTACAGACCCAGCGCCGTGAATCCGATATTCCGCAGCGTATCCTTGCACAAAAAGTAGGTATGACTGTTCAAGAACTGCGTGATCTTGAACTGAATAAGCTTGATCCAAGGAAGTTCTCAACCGGTCTCATTGAGCACCTTGCACTAGCGTTGAATGCGTCGGCTGAATACCTCAAGATGCTGGCACGCTTTACAACGCAAGCCGGCAATCCACGCCATGGTACCGTTTTTGCGCGTACCATTCTGATTGATACCAATTCAAAAGAACAACCCTAGGGGCGGATGATGCGTTGGACAGAATTTGCAGCTAAAGAGGCGCGCCAGACCTTAGCCGCATGGGAAGCGCGGATTGGTGCGCTCCAACCGCCAATTGCAGTCGAAGATCTTGCTGATCTGCTCTATCTCTTAGCCATTGATACCACAAGTGATTTGCCATCAACCTTAGCTGGGCGTTTGTATGCTGAACAGCGTATTATTGAGGTACGACGTAGCGATCATTCACAACGCCAGCGTTTCACCATTGCCCATGAAATAGGTCATTACCGGCTACATGTGATCGCTGAGGGAATCCAGCAGAAGTATGATTGTAGTACCGAGAGTATGAGTGTGCTTGATGGTATTGTATCGCAGAATCTATCTCTACCAGAATGTACATTACCAAAAGGACTAAACAACAGCAAACCCGCAAATCTTGATCTGCGCCGCCGTGAGATTGAGGCGAATACATTTGCCGCTGAACTTCTGATGCCTGCTCATTTGATTGAGGCAGCCGTCTATCGTGACGGCGTCAACATCAATCACCTGGCCAATCTTTTTGATGTTTCGCGTCAGGCGATGCGTTATCGCCTTGAAAAGCTACTCTTTCTTCCCACCCCAAATGCGCAGATGAACTTTTTCACCGACCTGTAATCCTGATAATCCACACTAAGTTTACGAGGTTCCCCTATGTCTGTTGAGTTTGGCCCCAGTACGGCTGCTGTCCACGCGGGTGAGCCACGTCAGCGCGCCCATGACGCGATTACCACAGCGGTCGTGCATGCCTCGACCTACACCTTCGCCAAGAGTGCCGATGTGATCGATCTCCAGGCTGGTCGGGTGGTGCGCGATGAGTATGGTCGCTATGGCAACCCCACCATCCGCGCCGCCGAGGCCAAACTGGCCGCTCTCGAAGCCCCTCAGGGTGGTGCCGCCGCCCTGCTCTGCCCCTCCGGCATGAATGCGATTACCTCGACCATCCTCGCGCTGGTGCCGACGGGTGGCCACCTCATCCTCACCGATGATTGCTACCGCCGTACCCGCCAGTTTGTACAGACGATCTTGGTGCGCCTCGGTATTGAACATACGGTCATCCCGGTCTGTAATACGGAGGCTCTCGCCGCCGCGATCCGTCCCGGCCAGACCAGCCTGATTCTCAGTGAGGCACCGACGAACCCCTATCTGCGCGTGACCAATCTGGCCGATGTGGTCGCGGTGGCGCGCCAGCACCAGATCTTGACCCTGATTGATGCCACTTTTGCCACGCCCTACAACATGCGCCCACTTGAATATGGCATTGATCTGGTTGTCCATAGCTGCACCAAGTACTTGGGTGGCCATAACGATCTGCTGGCCGGGGTGGTGATTGGTGCCCCGGAATTGATCCAGCCGCTGCGCCATGAGCAAGGGATCATGGGGGCGATCAGTGATCCCCAGAGCGCCTTTCTGCTGCTGCGTGGCCTCAAGACCTTTGGCCTGCGCATGGAGCGCCACAACCAGAATGGCCTCGCGGTGGCCCAGTTCTTGGAGCGCCACCCACGTGTGACCCACGTCCACTATCCGGGTCTCCCCAGCCACCCCGATCATGCGGTTGCCACGGCCCAGATGCGCGGCTTTGGTGGGGTGGTTTCGTTCGAGATCGAGGGTGATCTGGCGGCCACCGCCCACATGATCGATCTGGTCAAGATTCCCTACATCGCCCCTAGCCTGGGTGGGGTGGAGAGCCTGATCGAACAACCGGCGATCATTAGTTACTACGAGATGACTACCGAGCAATGCAACGCCGTCGGGATCTACGACAACCTCGTGCGCTTCGCGTGTGGCGTTGAGGATGCTGTGGATCTGATCGCCGATCTGGCCCAGGCGTTGGATGGGTATACCGTGTGAGAGGCTGGGTATCGTGTGGGCTAATCTTCGTCCCGTAGGCGGTAGCCAACACCCAACTCGGTAAGCAGGAAACGCGGGCGGGTTGGATCGGCTTCGAGTTTATGGCGGAGGTGCTGCATATAGATGCGGAGGTAGTGGGGCGAGTCGATATACTCTGGCCCCCACACCTCTTGGAGTAACTGGCGCTGAGTCACGACCCGGCCCAGATTGCGCACCAATACAACCAGCAGATTGTACTCAATCGGAGTGAGATGGATCTGTGTATTGGTGCGCCATACCTGCCGATGCACCATGTCCAACTTAATATCACCAAATTCGATGATCGGTGCTTGTTCTGCCAGCATACTTGATGTACGACGTAGTGCAGCACGAATGCGTGCCAGTAATTCACCAATACCAAACGGCTTTGTGAGGTAATCATCCGCACCTGCATCGAGGAGCGCGATCTTCTCCTGCTCGTGTCCACGGGCGGTAAGAATGACAATCGGCACGGATGACCAGCTTCGGATGCGGCGTAGCACTTCGAGGCCGTCCATATCTGGCAATCCCAAATCCAGGATGATACCATCAGGTTGAAGCTGAGCTGCCTGTTGAACCCCTTGATCACCGGTACTTGCCTCGATCATGTGGTAGCCATGCTCATAGAGTGGCGAACGCAAGAAGCGCCGGATCTGGAGTTCGTCTTCGATGACCAGAATGGTTGGTTGCCGATCACTCACGTCGGTTCTCTATCCACTACTCGATGCTATCAAGGGCCAAGTTTAGGCGTACAACATTCACTCTTGGCTCTCCCAAGAGATTAAAATCACGCCCTTCAGTATACTGTAGCACCAATTGTTGTACCTGTTCTTCACTCAAACCGCGATTCTGCGCAACTCGTCGGATCTGATATGCAGCCGCCGCTGGGCTGATGTGGGGGTCTAACCCACTTGCCGATGTCGTGACAAGATCCGCAGGATAGGGTGGGGTTGCTTGTGGATCAGCAACCCGCAACGCATCAATGCGCACCTGGATGGTGGTGTACAGCACTGGATTGAGTGGCCCAAGGTTTGAACCCGCCGATCCGGTTTGGCTTGCGGCATGGAAGGCATTGTAGGGATGCTGCCCCGTAGCCGATGGACGTGACCAGAAATAACCTGGATCACTGAAGTCTTGGCCAATCAATACTGATCCACGGATCTGGTTGTCGTGAACGATCAGGGAGCCGTTGGCTTGAAACGGAAAGGCCACCTGAGCGATTCCCGTAACGACCAAGGGGTACAGCCCACCAGTGAGCAGGCTTAGGAGTAACAGGCTGATCACGGCAGGGCGAATTTGGCTGACGATGGAGTTCATGGCTGTTCCTAATCTTGCCTCATATTCTCTATTTGAGGCCCAGTATTGGGAGGATAAAATCGATGATCTTGATCCCAATGAATGGTGCGATCAGACCGCCCAAACCATAGATGAGCAGGTTGCGCTGAAGTAACGTGGTTGCCTCGCCAGCGCGGTATTGTACGCCGCGCAGTGCAACAGGAATGAGAAGTGGGATGATGATCGCATTGAAGATGACCGCAGCGACGATAGCATTGGTAGGGGAACTGAGGCCCATGACATTGAGCACATTGAGTTGTGGGTAGGTGGTGGCAAAAGCGGCGGGGATGATGGCGAAATATTTGGCAACATCATTCGCAATACTGAAGGTTGTCAATGCGCCACGGGTGATCAAGATCTGTTTGCCAATTTCGACAATTTCGATCAACTTGGTAGGGTTACTATCCAGATCTACCATGTTTCCCGCCTCTTTGGCTGCCTGTGTCCCCGAGTTCATGGCCACTGCCACATCTGCTTGCGCCAGAGCGGGCGCATCATTGGTTCCATCCCCGGTCATCGCAACCAGTCGGCCTGTACGCTGATACTCGCGGATAAGATGGAGCTTGGCTTCGGGGGTTGCTTCGGCAAGAAAGTCATCAACACCGGCTTCGGCGGCAATCGCAGCCGCAGTAAGCGGATTGTCTCCAGTGATCATGATGGTCTTGATTCCCATACGCCGTAGCTCAGCGAAGCGTTCCTTGATACCACCTTTAACGATATCTTTGAGTTCCACCACCCCCAACACCTTGGTGTGGTCGGTGACAATAAGCGGCGTACTCCCCTGGCGAGCGATAGTCTCTACACTGGTGCGGACATCATGCGGGAAGAGGCCGTTTTGCGATTCAACATAACGCTGAATAGCATCGGAGGCACCTTTGCGAAAACAACTTCCGTTGAGGTTTACGCCACTCATACGGGTTTGCGCCGTAAAGGGAATAAACTCGGCATGAAGTTCGCCTATACTGCGTTCACGGATACCGTACTTCTCTTTGGCAAGGACGACAATACTGCGACCTTCGGGGGTTTCGTCGGCTAATGACGCGATTTGGGCGGCATCGGCAAGATCGGCTTCGCTCACTCCAGTTGCTGGTAAGAACGCCACCGCCTGACGGTTGCCCAGGGTAATGGTGCCCGTCTTATCGAGGAGCAATACATCCACATCACCAGCGGCCTCCACTGCTTGCCCCGACAGCGCGATCACATTGGACTGGATCATGCGATCCATCCCCGCAATACCAATCGCCGAGAGTAGCCCGCCAATGGTGGTAGGGATCAGGCACACCAACAGGGCGACCAAGATGGTGATGGTGATGGTGATGGGTGTGCCGCTGCCGTTCGCGGTGATTGCAAAGAGCGAGAAGGGTAGCAGGGTTGCGGTGACGAGCAGAAAGATGATGGTGAGTGCGGCGAGTAAGATGTTTAGGGCGATCTCGTTGGGAGTCTTTTGGCGTTTGGCTCCCTCAACCATACTGATCATATGATCAAGAAAGGTTTCGCCCGGATTTGCCGTAATCCGGATCACCAACCAGTCACTAAGAACCGTAGTGCCTCCGGTAACAGCCGAACGATCTCCGCCGCTTTCGCGGATGACCGGAGCCGATTCGCCGGTGATCGCACTCTCATTGACCGAGGCGACCCCTTCTATCACCTCGCCATCCGAGGGAATAATGTCACCCACTTCAACGAGGACGACATCTCCCGCACGTAGGCTACCCGATGATACCGCAGTCGTGGGTGTACCGTAGCGTGGCTCTTTGAGTTTCTTCGCCTGTACATCGCGGCGCGCTTTACGCAGGGTATCCGCCTGAGCCTTTCCGCGCCCTTCAGCCATAGCTTCGGAGAAATTGGCAAAGAGTGTCGTAAACCAGAGCCATATACTGATTGTGAAAATGAAACTGGCCGATGCCGTATCCGCGCCAAAGAAGGTTTGAATCCAGAGTATGCTGGTCAGAGTCGCACCGATGAGTACGACAAACATAACTGGATTGCGGATCTGGACACGCGGATCGAGTTTTAGGAACGAATCGCGGATAGCTTGGCGCACAATGCTGGGATCAAACACGTGTTGTACTGGTGTGTGCAGTGCCATGATCTGATCACCCCTCCTCTTTATATGCCGAGCATCATGAGGTGCTCGATGATTGGACCAAGGGCCAGTGCGGGAATGAAGGTCAGCACTCCGACAATGATCACGACGCCTACCAGCATGGTCATAAAGAGCGGAGTGTGGGTGGGGAGTGTACCGGGGCCACTGGGAACGGTCTTTTTGGCTGCCAGCGATCCGGCAATCGCGAGTACTGGCACAATGATCCAGAAACGTGCGATCAGCATAGCGAGGCCACCAGTGGTGTTATAGAAGGGATTGTTGGCCCCTAACCCTGCAAAAGCTGAACCATTATTGTTGCCCATCGAACTGTAGGCATACAATACTTCACTAAACCCATGTGGACCTGGATTCGCGATGCTGGTATATTCAATGTTTGTCGCGTAGAGTGCGCCTTTACCCCAGGGTGTTGTCACCGCCAGGGCCGTGAAGCAGAGAACGACAATGCAGGGGATGAGCAGAACTAACGCTGCCATCTTGATCTCAAATGCCTCAATCTTCTTGCCCAGGTACTCAGGGGTACGCCCTACCATCAAACCGGCAATAAAGACCGTGATGAGGGCGAAGATAAGCATTCCATACAGGCCCGAACCAACCCCCCCGAAGATGATCTCACCAAGTTGGATCAGGAAGAGGGGAACCAACCCACCTAGTGGGGTATAGCTGTCATGCATCGAATTGACCGAACCGTTGGAGGCTGCCGTTGTGGCTGCGGCCCACAATGCCGAATTCACGACCCCAAAGCGCGTCTCCTTGCCTTCCATGTTGCCCCCAGCCTGCATGTCGCTCGCGCCGAGATCGATGCCCAATGCGGCAAGTTGTGGGGTTCCCGCTTGCTCTTGGATCACACCAAAGAGGAGTAATGGGATAAAAATGACCATCATGACCGTCAGGAGTGCCTGCCCCTGACGGGGATCGTTCACCATGATTCCGAAGGTGAAACAGAGTGCGACCGGAATGAGTAAAATAGCCAGCATCTCCAGCATGTTGCTCAGTGGGGTTGGGTTCTCAAAAGGGTGGGCTGAATTGACATTAAAGAAGCCCCCACCGTTCGTTCCCAACTGTTTAATCGCAATCTGCGAGGCCGCAGGCCCTAGCGGTAGGTTTTGGGTGCTGACCAGATGACCGTCGGTATCAATGGTGTTCTGAAGTAGTACGACCTCAATCGAGGGGCTGAAGCTCTGCACAACCCCTTGTGAGACGAGCAGACAGGCCAGAATCAGTGCCAGCGGCAGCAGGATGTAGAGGATTGAACGGATGAGGTCAACCCAAAAAATACCGATGGTCGCAGATGAACGGGCACGCAATCCACGGATGAGGGCGATGAGTACCGCCATGCCGGTTGCAGCCGAGAGGAAGTTTTGAACATTTAAGCCGAGCATCTGGGTCAGGTAGCTCATGGTGACCTCACCACCATAACTCTGCCAGTTGGTATTGGAAATAAACGATGCGGCGGTATTGAACGATAGATCCGGCAGTGGGGCGGCCAATCTGTCTGGGTTGAGTGGGAGGCTGCTTTGTAGGCGCTGCAACCCATATACCATGAGCATCCCTACCGTGTTGAAGAGCACCAAGCCCAGCGCGTATTCCTTCCAACTCTGCTCGGTCTGCTCATCAATACCGAGTAGGCGATAGCATGATCGCTCTACGGGGGCCAGCAAGGTATTCAGGCCAACAGATTCTCCTGCGTACACGCGTGCCATATACCATCCAAGTGGTTTGGCTAACACGAGTAAGACACCCAGATAGAGGCTGACTTGGAGCCACCCTTGTGTGTTCATCAGAAGTTCTCCGGGTTGAGCAGCGCAATAAAGAGGTAGATCATCAGGGCTAGGGTTACCAGCGCACTGACGAGGTAGAGCAGAGACATCTTATTTTCTCCCCATTAAGTGGTTGCTGTATTCGATCAGTCCCCATGTCAAGCTAAAAAAGAGCAGCGTTAACCCCAGATAGATCATATCCATTGTCTACCTCCTCCCCAATAGTGGCTCACGATGGTAGCAATATTGTAGAGGTATTGAGTATAAAAATGGCGTATAAAATATGACTACAGTGTAAAAATTATATATATATTATGATATTTCAGTATATATTCGTGTACAATGACTTCAGAAATACAGCATAGTAGGGGTTATGGAACAAAAAAATATGCGTACCATAAGCGAGCAGATGCGGCCTGATCCTGAAGCATTGTTGGCCCGCGTGCGTGCCGAAGAGGCGGCCAAGGCGCGTGGTCGCCTGACGGTGTTTTTTGGATCTGCACCCGGAGTTGGCAAGACCTTTGCGATGTTAGAGGCAGGCCACATCCGTAAGGCTGAGGGCGTTGATGTTGTCGCTGGAGTTATTGAGACACACGGACGTAAAGAGACTCTGTCCTTGCTTGATGGTCTCGAAGTGCTTGCCCAACAAGAGATACCCTATCGAGGGGTGACCCTGCGCGAGTTCGATCTTGATCGCGCCCTTGCACGGCATCCGCGTCTCATCCTCGTAGATGAACTTGCTCATACCAACGCTTCAGGTACGCGCCATCCCAAGCGTTGGCAGGATGTCCAGGAGCTTCTTGCTGCCGGTATTGATGTCTATACCACCGTCAATGTTCAGCATCTTGAGAGCCTCAATGATGTTGTCACCCAGATCACGGGAGTGATCGTGCGTGAGACGGTGCCCGATAGTATAGTTGAACAGGCTGATGAGGTGAAACTTATTGATGTTCCCGTTGACGACCTGCTTCAACGCCTGCGTGAAGGAAAGGTCTACCTTCCGCAGCATGCAGAGCGAGCGATGAGCAACTTCTTTCGTAAAGGCAATCTGATTGCTCTGCGCGAATTGGCGCTACGTCGCACCGCTGATCGTGTGGATGCACAAATGGAGGTGTATCGGCGGGATAATGCGATTAGTACACCCTGGCCGACAACGCTTAGATTGTTGGTTGGTATCAGTTCTAGCCCTTCGGCACCGCGTCTGGTACGGGCAGCGCGGCGGATGGCGGCTGGTTTGCGTGCTGAATGGATCGTTGCGTTTGTTGAGACACCCGCTGAATTGCGTCGTAGTGAGGTGGATCGTGAACGAGTAGTGGAAACATTGCGTTTGGCTGAACAATTGGGTGCCGAGACGGTCTCTTTGAGTGCAACGAATGTAGCCGATGAACTACTTGCGTATGCGCGGGTGCGTAATATTTCTAAAATTGTGATCGGTAAACCTGAACGCCCGCGTTGGCAAGATATGATCTCTGGCTCGGTCGCAGATGATCTGTTGCGCCGAAGTGGTGTTATTGATGTCTATGCGGTGTCGGGCGATTCTCATGATACGGAACCACCACTCCGTGCAGCATTGGAAGTTACGAGCCCTTGGCAAACCTACGCTGCTGCGCCGTTGCTGGTGGCGTTCTGTACGGCCTTTGCGTTGGTGATTGATAACGTCGGTATTGGTGAAGCAAATGTGATTATGGTCTATCTTCTTGGTGTCCTCGGTGTCGCTCTTGCAGGTGGACGTGGCCCTTCGGCGTTAGCAGCAATCCTGAGTGTTTTGAGTTTCAACTTTTTCTTTGTCCATCCCCGCCTAACCTTCACATTTACCGATGTACGCTATCTGATCACGTTCACAGTGATGTTGGTGGTTGGCCTTGTGGTCAGCAATCTGACGGTGCGCTTTCGCCAACAGGCTGATGCCGCCCGCCAGCGTGAGCGCCGTACTGCTGCTCTGTACGCCCTGAGTCGTGAGTTTGCCAGCATCCGGGGTCTCGAAAACTTGTTGGGCGTTGCCGTGCGCCATATTTATAGTGTCTTTGAAAGCCAAGTGGTGGTGATGCTTCCTGGTAGTGATGGTGTGTTACGTCCATGGGGTGATTGCAGTGGATGGGCACAACATATCAATACAAACCAGATCTTCGGGTTAAGTGCTTCTGAACAGGCAGTAGCTCAGTGGGTGGCTGATCATAAAGAGTGTGCGGGTTTGGGTACCAATACCCTGCCAAGCGCCGAAGGTCTCTATTTTCCACTCAGCGGCTCCCAACAGATTGTGGGCGTGCTAGGCGTGCGGCCACGCCAACGCAATTGGTTGCTCAACCCCGAACAGATTCATCTTCTCGAAGCATTTGTTAGTCAGACCGCACTTGCGCTTGAACGGGTTCGTCTCGCAGTTGAAGCAGAGCATGCCACGCTTACCGCTGAAACGGAACGGCTGCGGGTTGCATTGCTCTCTTCGGTCTCTCATGATTTGCGAACACCCCTGGCAATCATTACCGGTGTACTCACTAGTCTGACCCAAGAGAATGCTACATTTGATATGCACGCCCGCATGGAGATGATCCAGACGGCCCATGATGAAGCTCACCGCCTCAATCGCCTGCTCAATAATCTGTTGGAGATGACCCGCTTGGAGGCTGGTGCTGTGCGGATTCGTAAAGAGTGGCAATCGCTTGAAGAGGTGGTGGGGGTTGCTGTCGAACGGGTTGCCGGCGGTCTTCCGGCCCAAGCGGTATTGCCAGGAAACCATGCGCTGATGATCGATCTTCCCGCTGATCTGCCACTGATACCCCTTGATACCCTGCTGATTGAACAGGTGTTGGTCAATCTGTTAGAAAATGCGGTGCAGCATACGCCACCCGGTACTCCGATTCATTTGCAAGCACGCTGTATTTGCCCGCGTATAGCCACAGGAACCACCTTGGTGGAGGTTTCGGTGGCTGATCAAGGGCGCGGACTTACTCCTGGTGATGAGCAGCGCGTCTTTGATAAGTTCTATCGAGGTGGTGCTGATAGCGGACGGGGGAACGTAGGGCTTGGTCTTGCGATTTGTAAGGGGATGGTTGATGCCCACGGTGGCCAGATTTGGGCCGAGAATCGGCCCGATGGTGGCGCGATCTTTCGCTTTACACTGCCTATTGAGGGGATTCCGCCCAAGGTGATCCTTGATCGCCATGATCCAATGTAGCTGCGGCTCATCGCCGACGGAGTGACCCCTATGTGATGCGGGTCACTCCGCCAACGACTTGAGGTACGCGATCAACTGGCGTACCTCATCTTCCTTGAGTTGGCCTTCGTAGGCGGGCATGATCGGGTTGTAGCTCTTCACTACTTTGGCGGCTGGGTTGAGGATCGACTCGTAGAGGTAGGCGTCATCGGCGAGTATATCACTGCCATCCGCGAGGGATACTTGACGGTCGTAGAGGCCGTGCAGGCGCGGGCCGAGGCCCGCGCCATGCTCTTGGTGGCAGGCCGCACAGCCCAGGTTGTTGAAGAGTTGTTCGCCCCGTATGCGTAGTTCGCTCTCTACGGGGCTATCTGCATGAATGCTCGGTTGCGCCACCGGTGGGCTGGCCGGAATGGTGTTACCCCTTATGACCACGAGTAACACCATCCCAATGATCAGGCTTAGCCCAATGAGAATGATAGCCCCCAGCTTGATCTGCTGCTGCATACCTAGCGACCTCGCCAGATCCCGACAATTGCGCTGAGGATCGAGGTCAGCGTACCGGCACGTGCCGCACCCGAAATGAGCGCACTATCGGCCTGTTTCTGGGCGATGCCGTTGAAGGCCCACGCCATCACCAGCGGGTAGGTGGCGTCGCCACGCAGCGCACCCATGCCCGCGCCGAGGGCCGTGCCCGTCCCGATCAGCCCGGTCGTCCAGACATCAGGATCGAGGCCCAGGCTGTCCCAGCCAATGTCGTACAACACCACCGAGATGTTGACCAGAGTGGCGATGCTGATCCAGCCCAGGTAGATGCTGAAGGGCATGCGTACCATCAGCTTCTCGCCCCATGTACCCTGGAGCGGCTTGCCCAGATGCCGATTGATGCCGATCAGGGCCAGCAACATGCCGATGATCGCGCCCACGCTCAGGCGCTGGCGGTTGTAGTGCCAGAGGTAGATCCAGGTGACATTGGCCATACAGCTCAGTACAAAGAGCCATCCGATCTTGCGCAGACGTGGGTTGGTGCGCTGGCCAGGGAGGGCTTGGTAGACACCATAGCCGACCAGCCCACTATAGATCAGCGCCCAGATGCTAAAGACATAGCCCGGAGGGGTGATCTTGAGCGGGTAGCGTGCCGAGATCTCGGCAGTGCTCTGGTTGTTCAGCGGCAGTGTGTTGGCCAGTGTGTTAATCGTGATGGTCGTGGCGAGCGCCGCAATCACCGCTGTCTGCCGTACCAGATCGGCAGTTTGCGGCTGATCGGGGTTTCCGCTCAGCTCTTGAAGGTCAGACATAGCCATGCTCCTGTATACTGTGGTCACATCCGTGATCTTTCTATTGTACAGGAGTCACATCAGTTATGGGAACTTGGAATACCTATCTTGAGCAGAATCAGCCCCGTTTTCTAGAAGAATTGCTCGACTTCTTGCGTATCCCCAGTATCTCGGCGCTCTCCGAGCATGCCGCCGATGTGCAGCGTGCCGCCGAGTGGGTGGCGGCACGGGTGACGGCGGCGGGTATGGAGCATGTGCAGATCCTCGCCACCGGCGGCCACCCGGTGGTCTACGCCGATTGGCTCCACGCCCCCGGTAAGCCTACGGTGATGATCTATGGCCACTTTGATGTGCAACCGGCAGACCCGTATGATCTCTGGACGAGCCCGCCCTTTGCGCCGGAGGTGCGTGCGGAGCGCGTCTATGCACGCGGGGCCAGTGACGATAAGGGTAATATGCTCGTGCCGATCTTGGCGGTCGAGGCGCTGCTGAAGAGCCAGGGGGCATTGCCGGTCAATCTGAAGTTCTTCTTTGAAGGCCAGGAGGAGATTGGCAGTCCGCAGTTGGGGGATTTCGTCCCCAAACATACCGATCTGCTGGCCTGCGATATGGTGCTGAGTTCCGATGGCGGCCAGTGGGCTGAGGATCAGCCCTTGGTGTTGGTCGGCTTGCGCGGCGGCTGCGGGGTACAGATTGATGTCAAGGCGGCCAAGGCCGATCTGCATTCGGGGATGTATGGCGGTATGGTGCAGAACCCCATCCACGCCCTGGCGACGATCATTGCCGGGTTGCACGCTGCCGATGGCCGTGTCACCGTGCCGGGGTTCTATGATCAGGTGCGTCCGCTCAGTGCCCAGGATCGAGAGCGCATTGCCCAGGTGCCCTTCGATGCAGCAGCCGAGAAGACCAGCCTAGAGGTACCGGGCTTCTTTGGTGAGGCCGGGTATACCCCGCGTGAGTGGATCTGGGCACGCCCAACGCTGGAGGTGAATGGTATCTGGGGCGGTTTTCAGGGCGAGGGGGTCAAGACGGTGCTGCCCAGCGAGGCCCACGCTAAGATCACCTGCCGCCTGGTGGCCGATCAGAATCCGACCCAGATCGTTGATCTGCTTATGGATCATATCAGCCGCCAGGTCATACCGGGCGTGACGGTTAGTGTGAAGCCGCTGGCCTTCCGCGCCTACCCCTACCTGGTTCCCGAAGATGAGCCGGGCAATGCGGTAGTGTGTGAGGTGCTGCGCGAGATCTACGGAGTGGAACCCTTCTATGTGCGTACTGGTGGCTCCATCCCGGTGTGCAGCCTCTTCCAGCGCCACCTGGGAGCCTATACCGCCAGCTTTGCCTTCGGTTTGGATGATGAGAACATCCACTCACCGGATGAGTTCTTGCGTCTGAGTAGCTTCCGCAAGGGGCAGGCGGCCTATTGTACGTTGTTGGAGCGCTTGGGGCGGTAGAGTGTCCGCAGATTACGCAGATTACGCAGATTTTTTAGGGTAAGCCATGGTTCGTCGCCACGTGACGACGAACCATGGCTTACAAAACCTTTGTGCCTTGGCGTCAAAAACATAGAACATGGTAACTATTCACACTTGGGGTAAAAGAAACCTCGTTTTGACGCAAAGGGTTGTTGCAGGCTTTTCGCCTTTGCGTCTTGGCGTCAAAACCTGGAGGCTAGGTAACTATTCACACTTGGGGTAAAAGAAATCTCGTATTGACGCAAAGGCGCAAGGACGCAAAGGTTTTGTTGCAGGCTTTGCGCCTCTGCGTCTTTGCGTCAAAAACTGGAAGCTAGGAGAAGTGTGAACAGTTACGAGGCTAGGAGAAGTGTGAACAGTTACAGAACATGCAGGAGGTAGCCATGCTCTTCGCCGGGATAGATGTCGGCACCCAGGGAGTACGGGTCATGGTCGCCGATGTGGCCGGGGCGGTTGTGGCGCGCGCCAGCGCCCCGCTGAGTACCCACACCCACCCGGATGGGCGGGTCGAACAGAATCCGACCGAGTGGTGGACGGCGGCGTGTAGCTGTCTGCGTCAGGTGACGCAAACATTGGGGGCGCAGGCGGAACATATTGCGGCCCTGGCAGTCACGGCGACCTCCGGCACGCTCTGTCTGCTCGATGCCCAGGGCCAGCCACTTGGCCCGGCGATCATGTACCGCGACCAGCGCGCAGTAGCCGAGGCCAACGAACTGAACCAGTGCGCGGTGGAGTTGCGCGAGCGCCTTGGCTACCGCTTCGATGCTTCCTTTGGCCTACCCAAACTGCTCTGGCTCCAGCGCCATGCCCGCGCCGAGTTATCGGCAGCGCGCTATGTGGCCCACGCCGCCGACGTGATCGTGGGCGGGCTGTGTGGCGACTATGGCACCAGTGATTGGAGCCACGCGCTCAAGAGCGGCTATGACCTGCTCAACCTGGATTGGCCGCGTGATCTACTGGCCGACCTCGATCTGCCGCTGGCCAAGTTGCCGCATGTGGTTGCCCCCGGCACCCCGATTGGCCCGATCACCCCGGTGGCTGCCCTCAGCACCGGGCTGCCGCGCAGTGCGCTGGTGGTGGCGGGCATGAGCGATGGTTGCGCGGCCCAGATCGCGGGTGGCGCGGTGCAACCCGGCCAGTGGTTGAGTGTCCTCGGCACCACACTCGTCTTTAAGGGCGTGAGCGCCGATCTGCCGCACGACCCGCAGGGGCGGGTGTATGCCCACCGCCACCCAGAGGGCCATTGGTTGCCGGGGGCGGCCAGCAGCACTGGCGGAGCCGCCTTGGTGGCGCGTTTCCCCAAGGCCGATCTGGCCGCGCTGGATGCCCAGGCACTCGTGCGTAGCCCCGGCAGCGCCATCTGCTACCCACTCCAGGGCCAGGGCGAACGCTTCCCCTTTGTGAATCCCCAGGCACGCGGCTTTCTGAGCGGGGCCAACGCCGACGATCCTATTGCCGAGTACACCGCCATCCTAGAGGGCGTAGCCTATCTGGAGCGGCTGGCGTATGCCACCTTCAGACAGCTCGGTTACGCGGTGGTCGGGCCAATCCGAACTGCCGGAGGCGGGGCGCGCAGCCCGGTCTGGTTGCAGATCCGCGCCGACATCCTGGGGCGCACGCTCCTTGTCCCGGCGGAGGTCGAGGCCGCCTTTGGGGCCGCGATCATCGCGGCGGCGGCGCTGGCCTACCCAGGGTTGAGCGCGGCCACCCAGGCGATGTGCCACCTCCGCCATGAGGTTGCGCCGCGCCCCGATGCGGAGCGTTATAGCGCACCATACCAGCGTTTTCTGGCGGCACTTGAGGAGCGGGGTTTTGTTTCGTAACTATTCACACTTCTCCTAGGTACACGGGCGTCTCGTCCGCGTACCCAGCATCGTCTTTTACCCCAAGTGTGAAGAGTTACCTTGTTTATGGAAAGTAACGATAGATATCACGACGATGGAGGAATCGCACGATGGTTATGGTCTCATCTTCGACCAACAGACCGAGCCGATAATCACCGATGCGAATACGATAATATGGACCTTCATTCGTCAAATGTTTGAGATTTGGGATGTCGTGCAAGGAGGTACTTTGTTCGATCTGTTCTAGCACCGTTTGAACCTCTTGGCGCAGCGTGTTCTTGCGGATCTTCTTCAGATCTTTCGCAAAACTTCGACGGAAGATGAGCTTCACCGCTTAGCTCCTAAGAGTGCAAAGATTTCATCCCGACCGACGATTTCGGTCGCTTCCCCTTCTTTAATTGCCTGCACGAATGCGCTATCTTCGAGCGCTTCGGCCAATAGCATTGAGAACCACTCCCGCCGTTGTTCAAGTACTTCAACCAAGGCTTCTTTAAGAAGTGCCTTGAGTCGGGTTTCATCGGAAAGTGTTACAGTCATTGTCACCCCTAGCAAATGTACTGGTGTAGCAACCTTTTGTATCTATGGTCTATTCTAGCACGTTCGTTAACGGAATGAAAAGCGAATCGCGTCCTTTCAGCAGCATGTGTGGCGAACTGATTTGCCTGTGGGATGCGCTCTCGACGTTCGTGGAGGTGGATGGCATCGAGCCAACCAAACGCCGTCGCCGAGTGCGCGTTGCGTCCTGCCGTGCTGGGGCGCAAAGGGTGGTACGGTACCCAGAGCGACGACGGATACGGTCTGAACATCTAGCTTCTTTGATCAACCATCGTCATAACCATAATGGGGATTTTTCGCCCATGAATCCGTTGCTTATAGAGCGGATAGCCTCTATACGTATGTACGGCATAGTCCCAAAACCGCGTATACTCCTCATCGGCAGCTTCATGGGCTAGATACGTCGCCACCTTTCCGGCTATCGAACATGTCGCCTGTGGGTTAGCCTTCAAGTTGAAATACCATGCCGGGTAGCGTTTCTGCCCCCAATTGGTCGCAATGATCGCGAAATTGGCCGGATTATCTTCGTCACGGATACAGAGGAGCGGAACGGTGCGCGCTAATCCACTCTTCGCCCCCGTGGTGGTCACGATAACAACGGGCAACCCCGATAGCAAACTCGTCATGGTCATCCGACCGCCCGACAAGCGTAAGACGATACCGTCAGAAATATGCAAGGTGCGCGCATAGAGCCATGCTCCTGGCGTTGAAGAGCCGATTTTGTGCATCAGGACTTGAAAGGGAGCGTATTTCTTCTCTGGCATCATTGATCTCCTGTATGAAGAGCGTGCTTACCTACGTTCTGAGAACTGAATGAAAAGCGAATTGCATCCTTTCCGCAGTGATCGACGCAGGTGCCGCACAGGATACATTCGCTATGTTCCATCTGTTCCGCCAGCACCATCGTATGAACATCAAGGCTCATCGGGCAGAGTCGCGTACAGATCTTACAATCGGTACACGCCGAAGCGTTAGCAACAAGCCGTAGCGATGGCCAACCAAAACGGTTACGGATCCAACGCCCAATCATCATGAAGGGAGCCATCCAGCAGATAGTATGACAAGCAGCACGCCGCCCAACGATGATGGCCAGACCAATAAAAAGACCGATCACGATATAGTAGATAAGATAAGCAAAAATGATCGGACGATCCGGTGAACCTGAAACGGAGATACCATCTACTGTCAAGTGAAGCATGTTGACGGCGTGGTAGCCCCCTGATTGAAAGACAAGGAAGACGATCAGACTGATCCACGGAATCCAGATCAGCCATTTGATCCAATCGAGTTTACGGCGGTTAACAGCACTCCTATTGATTGGCTCAACGATCTCCTCCATCCCCGCACCGGGGCAGACCCAGCCGCACCATGCACGCCCCAAAAAGAGCGATGCCAGGAACATCAAGCCAAAGAGTATCAGGCTGCCGTTGACAATGCCATTCATCGCTCCGTCAATAATAACGTAGGGTGAGAGAAAGTTCATCGTAAGTGGGAAGGAGAGGAATGCGATAATGACTATTCCCTTGCGGATACGTTGGCGTGTGGGTAATTGACGCAACATGTTGAACTCCGTGTTAGTTCTCAGGGATTTCCCCATGACGAATACGTTCAATGAGATTCTCAACAAACGCGAGGTTTGATTTGAGGCTATGGATACCAATATCGAGGGTCAACATCCCAAAGAAAAACTCACGCGGAGAGGTGGTATATTCGTCATAGGCTTCGATCTCGCGTGGAATTTGAGCGTAACGCTCAAGACCGGTCCGCATCTGGGCGGCCACGCGCTCAAACATAGCCAACACTTCATTATTTGAAAACTGCCCAGCGAAGAAAACCTGAATCATATCGGCGCTACGATTATCTTCAGGCGGCAACGGTGAAAGCAACCATCTGCGCAATTCATCACGCCCCATGGGTGTAATAGAGTATTCCTTACGATCCGGGCGCGATTCTTGTCGGACAACTTCGATTTCGACCCACCCTTTTTCATTCATCCGAGTAAGTGTGCGATAGATCTGGCTTTGGTCGGCGGGCCAAAAATGGCGCACCGAGGCGTCAAAGATCTTCTTCAAGTTATACCCCGAATAAGGGTGAGCATTTAAAAAACCAAGAATAGCGTGCTCAAGCGACATAAACCACCCCGTGCCATTATAGGACTTGTACTATATGCTACAAGTCCTATAATGGCACGGGGTGGTTACAAAGTCAAGCAGATTCTTATGGGAAGCGTAGGGGCGACGCATCGCCCCTACGGGATGATCGGGGCACTCGGCGATGTGCCACCTCCGCCATGAGGTTGCGCCGCGCCCCGATGCGGAGCGGTATACTGAGCCGTGCAGCGTTTTTTAGCGGTACAGGATGAGTACACCTAATACCCCACCCCAATCACCATATAGGGCATAGAGATCGCTATGCCCAGCATGATCGCCACCACCCCCCAGGCCACACGGGTTCGCGCCATGCCCCCGGCCAGCCCGATGCCCACCGCCGCCAGCGCGGGGAAGAGCAGCCGCCCTTGCCACGCCACCAAGCCCGTGGTGGCCACGAAACTGAGCACCCAGACCGCGCTCATCCCCAAGAGGATGCGCGGGCCAGCCCACAGCCGCGAGGCCGGTTTGCGGCTGGGGAGCAGCCAGCCGAGTAGCCCCAGGCCCATGACGCCCCAGTAAAACCAGAGCGCCCAGTCGGGCGGGTGGATATTCATCCAGCCAAAACGTGCCCAGAAGGAGCCAACCAGTTGGCTCAAGCCCCCCGACCACGCGGCCGGGTCGCCCCAGGCGAAGGGTTGACTCGCAAAATGGCTGCGGAAGAGCGCCGCCGCAAAGGGGTCGCCGTAGAGTTGCTGGTTACGCCAGTACCATCCGCCCGCCACCAGCAGCGCCGTTCCAGCCCACGCGATGCTATTGCGCACCATGCGCCACCAGTGTAACTGTTCACACTTGGCGTAAAGAACGCTTCTCATTGACGCCAAGGCGCCAAGACGCAAAGGTTTTGTTGCAGGCTTTGCGCCTTGGCGTCTTGGCGTCAACATCTGGAAGCTAGCATTGCGCCACGTAGCCCAGAGCAGCAGCGGGCCGAGTAGCAGGGCGCTCTGTTTGGTGAGCAGCGCGAGGCCAAAGAGCAGACCCAGCAGAAGAAACGCGGTTACGCGGCTAGGTTCGGCAGCCCGCACTACCCGCAGACAGATCCACAACACCGCCGCACTCAGCGCGGCCAGGAGCGCATCGTTACTCACCAGCGCCGCGATGAAGAGAAACTGCGGGTTGAAGGCCACACATGCCGCTGCCAGCAGCGGCGTGCTGCGCTCCCCCGGCCAGATCTGGCGTGTCGCGAGGTAGGTGCAGAGGACGGTACACGCGCCTGCGAGGGTTGAGGCCAGCCGCGCCAGCCGCCACGCCCATGCCTGTTCCGGCCATGTGGTCTGGGGAACATGCACGAACGCCGCCGCCTGATTCCCGCCTGCCCAGATGAAATCGGGGTTGGCGCGTAGCGCGAGGTGCTGCTGCTCTGCTGGTAGCCACATCAACGCCGGGGTGGTGAGTAGGTACGCCAGGGGTGGTTGGTGGCCCTCGCCGGGGACATCGCTCTCGGCCTGGGTGGCGCGCTGCACGGGGAGTCGGTGTTCGCGGACGAGGAAGAGTCCATAGGCGAGGTGGCCGGGTTCGTCCGGCCCCTCGCCCAGCGGGATGCTCAGGTTATAGATCCACGCGAGGGCAATGAAGATGAGCAACAGGCCCGCAATCGGGCCAGACGTGGCGAAGCGCACATGCTCCTCGCGCATCAACCAAACTGCTGCACAAAACGCACATCGCCGGAGTAGAAGTTGCGGATGTCGTCAATCCCATACTTGAGCATCGCAATCCGCTCCGGGCCGAAGCCACCCGCAAAGCCGCTGAAGATGTCCGGGTTGTAGCCGCCATTGGTTAGCACATTGGGATGCACCATCCCACAGCCCCCAATCTCTAGCCAGCCGGTGTGCTTGCAGATGCGGCAGCCCTTGCCTGCGCAGAGGAAGCAACTCACATCCATCTCGGCACTCGGCTCGGTGAAGGGAAAGTAGCTGGGGCGCAGGCGCACCTTGGTGCCGGGGCCATACATCCGCTCGGCGAAGAAGCTCAGCGTGCCACGCAGATCGGCCATGGTGATGTGGTGCCCCACCGCAAGGAACTCGAACTGGTGGAACATCATCTCGCTGCGCGCCGTAATCTGCTCGTTGCGGTAGACCTTGCCGGGCAGCAGCACGCGCAACGGTTCGGGCGCGTAGCGACGCATGGCGTGCATCTGGCCGGGCGAGGTGTGGGTGCGCAGCAACACATCGGGAGCCTCTGGCGGCATCTCGACATAGAAGGTGTCCTGCATATCCCGCGCTGGGTGGTCGCTAGGGAAGTTCAGTTGGCTGAAGTTGAGGTCATCAAACTCCACCTCTGGACTCTCCCACACCTGGAAGCCCATCTCGGCGAAGATTTGCTCAACTTGACGTAAGACTTGGGTGGTCAGATGCAGATGACCGAGCGCCGGCGCGTGGCCGGGCATGGTCACATCAATCTGATCGGCGGCTAGTTCGGCGGCCTGCGCTGCCGCTTTGAGCCGCGCTTCTGCCTCGTCAAAGGCAGCCTCTAGGCGTTCGCGCAGCGCATTGAGGCGGCGGCCATGCTCCGGGCGCTGCTCGGCGGGAACACTCCCCATACTGCGCAGCGCCCGCGTCAGCGCCCCCGACTTGCCGGTATAGCGGCTCTTCCACTCGGCCAGACCAGCCAGATCGGCCACACTCGCCAGATCAACCCCGGCCTGGGCTTCAAGGGTACTCAACTCATCAGTTGGTGTCATCATAAGATATGGTTCCATGCAAGCGATGTTTCGCGGGCCGCCGCCATTATACGCGATCACCCCAGGGTATGGGTAAAATCTTTGGGGCTACGCTATCAACCGCAGAGGACACAGAGGTACGCAGAGGGATGGGTTTCGCGCTACCTGTGGTTATGACCTCTGGTTCTTCCTCTGCGTTCCTCTGCGTCCTCTGCGGTCAACAACCAGGGCGCAAGAAGACGCGTAACCGCCCCCGGACTCCCACCGGAGGTGACTACCTCCCACCCCGTTGGCGCAACGCCTCGAAGAGCATAATACTCCCCGCCACCGCCGCATTGAGCGACTCGGCTCGCCCCTGCATGGGGATCGCCAAATACTGGGTGGCCAGCGTCATCCCGGCTGCGCTCAACCCGTGCGCCTCGGAGCCGATGATCAGTGCCGCTGGCTGGTTCCAATCGGCTTGGTCGTAGGGCATGGCTGCATCCGCCGCCGCCGCATAGACTACCGGCAGATCGGCCACCTCAGCCCCGATCTCATCCCAACTCAGGTCGTGGCGCATGGGCAAACTGAAGTGGGCACCCATAGCCGCCCGCATCACCTTGGGGGCAAACGGATCGGCGCAGCCGGGCGCACACAGCACCAACCCAACCCCCGATGCCTCAGCGGAACGGAGCAGCGTCCCCAGGTTGCCGGGGTCTTGGAGGCCATCCAGCACGAGGCGCAGGCCGGGTTGGGGAACTAGGTTAGGCCACGTCACTGCCGCGACCACCCCCTGCGGATTGCGGGTATCAGTGGCGGCATTGATCGCCACCGCATTGGCCGCGAAGCAGCCGGGGCGGCTGAGGAGTTGGTCGAGGAGTGCCGAACCTGCCGGGGTAGCGCGTAAAGAATCGGGGTTGTAGAGCACCACCCGCAGATCCGCACTCGTCGCGAGGGCGTGGGCCACGAGGCGCACGCCTTCGATCACAAAACTGCGCTCACGGCGGCGATCACGCGGATCGGCGCAGAGCGAGCGCAGGTATTTGACGTGGGCATTGTGGGTACTCGTGATCACGCATCACCATGGTGGGGGTTTGGGGGCGACAAGTCGCCCCCGAAGATCTTTTTTGGTTGCTCTGTGGCGGCGAAGCCGCCACAGAGCAACCAAAATGGGGTTTGGGGCGTTGCCCCAATGCGCTGCAACACTTACGCCTTAGGCGTCGCCGCCGCAACAATCTCGCTAAACGCCTTCGCATCGCGCACCGCAATATCAGCCAGGATCTTGCGATCCAGGTTGATTCCGGCATTCTTCAGCCCACTGATCAAGCGGCTGTAGGTGGTACCATTGAGGCGTGCCGCCGCATTGATACGCTGAATCCAGAGCCGACGAAAATCGCGCTTGCGGTTGCGTCGGTCACGGTAGGCATAGGCGAGGGCGTGCAACACCGCCTCGTGGGCGACGCGATAGTGGCGTGAGCGGCTTCCACGGAAGCCCTTCGCCTGATCAAGTAGCTTGCTGTGACGCTTGCGCGCCATCATGCCACGCTTAACACGAGCCATAGTAGACGATCCTCCAAAAGAATAGGCAGGCCAGGGGGTGGCAAACCGAACCCTGAGCTACGCCTGAGCGCATAAGGTAGACCACGGCAAGCGCCGGGTCGTCCACTCTCTGTTTATCCGACGCGATACAACCTACTTCAAACCGTAGGGCAATGCCTTCTCAAGGTGGCTACTGCTGGTCAGCGACATCGGCTGATCTTTACCATACTTGCGCTGGGCACGCTTGGGGCGGCGGCGCTTGTTGCCGCGAATACCCTGCTGCTGCATCACCTTACCAGTCGCCGTGATCTTAAAGCGGCGCTTGGCCCCCTTGTGGGTCTTCATCTTAGGCATGGAAGTTCCTGTAGGGTACTACTTCTTCTCGTCATCAAGCTCGTCGTCATCAAGCTCATCGTCGTCGAATTCCTCATCGTCAAGCTCTTCATCATCAAGCTCGTCGTCGTCGAATTCCTCGTCATCAAGCTCGTCGTCGTCAAGCTCCTCGTCCTCATCAAGCGGCGTGTCGCTTGGGGTTGCCACACTCGCCGCAGCGGACTTCGCTGGCTTCGCTGGCTGCGAATGGGCCTTTTGTGCCAACTGGGCGGCCTTGAGCACCTTCGCGGTTGGCGCAAGCAGCAGCGAGAGCACGCGGCCCTCCATGAGCGGCTTCTGTTCGATCACCGAAATATCGCGCAACTGCTCAGCAATCTGCTCAAGCATCTTGCGACCGATATCCGGGTGCGCCATTTCACGCCCACGGAAGCGCACATTGAACTTCACCTTGTCTCCGGTAAGGAGGAAGCGACGTGCCTGATTGGCCTTGACCTCAAGATCGTGATCGTCGGTCTTGGGCATCAGACGGATCTGCTTCAGCTCGGCCTGCTTCTGATTCTTGCGAGCCTCGCGTTCCTTCTTGCTCTGCTCGTAGCGGAACTTGCCATAGTCGAGCAGACGGCAGACAGGTGGCACAGCGTTGGGCGCCACTTCAACAAGATCCAGGCCACGCTCTTCTGCGAGGCCAACAGCTTCGCGTACCGAGACGATACCGACCTGTGTCCCATTCTCGTCGATCAGGCGAACCTCACGCGCGCGAATGCGGTTGTTGATGCGAAACCGATCTCTAATAGCACGACTCCTTTGTCATCATAAATACAGCACTGATGCCTCGCATGGGTAGAGGTGTGAACGAATGATGTGGATTTACCGTTGCGTCGGCTGAGGTGCTGCTGCCCTGATCTTCCTGGCAAGGCGACAGGTGGCTGTCGGAACAACCAATTGGTACCGAAACATCATTATACCAGCCGGATACGCGGTGGTCAAACGGGATTTACCCCGTAACTATTCACACTTGGGGTAAAAGAAATCTCGTATTGACGCAAAGGCGCAAGGACGCAAAGGTTTTGTTGCAGGCTTTGCGCCTCTGCGTCTTTGCGTCAAAAACTGGAAGCTAGGAGAAGTGTGAACAGTTACTTTACCCCATCTCCGCCGCGACGCGCCGCCCTAAATCCACCGCGAAGTTGGTGCCGCGATCCCAGGGGTAGACTTGGCTCATGCTGGCCCAGTAGAGTCCGTTCAGGGGTGTGGCGAAGGGCGGGATGTTGTGGCTCTGGTTGATCGGCGCAATCGGTTGGGCGTAGGCTTCGCGGTGCAGCCAGTGGGTACGTACCCAACTCGGCTCAAAGGCTGGGTTGATGCGCTTGAGGTAGGGTAGGAAGCGCTGGAGCAGTTCATCCTCGCTGAGCCGGAAGAACTCGTGATCGGGATCGAGGTAGTCGCCACAGTAGACGAGGTGGTCGCCGCCATAGTGGCTGGCATCAATGAAGTTGGTGTGCTCCACGAGCGCCAGGAAGGGGAAGTCGCTCTTGGGGGGCATCAGCCAATAGACCTTGTCGAGCAGTTTTTTGCGCAGCGCGAGGGTGAGTACCACCGCGCCCATCGAGCGGAGTTGCTTGAGTTGGCCCAGGTAGCTGGCGGGTAGTTGCGGTACGAGTTGGCTGAGCAGTTGCGGTGATCCGGTCATCAACAGGCGATCATACACCTCGGCAGGCTTTCCCGGCGTGATCAGTTCCCAGCGTCCATCCTCGCGCTGGCGTGCGGCACTCGCCGGGGTCTTGAGGTCTACCTGAACGCCGCGTGCCTCCACCGCTCGCTGGAGTGCATCCACAAATCCCTGGAAGCCACCTTCGTAGTAGCCCAACTTGAAGCTGCGCGCCTTGAAGCGCGACCAGAGCCAGGCCATATTGACCTGATCGGCATGCGGGCCGAATTTGCCCTCCAACAAGGGTCGGATGAGGGTCGTGTAGGCCGGGTTGCCCATCCAACGCTGCGTCCACTGCGCGGCGGTGGTACGTTCCAGGCTGCGCCAGTTATTGGTGACATACTTGAGGTAGGCGATGGCTGCCCCAAAGCGTACCCGGTCGGGAAAGGGGATGCCGGGGAAGCGCAACACCGGCAACACTCCATCCAGGGCGTGGGGCCGCCCTTCCCACCACTGCGCTGTTACCGCGCTACGGAAGAAGAGCTGGTGGCTAAAGCCAATCTCCTCGGTCAGCTTGATGATTGCCGCATCGGTCTGAAAGATGTGGTGGTAGAAGCGCTCCAGCGGCCACTCCCAGCGTGGATCGCGGAACCCCGCCGCCAAACCTCCCGCCACCGCATCCGATTCAATCACCCGCACTTGGTGGCCGCACTGGGCCAGATCGTAGGCGGCGGTGAGACCCGTAATTCCAGCGCCAACAATTGCTATCTTCACGAGGAGACTCCTGCGGCAACATCGTCGCGTTCGGCTTCAGGCTCGGCAAGTTCAGTGGGATGTTCCTTCATCGCGGCGGCACGCGCCATATCGCGCCAGCCCACGCTTTCGTGGAGCATATACGCGGCACCAAGCAGGGTGATCGGCAGCCAGAGCGCGACATGCAGCACCAGGGTGTAGCCCGTGGCGATAGCCTGGGGTACTCCAAACTGTGTCAGAACCGCAATACCGGGGGCATCGAAGGTGCCGACATAGCCCGGTGAGGAGGGGATGGTGGTAAAGAGGTTGACCACCGCCGTCATCAGCATGAGGACTGGGAAGGAGACCTCGAAGGGGAAGGCATGCATCACAAACCAGTATTTGAGTGTCTCGCCCAGCCAGATCAGGGTTGAGGTGAGAAAGATGATCAGCAGTTCGCGGGGGCTACGCAGTGACTGCAACCCGATGATGAAGCGGTCGAAGATGCCATGCACACGCGGACGGAGCTTGGCAGGCAGGAAGGTATCAACTGCCCACGTATAGAGGCGACTCATGCGTTCCGGTTGGGCCGCTAAGAGCATAAAGGCGGCCAATGCCACCGCAAAGAGAATGCTAAAGCCAATCACCATCCAGCGGTAGGCGGGTGGAAGCGGAGCGAAGGGCAGCGTTGCAAAGACAAAGAGCAGCATCACCAAGCCATCGAAGAGCCGCTCCAGCACCACGGTTGCCAGCGAGGCACTCATCGGGATGCCCTCTTTGCGGCGTAGCACGTAGCTGCGCAATACCTCACCGGCCCGCGCCGGATAGACGTTATTCCCCATATAGCCGATCACCACTACCGGGAAGAGCCGTCGTGTGGGGATGAGTTGGATATGCGCCAGCATCGAGCGCCAGCGCCATGTGCGCACCCAGACCACCACGGTATAGATGCCAACCCCCGGTAGTAACCACCAATAGTTGGCATGGCGCAGGGTCTCCCAGAAGTTACTCAGATCGAGGCCGCGCAGCGCGATGCTGAGAAAAAAGATACTGATGAAGAGGCCGATCCAAAACTTCCAGCTACGCACCCTACCCCCTCCTGAATCATGGCGAAAGACAATACATAATACCATAAGGGTAGCGATGGAGCATGGGCAACATCCACCTTGGGTGGAGGTTCGGGGGCGGCACAGCCGCCCCCGAAGATCTTTATTTGGTGTATGTTTGGTGGCGTAGCCGCCAAACATACACCAACATGGGGGTTTGGGGCTACGCCCCATGGGCTTTGCCCTTACCCTATGGTAAAATGATCGTGTATCCTTTCTAATTGGTGGTTTTAGAACCTAAGGGCGAGGTGTATAGCATGGAAACGTCTACCTGGACAACGAAGGTAGGCCTAGCGCAGATGCTCAAGGGTGGCGTGATCATGGATGTGGTCACCCCGGAGCAGGCGCGGATTGCCGAGGAAGCGGGCGCTGTGGCGGTCATGGCGCTAGAGCGGGTCCCGGCGGATATTCGTGCCCAGGGCGGCGTGGCGCGAATGAGTGACCCGGAGCTGATCTCGGCGATTAAGGCCGCAGTAACCATTCCGGTGATGGCGAAGGCGCGTATTGGTCACTTTGTTGAGGCACAGGTGATCGAGGCGCTGGGGATTGACTATATTGATGAGAGTGAGGTGCTGACTCCCGCCGATGAGGAGCACCACATCAATAAGCATAAGTTTAAGATTCCCTTTGTGTGTGGTTGCCGTAATCTGGGCGAGGCGCTGCGCCGTATCGCCGAGGGTGCCGCGATGTTGCGCACGAAGGGTGAAGCTGGAACCGGCAATGTGGTTGAGGCGGTGCGCCACTTCCGCACCGTGCAGGGTGACATCCGCCGCCTTCAGAGCATGGACGAGGATGAGCTCTTCACCGCCGCGAAGAACCTCCAAGCGCCTTATGAACTGGTCAAGCAGGTGGCTGAGTTGGGTAAACTGCCCGTCGTCAACTTTGCTGCGGGTGGTATCGCGACCCCCGCCGATGCCGCGCTGATGATGCAGTTGGGTGTCGAGGGTGTCTTTGTCGGGTCGGGCATCTTCAAGAGTGGCGACCCTGCGCGCCGCGCCCGTGCGATTGTTGAGGCCACGACCCACTACAATGATCCGGAGATCATCGCCAAGGTGAGCCGAGGCTTGGGTGAGCCGATGGTCGGCATCAATATTGATCAGATCCCGGCGGAGCAGTTGATGGCCAAGCGTGGCTGGTAGAGGATGCCGTTGGGTGTTGGGGGCTATCGCTCCGCAACACCCAGCGACAATAACAAAGACGTATGAGTGTTGGTATTTTGGCCCTTCAGGGCGATATTCAGGAACATAGCGCGGTTCTTCTGCGCTTAGGGGTGCGTCCGGTTGAGGTGCGGCTGCCCAAGCATCTGGCTGAGGTGAACCGCTTGATCATTCCGGGAGGCGAGAGTACCACCATTGGTCGCCTCTTGGCGCTCTATGATCTGGTGGAGCCGATCCGCGCCCGCGCTGGTCATGATCTGGCTATCTGGGGGACGTGTGCAGGGGCGATTCTGCTGGCTCGTACCATCCTTGATGCGAAGCAGGGCGGTCAGCCTGTGCTTGAACTCATGGATATGGCGGTACGCCGCAATGCCTATGGCTCGCAGTTGGATAGTTTTGAGCAGCCCTTGGCGATGCCGGTGTTGGGCGAGATTCCGCTTCCAGGAGTCTTTATTCGCGCACCACAGATCGAAACGATTGGCCCAGCGGTCACTGCATTAGCGACCCTCCCCAGCGGGGCTATCGTCGCCGCCCAGCAAGGCCGCTTGCTGGCTACCACCTTCCACCCCGAACTAACGAGCGATGACCGGGTGCATCGCTACTTTTTGGAGTTGTAGATCATGGCAGATGTTGGATTATCGTGGGCGTTACGTTCACTCTAATCGAATATCGCGCATCTACAAATCACAACTATGATCCGCTCTGTTACCCCTGCTGACCTCTGGTGGCTACGCCGCAAGCCGCGCAACCAGGTGGTTCTCTATACTGATGAACTCCTGGCTCAGGTACACCGCCCGACCTGGTTTGCCTTGCGTTGTCTGTTGGCAGGGAATGGGCGTGACCGGACGACGTTGGTGACGCACGAACGGGGGACGACGGCTTTTGTGCAGGCGTGTGGGCGCAGTGGGCGGCCCGAACAGGATATTGTCTATTTGGGTGCTTTTGGCCCGCGCACCGCACGCCTGCCGAGTGATTATGATCTCTGGTTTAGCCTGCTCGAACAGCTCTGTATTCACGCCGGGTATAACCACATCCAGCGGCTCTATGCGGCTTCCCCTAGCCAATATACCGAGGTTCGTGAGATCTTCCGCCAGCTCGGTTTTCAAGCCTATACCCACAAGACCCTGCTGCACCTCTCTGGCCTCGATTGGGATCAGCGCACCACACTGGCCCCGATGCGCATGCAGTCGCGCCGGGATTCTTGGGCGATTCATAAGCTCTATGGGGCGGTGACACCCCACTTGGTGCAGTATGCCGAGGCGCGCAATGTGCGCCACTGGGCGATTCCTATTCCGCAGCAGTTTGGCTCGCAACGCCGTGTGGCGTGGGTGCTTGGCCCCGATGATGATCTGCATGCCTATCTGCGCCTCACTAGTGGTGTCTCTGGGCATGTCTTTAGTCTGCTCATTCGGCCTGATATGCGCGAACAGGTGGTGGATGTGGTGCGCTTTGGTTTGGCGCAACTGAGCGATACCCGCCCGATCTATCTGGTGCTGCGTGAATACCAGGAAGATCTGTTGCTGCCCTGTCAGTCGCTCGGCTTCCAGCCGATTGGCGAACAGGCACTGTTGGTGAAGAATATGGTCGTTGCGGTGCGCCGCTCACTCCTCGCTGCTCCGTTTGAGCCGGGGTTTGAACCACGGGTGACGGCACCGCGTATCTCCACGGCAAGGGAGGATCGATAAATCTATGTCCGAGCGTGCTGATGTGACCAATAATATAGATCTTCTGCTCGCGGCTCTGCCCCCGCATGTTACGGCTGCTCTTCAGGATGGCGTGGCTGATCCCGATGATCTCTTGGAGATTGTGATGGATCTGGGGCGTTTGCCCGAAGCGCGCTACCGCAATGAGGAACGCTTCCTGAGTGACCGCGAGGTGACGCAGGATGAGATTGATTATGTGATCGAGCGGATCGGCGCATTTGGTGAAGATAATCGCGCTGGTATCCCGCGTACTCTGCACCGTATCTCGGCGATCCGTAATCGGCGTGGCATGGTGATTGGCCTCACCTGCCGCGTTGGGCGGGCGATCTTTGGCACGGTGGCGATTATTCGCGATCTGGTTGAGACTGGCAAGAGTATCTTGTTGCTCGGTAAGCCGGGGACGGGCAAGACGACGCTGTTGCGCGAGACGGCGCGCGTTTTGGCCGAGGAGTTCCGCAAGCGGGTGGTGATTGTGGATACCTCCAACGAGATTGCGGGCGATGGTGATATTCCCCACCCCGGTATTGGGCGCGCCCGGCGGATGCAGGTGCCGCGCCCCGCTGAACAGCACGCGGTCATGATCGAGGCAGTGGAGAACCACATGCCTGAGGTGATCGTGATTGATGAGATCGGTACCGAGCTTGAGGCGATGGCGGCGCGCACGATTGCTGAACGTGGCGTGCAGTTGGTGGGTACCGCCCACGGGAATACGCTCGATAATCTGATGATCAATCCGACCCTCTCGGATCTGGTGGGTGGTATTCAGGCGGTGACGCTGGGTGACGAAGAGGCGCGCCGTCGGGGTACCCAGAAGACGGTGTTGGAGCGCAAAGCGCCGCCGACCTTCGATATTCTGATCGAGATCGAGAGTTGGGATAGTGTCACTGTCTATGATGACGTGGCCGCAGCGGTAGACGCGATCCTGCGCGGCGAGGACCCACCCGCCGAGCTACGTTCGCGTGATGCCGATGGGGTGGTGCATGTCGAGACGGTGCAGCGCGAGTTGATCAATGCACCTGCGCTGGGGCGTCGGATTGGCCCGACCCGTGTTGGCGGTGGCGGTGGTGATCGGAGTGGCGGTGGTGATCGGAGTGGCAGTGGTGGCAGCGAACGCTTCGCTGGTTCGCGCCGTGAGCGCGGAGGGGCCGCGAGTGGAACCGCGAGTGGGCCAACTCAGCGCATCTTCCCTTTTGGGGTCAGCCGCAATCGCCTGGAGACCGCGATTGAGCGGTTGCGCGTCCCGGCGGTGATTGTGCGCGATATGAAGGACGCCACGCTGGTGATGACGCTCAAGAACTACTACCGCCAGAGTGGCCAGCGGCTCAAGCAGGCCGAAGAACATGGCGTGCCAGTCTATGTGTTGCGCAACAATACCATCACCCAGATGGAGCGCCAGTTGGCGCAGGTCTTCAACCTGCGGCTGGCCGATGACGATGAGCGCGGTGATGGCGAGAGTCCGCGCAGCAACGGTTCCGAGGTGATCGAAGATGCGATGGTTGAGTTGGAGAGCGCGATCAACCAGGTGATGAGCGGTGAGCGCAATGCGGTTGAATTGGCTCCGCGCAGCAGCTACATCCGCCGTCTTCAGCACCAGATGGCCGACCGCTACAATCTGCGCTCGGAGAGTCGCGGCGATGATCCCAACCGGCGGGTGAAGATCTACCGATAAGAGAGTACTATGAGTCTCTTCATCACATTTGAGGGTTCCGAGGGCAGTGGCAAAAGCACCCAGGCGCGTTTGCTCTACGAGCGGTTGCAAGCCTTGGGCTACCCGGTCATTCTCACCCGCGAGCCGGGTGGTACGCGGATCAGTGAACTGATCCGCCGTATCGTGATGGATCTGCGTCATACCGAGATGGCTCCTACCACCGAGACGTTGCTCTTTTCGGCGGCACGCGCCCAGTTGGTGAGCGAACTGATCCGACCCTACCTCGGTACGGGCGGGATTGTGTTGTGTGACCGCTATGCCGACTCGACCTTCGCTTACCAGGGCTACGGGTTGGGCCGCGATCTGGACGAACTCCAGGCGATCACCACGGTGGCCACGGGTGGCCTCCAACCCGACCTGACCTTCTACCTCGATCTGCCGGTGGAAGAGGGGTTGCGCCGTAAGCATCTGGCTAAAGAACGCGCCGAGCAGAACACCCCTGGCAGTACCCTGACAACTCCGGTGGAGTGGAACCGCCTCGACGCGCGCGATCTGGCCTACCACCAACGGGTGGCGGCGGGGTTCGCCGATCTGATCCGAAAAGAGCCGCAGCGCTGGCGGACTATTCCAGCCGAACAACCCATCCCCAACTTGGCCGAACAGATTGCCCAGGAAGTTGCGCCGCTACTCAAACGAGTCGTTCGTCTGGGAGAATCACAATGAAATTGATCCTTGCGGTTGTCCAATACCAGGATGCGGGTAGCCTGGTTGATGCGCTCACCGAACAGGGGTTTCGGGTTACGAAGCTGAGTAGCCAAGGTGGCTTCTTGCGTGAGGGGAATGTCACGCTGCTGATCAGTGTCGAAGATACGCAAGTCAATATCGTGATCAAGACGGTGCGTGAACACTGTTCAACCCGCACCCGCTATGTCTCGCCGATGCCGCCGATTGCGGAATCGGGTGAGTTCTATCCGCCCGCACCCTTGGAAGTGCAGGTGGGTGGCGCGACGGTCTTTGTGCTGAAGGCTGAGTCAACCCGCTTGTAGCGTGGAGATCTATGGAAGCTATTCAGAATCTACTCGCTAATGTTATACCGTTGCTGATGGTGCTAGGGGTTCTGCTCGGAGCCTATCTGATTCTGCTCTGGGCAGCCTCGGTGTTGTGGACTTACCGCGACATTCGCCAACGCAGCGAGGATGTTTCGGTGCAAGTCTTGGCGGTGGGGATGGTCTTGCTGCTACCGTTTGCCGGGATTCCCCTGCACATGATTCTGCGTCCTCCCCAAACTCTGGCCGAGAAGTATGAGCGTTCGTTGGAAGAGGAGTACCTGCGCAACGACATCGAAGACAAGTTTGTCTGCCCGGAGTGTCAGCGCCCGATAGAACCCGACTTCATTCTCTGCCCGCATTGCACCACCGCGCTGCGTCGTCGCTGCGAGGTCTGTTCGCGGGTGGTTGATCTGACGTGGACCACCTGCCCCTACTGTGGTGACACGGGCACCCCAGCGGCGCGCCAAGCCACCACGGCAGTTGGCGTGGCCTACCCAGCGCGGCGTGGGGAATAGAGACGCAAGATATTGCGTCTGAAGAGAGGCGCACATGATCTATGATCGCTACGCGGCGCTCTATGATGTTAGTGGTCAGGTACGGTTTGCGCTTCTCGTCACCACCTACTTGGCCGAGATCCTGGCCCACCACCCGGTCGCTGGGCGGCGCATGCTCGATCTGGCATGTGGCACCGGCACCTTGGCGATAGAGATGGCCGATCAGGGCTGGCATGTGATCGGGCTGGATCGCTCACCCGCGATGATACGTCAGGCTCAAGCCAAAATAGCCGGAGTGCAACTCAACGGGAGTGTCGGCTTTGTGGTTGAGGATATGCGTTACGCCACGCATAGCCTGCCCAGCGCCAGCTTCGATCTTGCCACGTGTACCTATGATAGCCTGAACTACCTGACCAGCGAGATCGATCTGCTGGAGTGCTTTCGGGCGATAGCCGATGTGTTGGTACCGGGTGGCCTGTTTGTGGGCGATATGAACACGCGCCACTTTTTGGAGTTTGAGTGGGGCGCGTGTGCGGTACGCGAGCAGGACGGCTTTGTGCAGGTGGAACAGAGTTACTTTGATCGTTGGAATGCTACCTCTACCATGGTGCTGACCGGTTTTGTTGGTGATGACACCCAAGGGTATGAGCGTTTCGATGAGGTGCATGTGGAACGGGCCTACCCACCAGAGTTGGTTGAGGATCTGATGCTTCGGGCCGGATTGCAGATTGAAGCGCGGTATGATAGCTTTACCCTCAGCCCACCAGAGCCACGTAGTCAGCGCATCTTTTGGGTTGCTCGGCGCAGGTAGGAGTGATCGGAGAGAAATTCCATGAAACGGATTGTTGTGATCACCACCGGCGGTGCTATCGGTGCCCGGCGCGGCCCAGTTGTTGGTGGGGCGACTCCGGCGCTGAAGGGCGAGGACTTTCTGGCGCTCTTGCCCCGCCAGGGGATTGATCTCGTCTTTGAGGAGTTTGCCAACCTGCCCAGCAGCCATGTTACTCCCATCCATGCGCTTGAATTATCCCAGCGGATCGAGACGCTGCTCGCAAACCCCGATTTCGATGGGGCGGTTGTGATTCATGGCCCGGATACGCTAGAAGAGACAGCCTACCTGCTCGATCTGACCCTCAACCTGAGTAAGCCGGTTGTACTGACGGGGGCGATGCGCAGTTCGGCCAGCCCCGGCTATGATGGGGTGGTCAATCTGGCCAACGCGATCCGCTTGGCCGCCGCGCCCGAAGCCTACGATCTGGGGGTGATGGCGCTCTTTGGCGAAGCCTTCCACGCGGCAACCACCGTGCAGCAGATCCATAGCCAGATGCTGACGAGTTTCGAGTCGCCCGGTAGTGGCCCGCTGGGTTGGATTGAGGGCGAACGGGTGGTGGTGCAGCAACGCCCGTTCCTGCGCCAACACATCGCCTGCCAGCGGATAGAAGAGATGGTTGATCTGATTCGCGTCACTCAGGGTGCCGACGTGCGCCAACTGCGCCACAGTATTGAAGATGGTGTGGCTGGAATCGTGATCGAGGCGCTCGGCGGGGGGCGTCTGCCACCCTGGTGGCTCCCGCTGATCACCGAGGCGCTGCACCAGCGCACCATGGTGCTGGTGACCACCCGGTGTGCGGCGGGCGGCTTGGGCGATGAGTTTGGGTATGTGGGAGCTTTTCACGATCTGCGCCGCCTGGGGGTACTCTTTGCGCAGCACCTCAGTGGCCCCAAGGCGCGTATCAAACTGATGGTGGCGCTGGGTGCGGCGCGCACAACAACTGAACTGCGGGGCTGGTTTGTGGGATAAGGAGCTACCTGTGAGCGTGTTACCAGAACTGTCCGAAAAGGCAACTTATGTTGAGCGGATGTTTGCGCGTATCGCCCCCGGCTATGATCGTGTCAATCGGGTGATGACCTTCGGTATGGATCAGGGTTGGCGGCGTCAGATGGTCGCAATGATCGCGCCACCTGTTGGGGGTAACGCGCTCGATGTGGGTACCGGTACTGGTGATTTTCTGCCTGAACTGGCGGCCTGGGTGCGTGATGGTTTGGCGGTGGGGGCCGATTTCACCGTCGCGATGATGGCGGCTGGCCAGCCCAAGATTGATGATCTTGCGGCGCAGGGGCGCGCCGGATTTGTGGGAGCGGATGCGCTCAGTCTGCCCTTCCCCGACAACAGCTTCGATGCGATCACTACCGGGTTTATGTTGCGCAACGTCACCGACATCCATGTTGCATTGGCCGAGATGTATCGGGTGGCGCGTCCGGGCGCAATGCTGGCATGCCTCGAAGTGGCGCGCCCGCGCAACCCGATCTTCCGTTTTGGGCATCGCATCTATTTTGAAGGTGTGGTACCCTGGATAGGACAACTCCTCGGTGGTGATCGCAGCGCCTACACCTACCTCCCCCAATCAGCCCGCAACTTTCCGCCACCTGAACAACTCGCCGCCATGATGCGGGCGGTGGGCTGGCAGCATGTTAGCTACGAATTGGTAGGTTTGGGAGCCGCCGCGATTCATACTGGAGCAAAAGTATGAGCCAGGAACCAAGTGGGCAGCGCCAGCGCGAAAATATGATGCAGCAGCGGCTACGCAAGGCGCGGGGTGAGGAGATTGACGAGGATTATGCGTATGATCATCTGCCCGACGCGGACGACGATGTGCCCCGCACCTTCAGCCGCGCAACCCCGGTGCGACGCAGGTCGGGCGGCGGTGGAGGCTGTCTGGCCCCGTTGCTGTATGTGATCATCGGTGGGTTGGCCACCCTGCTCGTTCTGGCCTTGGTGTTCAATCAGGTGGGCGGGATTGCGCGCTTCTTGCCCAGCATGCCCAACTTCAGTACGATCATCATCACTCCTACCCCGGTCATCCAGAGTGGCACTGCGGTGGTGCGGCGCATTCAGCAACTCAGCCGCCTAGAGACCACCAGGTATACGGTGGAGCAGGTGATTGATGTGCGCCAGGAGAGTAGTATCCCCTGGATTGGCAATTGGGTTGCCAGCGATGCGTTGCTGCTGATTGCGCATGGCGAGGTCATCGCTGGGATTGATCTGAGCCAACTCAGTGAGAATGCCATTACGATCTCGCCCGATGGGCGCACGATTACCCTCCAACTCCCTCCGGCACAGATCCTGAGTGCCATCCTCGATAATAGCAAGACCCGTGTTTATAGCCGAGATCGCGGCTGGTTGGCACCCGAAAATAACAACTTGGAGACTTTGGCGCGCCAGGAGGCGGAACAACGCATCCTCCAAGCTGCCTGTGAGGATGGCGTACTGATCCGTGCTACCGAGGCGGCGGAAGTGGCGTTGCAAAAGTTTTTGGGTCTGCTCGACTATGATCAGGTGCTGGTCGTACCGAGTACGCCGGCTGCCTGTGTGGTGCCTAGCAGCACCCCTGGGGTGACACCCGCCCCTTGAAATGGTGTTGGTTAAAAAAATGTTATCCCGCAACGCCAAAAGGCTTGATCATTGCGTGTACAATAGGGCTACGATCTTGGAACGCATGCGATCAACTATTCGGCCCACGGAGGCCCAGGGGCAGATGCTATGGCCCTTGTCTACACGATCTTAGTTGCCAGCCTCGGCAATCGGGTAGAGGAGTACCTCATACCGATTCTGCTTGAGCAGGGTTATGTTGTGGAAACGAGCGTTGGCTCTCTGTCCACACTGGCAACGGTTGGGCCGCATATTGATCTGCTGCTGGTTGATCTACCTTCCAAGAACGAGTTGCCCGACTTCCGCAGCCTCCGCGAGCGCACCAGTACCGCGATCATTGTGCTGGGGCCAGCGCGTAATGATCCGCTCCTCGTTACAACCCTCGAACTCGGTGCCGATGACTACGTGCAGCGGCCCTTCCGCACCGATGAGTTGATGGCGCGTATCCGCGCCCAACTCCGCCGCGTGCAGTGGGATCGTATCTCCTGATGCGGGTTATGTGAGTGTAATTGTTCACACTTCTCCGAGCATCCCGGTTTTGACGCAAAGACGCCAAGGCGCAAAGTCCTCACGAGAGGTTCCAATCGCAACCTTTGCGCCTTGGCGTCAATGAAAGGCTTCTGTTTACTCCACATGTGAACAGTTGCATGTGCGTGCTGCTTTGGATGCGCATACCCGTTCGGCCACAAACTGGCGCACAAAGCGCACCACCTGAAGCGGGCGTTCGCGTTGCGGCAGGTGGCCACAGCCGCGCAGGGTGAGCAGGCTGGGCGAGGGTAGGTGATCGCGGAAGAACTCGAACGAGCCAGTGGGAAGAAACTGATCCGTCATACCCCACACCAACCCCACCGGGATCTGGAGTTGCTGCAACTCTGCGGGCCGAAAGAAGTCATCCTCGCTGGCCGACGCGACAAACTGGGTTACCGGATCGCGGAGGAAGAGCGTTTGGAAGCCGCGCTGGCCCAGATAGAGCGCCATAATCAGTGGCGGGCTGCCGAACATCTGGCGGAAGATGGTGCGCACGGTGCGCAGATCGGGGACGGCAACGGTATCAATGAAGGGTTGCCACGAGGGGTGCCCATCGAGCATCGCGCCGCCCGGATCGAGCATGATGACGCCGGTGCTCAGATCGGGGGTGGCGAGGGCCAAGCGCGTACTGATCCAGCCACCCAGGGAGTTGCCGACGAGTAGGGTGGGATGCCCGATCACCTCGCGGATCATCGCTTGGACGACCGCGACATGCTCATGGAGCGTGGCGTAGCGGCGGCCCTTGGGGTAGCCACTCAGCCCAAAACCGGGCAGATCTATCGCGTAGACTGGGCCGATCTTGGCTAAGCCGTGGATGGTGAAGGCCCAGGTGAGCGCATTGTCGGCGATGCCGTGGATGAGCAGGATCGGCATGTGCGGATCACTGCCGGGCGTACCGGGATGGTGGTAGTAGTGGACGGGGATGCCATGCAGTGTGCGATCATGCTCGCTGACGCCGAGGCGTAACAGGCTGGTACGGGTGACACCGAGAACCGTGGGCAGGAGCGCGTGTGAGAGCGGTTCAAAGAGATGTGGTTTCATGATGGAGTTGACCTATAACTTGGGGTAAACCGAAGCCTCGTGTTGACGCCAAGGCGCAAAGACGCAAAGGTTTTGATGAGGGTCTATAGGAAAGGCTTTGCGCCTTGGCGTCTTTGCGTCAAAACCTAGGAGCAGTTCCCTACATAAGTCTCCCGACCCCTTCGGATGGACGACAGACAAGAATAGTGGGTTCACGGCCCGTCTGGGCCTGGTAGCCCTGCGCAACCTGCTGCGTAAACGCCTCGACTGCTGAGAGTGTGACGAGGCTGACCGTACTGCCCCCGAAGCCGCCGCCAGTGAGGCGCGAGCCATAGCAGCCCGGCACAGCGTGGGCAAGGTCACACAGCAGGTCAATCTCAGGCGTACTGATCGCATAGTCATCACGCATACTGCGATGGGACTCGTTCATCAACTGGCCAAAGGTCGCCAGATCAGCCTGTTCAAGTGCGGCAGCGGCATCGAGCGTGCGCTGGTTCTCCGTCACCACATGGCGGACACGCATATAAACGTCGGGTGGCAGCAGATCGGCATGGGATTCCAGATCCGCCGGACGCAGGTCGCGCAGGGCACTGAGGCGTGGGATGCGCGTCTTGAGCAGGCGCACGGCGGTATTGCAGGTGGCGCGGCGCTCATTATAGGCCGAGTCGGCCAGATCATGATGCACGCCGCTATCGCAGACGATCACGCGCACATCGGGCGAGATGGGGATCGGGCGGTAGCTGAGATCGCGGCAATCAATCAGCAGGGCGTGGTTGGCGCGGCCTAACGCGGCTACAAACTGATCCATGATTCCACACTGCACGCCGACAAAGCTATTTTCGGCTCCCTGGGCCAGTAGCGCCAACTCTTCGCCGAGGAGATTGATGTTGTTGAGCACCTGTAGTGCATAGCCGACCGCTACCTCTAGCGCCGCCGATGAAGAGAGGCCACTTCCAATCGGTACATCGCTGCTGATCAGCAGATCAGCCCCGATCATCGGCAGGTCGCGGGCGAGTAAGCCCTTGATCACCCCGCGCACATAGTTGGGCCAGGTGCTATTCGGGTGGCGCTCGATCCCGTGCAGGCTGAACTGATCTTCTTGGGCAAACTGGCTACTATAGATCCGTATGGTCTGATCGGGGCGACCGCGAGCTGCCACATAGGTGGCGCGGTCAATCGCCATGGGTAAGACGAAGCCCTCGTTATAGTCGGTATGCTCGCCGATCAGGTTGACACGTCCGGGGGCGCGCACGAGGATGCGCGGGCGCAGCGCAAAGTGGGCGCTAAAATCTGTACAGATGGCGTGGGGGTCTGACATGGTTCTATCCCTGTGCGGCTGTAACTAAGCCCTGACGCAGCTCTGTTGCGCTGTAGTCTACCACACTCCGCTGGTGTACAATAGCGCCTATGCGCAGTGTGTTACCTCATTTGACTCATCGTCACTATCTGTTGGCGGGCATCGGTTATAGCGTGATCGCGCTTTTGATCATGATACCGATCCTACCGGTCTTTGCCAGTGCCATCCCTGGTGGCCCGATTGCAGGTGTTGATGGTTGGCAGAATGTGTGGAACCTCTGGTGGGTGCATCAAGCGCTTAGCAGCGGCCAGAATCCCTTCTTTAGTGATCGCATCTTCTATCCCCAAGGGGCGAATCTGGCGTTGCAGACGCTTGGATTGAGTAACGGGATCATGGTCTGGCCAGTGACGGCGCTGTGGGGGCCAACGGCAGGCTACAACGCAGCGGTGTTGTTGGCGCTCGTACTTACCGGCGTGGCGGGCTACGCCTTGGCCATTGAGGTCGGGGTTGGGCGTTGGGTGGCCTTCCTGGCTGGGTTGATCTATACCTGCTCGCCCTACCACTTCACCCGCATCTATGATGGTCAACTCGAACTGCTTACGTTGCAGTGGCCGACCTTCTATGCGCTCTTTTTGGTGCGTACCCTCCAGCAGCGGCAACGCCGCGATGCGCTGCTCGCCGGTCTCTGTTTGGCGCTGACTGGCTACACCAGTCTCTACTATCTCGTCTTTATGGCGATCTTCAGTCTGGGAGTGCTCCTGATCTGGACGTGGTCGCCACGCCAGAGTTTGGGCAACTTGGTGCTGTTGGGGGGCAGTGCCCTCTTGCTACTGCTGCCCCTGCTGCTCCCGGCACTCGCTACTGCCACGGGTGAGAATGGCAGTGTGGTGACCATCACGCGCGCTGAGGTGGTGCATCGCTCGGCCAACCTGCTCGATATTGGTCTGCCCAGTTACCTCCACCCAATCTGGGGTGAACGCCTCTTTGTCGCGGTGAGCCACGCATGGCATGGCTATAGTGGCGATTGGAATGCCGCGTTGGGCTACACGGTGTTGGGATTGGCATTGCTCGGCAGCTACGGGCGGTGGCGTACCCTGTGGCGCTGGTGGGCGATTGCCGGGGTAGCTCTCCTCTTCGCACTTGGTCCAGAACTCCAGATCGGCCCGTGGCGCACCGGGTTGCCCTTACCCTTTGTCCTCTTCGATCTGGTACCGGGGCTGAGCCTGGGGCGACGCCCGGCGCTCTTTGTGGCGCTGATCAGTCTGGCGCTGATTCCCCCGTTGGCGTATGGGCTTGAACGCCTCATTGCCTTGCGCCGCTCATGGTTGATCGTGCTCGTCCTCTTGGGGGTCGGGTTTGAGTTTACACCGCGCCCGTGGCCCCTGCACTCTGCAAGTATCCACCCGATCTACCGCGAACTGGCCGAGCAACCCGGTGCTATTCTGGAGATCCCACCATCTCGTTATAAGTATAGCCTGCCCCAACTGGCCCAGACGGTGCATGGGCGTCCGATCTTAGGCGGCTACTTGGCACGTATTCCCTACTACCCCTGGCCCGATGATGCCCCCATCCTCAACATGTTGTGGCAGATGCGGCTCCCCGATGGCCCACCGCTGATTGACGGGATGACCGACGCATTGGTACCGCTGAATGTCTATGGCGTGGGCGATCTGGTTGTTCGCTGGGATCAACTCAACCCTAACCAGTCCGAGGCGGTACGTGCTGTATTGGCCAGCGCACTACCGGGGGTTACTCCAACGTATCACGATGATCGCGTAAGTGTCTACACTATTCCCCAACGCACCCCACGCAGCTTTGCCGGTTTGGTGGGTGATGGATGGTACCCATTTGAACAGGGGGCCACTACCCATTGGCGCTGGATGGACGCCCAGGGTGAGATCAAGCTTGTCAACCCACATTCAACTAGTATGGGCATCCGGCTCAGCCTGCGCGCTCATGGGTACCAGGGGCCACGCGAGGTGCGTGTGCTTCTCGATGGGCTACCCGTGGGTGTGTGGCAGGTGGCAGCTTGGCCCACGAGTGCTGAATTCCACCTCTGGCTGGCCCCCGGCGAGCATCGGCTGCGGCTTGAGGCACCAACCGTTCCGGAGGTTGCGGCTGCGAGTCTGCGCCACTTCAGTATTGCGCTGCTCGAAGCGCATCTTGATATTGATGAGTGAGAGGACCATGCATGGTACGCCAAGAACACACGCTTCTCCAAGGAAAGACGGCGGTCATTACTGGGAGCACCCAGGGGCTTGGATTGGCTATTGCCCGATCTTTTGCCCAAGCAGGAGCGACGTTGGTCATCTCGAATCATCGTGCCGAAGATGTTCAACGGGCTGAGCAATGGCTCCTTCAGCAAGGTGCACAGGTGGTTGGGTATGCCTGTGATGTACGCATGCGCGAGCAGGTTTTTGGCTTGGCTGATAGTGCCATTGCCACTTACGGTAAGATTGATATTTGGGTGAATAATGCTGGTGTCACTGCCACTCAGGGGCCAACGGTGGCGGTTGCTTCGAATGAATTTACCCGTGTGATCGAAACCAATATTTTTGGTACATACCATGGCTCACTCGCCGCATTGCGCCATATGTCGCCGCGCCGTAGCGGGAAACTGATCAATATTGTTGGCCAAGGCGACCGGCGGCCCAATCCGTATGGCAATGCGTATGGAGCGAGTAAAACCTGGGTACGCACCTTCAGTTTGGCACTTGCCGCAGAGGAACGGGCCAATGGGATCGGGATATTCACGCTCAACCCTGGCCTCCTCGATACTGAACTGACCCGCCAGATGCGGGTAGTCGCAGGCTATGAGCGGCGTGCTCACGCCTTCGATACAATTGCTCGCCTTGCCGCAGCCCCAGCCGAGGAGTCGGCCCAATTGGCGCTCTGGTTGGCTGGCCCCGCAACCGATGGTACGACGGGTCTCACCATACATGCACCTCTATGGCCACGCCTAGCTCGTGGATTGGTGCGCGAAGGGGTGCGGCTACTCCTGCGTCAGCCCGTCACGCAGCATGTTCAGTATGTGACGCTGCCGCCAGAGTGTTGAATCTGAGACCTACCGACTCATCAAGAAGGCCACCAGATCCTCCACTTCGGCCTCGGTAAGCAAGAGCGGCGTGATACCCCGGCTCACGCCGGCTGTACCGGCATTGCCGCCGCGCTGGTAGAAGCGCACCACATCCGTCAGGGTGGCGGCGGAGCCATCGTGGAAGTAGGGGCCAGTGTTGGCGAGGGCGACCAGTGCGGGGACGCGGGCTGGTTGTGGGTTGGCGCTGACCCCGGTATACAGGTGGGCCTCGCTGCTCAAAGTAGCTCCCTGGTGGCACCCGGCACAGCCGAGTTCCACGAAGAGCGCTTGGCCACGTTGGGCCGCCGGGCTGAGTGGCGCACGGGGTGGAGTGGGCAAGTTGCGGATAGCCGCCGCAAGTGCCTGGGCGGTCGCTTGCCAGGTGATCGCTGGGGTGTTGGGGTACGCGGCGGCATAGGCTCGTTGCATCGCCGGGTCGTTGCGGAGCCGTTCCAGTGGCAGATCGCTCAGTGGCCCCATCTCACGCGGATTATCGAGTGGGCGCAGCACGAAGGCTTCGAGTGAACGCACATCTGGCGTGAACCAGCCGAAGCTGCTGCGGCCTGCCAGCGCGTGGAGCGTGGGGGTGTTGAGGCCATCCTCGGTAGCGACCGAGCGCCCATCGGTGTAGCCACGAGTAGGCTGGTGACAATCGAGGCAGGCCAGATCGCCACGCAGCGCTAGGCGGCGATCCGCGAGTAGTTGCCAGCCCAGCGCCACCTGGGCATGCGCGGGGTTGGTGGCGCTACTCCCGGCGAGGCTCAGGCAACACACGAGGAGCAGCATAACATACCAGGGATGTATGGGGCGGTGTGGCATAGACGGATGTAGGGCGCGTCGCGACGCGCCCACTCGAATGATCCTATCGCTATGCCTCTGCGTACCTCTGTGTCCTCTACGGTATACCTGATCAACCGCAGAGGACACAGAGGTACGCAGAGGATAAACAGCGCAACGCATCCCTACGGTCACAGTGAATGATATACTATCCAGAATGTCCTGTCTCTCGTAAGGAGCTGTCCTATGTTACTCGATGTTTCGTTCGCCGTAGATTCCAATCCACTCCCGGTGGCCGCCGAGGTTGCGCGGGCTGCCGAAGAGGTTGGCTTTGCTGCACTCTGGACGCCTGAAACCGGCCACAATGGCTTTTTGCCCTTGGCACTCGCGGCTGAGCATACCTCGCGGATCAGCATCGGCACCGCGGTTGCCATCGCCTTCCCACGCAGCCCGATGGTCACCGCGCAGATTGCTTGGGACTTGGCGGCCTTTTCGGGTGGACGCTTCATTTTGGGGCTGGGAACGCAGGTCAAAGCGCATATCGAGCGGCGCTTCAGCACGCCGTGGGACGCGCCGGTGGGGCGGCTTCACGACTACATTCTCGCCCTGCGTGCGATCTGGCAGAGCTGGCAGACGGGCGAGCGGCTCAATTATCGCGGGCGCTTCTACCAGCACACCCTGATGACCCCGTTCTTTAGCCCTGGGCCAATTGAGCACCCCAACATCCCGATCTATATTGCCGGGGTGAATAGTGGCCTCGCCCAGTTGGCTGGTGAGTTGTGCGATGGATTCCATGCCCATCCGCTCAACAGTGCCAAGTACACTGCCGAGGTTATTCGGCCTCAGATCGCTATTGGAGCGGCCAAAGCTGGGCGTGACTCCAGCGCTTGTGCGATTGCCGGGAGCGCCTTTGTGATCACCGGCCACGATACCGAGACCCGCGAACGGGTGCGCGGCTTTGTGCGCCAGCAGATCTCCTTCTACGGCTCGACTCCCACCTATCGGGCGGTGCTAGAGTGCCACGGCTGGGGCGAGATTGGCGAACAACTCTCGCAACTCGCCGCCCAGCAGCGCTGGGCCGAGATGCCAGCGCTCGTCACGCCGGAGATGGAGGCCACCTTTGCGGTTGAGGCCGAACCGGATGCGGTCGGGGCGGCATTGCGCGAGCGGTATGATGGTTTGCTGGATCGTATTGGGCTATACATCCCGTTTGTGCCGGGGCAGATGGACGATTTCTGGCGCAAGTTAGCGGCAGATTTGGTGTAGAGACGCCCCGGTGGGGCGTCTACCCCGGTGGGGCGTCTACCCCGGTGGGGCGTCTACCCCGGTGGGGCGTCTACCCCGGTGGGGCGTCTACCCCGGTGGGGCGTCCACCCCGGTGGGGCTAAAACCCATGGTTGGGGCTGCGCCTCAGACCCGCTTTTTCTCTCTTCTTTTGGCGGCGAAGCCGCCAAAAGAAGAGAGAAAAAGTTCTTCGGGGGCGGCGAAGCCGCCCCCGAACCCCCGCCGGGAGACTTAACGTAATACGTATGAGGTAGAGACGCCCCACCGGGGCGTCTCTACTCTTCGCAACTGGGATCGATCAGATTGTCCCCTGAACCCCCCATACAAACATCATTCCCCTCGCCACCGATCAGGGTATCGTCGCCACCGCCGCCAACCAGGCAATCATCGCCGCCTTGGCCATCAATCAGATCGGCACCCGCCCCACCCAGAATCAGGTCATTCCCGCTCGTGCCGTTGATAGTACCACTCCCAGAGATCATCGAACTCAGCCCCATTCCACGACATGCCTCTGGGGCAAGCTCCTCAACACCCACCGATTGGCTCTGGGCATCGAGATGAGTCGCTGGGATACTGTTATTGGCCGCCGCCGCAAAATAGATCTGGCTGATCACGAAGCCGATCAGTAAGACGATACCGAATTGAATGAGGTGTGCCGGCTTCATAGGGTTCAGCCTTTCAGAGTGCGCCGCTGCCATGCTACCAAGCGCGCATCCTTCCACGCCTGGGCAAATTCGGCTGAGCGCTCGCGTTCGTGGTAGACGGTGATAATATCTATGCCAATTGCTCGGCAGGCATCAGCGGCGAGGCCGGTTTCGCGCAGCGCATGGAGGAAGTCTGCCTGCCAAGCTGGCTCCTGGGGCGGCGGTTCGGCGTGCTTCGGGCGCACTTCGTACTCTGGTTGCTCATGCTGCACGATGGGCGCGGCCTCCAACGGCGCTCCATACACATAGAGTACCTGCTCGTGCTGCATAAAGTAGCGCGGCTGACTCGCTGAGGTATCGTGCATGATCAACGCGCCATGGCGCTCAGCCAGTTTGGCCAGATCTTCAAATGAGCCGATCTGCACCACTTGGTTCGCAGGCAGAGACGGCAACCCCGTCACCTCGATCAGCAGTGGGCCATAACGCAGCGCGATGCGTGCTACTTCATCTTGACGCGCCGTGTGCAGCAACGGCAGCGCCAACAGTGCCACCAACCCACCCGCTACCACCGCCATAATCAGCCCGATCTGGCGCGCTTGGGCCACGTCCATGGTGATGCCGAGCAACTTCATACTGGCCGCTTCGCTGTGTGGCCGGTTCAACACCCCTTGTTGCTGCGGTGTGAGGGGATCACTCCCATCTTCATTCGAGATCATCTGGATTTGGAGCTGATCCACATGAAACCGCAATGGTGGTGCAAAGCTCTCTTGGACACTCATCCCCCCGACTGCGCCCTCAAGTTCAATCCTAGGAATGAAGGCGAGCGTGAATTGCTGATTCTTCAAGCCAGTCTGGGCCTCAAATTGTGCAATGATTTCATTCAGACGGCGCAGTTCAATCTCGCTATGTATGGACAGGCTCGTACTCTGGATGGCTTGATCCTCGACCAAAATGATCGTCCGCCGCCAGCCATTCTGGCTACTCAGCACAACCGCCATCCCGTAGCGCCCGCCCACCATCACCGCCTGATCGCTAGAGAACTGGTACTCAAAATCTACGCTCAACCGCTGCGAGAGTTGGCGGAAGATCGGATCGCCCGAATAGGCCGCTGAGGAATCATAAAGCCCCGCCGGGGCATCGGCAGAGTAGCGAAAACGAGCTTGATGCTGGTAGTTGAGATTCTCGACACCCGCTTTGCTGGTGGGCCGGGTAAAGGCAAAGCCTGCCAGGGCCAGACCAGCCACCGCCAGAAGGGCTAAGAGTGTCATGGCCCATTGGCGTAGATCGCTGTTGGGCGGGGTGCCGCGCTGGGTACGATTCGGATGTTCTGCCTGTGTACGGCGTACCATGATGATAACCCCTCCTGTCATCAACAACGCGAGCAGGAGTGGAGATTGGCGCACCTGCACCAACCACTTGCCGAGGTTGGGGATGTGAACCCATGCGCGACCGATCAGATCGGCATCAACCGGGCGGTATGGATCAATATAATCGTTGTGGTCGCCCTGGAAGATCCAGCGCTCACCCTCGCGCCCAATGATGCGGTGGATGACCGGGCCGATCTCAGGATGCTGGTAGGTGACGATGTCGCCGATCTGGTAGCTGCTGGTAGTCTGAATGAGTACCAAATCGCCGCGATAGTAGACCGGCTCCATGCTGTTGCCATTCACAATGATTGCGGCCACTCTGCCACCGAACTGGATCGGGGCAAAGAGGAACCATGCGAACCCCATTGCACCAATCATCAGCGCGATCTTCAGGTTGGCTGGAAGTGTGCTGGGGGAACGCATGGTGTTGATTACCTCACAGATAATAACGGGCGTAGCGGGGATTGCTTCCCGCTACGCCCGTGAGAGCTACCCTATGGAGCGCTTATGGCTGAACATTGCTGGTGGCCACAATCTGCAACGTATCAATGTCAATGACATTCAGTGGTGCAGCGCTGAGATCCACTTCCCAGTTGTTGCCAGTCACTACGGCGGCGTCGTACCACGAACCGCCGTCAATCAGTTGAACTTTCACCGTGCCAGCCGCAGCATCAAGCGTAAAGGTTACGGTATCCAGCTTGGTGGGGTCGGTGTTCAGGATGTAGGCTACATTGGTAACTACATAGCCACTCACCACGGTATCCTTGTCACCTGCGCGGCTCTCTGGGATGGTATTCTCGGCGGCGAAGCCGTAGGCTACAGACCCCATAATCAGTGCGAGCACAAATGCAAAGATCGTCCGGGGACGGAGGATGGATGTGATGGACATTGGATTGCCTCCTTAGGCCAGTTATCGTGCCGCTCAGTGCGGCTTTGATAGGGTCAGTGTAGGGCTACGCACGTGATCGTACAATCACCTAGGAGTACCTATGCATATATGTCGTTTTCTCGCATAGCAATCGTGTTGATTAGGGACTGAAGTAATAGGAGAAAAACGAGAAAATCTTCGTTCACACGCAGACATATTGAGCAGCAGAAAAAATACCCCCCTCTCCCGCGTGCGGGAGAGGGGGGCTAGGGGGGGGGGGCAGTAATGCCTAGAGGCCCGCTGCCTTGCGCAGTGCCTCAACGCGGTCGGTGCGCTCCCAGGGCAGATCGATGTCGGTGCGCCCGAAGTGGCCACCCGCCGCCGTCTGGCGGTAGATCGGGCGGCGCAGATCCAGGTCGCGGATGATCGCGCCGGGGCGCAGGTCGAAGACCTCGTTGATCGCGTTGATGATCACCTCGTCGGCGACCGTGCCGGTGCCGAAGGTCTCGACGCTGAGCGAGAGCGGCTTGGCCACGCCGATGGCATAGCTGAGCTGAAGCTCGCAGCGGTCGGCCAGCCCAGCGGCAACCACATTCTTCGCCACCCAGCGGGCGGCATAGGCCGCGCTGCGGTCTACCTTGCTCAGATCCTTACCGGAGAAGGCACCACCGCCGTGGCGCGCCACACCACCGTAGGTGTCCACAATGATCTTGCGCCCGGTCAGGCCGGTGTCACCCATGGGGCCACCCACCACAAAGCGCCCGGTCGGGTTGATGAAGATCTTGGTCTGCTCGTCGAGCCACTCGGCGGGCATCTCAGCCTTGATCACCTGCTCGATCACGTCGGTGCGGATCTGCTCCTGGCTCACATCAGGGGCGTGCTGGGTGCTGATCAGCACCGTGTCAATGCGCACGATCTTGCCATAGCTATACTCAACCGTCACCTGGCTCTTGGCATCGGGGCGCAGGTAGGGCAGCGTGCCATCCTTGCGCACCTTCTCGATACGGCGGATCAAGCGGTGCGCCAGCGCGATGCTGGCCGGCATCAACTCTGGGGTCTCCTTACAGGCAAACCCGAACATCATGCCCTGGTCGCCGGCACCAACCGCCTCGACCTCATCCTCGGTCATGGTGCCCTGCTTGGCCTCCAGCGCCTTATCCACGCCCATGGCGATGTCGGGCGACTGACCGTGGATGGCGACCAGCACACCACAGGTATCGGCATCGAAGCCAAAGCTGGCATCGGTATAGCCAATCTCCTTGACCGTCTCGCGGACGATCTCTTCGATTGGAATATAGCCCTTCTCATACGTAACCTCGCCCATCACCACGATCAAGCCGGTGGTGGTGGCGGTCTCACACGCGACGCGGGCGCGGGGATCGTGGGAGAGGAAGGCATCCAGGATGGCATCACTTACCTGATCGCAGAGCTTATCCGGGTGCCCGGAGCTTACCGACTCGCTGGTGAAGAAAAACTTCGGCGACTGCATGAAGGTCGTGGACATTATCGTTGCTCCTCAATGAATGCAACACACATGGGTGGAAGGGAAGGGCATGTGCAAAGTTCTTGGGGCTATGCCCCAAACCCCAATTTTTGGTAGTGTTTGGCGGCTACGCCGCCAAACACTACCAAAAAAGATCTTCGGGGGCGGCGCAGCCGCCCCCGAACCCCCACCGGAGGTGGAAGGGGCGATCTTCTGGCAGAAAGGCTTAGGTGCCTTCCTGCCAGCTATTCAGGTACTCAAACTGCTCTGGGGTCAGCACGTCAATCTCAATACCCATGGCCTTGAGCTTGAGTGCGGCGATCTCGATATCCAGATCCTTGGGCAGCGAGTGGACGCCGTTGCTGAGCTTGCCATGGTTGCGTACCAGGAACTCAGAGGCCAGTGCCTGGTTGGCAAAGCTCATATCCATCACGGCGCTGGGGTGGCCCTCGGCGCTGGCGAGATTGATCAGGCGGCCCTCGCCCAGCAGGTTGATCTTGCGACCATCCTTGAGCCAGTACTGATCAACGAAGGCGCGCGGCTGACGCTTCTCAAGGCTCATGGCCTCCAGTGCCGGGATGTCAATCTCGACGTTGAAGTGGCCACTGTTCGCCACCACACAACCATCCTTCATGGTGGCGTAGGCGCGCTCGTCAATCACATGCTTGTTGCCGGTCGCGGTGACGATGAAGTCGGCGTAGGCTGCGGCCTGCTCCATGGTCATGACGCGGTAGCCATCCATGGTCGCCTCAAGCGCCTTGATCGGATCGATCTCGGTGACGATGACGTTGGCACCCATGCCACGGGCGCGCTCGGCGATACCGCGTGAGCAGTAGCCGTAGCCACCCACCACGAAGGTCTTCCCAGCCAACAGGATGTTGGTGGCGCGGATGATGCCATCGAGGGTACTCTGTCCGGTGCCGTAGCGGTTGTCGAAGAGGTGCTTGGTGTCGCTGTCGTTGACCGCGATCACCGGGAAGGTGAGCACACCATCCTTGGCCATCGCGCGCAGGCGGATGACGCCGGTGGTGGTCTCTTCGGTCGAACCATACATCCCGGCGATCAGGTCGGGGCGCTCCTTCAGCACACCATGAACGAGGTCAGCCCCGTCGTCCATGGTGATCTGGGGATTGTGATCCAGACCGGCCTTGATGTGCTGGTAGTAGACATCGTTGCTCTCGCCCTTGATGGCGAAGACCGGGATCTCCTCATAGGCCACCAGCGCGGCGGCGACATCGTCCTGGGTGCTCAGCGGGTTGGAGGCCACCAGCACCACCTCGGCACCGCCGATAGCCAGGGTGCGCATGAGGTTGCCGGTCTCGCTGGTCACGTGCAGACATGCGCTCACGCGCACACCCTCCAACGGGCGCTCCGCCTCGAAGCGCTCGCGGATGAGCCGCAGCACGGGCATTTCCTTCTCTGCCCAGTCCATGCGCTTGCGACCCTGCTCAGCCAGACTCAGATCCTTGACGTCGTAGATCTTACTCATTACCTTGTGTTACTCCTCCTGGGACGCCTTCCATAGGCGTCTGGACGAGCAGGCCCAACTGCCTGCCCGCTATGCCGCCCCTTTCATGTGCGGAGGTGGCGGTGTATCGGATATGCTCTAAACCGCTGCCGCAAATGCGGCAATCGCCGGGAGTTCTTCGCCGAAGGCGCTGCGGTAGCGCTCGGCAAAGGCTTCGCGGGTGTAGCTATGTTCCTGGCAGCCGCGCTCTTCAATCGCGAAGGTGGCGGCGAGGGCAGCAATGCGCCCGGTGGTTGCAATCGGTAGGTCGTGGGCGATACCCAACGCCAACCCGGCCAGATAGGCATCGCCAGCGCCAGTGGGATCAACCACCTCGCGCACCGGTGCGGTGGGGATCTCCGCCGCCAGCCGCCCATCCACATAGATCTGCGAGCCAGCCTCGCCACGGGTGACGACGGTGAGCGGGACGCTGGCGAAGAGATCGGCCTCGCTCATCTCCAACTTGCGCGCCATCATACCGAACTCATAGTCGTTACCAATGAAGACCTTCGCCCCCTTGAGACCGATGTGGATATGTTCGGCATCCAGGCGCGGCGACTGCTTCCCCGGATCGAAGATATAGGGGATGCCAAGTTGCTGGCACTCAAGCGCATAACGCGCAATCGCCTCTGGGGTGGTCGGCGAGATCAGCACCAGATCCTGGCTGGTCAGGCCCAGATCCACCAACGAGATCTGGTGATCGTAGCTCATCGCGCCGGGGTAGAAGGCCACAATCTGGTTGTTGGCGCGGTCGGTATTGATGAAACACGAGGCGGTGAATTCATTCGGAATTTCTACCAGACCACTGGTATCAATCCCGTGGCTCTCCAGCCATTCGCGGTAGTCGCGGAAATCTTGCCCCACCGTCCCCACCATCAGCGGGCGCTCGCCGAGCAGGGCGAGGTTGTAGGCGATATTCCCGGCTACACCACCACGCAGGCGCTTCATCGAATCAACCAGGAAGCTAACCGAGAGCATATGCTGCTTTTCCATCAGCATATGATCTTTGAAGTAGCCAGGGAAATCCATAATGTAGTCGAAGGCCAACGATCCAGTCACCACAATTCGCACGTGAGGTCTCCTTTGTTCGCATCCCAAGGGTTGCTATCCCAACTCATTCCGTTCACGCAACACATGGGCGGTTGTAGCACATAGCTGTAGTGCTTGCTGGGCCGCATCAACCGAGAGGGTGGCGAGGCTCTGATTACTCGTGATCAGCGCAGCATCAAGAATGCGTCGGCGATCCAAGCCACTCGCGGCCGCAAGGTAGTCAACGGTACGATCAAACCGATGAGCCAGAAGATCGGCCTGTTCATGGATCAGTGCGGTCGGATCAGTTGGCACAATCCCCCAACCCAACAGACCGCCCCGTTCAATAAAATTGGCCACCGTACTTGCCGCATGGATCAGCCCTGCCCCATGCTCATAGGCATCAAAGAGCACCAGATCAACCGGAAGGTTGAGCAGTTCGGCCCAATCCACCTCGCCATTCACAGCTAACCCGCGACAACCGGGCATATCGGCGAGCAGACGGGCGAGCATCTCGATGCCCTCATCACGCGCAAGCGGGCAGAGCGGCAGGTCGAGCGCATCCAGAAATGGTTCATCAAGGCAGATGATGACGTGGTTGACATAGGTGCTGAGTTGCTCATAGTACCACGCCACCCGTAGGGCCAGATGGTGCAACAATGACTCACGGAGTGGCTGATCATAGGCCAGCGGGCGATCATCCTCGTCGGTCAGTTGCAAGGCCAAACTCACCGGGCCAATCGCTTCGCCCTTGAGGGCGCGGGCTTGGTGGCCGTGGCCAAGCAGACGCAGCAACTCACCCAGACCCGCCGCATAGTCGGTTGGAAGGGCACCCGAACCTGGTTCCGCCCGCAGATAGGCCAGACCGAGCCGGTCGAGGCCGATCTCTGCCGCCGCATGGTCTACACTGATCCGCTCATACGCCGGGTCTATCGTCACGCCGGGGAAGCCCGCTGCTGCCTGCGCCAAGGGACGCTCACGGAAGCTTCGCCCGTAGAGCGCGGGCCAAGCTGGAATATCGGGCGTGGTGGCAGCCACCAACGCCAACGCATCCTGGGCGTTGGCGTGGGGCAGGCCACCCCGCAACAGCGGCAGACAAGTCGGCGCAAACGCGAGCGGCATAGGAACTACGCACCCTCTTTGACGCGCCGCAGCCCTTCGGCGAAGGGCGCAGTCACCACACCGCGCTCGGTAATGATTCCGGTGATCAGTTCGGCGGGGGTCACATCAAAAGCCGGGTGGGCCGCACGCACCCCCACCGGGGCGATCATGCGCCCGGCGAGGTGGGTGACTTCTTCTTCGGAACGCTCCTCAATCGGGATCTGGTCGCCATGTTCCATCGTCAGATCAATTGTGGAGGTTGGCGCGGCGATATAGAAGGGGATGTTGTGCGCCCGCGCCAAAATGGCCAGACTATAGGTGCCGATCTTGTTGGCCGTATCGCCATTGGCCACAATGCGGTCAGCCCCAACGATCACACAATCCACCTTACCCGACTTCATCATATACCCGGCCATATTGTCGGTGATCAGGGTGAGCGAGATCCCGGCCTGGTGCAGTTCCCAAGCGGTGAGGCGCGCCCCCTGGAGGAAGGGGCGGGTCTCATCCACCCAGACGTGGATGTTGCGGCCCTGGGCGAAGGCGGTGCGCATCGGGGCGAGCGCGGTACCGTAGCCCGCAGTCGCCAAGCCACCCGCGTTACAGTGGGTCAGCACGCGGCCCCCGGCGGGGATGAGCGGGGCACCATGATCACCAATCGCGTGGCACATGGCAAGGTCTTCGTTCAGTACGGCGTGACCCTCGGCGAGCAACGCCTCGGCCAGTGCCTGGGGGGTAGCGATCTCGGTGCTCAGTTGGCGCGCCTTGGTGAGCAAACGATCCGTGGCCCAAGCCAGATTGACCGCCGTGGGGCGCTGGCTATCCAGCATCACCTTGCCCGCCTCCAGATCGGCCAGCAGTGCGGGGACGGTTTCGGCCTGGGATTGGAGCGCGATCAGGGCCATGCCGTAGGCAGCGGTGCAGCCAATTGCGGGTGCGCCACGCACCTGCATGCTCTTAATCGCATGCGCCACCAACGCAGGGGTTGTACAACGTACCACCACCTGCTCGTGGGGCAACAACAACTGATCGATCAAACAGACGGCGTCCTGTTCCCACCAGACGGTACGTAATTCTTCGCTCATAGCTGTCATAGCTGTGTTCACCCTGATGAACAAAAAAGCCCCTCGCACGGCGAGAGGCTCCAAAGGTGAGGCATTCCTCTCATCTTCCGATGGGCACACAGATGCCCAGCGCAGGAATTAGCACCGTTCTGGATGGAACATCAAAGCAAACCTTTGAGTATCCTTCAGGCGGTTGCCGGGCTTCATCGGGCCAGTCCCTCAGCCCATCTCGATGAGGTCTATGGAGTCACCCAGTTCAATAACCGGGCGAACATTGGCGGCGATTATAGCATGGCTATGAGTCTGGTGCAAACGAGTTCGCGGCTTCTCGTAGTATCAAGGTTTTGACGCAAAGACGCCAAGGCGCAAAGCCTGCAACATAATCTTTGCGTCTATGCGCCTTGGCGTCAATATAAGAGGTTTCTAGTTACCCCAAAAACACCTTTTCTGGCCTCCACACCGCTCCTGCGCGGCGCAACACCGCCACCAACTCACCGTGCTGATCCTCGGCGCGTGCATACTCGCCAGGCAGATCTCCACACTCAATCGGCATCCCATTGTGCACCCGCCGCACCTGCTCGGCATCCAATGGGGCTACTGGCCACGCGGCGAGGGCAATCCGGGCGGGGATGAGGTGGGCCGCAACATCCTCTGGTTGTAGGTCGGCCAGGGGGAGTGCGCGTTCCAACCTGAAGGGGCCGACGAAGGTGCGGCGCAACCCCGCGAGGTGCGCTCCGCAACCGAGGGCCACGCCGATGTCGCGGGCGAGGGCGCGGATGTAGGTGCCCTTGCCGCACGTCACCGTGATCAGCAGTTGGTCGGTGGCGACTTGGTGGTAGCTGAGGGCATCTATCTCGACCGGGCGCGCCGGGAGATCGAGCATCTTGCCTGCCCGCGCCAGATCGTAGAGCCGCTGGCCCTCGTGGTGCAGTGCCGAATACATCGGCGGCACCTGCATGATCGTCCCACGGAGCGGAGCCAACACCGCCTCGATCTGAGCCGGGGTGTAGGATGGCACCGGCGCGGTCGTCAGCACTTCACCCTCGGCATCATCGGTGGTCGTTGTCTGACCCAGTTGCACCAGCCCCTGGTAGCCTTTACGCACCTCGGAGAGGTACTCGATCAGGCGCGTGGCATGGCCAATCGCCACCGGCAGCACCCCGGTCGCGGCGGGGTCGAGCGTTCCAGCGTGGCCGACCTTGACCTTGCGCCCAACCAGGCGGCGCACCCGCGCCACCACGTCGTGCGAGGTCATGGCGAGGGGTTTATCTATATTGAGGAAGCCGTAATGGTTCACATGGCTCCTGAAAGGAAATGTGGCGCGCTTGCGTAGGGGCGAAGCATCGCCCGCCAAGCGCGTTCGGGTTCTCCTGCTCCATGGTGGGCGATGCTTCGCCCCTACGGGATGATCGGGGAACCCGGCGATTAATGTAGGGGCGAAGCATCGCCCGCCAAGCGCGTTCGGGTTCCCCTGCTCCATGGTGGGCGATGCTTCGCCCCTACGCAAGCACAGCACGCAACATCGGCAGCACCGTCGCCTCAGCCTCAGCCAAGCCCATCGCCAGATCGGCCCCGGCGGCCTGAGCATGGCCACCACCGCCCCAAGTGCGAGCAACTTCGGCCACATTGATGCCACGCACCGAGCGCAGGCTGATCTTCACCTGGCCGTTGGCGCGCTCCTTAAAGAGCACCGCTGCGCGCATCCCGGCCACGCGCTGCAAACGGATCATCGTCTCATCGGTGGCCTCGTCATTGGCCCCGGTCGCTTGGAGCATCGCCTGGGAGACTGAGACCCACAGCAGGCCATCTTCGCGCTGCATCTGGCTGAGTGCCAACCCGGCCAACTGCACTGTCTCTGGCGGGAGCGAGAAGTAGACCGCATTGATCACCGTCGCATGATCGGCCCCGGCCTCCAGAATATCCGCCGTGGTGCGCAGTGTCTGGGGCGAGGAGGCGCTGGTCTGGAAGCTCTGGGTATCGGTGGTGACGCCGAGCAGCATACAGGTGGCCGCCGCCGGAGTGATCGGAGCCTGCATGGCGCGCAGCAGGCGGAAGAGCAGATCGGCACACGAAGCGGCATGCGGATCGATCAGATTGACTGTCCCGCGCCCATTGTTGGTGACATGGTGATCCACCAACAACAACGGGTGGGCGGCGATCTCCGCTTCATGATCCGCAAAGATCTGGCCGACCCGTTGCAGTTCGGCGGTATCGAGCATCCAGATCAGATCGCAATCGGGCAGGGGGCTACCGGGTTGGTAGATGTGTACCTGCTCAACACCGGGCAGATTGAAGCTGTAGTAGGGCAGCGCCGAGGATGCTAAGGGGATGGGTTCTTTACCCATCGCCAGCAGGGTATGGTAGGCACCGAGGAGCGAACCAATCGCATCACCATCGGGATTGATGTGGGTGAGCAGGAGGATGCGTTGGGACGCGGCGATCTGGGCAGCAAAGGCGGGTGCAGCAACTGTGGGATCAGTGTAGATCATGGCATTTCACTTCGCACGCAGCGATAGACGGTATATCCCGAACGCTTCTTGATCTCTTTGAGCTTGAGTTGGTTGCGCACGCCGATGCGCGGGATGAGGTGGTTGAGGCCACTGACGACCACAAACCAATATTCGCCACCGGGGCGGAGTTGGCTGAGTGGACCGAGGATGAACTCCTGCTCAATCGCCAGATCACCGATCTTCGCGGGGATGTTGGAGAAGATCAGATCGTAGGGGCCGGGGGGCACCGCTTCAAGCCCGACACTCCCCAGGATCTGGACATGCGCAACCGCATTGAGGTGCGCATTGGCGCGGGCGTAGCGCACCGCGAGCAGATCTTTATCGGCTGCTACCACCGCCGCTTCCGGGAAGCGCCGCGCCATGGTGATCGCGATCACCCCGCAGCCACAACCAAGATCGAGGATGCGCGTGGGGTCTTGAGCCGGTTCGACACTGCGCAGCAGCAGGTCGGTACCATCATCAATCTCGAAGGACGAGAAGATCGTATGGCCGACATCAAACTGGAACGGCTGGCCACGCAGCGTGTAGGCGATACGCTTCTTGTAGTAGGGATCGTGTTCAATCATCGTCAAGCTTGGGAGGGTTCGCCCGGCGTTCTGTTTCAACCTGACGCAACACCTCTTCGATATGGATAGTATAGTCGAGCGAGGTATCCTGAACCAGATGCAGTTCGGGGATGAAACGCATATGGCGCATCTCATCGGCGACGCGGCGGCGCAAGAAACTGCGCGCCCGTTGCAGACCCGCCATCGTCGCGGTTTGCTCCTCGGCATCACCCATGATCGAGATCCGCACCGTGGCATGTTGCAGATCGGCACTCACCTCAACCCCGGTGACGGTGGCGAAGCCCACCCGTGGATCTTTGATCTCGGACTGAATGACCGCGCCGAGTATTTGCTGGATGCGGTCGCCAACTTGTTGAAGGCGTTGTTTTGACATAGGAAAAAGAAGATAGGGGATCAAGCGCGAAATGTCTCGCGCTTGATCCCCTATCGTAGTTAGAGACTCGCCTCGACGCGCTCCTGGCGATAGAATTCCATATTATCGCCGACCTGCACATCGGTGAAACTTTCCACCACCAGACCACACTCATAGCCAGAGATCACCTCGCGCACATCGTCCTTAAAGCGCTTGAGGCTACTGATCTTGCCATCGTGGAGCACCGCGCCGTTGCGCAGCACGCGCACACTCAGGCCGGTGCGGGTCACCTTCCCATCGGTGATGTAGAGGCCCGCGACTACCTCACGCGAAGGCAAGCGGAAGGTATTGCGCACATCGGCGTAGCCCTCGACCACCTCCTTGAAGGTGGGGGCGAGCATACCGACCATGGCCTTTTTAATATCATCGGTGAGTTGATAGATGATATTGTAGAAGCGGATGTCAATTCCCTGCTGTTCCGCTGCGCGGCGTGCAGCCGGATCGGGGCGCGCATTGAAACCGATGATGATTGCTTGGCTCGCGGTGGCGAGGTTGACATCGCTCTCGGTGATCGCGCCGGTACCTCGGTGGATGATCTTGATCTGCACCTCGGTTTGCGAGTTGTTCAGTTGCCCAAATTGGTGTTCAATCGCACCAATCGAGCCTTGCACATCGGCCTTGATGATCACATTCAGATCTTTGATCTGGCCCTGTTGCACCTTATTGAAGAGATCCTCAAGCGTGGTGCCACGGGTGGTTGCAATCGCCTCCATGCGGGTCTGGCGCTGACGTTGGAGCGCAATCTCACGCGCCACCGTTAGGTCGTCTACCACCTGAAGAATATCACCCGCCTGGGGCACACCATCAAGGCCCAGGATCTCGACTGGGGTCGAGGGATCGGCAAAGCGCAGGCGCTTACCGCTATCGTTGAACATGGTCTTGATCTTGCCAGAGACCCCGCCAACCAGCACATTATCCTCAGGGCGCAGTGTGCCATTCTGGATGAGCACCGTTGCCACCGTACCACGGTTCTTATCCAACTCGGCCTCGATGATCGTACCAACCGCTGGCGCATCGGGATTGGCCTTGAAATCCTCAAGGTCTGCCACGAGCAGGATCATCTCCAACAGCCCCTCGATATTGATCTTGGCGCGCGCCGAGACCTCTACAGAGGGCACGTTGCCACCATAGTCCTCAACGATCACATTATGCGTGGCCAACTGCTGCTTGATGCGGTCGGGGTTAGCGGTGGGCAGATCGATCTTATTCACCGCCACGATCATCGGCACCCCGGCAGCCTTGACGTGCGAGATCGCCTCAATGGTCTGGGGCATCACCCCATCATCGGCGGCGACCACGAGGATGACAATGTCGGTCGCTTGCGCACCACGGGCACGCATTGCGGTAAACGCCTCGTGACCGGGGGTATCGAGGAAGGTGATCTTGCGATGATTGACCTCGATCTGGTAGGCACCGATATGCTGGGTGATGCCACCAGCTTCACCTTCCGCGACGCGCGCCGAGCGGATCGCATCGAGCAGCTTGGTCTTCCCGTGGTCCACGTGGCCCATGATCGTAACCACGGGCGGACGGGGGCGCATGTCATCTGCGTTCTGGGCCGCGAGGACTTCCTTGACATTATCAACAATCCCGGCAAGTTGCTCCGGTACCGTCTCATGGGTCTCGATATTGAAATCAGCCGCGATGAGGGCGGCGGTCTCATAATCTATTTGCTGGTTAATATTGGCCAGCACGCCACCCTTGAGCAGTGCCTTGAGGATCTCAGCGGCACCGATACCGGTTGCCTCCGAGAACTCGCGGATGGTCATCACACTCTGTAATTCCACCGGGCCACGCGGGCGCACGGGGATGCGTGGTGCGGGGGCGCTAGGGCGACCGCCACGGCCACGTAAGACGGAGGGATTGCCATCGCGCTCTTCGGGGCCACCGGGTCGCCGTCCGCCACCGGAGCGTCCGCCGCTGCCGCTGCCGGGGCGTCCGCCGCTGCTGCCGCTGCCGGGGCGTCCGCCGCTGCTGCCGCCACCGGGGCGTCCGCCGCCACCACCGCCACCACCACCGCCGCCGGAACGTGCGCCACCGCCACCGCCACCGGAGCGTGCGCCACCACCGCCGCCGCCGCCGCCGGAGCGTGCGCCACCACCGCCGCCGCCGGTCGGGCGACCCCCGCCGCCACCGCCACCGCCGGTTGGGCGGCCACCGCCGCCGCCGCCGGTCGGGCGACCGCCGCCACCGCCGCCACCGCTGTTGCCACCGCCACCACCGCCACCGCCGCCGCCGCCGCCGCCACTTCCACCGCTGCCGCCGCCGCGACCACCGCGCATTGAGACCGTGGGCTGTTTAATATCTTTTAGTGAGTCGCCCTTCTGAGGCATAGGGATATCCTTTCTCGTCGATCGCGCGATGTCGGAGGATGAGATAGACGCAATATTGACCACGCCGGAAGGCAGCGGTTCGGGCATCATCTCAAATGACATCGTGCGGCGGTGCATCATCATCGGCAGCATCCGGTTGAAGTGGGGCCGCAGCCGATACCGCAAGCCCCTGGATGTAGAGTAGCAGATTATGTTGATTGTCTGCGGAGAGTGGTTCGGTACGCAGTGCGCGTTGGAGTATCTGCCGCTTCAGCGCCTGTTCCCAGCATGTAACACTATGGCACAGGTAGGCTCCGCGTCCGTGAGACTTCCCGCTGGGATCAGCCACGACCGATCCTTCAGGTGTACGCACCAAGCGGATCAGACCGCGTTTGGCATCGGTGCGCCGACATGCAATACATGTCCGTTGCGGTACATGCTTCACCCGATTCGGCGTCTGCTTCTTCCCTGACTGAACCATCACCACCTCAATTCCGCAACATCCCTCTGAAGGATGGGTTACAGATCCTCCTCCTCTTCAACCCTATCCACATCCCCGCTCTCAACCAGGATATAGGAGGCAATAAGGCGATCCTGATAGTAGATATAGAGCTTCTGCGAGGTCGCCCGCAGTTGCACTGTCTCACCGATCAGATCATTCCCTAGCGGGCCATAGTTTGCCTTTTGGTAGACAATCGTACCATTTGGCTGCACCTTACGTGATTCGACCTTGGCATTGGTCAGTTCGACCTCAGTAGCCATGGCCTCAGCCTCAGCGTAGCCACGCACCTCAGCCGCAGCGCGCTCTTCTTCAAGCAGTGTGGTTGCACTCTTGATATCAATGCGCCAGCCGGAGAGTTTGGCGGCCAGACGTACATTTTGGCCCTCTTTACCGATAGCCAATGAGAGTTGCTTATCAGGGACAATCACCAAGGCGACGTGATCATCTTCGTTGAGATGAACCTCGACCACCTGGGCTGGTGAGAGTGCATTGGCGATCAGATCCTTTGGATCGGGCGACCACTGCACGACATCAATCTTCTCGCCATTCAGTTCATTGACGATATTCTGAATGCGGATGCCGCGCATACCGACACACGAACCCACCGGGTCAATACCCTCTTGGCGGGCAGCGACAGCTACCTTGGTGCGCAGGCCAGGTTCGCGGGCGATAGACTTGATCTCGACAGTCCCATTAAAGATCTCCGGCACCTCCATTTCAAAGAGGCGCACGATCAGATTTTTATGGGTTCGCGAGGCGATCAGGCGCGGGCCGCGATCTTCCTTACGGATCTCCATCAGGTAGACCTTGAGCCGCTGACCGTGGTAGTAGCGGTCGGCATCAACCTGTTCCTTAGGAGGAAGAATAGCCTCGGCCTTGCCCATTTCGAGGATGACATTCCCTTTGGCGAGCCGCTGAACCGTTGCGGTGATCAACTCACCTTCGCGATCCATATACTCACCATAGATATGCTCGCGCTCGACCTCTTTGATCCCCTGCAAGACCACCTGTTTGGCGGTTTGTGCGGCGATCCGCCCGAAGTCGTTGGGCGTGCTTTCGATGATGACCGTCTCGCCGATCTGAACATTGGGTTGCACCTTGCGCGCAACGGCTAGTTCAACCTCGAAACGCTCATCGTAGACCTCATCAACCACCTGCTTCTCAGCGAAGACCCTAGCCACGCCCGTCTGGGAATCAAGTTTGACCGAGACCTCCATTGGGGGCGGGTTATTACCGAGGGTACGCTTGTAGGCGGTGATCAGCGCCTTCTCCATCACATCAATGATCGCCTCTTTCGGGATACCCCGCTCGGCCGCAATCTGTGAGATCGCTGTATAAAAGTCGCTCTTCATACCTTCACTCGCCTACAACAACAAGAAAAGTGGGGGATACCCACTTTTCACAAACGCACAGCGCTAAACTGCTTGCCGCATGTCAGATATGGTTGATCCCCTTTCTGACCTACTGATTAGTATAACACCTCGAATCAAGTTTGGCAAACCTGATCTTACGTACTATCTTGTCGTCAGCAAACAAATGTGCTATCATATTCTCAGAAGGAAGGCACTTCCCTATAGTACTAACGAAGGAGGTTGTATGCCTAACTCTACCTCTGATCTCCACACTATCAGCCGCACCTTTCGGGCGGCCATTCGGCTTGGTGAAGATTTTATTACCCTTGAGGAGACGATCACCCTCCCGATAGACGCAAGCGACGAGATCGTCCAGCAGGCGGTTGATCTTGGTTGGCGCATCTATACCGCACAGCGCGAGGCGGTGGCGCAACAGGTAGCGACGATCCGCGAGGCGCAAGGCCACCCGTCCGCGATCAGTGTGCGTGACCCCGACGCGCCCGCGAGTGAGAAGCAGCGCAACTATATCGCCGCACTACAAGAGGATCTGAGTTGGAACAACGAGCAACTGAGCAGTTATGCAAGTGAGCAGCAGGTTGATCTGGTAACGATGACCAAAGGCCAAGCATCATCCTTTATTGACAGCCTGAAGAAGGTGTCCGAGGAGCGCCAGCGCTACAGTGTTGAGCAGAATCGGGCACGGGGCGATCAACCAGCGAGTGATAAACAACTCTCCGCATTGGCCCGCTTGGCCCAGATTCGGGCGGCTGATCTGGATGCCGAGACAACCCAACGTTTCGGGGTGCTCAGCAGTGCGCTGACGGATGAGCAGGCGCGGATTCTGTTGGCTGAGTGGCAAACGAAGCGCAAGTAGGGTCGTATCATTCTGCCAACTGGGTTTGGATGATTTGGAGTAACTGATTCAAACTGACTGGTTTGGTGAGGTACGCATTGGCACCAGCCTCCAGGCACCGTTCGCGATCCCCTGGCATGACGAGCGCGGTCAGGGCGATGATCGGTACCTTGTGCAAGCCGGGCATGTTGCGGATGAGCCGTGTGGCGGCGAGGCCATCTAGTTGGGGCATCTGGACATCCATCAGGATCAGGTTGGGATGCTGGGTGTTGGCCAGTCGTACTGCTTCGAGTCCATGGCGAGCGGTGATCACCCGAAACCCCTTGTGGGTGAGGTAGTGGCTAAGTATTTCACTGGTATCGGCGTTATCTTCAGCGAGCAGCAGCAATGCTGCTTCAGGCGTTGCGGGTGCTGGTGGTACGACAGGATTTTCTGCATAATCGGGGAGGTTGGTTGGCTGGCTATCAGGTGCCGACCGATTCCAGGGTAAGACGAACGAGAAGCGGCTACCCTCGCCGGGGGTACTCTCAACGCGTACACTCCCGCCATGCAGTTGCACGAGGCTGGCGACGAGATTCAAGCCTAGCCCGGTTCCCTCGTGGGTGCGTGTGAGGCTGCTGTCAATCTGTACGAAGGGCTGAAAGAGGCGTCCGATCTGCGCAGGGGCAATTCCGATCCCGGTATCCCATACCGTAAAGCGCACCAGATTTTGTTCCCGATCCCCACTGACCACTAAACCCAAGCTACCCTGCTCAGGAGTGAACTTAACCGCATTACTCAGCAGATTGATCAGAATCTGTTTGAGCCGCCGCGCATCGGCCCGAATCAGATCAACCTGGGGGGCGATCTCGTAGTTGATGTGGAGTTGCTTCTTCAACGCCTGCTGGCTGATCAGGCGGATACTGGCCGCGCAGAGTTGTTCGACTACGACGAGTTGCATGTCGAGATCGGCATGGCCGGATTCGATCTTGGCCACATCCAAGACATCATTGATCAGTTCCAACAGATGGCGTCCGCTCTCTTCGATGGTATGGAGAGCTTTCTTGGCTCCATCCGAGAGTGGGCCATAGAAGCCATCCAGGCACATCTCAGTACGACCCAGGATGGCGTTGAGCGGGGTGCGCAGTTCGTGGCTCATGTTGGCCAGAAACTCGTCCTTCACCCGTGCCGCATGGGCGAGGTTGAGGTTGGCGATACTCAGTTCGCGGGTACGTTCCGCCACGCGCTGTTCGAGCGCATCGAGCGCTTCGGTGAGCAACTGCTGAGAGTGTTGGAGTTCGGATTCGGCTTGGCTCCGCTCATCCTCGACATCAATTTTGTGCAGCGCAAATGCCAGATCGCGGGCGAGTTCGGCAAAGAGATTTTGATCCTCGACATCCTCGACAAAGCCAGCCGGAACCCCCACCGACATGACCCCATAGCTCTTGCCGTTATAGGTGAGTTGGGAGACTAAACGATCCTGCTCGGCACAGATCGTATTCAGTGGGCAGCCGATACAACTCTTTTGCTGACGCATCACTAGCACCGAGTTGGACTCCATCACATCGTCGCTACACCATGACATCACCTGATCCTGATGCATGTCACGATTGATTGGCCTACTCATTCCCGCACTGGCAACGGCGAGAATATGGCGCTGGGCATCGGTACGCACGATCCAGGCATTCAGGTAGCCAAAGGTCTGGATGAGACTATCGCATGCTCCCTGAATCAAGCGGTCACGATCTGCTACTTCGACAATCAGCCGGTTGACGCGCCGGATTCCGTTCAACACCGCATTGAGGTGATTGATACGTTGCTGCGTTGCAATGCGCTCGGTCATATCCTCAACAATCAGGAGGAAGGTCTGATCTTCCTCAAAATCAATCCGATCATACGAGCAACTTGCCTGGAAGCGCGTACCATCCTTACGCAGTATGCTGAGTTCGATCTGGTGGACACTGCCATCACGCAGCGCTTGGGTGCGCAGCGCATCAAGCGCTGCGTCATCGGTTGAGAGGGCGCTGATATGCAGGTGGCGAAATTCATCGAGCGTGTAGCCACACAGATCCAGGATGGTCTGGTTAGCAATCACGATCTGACCATCAAGTGTGATCAGGCCAATTCCGAAGGGTACACACTGAAAGAGCAGACTGAAACGGTGTTCTGACTCGCGCAGGGCGCGTTCGGCCTGCTGCAAGCGACGCTCAGTCTTGATCTGCTGGATGGTCTGTTGCACCACCGTCGGCAAGAGATCAAGAAAGGTCTCGTTCTTGGTCAGATAATCGCGGGCACCCAACTTCATCATCTCAACCGCGATGCGCTCATCGCCATTGCCGGTCATCACGATAAAGGGTGGCATCCGCTGCTGTTGTTGCAACGTTAGGACAATCTCTTTGGCGGTCATATCGGGCAAGCGATAATCGAGCAGCAACAAGGTGTCAGGCAGCGTTGCCACAAGTTGAATGGCCTCAGCCCCACTCAGTACCCCCTCGACATGCAGGCCATGACGCCGTAAATGGCGCTGAATCAGGCGGTTCAGCCCCTGATCATCATCCACGACCAACAGGTTAAGTTGTTCACGTGCGGCACTGGTGGAGGGTTCAGGCTCTGCACAAAGAGATGGGTTCATCACAGACTCACACACGCATAACTATTCACGCTTTTGGGCCTTGCGGAGGCGAAGCACCGCCTACCATGTGGCCGAGAGAAGACGGACTGGGTTGGATGGTGATGCTTCGCCCCTACGAGATTGATGGGACTTGCACAATTGTGAAGAAGAGGCCAAGTTGACGGATGGCCTCAATAAATTTGTTGTAGTCCACCGGTTTGGTAACATAATTACTACACCCCAGCATGTGACAGCGCTCGATCTCGTTCGGATCTTCGGTGGTGGTCAGCATGGTGACGGGCAACTTCCGCAGGTCTGGGTCGGCCTTGATGCGGCGCAGCACCTCAACCCCATCCACCTTGGGCATACGGATATCGAGGACGAGGAGGTAGGAGCGCCCCGCATCACGCTGGGGGCCATTGCCAGTACGGAAGAGGAAATCGAGGATCTCCTGACCATTCAGGAAGTGGATGATCTGGTTACGCAGCCCCGCCCGACGTAGGTTTTTTTGGATGAGCGTGGCATGGCCCGCATCATCTTCAGCAATGAGAATAATGACTTCGTCTGTCACAGGTATATCTTTCTGTGCATGACTCATAGCGCCTCCGGTAGCGCAACAAAGAACTGGCTCCCAACACCAAGTGTTGATTCAACCTTGATCCATCCGCTGTGGCGATCCACAATCGTGCGTACAATTGTCAGCCCTAAGCCTTCACCCTCACTATGCGCGGGATCAAGCCGGTAGTAGAGTTCAAAGATCTTCTCCTGATGTTCAGGAGCCAGACCCATACCATTGTCGGCAATACAGTAGACCACCATTCCCTTGGATTTGGTGGCACTGATGGTGATCTCGCCGGGACGGTTGGGATCGAGATATTTGAGGGCATTATTGATCAGATTGGCAAAGATCTGACTCACCTGCATTGCATCGCCACGACAGGCAGGGAGTGGGTGCAGATTGACCTGTACCCCGGCCTGTTTGATCTCAAAATCGAGTGCGTTGAGGGTCTCGTGTACCATGCGTTGAATGTCGAGGGTTTCGATGCTGAGATCTTTCCGCCCCAAGCGTGAGAGCCGCAACAGCCCTTTGAGCAGGGTATCCATGCGGCTTACGCCATTCAAGATATAGTGGAGCGATTCAGGAATCTCATCCTTGATCAGGAGGTTGATCATATCACGTTGGGCATCGGGCATGGCGAGGGTTGCCAACTGCTGGCTGAGATCATCCAACGTGGCTTGCAGTTCGCGGCTAAAGCCCTGCACATTCACCAGTGGTGAGCGTAGGTCGTGCGAGGTGACATAGACGATCTGCTCCAGTTCACGGTTCTTGCGTGCCAGTTCGCGGCTCAGATTCTCATGGGCGCGTTCAACCTGTTTGAGCGTGGTGATATTGATTGCCAACTCGAAGCGCACATCACGGCCATCGGGCCAGCGAATGATCTGATCGGTAATGAGCAGATCAATATTCATTATCGGATTATGGTACTCCCAAACATGGGGTTGACGGGTCTTGAGAATAATCTCGTTGGTACAGAAGGAGCAGCGTTCGGATAAGCCCTGAAACTCACAGTAGCACTTCTTCCCTACTGGATCATGGCCGAGCAACTCCTGAAAGACCTTATTCACAAAGAGAACCTCATCGGTCGCCGGATCAACCACATAGAGGATCGCGGGGAAGGCATCGAAGATGGTGAGGAACTGCTCGTGCTGTTCTTGCAGACGCCGTTCAGTTTTCCGTTGTTCGGTAATATCACGCGCAAAGACGACCATCAACGGTTCATGGCTATCAATTAGGCGTACACTGATCTCGACATCAAACAGCGTACCATCCTTGCGGCGGTGGCGGCTTTCGAAGCGGACCAACCCGGTTGCCATGATCGTGTTGATGCGCTGCTTGACTGCCTCTTCATCGTCATCGGCCTCAACATCCGCAATATGCAGCTTGAGCAACTCCTCACGGCTATAGCCACTCAATTGGCAATAGGCATCATTGACCATAATGAAGCGTTCATCCCGGACGCGGATGGCCCAGAAGCCATCCATGGTGGTCTCGATGATCTCTTCATAGGGCAAGGGGAGGCTCTGCATATGGGCTTGTTTGAGCATTGCGAGGCGCATGAGTAAGCGCACTTGGGCCACAAGTTGCTGGTCATTGAAGGGGCGCAGCAGCCAGAGATCGATCACTTCATCAGTGGGGGATGGCTGCGGGAGCGTTGCAGTAATGAGTGCGCAATGGAGGTCATGGGGAGGACGGGCGGACTGCAATGCAGCGCAAAGATCGCGCCCTGCCGCATGCTCAATCAGCGCCACGGCGGGGTACGCCTCCAGGTTGATCTGCAAGGCCGCATCGGCTGTTGCGGCCTCGACGACATCCCAGCCCGCCGCACGGAGCGGAGTTGCAAGGGCAAGGCGGGCCGGTGCTTCGGCGTGGACGAGCAGAATAGTGGGGGCGGTCGCAGGATGCATGATGATGTTCCTTGCCGTGCATGAGGGCGGCTTCTTCATTATACGCGATACGCGGTCGGGCAAGCGGCGCTCCGTGCTACAATAGACATTATGAGCGAACCGATCAGCATTTTATTAGCCGACGACCACACAATGTTCCGCCAGGGCTTGCGCGAGATCTTAGAGCGCAAAGGCGGCTTTAGGGTGGTTGCCGAAGTGAGCGATGGCGAAGCGGCGGTGGTGCAGGCGCGTGCCTATCGTCCCAACATCGCGTTGCTGGATGTTTCGATGCCGGGGCTAACCGGGATCGAGGCGGCGCGCCAGATTGCGAGCGCCAGCCCCACGACGCGCTCGGTGATTCTGACGATGCACCGCGATGAGCGCACGATTCTGGAGGCATTGCGGGCGGGGGCGAACGCCTACCTACTCAAGGATGCCGATGCCAGCGAGTTGATCGAGGCCATCCGGGTGGTGCATCGCGGCGATGCGACGCTGGCGGGCAGTGCAGCGGCGCGGGTTCTCGATCTGCTGCGGCGCGGTGAAGGGGCGGTGGTTACCGGAGATCTGCTAACTCCTCGCGAGCGCGACATTCTGGCGCTGGTGGCTCAGGGCGATGACAACCGGGCGATTGCACTCAAACTGAGCCTGTCGGAGAAGACGGTCGGCAACCGACTGAGCGAGATCTTCCAGAAGTTGGGGGTGAGTAACCGCACCCAGGCGGCGATTGTGGCGGTGCAGCGTGGCCTCGTACCGCCGCCGGATGTGTTGTAGATTGAGCATCCCGTTGGCTTCGACAGGCTCAGCCAGCGGGATAGTCGTTAATGATCGAAATTGGGGCGGCGCGTGCCGAGTGGCACATTGAGGATCTCAGCCGCATCACCCTCGTCTTCTTCGTGGTGATCGGCGTGGTGATCGTCATGGTGGCCGTGGCCATGCCCGGCCCCGTACTCGGTCACCAAACTTGCGGCCCGAATGCGCCGCTCATATTCGCCATTGATTGCCGCAAGTACCCGCTTCAACAAACCCTGCTGTGCCATGCCACCACCTTGTTTGTAGTATTGCTGTTGGGAGAGTCTTATTATACCCAGAGTTGCACGTTCAGCAAGGCTATGCTATAATCCTGCGCGTTGTGAGTTGTGCGGGCGATTAGCTCAGTTGGCTAGAGCGCATCCTTCACACGGATGAGGTCACTGGTTCGAGTCCAGTATCGCCCACCACATTGGTACGAAGTACCGCCCTTTGGGGCGGTATTTTTGTTTTTCGCCAACCCGGCTGGCGATGATGTGCTCGATGGCGGCGAAGGCGACGACACGCTGATCGCTGGCGATGGTGACGATTTCCTTTGTGTATCATCGGCGTGACCATCATCCTTGTTGCTGAGATCGGTAGGAATTCCCTGACACTGTCAGGTATTTCAGCAACGAGGAGGTGCTGAAAGCCCGCTATCTTCGCTACTCCATCTCTGCTATGATAGTAGAGATGGAATAGTAGCCTGCTCACCCCATCCCCGTTTTTCCCCACGCATTCCTCTCTGGTACCCGATCCTGTCGCGCCGAAAAGGTGGTGCAACAGGCTCTGGGCGCAGGGTGATTCGCTGTACCTGTGCCAGATCGTAAGAAAGGTAGATCCTCATGCAGAATCTTGAAATGCTACGCTGTACCAACTGTGGTACGCCGCTGGAACCGCCTGTCAAGGGGGTATTTGGCGTTATCTGCCCGGTCTGCCAACTCTTCAACACCTTCGGTGCGCCGCTCCCCGATTCCGACCTCACCGCCGAGGTGTTTGAGGCACGCTTGGGCGATCTTGTCGCCGAGGCCCGCGCAAGCAGCATCCCCGCTGATGTCATCGTCCATATTTTGCGTGACGAGTTAGAGTTCTCGGCTGAACTTGCCAATCATGGGCGAGATCTGTATGTGCAGATCATCGATCTTGGCCCCAGCATAAGCCAGCCCCTACGCCGATCTCAGCGTGATGAGAACATGCGGCTGCGCGGTCGTGTTGTTGGCGGTTGAGTGGGCAGTTTGCGGGAAGTTTGTTTCAGAAGGGACTCATCTTGATACGCAATGCACGCGTATTCGTTCGCTCGCTCGGCGCACGCCTGCGCCCGCACTCCGCACTGGAGCCTCTGCTTGAGCCTACGTTTGCCCCGTTGCTCGGCGATCTGCTGAGTGCCGAGTTGTTGGATGCGCTTGCACTTACGCTCGCCAGTGACCATGCTGATGCTGCTGTGCAACAACACGGTAGCAATATCTTGCGCCGTGCCCTCGATTATGATGAGCGGCAGATCGCCGAGGCGCATCGGTGTCTCGGCGAGGATATTCGGCTGAGTGTGCCGATTAGTCCGGCTGCTGAGTGGCTGATTGATAATGCCTACCTTGTGAATGAGCAGATCCGCACGATCCGCCACGATCTGCCCCAGGGCTACTACCGCCAACTGCCGAAGTTGCGGCGTGGCCCCTTCGCCGATCTGCCGCGTGTCTACGCCATTGCGCTAGAGTTGATCGGCCATACCGACGGTCGGGTGGATGCCGCAGTCTTGCTGCGCTTCCTCAACGCTTACCAGTCAATCACGCCGCTCCAGATGGGTGAGCTATGGGCGGTGGCGATCATGCTGCGCATCGGGCTGGTGAAGAACCTGAGTCGGCTGTCGGCGCAGGTACTCCAGGTGCGTGCGCTGCGCCACGAGGCCGATACGTGGGCTGAGCAACTGCTCGGTGCGTCAAGCGAGGCGATAGGCGAAGAGGTGCTGGGTGCGCTCACGCGCCGCCACCCGGATCTGCCTGTTACCCTCGCTGCCCAACTGTTGCGCCGCCTGCGTGCCCACGAGGGTGAACACGATATTGGTCGGGTGGTGACGTGGCTGGAGACCCAGCCGATCACGCCGCATAAGACGGTTGAGGCGCTGATCCACGAGGAGCATCAGCGTCAGGCCGCGAATCAGGTTTCGGTCGGTAATACCATTAGTAGTATGCGTGCCCTGGGCGCAATCAACTGGCCAGACTGGTTTGCACGGGTGAGCCAGATTGAGCTTCTGCTCTGTCGTGATCCGGCGGGGGCCTACGCACGCAGCACTAGCGCGACTCGCGACCGTTACCGCCACGCGGTTGAGGATCTGGCGCGTGGGGCGCACATGAGTGAGGAAGAGGTGGCGCGCCGCACGGTTGCCCATGCCGATGCGGCGCTCGGCACTGACGCCCGCCAACGCCACGTCGGCTACTATCTGGTGGGCGCTGGCCGCCCGATGTTTGCGGCTCAGCTTGGCTACCGGCCATCGCCACTGGAGCGTGTCCGCAATGCGGCACTGGCGCACCCGACGGCGTGCTACCTTGGGGCTGTCGGTGCAACCACGGCGCTGATTGTGGCCGCCGGGTTGCGGCTGGCGCGGCGCGGCGTAGGGGCGAAGCAGCGGATGCACCCATCCGCTGCTTCGCCCCTACTACCCATCGCTCTGACGATCATCCCGGCGAGTGCGCTGGCGGGTGAACTGGTCAATCGTGCCATTACCACCATGTTGCCGCCGCGTGTGTTGCCGCGCCTCGATCTCTCGACGGGTATTCCCGCTGAGTTGACGACGGTGGTGGTGATGCCGACGCTGCTGTTGACCCCGGATAGTGTGGGGCGTCAGCTCGACACGTTGGAGGTGATCGCGCTGGCCAACCGGGATCAGAATCTGCACTTCGCGCTGCTCACCGATTTCGCCGACGCACCTGAGGAGAATATGCCTGAGGATGCTTCGTTGCTCGATGCCGCAGCCGAGCGCATGCGCCAACTTGCCGAGCGCCACGGTGCGGATCGCTTCCTGTTGCTGCATCGCCACCGTATCTGGAATGAGCGCCAGGCGCGCTGGATGGGTTGGGAACGTAAGCGCGGTAAGCTGGAAGAGTTCAATACGCTGCTGGCCGGTGTGGGCGAGACATCCTATGGTGTGATGGTGGGTGATCTGCGTGTGTTGGAGCGGGTGCGCTATGTGATCACGCTGGATGCGGATACGCAATTGCCGCGTGATGTCGGCCATGCCCTGATCGGGACGCTGGCGCACCCGCTCAATCAGGCGCGGCTTGACCCGCAGACTGGGCAGGTGGCTGAGGGCTACGGCATCCTTCAGCCACGGGTCGGTATTGATCTGCCGAGTGCGACGGCGAGTCGCTTTGCCCGCATCTTCGCCGGAAATGTGGGGGTTGACCCCTATACAACTGCGGTCTCTGATGCCTACATGGATCTGTTTGGTGAGGGTATCTTTGCTGGTAAGGGTATCTACGATCCGGCGGTTCTGCGCACGGCGCTGCACGGGCGTTTCCCTGAAAATACCCTGCTCAGCCACGATTTGATCGAGGGTCTCTATGCGCGCGTCGGGCTGCTCTCGGATGTGGAGGTGGTGGATAGTTACCCGACTACCTACGCGGCATGGGCGGCGCGCCAGCACCGCTGGGTGCGCGGCGACTGGCAGATCGCGGCTTGGTTGCTGCCGCGCACGCCCTCGGCTGAGGGCTGGCGCACCAATAGTCTGCCGCTGATCGCTCGCTATAAGATCTTCGACAACCTGCGGCGTAGCCTCACCCCCGCCGCAATGGTCGCCCTGCTGATCGCGGGTTGGCGTTGGCTGCCTGGACGCCCGGCGGTCTGGACATGTCTGGCGCTGGCACCGTTGGCTGCGCCGCTGGCCTTCGATCTTGTGGCTGCCACCCGCGCCGCCGCGCTCGAACCGGGCAACATGGGGGCGCTACGGGCGCGGCTCCGCGAACTTCAGCTTAGTGCCCTGCGCTTGACGCTCAATGTCGCCTTTCTGCCCGACCAGACCTTCCTCAATCTTGATGCCATTGCCCGCACCCTGACCCGCACGCTGATGACGCGGCGCAACTTGTTAGAGTGGGAGACCGCCGCGCAGTCGCAGGATCGGCTTCAGTATTCCCATATTCCGATGTTGCGCCGCGCTGCGCCGTTACTCATCGCCGGTGCGGCGCTGGCCGCCGCCCCTGGCCGCCGCCACGCCCACGCCCTCTCTGCGCTGCCGGTGCTTACCGATTGGCTCGCTGCACCGGCGCTCGCGGCATGGCTCGACCAGCCGCATATTGATGCTCCGCTCCCGATCAGTGCCGAGGATCAGATGCTGTTGCGGCGGCTGGCTCGCGCCACCTGGGCTTTCTTTGAACAGTTCGTGCGTGCCGAGGCCAACTTTCTGGCTCCCGATAACTTCCAGGAGACGCCGCGCCCCCTGATCGCTGACCGTACCTCGCCCACCAATATCGGTCTTCAACTGCTGGCTGATCTGGCTGCCCACGATTTTGGCTATATCGGTATGCTCGAACTGACCGAGCGCACCGAGCGGGTCTTCGCAACGCTGGCGCTTCTGGATCGTTACGAGGGGCACCTGCTGAATTGGTATGACACCCGGACACTCCAGCCGTTGCCGCCGTCCTATGTCTCGACGGTGGATAGCGGGAATTTCGTGGCGGCGCTGCTCACGCTGCGCCAAGGCTACTTGGCGCTACGCGATACGCCGCTGATCGGCCAGCAGTCGCTCGTCGGGATCGCGGATTCCCTCGCGCTGATGGAGCAGGAGATTGGTGATCATGGGCCGTTGCGCAAGGCGGTTGCCACGCTCTCCGAACTACTCCGCGACACGCCCGATACGGTCGGTGGCTACCGCGATCTGCTCGGTGAGGTGTTGGAGTGGGTGGAGGATCTGAATCCCGTTGGGCCTGCCGCTGCGTGGTGGGCGCGTATTGGCAGCCAGGCGCACAGTTTACTCGAAGATATTGATAGCCTCGTGCCCGCATCAGATCACCGTGAGCATCCGCCGACCCTCGGCGAGTTGGCTGATGTCGGTGTCCCCACTGCTGCCGCGCTGCTTGCGCGCCACGATTGGATCGCCCGTGCTTGTGCCGATCAGGTTGTGGCAATGCCGTTCGACTTTCTCTACGACAACCAGCGCCACTTGTTCTCGATTGGCTACCGTGTCTCCGATGGTCAGCGTGACAGTTCCTTCTATGACCTGCTGGCCTCCGAGGCACGCTTGGGCAGCTTCCTGGCCATTGCCAGAGGCGATGTGCCACAGGAACACTGGTTCCGCATGGGGCGCGGCCTCACGGCGGTGGGGCTGGGTGCTGCGCTGCTCTCGTGGAGCGGCACGATGTTTGAGTACCTGATGCCGCTGTTGTTGATGCGCCGCTACCCCGAAACGCTGCTCGACTCCACCTACGCCGCCGCTGTCGCCCGCCAGATCGCCTATGGCAAGGAGCGCGGCGTGCCATGGGGCATCTCCGAGTCGGCCTATAACGCCCGCGACTTGGCAATGAACTACCAGTATCACGCCTTCGGCGTACCTGGCCTGGGCCTGAAGAGCGGTCTCGATGACGATCTCGTCATCGCGCCCTACGCGACGATGCTGGCGCTCGCGGTGCGCCCGGTCGAGGCGCTGGCCAACCTGCGGGCGCTGCTTGCCGATGACATGTTTGGCAGCTACGGGCTGTACGAGGCCGCCGACTACACCCCCAGCCGCTTGCCGCCCGGCCAGCAGCGTGCGATTGTGCGCTCGTTTATGGCCCACCACCAGGGCATGAGCCTGCTCGCGCTGGCCAACGCGCTCCACGCCGATGTGATGCAGCGGCGCTTCCACGCCGAACCGCTCGTGCAGTCGGCTGAGACCCTACTCCAAGAGCGGGTGCCGCAGATACGCCCGGCGCAGACGGCGCGGGCAGCCGCACGCGCCCCCCAGATCGCCTTTTTTGCCCCACCGGCGCCGCGCCAGTTCAACACGCCCTTTACGAGTGTGCCCTACAGCCACCTACTCTCCAACGGTCGCTACCGCCTGATGCTCACCACTGCGGGCGGTGGGAACAGCAGTTTTGACGATCTGGCCATCACGCGCTGGCGCTCCGATGTGAGCCGCGACGATTGGGGCAGCTTCATCTACATCCGCGATGCCCGTAGCGGTACGGTCTGGTCTACCACCTACCAGCCGACCCGCCACCAGCCGCAGAGCTACCAAGTAACCTACGGCCTGGATCGGGCCGAGTTTCGGCAGCGTGTGGCCGGGATTGATACGCGCATGGAGGTGGTGGTTTCGCCTGAGGAGCATGCCGAGTTGCGGCGCGTGACACTCACGAACCTCACCAGTGCGCCCCGCGAAATCGAACTGACCAGCTACAGCGAGGTTGTCTTGGCCCCACTCGCTGCCGATGAGGCCCACCCGGCCTTCTCCAACCTGTTTGTCGAGACTGAGTTTGTGCCCGATCATGACGCGCTGCTGGCCGTGCGGCGGCCACGCACAGCAGAGGGCACCCGCACCTGGGCCATTCATAGCGTGAGCGTGCGCGGCCACGCCCTCGGTGCCATCCAGCACGAGAGCGACCGGGCCGCCTTCGTTGGGCGCGGGCGCGACATGGCCGACCCGCAGGCGCTCCATGTGGCCCTCGGCGGGCATACGGGTGCTGTCCTCGATCCGGTGCTGAGCCTGCGGCGGCGCGTGCGCATCGCGCCGGGGGCCAGCGCCCAGATCACCTTCATCACCGGCGTGGCCGAGGGGCGCACCGAGGCGCTCGCCCTGGCCGCTCGTTTGCACGACCCGGCCGCCGCCGAGCGGGCCTTCGATCTGGCATGGACGCAGAGCCAGGTGGAGTTGCACGATCTGGATATTGACGCCGATCAGGCTCACCGCTTCCAGCGTCTCGCCACTGCCGCGCTCTTCCTCGACGTGCGGCGGCGCGCTGCGACCGCGACCCTCACGGCGAACACCAGCGGCCAGCCTAGCCTGTGGGTCTACGGTATCTCCGGCGACTTCCCGCTGGTGCTGGTGCGCGTCGGCGTAGATGACGAGTTGACTCTGGTGGCCGAGTTGCTGCGTGCCCACGAGTATTGGCGGCTCAAGCGGCTGATGGTCGATCTGGTGATACTGAACGAGGAGAGTGGCGGTTACGCCCAGGGGCGGCAGGAGCATCTGCTCAGCCTGGTGCGCAGCAGCCGCGCCGGGGCGCTGCTCAACCAGCGCGGGGGTGTCTTTCTCCTGCGCGGCGATCTCGTGCCCGCCGCCGACCAAGTGCTGCTGGAGACGGTGGCCTGCGCCATGCTCTCCACCCGCCGGGGCGACTTGGCTCAGCACCTGCGCCGCCGTAAGCCCGATGCTGGTCAGGCTCCCGCCACGCCGATCATCTCCACCATGCCCGATGCGCCGCTCCCGCCCATCACCCTGATCCAGCCCTCGCCCTATGGCGGCTTCACACCCGACGGGCGCGAGTATGTGATCGATCTGACCCCTGGGCGGCCCACGCCCGCGCCCTGGATAAACGTGGTCGCCAACCCCGGTTTCGGCTGCATCATCACCGAGAGTGGCGGCGGCTACACCTGGGCCGAGAATAGCCGCGAGAATCGGCTCACTCCCTGGGCGAACGACCCGGTGCGCGACCCTTTGGGCGAGGTGCTCTACCTGCGCGATGAGGCCAGCGGCGCGATCTGGTCGCCCACGCCGCGCCCTGTGGGTGCGGGCCATGTGCGGGTGCGCCACGGCTTTGGCTACAGCAGTTTCGCCCGTCAGTGCGGCGACATCGCCAGCGAACTGACTATCTCGGTGCCCAGCGATGATCCGGTGAAGATCTTCCGCCTGCGGCAGTGTAACCACGGCAACCAGCCCGTGCAACTCACGGCGACGCTGTATGCCGAATGGGTGCTGGGCGTCTTCCGCGCCCAGATGGCCCCCTATATCGTCACCACCTACGACGAGGAGTACGCCGCGCTGCTGGCCCGCAATGCCTACAACGTTGAGTTCGGTGGGCGGGTGGCCTTCCTCGCCGCGAGCGAGCCAGTGCTGAGCTACACCGGCGACCGCACCGAGTTTATCGGGCGCAACGGCGATCTCGGACGGCCTGCGGGCATGGCCGCTCGCACCCTCTCATGCCGTGTCGGTGCGGGGCACGACCCATGCGGCGCGATTCGCTGCGCCCTCGATCTGGCTCCCGGCGAGGAGCGCGAGCTGGTCTTTCTGCTGGGCCAGGGTGCGGACACCGATGATGCGCGCCGACTGGCCGAGCGATACCGAACACCGCCCGCTGCGGCGCGTGCCGAGCAAGCCGCCGTCGCGGGCTGGCGCACGCTGCTTGACGCGACTCAGGTGCAGACGCCCGACCCGGCCCTCGATCTGCTGCTGAACGGCTGGCTACTCTACCAAACCCTGGCCTGCCGGGTCTGGGCACGCTCGGCCTTCTACCAGTCGGGCGGAGCCTATGGCTTCCGCGACCAGCTTCAGGATGTGCTGGCGCTGATTCATGCCGCGCCTGATGTGGCCCGCGCCCAGATCCTACGCGCCGCCGCCCGCCAGTTTGTCGAGGGCGACGTGCAGCATTGGTGGCATCCGCCGAGCGGGCGTGGCGTTCGCACCGGCTTCTCCGACGACTACCTCTGGCTGCCCTATGTCGCCTCCTTCTACTGCGAGGTAACGGGCGATCTGGCGCTGCTGGATGCGCCAACCCCCTATCTGGAGGGCCGATCCAGGGAGCCGGGCGAGGCCGAATATTATGCCCTGCCCACGGTCTCGGTGTATCAGGCCAGCCTGTACGAACACTGCGCACGGGCGATTGACTATGGGCTGGGGCGGATGGGTGCCCACGGCCTGCCGCTGATGGGTGCCGGTGATTGGAACGACGGCATGAATCTGGTGGGCGCAGGTGGCAGCGGCGAGAGCGTCTGGGTCGGTTGGTTCCTGATCGCGGTGCTGCACCCCTTCGCCGCGCTGGCCGCAGCCCGTGGCGACACCGAGCGCGCCGCGCACTACCGATCTGAAGCCGAGCGGCTGCGGGTGGCCATCGAGGCCAGTGCGTGGGACGGCGGCTGGTATCGGCGCGCCTTCTACGACGACGGGACGCCGCTCGGCTCACAGGCCAACGCGGAGTGCCAGATCGACTCGCTGACTCAGTCCTGGGCGCTGATCGCAGGTGTCGGCGACCCGATCCGCGCACGGGCGGGCATGGAGGCCGTGGACAGCCTGCTGGTTGATCGTGAGGTTGGGCTGATCCGGCTCTTCACTCCGGCCTTCAATCAGGGCGACCATAACCCCGGCTATATCAAGGGCTACCTGCCGGGAGTGCGCGAGAACGGCGGCCAATACACCCACGCCGCCATCTGGACGATCTGGGCCTGGGCTATGCTGGGCGAGGGCGGGCGGGTGGCCGAACTGCTGCGCCTGATCAACCCGGTGCGCCACGCCGCCGAGCATAGCCTGCGCTACATGGTCGAACCCTACAGCATCGCCGCCGATGTCTACACCGCTGAGGGCCACGCCGGACGCGGTGGCTGGACATGGTACACCGGATCGGCGGGCTGGTTCTACCGGCTGGGCATCGAACAACTGCTCGGCCTACGCCACCGTGGCACCACCCTGAACGTCACCCCCTGCCTACCGCCGGAGTGGCCCGGCTACACCGCGAGCTACCGGGTCGGCGCGGCAACCTACCAGATCACCGTCGAACGTGGGGCAACGGCGCGGGTGACACTCGATGGTGTAGAGGTGTGCGACGGCCAGATCCCGCTGCACGACAATTCTGGAACGCATGCGGTGCGGGTTATCATCGTCGGGGCGTAACCCTACACCCTGTCGGGAATAGTGCTGATACGCGAGTCGGAATTTATAGGCTACCGGCGCTCGTTATACTAAGGAAGACTACAATCGCCGCTGCCTCCCCCCTCCCTGCCCCAACAGCCATGCTATACTGAAGCCGTCTGCTTCAACATGGCCGGGCCATCGCAACCCGCTATTCCCACTGCGAGGTGTTTATGAGCGACTTCTGGGGCGATCTGGGGAAAGCGCTGGGGAAGACTCAGCTTACGCTCGATGCGGCGCGCAAAGAGGCTGAACGCCTCGCCCGTGAGGCGGGCAAGGTGGCGCAGGATGTGGTTGGTGAGGCTGGCCGTGGCGTGAATGAGGCGCTTGGTCAGGTGCAGCAGTTGGTGACGGGTGACGTGCCGATGGAGCCGGTGAATTTCGCTGCGCTCGCCGAACATCAGCGCGTGGCGTATGCCGGGGCGCTCTATGCTATGGCCTATGCCGATGGGGCGCTGGATAAGGACGAGTTGCTGCTGATTGTAGATTTGCTCGATCTGGATGGCCTGACGCCCGCCAGTCGTCAGGTGGTAGTCAGCTATGTGCTGGCTCCACCCACTCTGGCTGATGCCATCGCTGCCTTTAGCGCTGCCGATGATACGTTGCGCTATGCGCTGTTGCTCAATCTGCTGGAGGTGGCTTGGGCAAATGATCTGCTCGATCCGGCTCAGGATCAGTTGCTTACCCAGGCTCAGCAGGTACTTGCGGTGGGCGACGAGCAGTATCGGGCGATCTGGCGCTTTATCCGCGAGATGCGCGCCATTCGGCTGCGTGGCCAGAATGATAACGCGGCGGCGCAAGCGACCAAGACGGCTGCTGCCGGTTTGGCGGCGGTTGGGGTGCCGATTGCGATTGTGTATGTCTCTGGTTCGGTGATTGGCCTGAGTGCGGCGGGGATTACCTCCGGCTTGGCCGCGCTGGGTTTGGGACTGGGGATGGTGCCGGGGATCGGGGTGGCAGTGCTGCTGGGCACCGGAGTCTTTTTGGGCGTGCGGGCGCTGCTTGATGCGGCCAACCAAGATCTCGTGCGTGGCCAGTTGCGCCAGCGTGCCCAGTTGGTCTTGGCCTACCTCAATGAGATGCTGGCGCTGCTCGATGCCCAGATCGCTACGCTCAACCAGTCTGGTCGCAGTAGTGTCCAACTCCACGAACGCCGCCGCGCACTCATGCAGATCATCGCCCGTCGCCAGAGTATGGCCGAGAGTTTGCATTGACACCCCCGCATGCGCGTGGTACACTCGCCACGATCATCCTTTAACGCAGTCCCGCGAGGCTGTGAAGGAGCAACCTAGATGCCATACCTAGCGCAACGATTGCGCACGCTGCTCGTTCGTCCCGTACCCCTGATCTGTGGGGCTACGGGGTTTTTATTGCCTACAGACAGAAGTACGCACCGATGAACAATCGCAAGCAGATTCTCACTCCCGACGAGATGCGCCGTGCCTTGGTGCGCATCGCCCACGAGATTGATGAGCGCAACGGCGGGCTTCAGAATGTCATCCTGGTGGGGATTCCGCGCCGGGGTGTGCCCCTCGCTGAACGTATTGCGGCGACGATTGCTGATTTTGAGGGTGTCCTGCTTCCAGTGGGGCAACTCGATATTACGCTCTACCGCGATGACCTGCGTCGCCGGGGAATGGCCGAGGTTGGTAAGACCAGCATTCAGCACGATCTGACCGCTAAGGTGGTGGTGTTGGTTGATGATGTGCTCTATACCGGGCGTACTGTGCGCGCTGCGCTGGATGCGATTGCCGATCTGGGCCGCCCCGATTGTATTCAGTTGGCGGTGCTGATAGATCGCGGCCACCGCGAATTGCCCATCCGCGCCGATTTTGTCGGTAAGAATGTGCCGACCTCACGTTCTGAGCATGTGATGGTGCATCTGCGCGAGATTGATGGTGAAGACGAGGTCGTGATCGAACGCACGAAGGCTGAACAGTGAGCGTGATGGTGTGATTCCATGACGCTCCCCCCCGCTTGATTATGCAACAGACATCTATGTCCCGTCGCCATATGATTGACCTTGATCAGATCTCTGCTGAGGAGATCGAGGAGATCTTGGTGACGACCGATAGCATGAAGGAAGTGCTCTCCCGCGAAATTAAACAAGTGCCCGCCTTGCGTGGTCGCACGGTGGTCAATATGTTCTTTGAGGAGAGTACCCGCACGCGGATTTCGTTTGAATTGGCGGCTCGCGCTCTTTCGGCCAATATTGTCAACTTTACCGCCCGTGGTAGTAGTGTCGAGAAGGGTGAATCGCTGATTGATACCGTGCGCACTCTTCAGGCGCTCGGAGCCGATATGGTGGTGATCCGCCATAGTCAGTCCGGTGCGCCCTATCTGGTGGCGCAGCACTTCCACGGCCCGGTGATCAATGCTGGCGATGGTCGCCATGCCCATCCCAGCCAGGCGCTGCTCGATCTCTTCACCATCCGTGAACGCCTCGGCCAGCTTGCTGGCCTGAAGGTGGTGATTGTCGGTGATATCCTGCATAGTCGGGTGGCACGCTCTGACATTTGGGGCTTGACCCGTATGGGTGCCCATGTGACTCTGTGTGCCCCGCCGACTCTGCTTGGCCCTAGCCACTATTGGCTCGCGACATGGCCCGGTATCAGCATCAGCCACCGTCTCGATGCGGCCTTGGAGGGAGCGGATGTAGTGATGGCGTTGCGCATTCAGAAGGAGCGTATGCAGGGTGGCTTGTTGCCTTCCCTCCGCGAGTATAGCCGCCACTATGGGCTGACTCCCGAACGCCTAGCGCGTTTGGGCGAACATACGCTGATTATGCACCCCGGCCCGATGAATGAGGGTGTGGAGATCTCACCGGAGGCGGCTACCGCCCCCAATTCGGTGATCGAAGCTCAGGTGACCAACGGGGTCGCGGTGCGTATGGCGCTACTCTACCGTCTGGGTGGGTAGGAGAGAGAGAACATGAACTACTTGATACGCAATGGGTCTATTATTGACCCGGCTCGCCGTGTGGCTACCGTCGGTGATGTGCTGGTGGTGGATGGCAAGGTTGAGCGCCTGATTGATATGGCTGAGATGGGGGTTGATCTTGGCCCCCTCCCTGAGGGTACCGAGGTGATTCATGCTGGGGGCTGTGTGGTGGCTCCGGGTTTCACCGACTTACACGCCGAGTTGGGTGAACCGGGCTATGAGCAGCGTGAAACGATAGCGACCGGCACGCGCGCAGCGGTGCAGGGTGGCTTCACGATGGTCTGCGCGATGCCCAACACCAACCCGGTTTTAGATTGTGCTGCCGTGGCGCATCAGGTGGCCGCGATTGCCCAGCGTGAGGCTCAGGGCCATGTGGCGTTGATCGGGGCGATTACGCAGGGGCGCGAGGGCAAGATCCTGACCGAGATGATCGAATTGGCCGAGGCGGGCTGTATCGCCTTTAGCGATGCGGGGCGCACGATCCTTGATGCGGGGGTGATGCGCAACGCGCTGGCCTATGCGGCGGCGCTCAATCTTCCCGTCATGAGCCACTGTGAAGATTCACGGTTGGGGCTGAACTGGGCCATGCACGAGGGGGCAGTCAGTATGCGTCTGGGTCTCCCCGGCTTGCCCGCTGCTGCCGAAGAGATCATCATTGCGCGTGACATCGCCTTGGCCGAAGATACCCGCGCCCATCTGCATATCTGTCAGGTGAGTACCGCCGCTGGCGTGGCGCTCATTCGGGCCGCCAAGGAACGGGGGGTGCATGTTACTGCCCAGGTCTCACCGTATCATCTGACGTTGAGTGATACATGGGTGTTGGGTACACTCGCACCACCGCCGCTCCCGTTGTCAGCGGCTACGCCCACTCATCGCGGCAAGGGCAAGAATCGCCGTAATACGGCCCCGGAGTTGGGCTTGCCTAGCTGGCTCAATCCGAATCTTCTCCCACCCTATGATAGTTCGACCCGCGTGCGCCCGCCGCTGCGCAGTGAACAGGATGTGGAGGCGCTGATTGCTGGCCTAAACGACGGTACGATTGACGCGATTGCGAGTGGCCATGCCCCGCGCACCCGTGTGGAGAAGGAGTGCGAGTATGGGGTCGCCGCACCTGGTATTAGTAGCCTGGAGACCGCATTGGGCCTCGTTTTGACCCTGGTGCATCGCGGGGAGATGGATCTGGTCAACACGGTCGCCCGCCTCACCGAAGGCCCAGCTCAGGTGATGGGGCGCTCCCCGGCCACCCTGCGCCCCGGCTCCCGCGCCGATATTGTTATCTTCGATCCTGATCGAATGTGGACGGTGGAGCGGAGCCAGTTGGCCTCGTTGAGCAAGAGTACCCCCTTGCAAGGCCAGCAACTCAAGGGCCAGGTGATGCTGACCATGGTGAGTGGACAAGTCGCCTTCCGGCGTGGTGAGTTTGGGATGCATGGCCGTGGCGGGCCACAGAGTTCAAAGATTACGGGTATCTTTGGGAATGTGGAGTAGGGTTCCTCCGGTGGGGGTTTGGGGGCGGATTCGCCGCCCCCGAAGATATTTTTTTTGTTGTTTTTTGGCGGCGTAGCCGCCAAAAAACAACAAAAATGAGGGTTTGGGGCGCAGCCCCAAGGACTTTGCCCATGCCCTACAGTTACGGCCAACCTACGTTGACAGAGATCACCCGGATATGGTATGTTTACGCCATTCCTACCTAGCATCCGAGCCAAAATTGATATGACATGGTTGTCACCCATGAGATAGTGATCTGGCCGTATTACGTAACGATCACCCTCACCCACTGGACACCGTGGGTGAGGGTTTTCTGATCGAACCACCCCTTGGGATGACGGGCCGACCCATCACTGTTGGTGGTGTCGTTCCCCGATTCTATAGTCTGTTGTCCGTCATCTGTTAGGTAGGAGGTTCGCGTGTTGCGTAAACGGATCTGGACGTTGATTGTCGTGGGGATGCTGGCAGCCACGCTATTAAGTGCGTGTAGTGCGCCACCACCCGTAGGTAGCCCCACATTGGTACCGACGGTAGCGGAAAGCGCGGTGGCCGAACCCACGGTGGCGCTTGTAGAGAGTCCTACTCCGGCAGTTCCGAGCAGTGGGGGGACGCTCAAGATTCTCTATTCCCAGGCCATCACGGTTCTTAACCCATACTTGTCGAGTGGCAGCAAGGATCTTGATGGGGCGACGATCATCCTGGAGCCGCTGGCCCACTACAACCAGGATGATCAACTGGTGCCGGCGCTGGCCGCCGAGATTCCTAGCCTGGATAATGGCGGCATCGCCGATGATTACCGCAGCATCACCTGGAAACTCAAACCCGACGTACTCTGGTCGGATGGCACGCCCTTCACGGCGCAAGATGTGGTCTTCACGTGGCGCTACTGCACCGATGTGGCCACGGGTTGTGTCTGGACCTCGCTCTTCGCCAATGTGGAGCAGATCGAGGCGCTCGATGCCGCCACCGTGAAGATCACCTGGAAGCAGCCTACCCCCAACCCCTTCACCACCTTCGTCAGCCGCAGCGGGCTGATCTTGCAGCAGGCCCAGTTTGCCAACTGCATCGGGGCCAACGCCATGCAGGACGCCAACTGTCAGGCGGCCAATCTGGCCCCGATTGGCACCAATGCCTATAAACTGAAGGAGTTCCGCCCCGGCGATACCGTGCTCTACGCGCAGAACCCCAACTACCGCGATGCCGCCAACACCGCGTTTGATCAGATCGAGATCAAGGGCGGCGGCGATCCGGCCTCGGCGGCGCGGGCGGTGTGTGAGACCGGCGAGGCCGATTTTACCGGCAATTTGCAGGTGACTAAGGCGGTGCTCGATCCGATCTTGGCGGCGGGTATGTGTGATACGGTCGCGGGCGGATCAGCGGGGGTCGAGCGCATCAACTTCAACTTCTCCAACCCCGATCCGGCGCTGGGGGCGCAGCGCTCCGAGCCGGATCAGCCCAACCCCATTCTGAGTGATCTGCGTGTGCGTCAGGCGATCACCAAGGCGATAGATCGCCAGATGATCGCCGATCAACTCTTTGGGACTTCGGGCGTGCCAACCTGCAACATCTCGGTCATTCCGCAGGCGTATGCCTCAACCAGCCTCACCTGTGCGCGTGATCTTGAGGCGGCTAAAGCGCTGCTTGATGAGGCCGGTTGGCTCCTGCCCGAAGGTGGTAAGGTGCGTGAGCGCGACGGTAAGCCGCTGCGGCTCAGTTTCCAGACCAACATCAACGCCTTGCGCCAGAGTGAACAGGCGATCATCAAGTCCAATCTGGCCGATGTGGGCATTCAGGTCGATCTCGAAGCCTACGATAGCAGCGTCTTCTTTGGCAGCGCGGTGGACAACGAACATACGATGCACCAGTTCTTCGCCGACCTCCAGATGTATAGCAACCGGCCCATGGACTATGGCCTCGACTCTTACTTCCAAGCCTGGATCTGTGCTGAGGTCAACTCGGTGGCCAACCAGTGGACCAAGGCCAACGATCTGCGCTACTGCAACCCGGCCTATGATGCGCTCTACAATCAGTTCATCAGCGAGTTTGACTCCAGCAAACGTGCCGAGTTGGCCATGCAGTTGAACGATTTCCTGATCAACGACGCGGTAGTCATTCCGCTGATCAACCGTCTGACGCCGAATGCCAAGGCGAAGAGCTTGGTCGGCCCGACCCATAGCTCGTTCGACTCGATGTTCTGGAACATCGCCACCTGGAAGCGGGTACCATAAGCGATGCGGCGGACGTATGGGGCGCGTCGCGACGCGCCCCATACGGATCACGATACCAACCATGACCCACTACATCCTCCGTCGCTTGCTGATTGCGATCCCCACTCTCTTACTCATCAGCATGGTCATCTTTGCGGTGCTGGCATTAGCGCCGGGTGATCCGCTGGCTGAATTTGCGCTCAACCCGGCGATTCCTGAAGCGACTCGCGAACTGATCCGCATTCAGTTTGGCCTCGATCAACCCTGGCCGATCCGTTACCTCAAGTGGCTCAGTGCGCTTATGCGTGGTGATTGGGGCTTCTCATTTGCCAGCAAATCGCCGGTGATTGATCTGATCTGGCAGCGCCTCCCCCAGACGTTGCTGGTGGTGGGGAGCGCCCACCTGATCGGGATCGCCCTCGCCATCCCCATCGGGATCATCTCGGCGGTCAAACAATACTCGCTCTTCGACACCATCGCCACCCTACTGGCCCTGATCGGCCTCTCGCTGCCCTCGTTCTTCATCGGCATCATCTGCATGCTCGTCTTTGCGGTACATCTGCGCTGGTTCCCGCTGGTCTACAGTTCCACCCTTGAAGTCCGCGACTTGGCCAGCCTGGGGCAGCAACTGCGCCAGATGTTCCTGCCGGTGCTGGTGGTGGTGGTGCAGCAGACCGGGGCGATTGCTCGCTTTATGCGCGCCGCGATGCTCGAAAACCTTAACCAGGACTATGTACGTACCGCACGCGCCAAGGGGTTACGCGAGTGGATCGTGGTGCTGCGCCACCTGCTGCCCAATAGCCTCATCCCCGTGGTGACACTGGTAGCCTTGAGTATGCCCAGCATCTTCTCCGGGGCGATCATTACTGAGACCCTCTTCCGCGTGAATGGCATCGGTGCGCTGCTGATTAGCTCGATCAACACCAACGACACCCCGGTCGTCATGGCGATCACCTTCATCTTCGCCGTCCTGACCGTGATCTTCAACCTGATCGCCGACATCCTGTATGGGTTGCTCGATCCACGGGTGCGCTATGCCGACTGAGCGCCCCGCCCGCAGCCTTATGACCGATGCTTGGTGGCGCTTTCGCCGTCACCGCCTCGCCCTCTTCGGGTGCGCGGTGCTGCTCTGCCTGCTGCTCGCGATCACCCTGGGGCCACTGGCCTACCAGTACTACCTCATCGCCCAACTCCAGGCCAACGGCAGCCCCCCGCGTGAGGCACACCCCGATCTGCGCAGCCTGATCGAACACTTCGATCTGCGCGCCATCCTCCAGCCACCCAGCCCGGTACACCCCTTTGGCACCGACGATCTCGGTCGCGATCTGCTGGCGCGTTGCCTGTATGGCGGACGCATCTCACTTGCGGTGGGCCTCGCCGCCATGCTGATCGCCATCGCCCTCGGTACTGCCATCGGAGCCATCGCCGGGTTCTACGGCGGCATGATTGACCAGATCCTCATGCGCCTGACCGACCTCTGTTTAGCCTTACCGGGCATCCCGATCACACTCTTGATCGTCTATCTGTTCCGCGAGCCAGTGGTACGGCTCCTCGGCTCACGCGAGGTGGGGGTCTTTGTGATCATGGTGCTGGTGATTGGTGGGCTGGCCTGGATGAGCACCGCCCGCATCGTGCGTGCCACCCTCCTCAGCCTCAAACAGCAGGAGTTTGTGACCGCCGCGATAGCGTTGGGAGTGCGCCATCCGGCGATCATCATACGGCACCTACTGCCCAACGCCATCGGGCCAATTGTGGTGGCGGCGACCTTAGAGGTGGGCAGTGCGATCATCGCCGAATCAACCATCTCCTTCTTAGGCGTCGGCTTCCCCCCCGACACCCCCACCTGGGGGCGGCTCGTCACCGATGGCAGCCAGTACCTTCAAGCGGCCCCCTGGCTGGCGCTCTGTCCCGGTGGCCTCATCTTCGTGACGGTCTTGAGCATCAACTTTGTTGGCGACGGCCTGCGCGATGCCTTCGCTCCGCAGTAGAGACGGCGCGCCTAATGGCTTCCGACCCTCACCCCCCTGCACCCCTCTTCCGCTTGCGGGAGAGGGTAGGGGGGAGGGGGTCTCACACTGCACATCTCGGCAGGCTCACCGTGACAAGCGTACCATCGCCGACCGCACTGGCCAACTCAATCTTCCCTTGATGCAGATCGATAATCCCCTTGCAGATATACAACCCCAGCCCCAGCCCCGTTTGCGCCCGGTTATGCTGGACATGCGCTCGGAAGAAGCGCTCAAAAAGATGGGTTTGGACATCGCTAGGGATGCCCATCCCGTGATCTTGCACGGCAATGTGGGTATACTCATCATCCGCTGTCACCTGAATGGCAACCTCACTACCCATCGGGCTATACTTGACCGCATTTTGGATGAGATTATGTAGTACCTGCTCCAACCGCACCTCATCGCCCACAATCCACATCGGTTCGGGTTCAATATTCACTCGTAGGCTATGCTGCGGGAATGACAATTGAAGTGTATGGACGACACGCCAGACAAACGCACCAATATCGAGTCGGCTTGTACTCATATATAACTGACCGTGGTCAATCTGGGTTGCGTCCATGAGCATATGCAATAAGCGGCTAAGCCGTAGACTCTGCTCGACCATCATATCAACCGCACGCTGATCCTTGGCATCCGTATGTGGATGTAATTCCATTCGTTGTTGAAGAATCTTCGCTTGGCCCATGATAATCGTGAGCGGTGCTGAGAGTTCGTGCGCAGTCACCGAGATAATATTCTCAATCGCATCACGAATCTGCTCGGTAGGGTTACGGAGATCATGATCATGGGTGATCTGGTACTCCTTGACGACGGGTGTTGCGGTTCCGATCCAGCGTAGACAAACCCCATCCTTGCTACATTGCGGAACCATGTTGATGTGCAAATAGTGATATGCCCTATTTGCAAAAAGAAATCTATATTCGACGTGAAAAGGAATGACGTTTACAATTGCGGTCTTCCAGGAGATGAGACAGTCCATCTGATCGTCAGGGTGTACGAGCTTAATCCAATTCAGATCCTTTTGCGTCTCTGTTGAAAGGCTGAAGAAGGATGCGAAGAGTGGGTTGATATAATCCCACATTCCATCCGGTCGGGTCGTAAAGAGCATCACCGGTATCATGGATAATACTTCAGGTACGGATGTATAATGAAGAAAATACATATCTTCATGGTGCGTATCTAGATTCCTTCTTTTTTCTTTAACAACAAACTGATGAGTTGAAGCAATCGCATGCTCACGTGGGGCTTGGCTCTTCACATATCTTCTACTCATCATTGCCTCCTCGTAACGTAATATTTATAGAAAAATTTTCGTGAGTAGGAGGGTAACGTCATTGTTACACACCACTCACGAAATCTAGAACCCTATAATCATTCCTACATTTTTTGTAGGCATACACCTAAGATAATGTCGGAGTGCATAGGGTGTTCATATGCCTACTATAGTCGAAATAGAACCTATTTGGTTAGCAGGTAAAGTATGACAAGTTGATGTAAGGGAATTCCTGACAACGTACTGTGCTACAATATAATCGCATCCGCTGATAAGCGGCCCTGCACTAAGGAGGGCGCAATGAACGATAATCCTGACATTCATCCTGATGTTGCTACCCAACAGCCGCAAACCATGTCAGAGCAAGCGGTTGCTACGCAACCAATCCCGCGTGTTGTCGGGGTAGGGGCTTCTGCGGGTGGACTGGAAGCGTTTAGTGAATTCCTGCGCCATACACCGTCAGATACGGGGATGGCATTTGTCTTCATTCAGCACCTTGATCCGCAGCATACCAGCATGCTCCCCGAACTACTTGCACCCCACACCAGCATGTCGGTCAACGCGATCTGCGATCAAACTCCGGTTGCGCCCAACTATGTCTATCTCATCCCACCCAATACGGTCGTAACCATCGCCAAGGGAATCCTCTACCTCGATCCACCCGCGAGCCATGGCTTGCGGCTGCCGATCAACCACTTCTTTCGCTCGCTGGCCGAAGATCAAGCCGAACGAGCGGTCGGGATTGTACTTTCAGGAACCGGCTCGGATGGAACCGAAGGTCTGGCCGCCATCCATGCATGTGGTGGCACCACGATAGCGCAGATTCCTACGTCGGCAGCCTATCCTCAGATGCCCCAATCGGCGATTGCGTGGGGGGTAGTTGATCACGTGCTGGATATTGCGGCTATGCCGTCACTCCTGGTGGCCTCGATTCAGCCCCAGCCCAACCCATCCTCCGAGACCACCCTGCACAAGATTCTCTCGCTCATCAAGCAGAGTACCGGGCATAACTTTATTCATTACAAACATGCCACCCTTCAGCGACGCATCGCGGGCCGTATGCAGCAACTCCGCATCACCAATATCGAAACCTATCTTGAGCACATGCAGCAGGATTGCAGTGAAGTTAACCGCCTCTTTCGCGATTTGTTGATCGGTGTCACCGAGTTTTTTCGTGATGCAGATGCCTTTGAAGCCCTCGCCCCGACTGTCTTTACCAATCTGTTGCGCGGCAGAGATGCGCACGCAATACTTCGCATCTGGGTGCCCGGCTGTGCAACGGGAGAAGAAGCCTATTCGCTGGCGATCATGCTGCATGAGTATCTCGCACAACTTGAAACCGCGCCAACAGTGCAGATTTTTGCGACTGATATTGATGAGGCGGCGCTCGTGGTGGCACGGCGCGGATATTATGATGCCAGCAGCACCAATCACATTTCCCCCAAGCGCTTAGCCCGTTATTTTGAAGTAGATGGAACCGGCTACCGGATTGCAAAATTCCTGCGTGAACTGTGCCTCTTCTCGCTGCATAATCTGATCAGCGATCCCCCGTTTGGGCGTATGGATCTGATTGCCTGCCGCAATCTCCTGATCTACTTTGATGCGGATCTCCAGCGCCAGATTATCCCGACCTTCCACTACGCCCTCGCGCCGAATGGCTATCTCTTTCTGGGTTCGGCGGAGAGTGTGACGGGTTCAACCGATACTTCGGACATGTTCCGCGTGATTGATGCGCGCCATCGCATCTACCAGCGCAAGGATCGGCTGGTACAATCGAAAATTGTGCTGCCCTGGGCAGCCTCCACTCAACCCGTACCACGTATTTCAGGCGTACCTCCGCACCTACCATCCTCGTCAGATAAGATCGCAACCACGATAGAGCGCGTCCTAATCCGCGATTATGCCCCGACCGCAATTGTGATCGATCCCTTGGGCATGGTCATCTACATTAGCGGTCGCGCCGCTCCCTATCTGACGGTTCCAGCCGGTATCCCTACGTCGAATCTGTTTGATCTCGCCCATTCTGACTTGCGCCTGCCCCTGCGGGCAGCCCTACGCACCGCATTTCAAACTCTCACCGCAGTTGCCCGTGAGGATATCACTCTGATCTTGCCCGATGGACAGATCCGCTTGAATCTGACGGTTCGCCCCTTTCCTGATGCCAATCTTGATAGTGGCCTCTTCCTCGTTATCTTGCAGTCGAGTGGCCCACCGACACCTACGTTCGCCCAGGAAGATGACGAGCACCTCCGTAATGCCGAACCTGCCGCAACAACATTAGCCCAGGAACTCCAACGCACCCGTGAGACGCTGGAGGCCACGATTAGTGAACTCCAAGAATCAAATCTTGATCTAACTGCGGCCAACGAAGAGCTACGTTCGGTGAATGAGGAGTTGCATGCGGCGAACGAAGAGTTACAGACCTCGAAGGAGGAGATTCAGTCCATCAATGAGGAACTTCAGACGGTGAATGCCGAGCTGAGTCTCAAAATTGATGAAATTGATCGCGTCAATACCGATCTGGCCAACCTCTTCGCGAGTGCCCAGATTCCGGCCATTTTCCTGCGTACTGATGGACGGATTAGCCGTTTTACCGCCCAAGCAACCGAACTCTTTGCCCTGATTGACGCCGATTGTGGGCGTCCGCTCGCCGATCTCAAAGCCAAGTTTGTCGCTGGCGATCTCCAAACCCTGATCTCCCAAGTCATTGAGACCCTCGAACCGATTGAATCAATCGTCTATCAGCCTGACGGTGATCGTTGGTGGAGTATGCGCATCAGGCCATACCACACCCTCACCAACAAGGTTGATGGAGTAGTACTCACCTTTGCCGATATTACGATTCTGAAACAGACCGAAGAGATCCTGCAACATGCTCATGATGATCTTGAATCACGGGTGGGTGTACGCACCGAAGAACTCGCTAAGGTCAATCATGCCCTTCAGGTAGAGATCGCTGCCCGTGAACAGAGCGAACAAGCACGCCAACGCCTGATCCAACAACTCGTGATCGCACAGGAAGAAGAGCGCCGCCAAATTGCCTACGAACTCCATGATCAACTTGGGCAAGATTTTGCCGTCCTGATCCTGAATCTTAAAGCACTGGAGGAACATGTTGCGACCAATGATGAGATCGCTGAATGGATAACCCAGCTACGCACAACGATCACCCAAATGGATTACTATGTTCGTCAGTTGGCTATGCAATTACGCCCGCTGGTTTTTGATGAATTGGGGATTGAATTGGCATTACGAAACTATATCGAACAATGGTCGGAACGTACTCGTATCCCCGTTGATTTACAGACCAATGGATTGAAAGAAAATTTGCTCTTTGAATCTATTCAAATGACTATATATAGAATTATCCAAGAGTCACTCGCGAATGTTTCCAAGCATGCTCAGGCATCCAATGTGAATGTCATCATTGATCAGAATGGAAATCGGGTACGTATCATCATCGAAGATGATGGAATAGGCTTTGTTGTGCCAACAGTGAGAGCAGATTTGGATGTGAAACATCATCTCGGTCTGATGGGCATGTGGGATCGCATCACCCTCCTCGGTGGCGATCTTCTGATCGAGTCAACCATCGGGAGTGGCACCTCTATCTTTGCCAATATCCCACTCTTTACCATCTAGCAAGGATATATACCATGAGCAACATCAGACTATTCCTTGTTGATGATCACATGGTGCTGCGCGAGGGTCTGAAAGCCCTGATGACGGGCCAACCCGATATGACCATCGTTGGTGAAGCCGGGGATGGCGAGACCGCGTGGACGCAGATCGAACTTTGTCAACCCGATGTGGTGATTATGGACATCTCGATGCCGCATGGAGGTGGCATCCAGACCACCCGACAGATTAAAGAGGCATACCCGAACATCAAAGTGCTCGTCTTAAGTGTTCATGACGACACCCACAATCTGCGCCACGCACTTGCCGCCGGTGCATCGGGCTACATCCTGAAGCGCACCGCCGCCGATGCGTTGATTCAAGCCATCCGTGCCGTGGCATCGAACGGCTTCTATCTCGATCCACTGCTTGCGGATCATGTCGTCACCCAATACGTCCACCGACCGCCGATAGCAAGCCACCTTCTTGGTAGCGAACTGAGCGAACGTGAGCGCGAAGTGGTACTAGGGGTAGTTCAGGGCTATAGCAACAAAGACATTGCGCTCCAATTAAACCTCAGCATCAAGACCGTGGAGACCTATCGAGCGCGGGCGCTAGAGAAGCTTGGTTTAAGTGGGCGTGCTGCGCTGGTGCGCTACGCGATCGAGCGGGGTTGGATGGAGCGCTGAGGGGCCGATTGACACCCACCGCCTAAGCGCCTACAATCTAGGGCGAGAGCGGATATGGCCCGGTGGTCGTCCTCGTCTTCAAAACGAGTGGGCGCGGTGACGAACCGCGTTGGTGGGTTCGACTCCCACGCGCTCTCGCCAATGCTATTTGCAGAAACAGGGTAAACCTACCTCCCCGATGATATGTCCGCAGATTACGCAGCCGATGATATGTCCGCAGATGATGCAGCCAATGATATGTCCGCAGATTACGCAGATTACGCAGATTTTTAAGATAAAATAAAAAGTAATCTGCGTAATCTGCGTAATCTGCGTAATCTGCGGATAAAATAAAAAACAATCTGCGGATAAATAAACTCCCCCCCCCCATCGAACCGAGCTTGCAGACGTTGCCGCCACACCTCGGCATGGGGATGACCGGGGAAGAGTTGCAGCAAGAGGCGCAGATCATTGATGGCTTCAGGCATGACTCCACGAGCCGTGCCGTCATGGAGTGCAGCCTCATAGTGCTGCTGGGCCGCCGCCGCATCGCCCGCCACCAGCGAGTAGAGCGCTAGGTTGAAGCGATTCCACCAATTGTGCGGGCGTTGCTGATAGTCTTGCTCGGCAATCGCAATGGCGCTGGCCAGATCGCGGGTGGCAGCCTCGTCATCCCCCATCAGCCGCTGCGCCAGTGCCCGCTGGTAGAGTGCCCAACTATATTTGGGGTCAAGTTCTAGCGCCCGCGTGCATGCCGCCAGGGCCGCATCGAAACGCCCAAGCAGGTTGTAGACTTCGCCCAGGTTATTGTGGGGATAGGCATAGTTGGGATCGAGAGCGATGGCCTGTTGGTAGGCCGCGATGGCCTCTTCAAAGCGTCCGAGAGCCCGGTAGACATTGCCCAGGTTATTGTGGGGATAGGCATATTTGGGGTCGAGAGCGATGGCCTGCTGGTAGGCCGCGATGGCCTCTTCAAAGCGTCCGAGAGCCCGGTAGACATTGCCCAGCCCATTGTGGGGATAGGCAAATTTGGGGTCAAGAGCGATGGCCTGCTGGTAGGCGGCGATGGCGTCCTCAAAGCGTCTGAGATCCGAGTAGACAATGCCCAGTTCATTGTGCGGATAGGCATCGTTGGGGGCGAGGGCGATGGCCTGCTGGTAGGCGGCGATGGCATCCTCGTACTTGCCAGCTAGTCTCAATGAAACACCCAGGTGATTATGGGCGTATTGATCCTCATTCAACCACCCCACCACCTTGCGCAAGAGTGGCTCAGCCTCGGGTGCATAGACCGCATATTGCGCGTTATTGGGCCAGAGCAGCGTAGTTGCTAGGTCATGTAATGCCTGCCCTAGTTGCTGCTGTAGGCGTTCTCCGTCTGCTGGCAGCCCCTGCTCGGCCCGCTCATACCACTGCATCGCCTGGGCGTAGTGCTTCTGCGCTGCTGCGAGTTGCCCATGGCATAGCGCGAGGATGGCGTTGCGCTCAGCTTCGCCCTCGCCGTCGAGCCATTTCAGTCCGGCTAGACGGTCGAGTTCGGTGAGGAGCTCGGCGTCGGTGGTGTTCACGAAGGGCATAGAGCCTTGCAGCAGACGTAGCCGCTTCACTCCGCCCTTACTGAGCCAGCGCTTCCAACGTCCGGCCTGTTTGTGCAGGCCAAGCCGTAGCTCGTCACTATAGGCGAGGCTCTCGACAAAGCGCGGGATGAGCCAGCGCCACGCCTGCTCTTCCTCAAGCCAGAAGAGGTAGTCTGTCAGGCGGAGAGCATTCTTGATCCAATCCTCGTCGGTGCAGCGCTCTTCCAACAGGGGGAGGTTCTGCTGCTGCCGCTCTAGGTCGGTGCGCAGGATGCTACAGGCTTGCTCGATCAACTGGCACAGCCACGTTTCCGTCCGGCGTAGCGGATCTTTCAGGTATTCTAGGAAGAAGGTGGCAGGCGCATCATGCAAGCGGTATCGTTCGCGGTGAACCGAGGCGTAGTCGCGTTCGAGACGCCGCAGGGTATTCTCCAGGCTGCCAGCGTTGCCCTCGATCAGTTGCACCATAGGGCGGAGAATATCAATATCACCCTCGGCCAGCGCGAGCGCATAGAGCAGACGGCGGTCGGTCTCATTGTTGATGCAGTGGAGTTGGTAGCGCTCGGTCATATAGCGAACAATCTCGCCGGTGGGGGTGCCGTCGGTAATATCGCCGATCAGTTCCTCCAACGGTTGGCCGCGCTTCCAGATCTCAGCGGCCTCGCGCACCGCCAGGGGGATGCCACGGGTAGCGCGGCTGATCGCAGCCAGGGTGTCTGTGTCGAGTGGGCGCGTTGGGACACAGGTGGCAAAGTAGGCGCGCACATCATCCATCGCAAGTTGGCGCATGTCGTAGGCGATGAGGCGGCGTGGCCATTCTTCGCTATAGCCTTGGTAGTACCTATCGCCAAACTGACGGCTACGCAGCAGGTTATCGCGGCCCGCGATCACCCAGAGGATGTGTGGCCCTGCCGCCTGCATGACCATGCGCAAATAATCATCAGCCCGATCCACATGCTCATAGGTATCCAGAAAGACGACCAGCGGCTGTTTAGCGGCAATTGTGCGGAAGCCCTCGGCCAGCGCAGCGGCGAGGCGCTCATCCGGGTTAATGTAGATGTCGAGGGTATCGGGATCGAGTTTCGCCTTGAGGCGCGTGGTCGCCACATCACGCACCCGCTTCAGCCCCTCGACGCCACCCTTGATCCCGGCATCGGCAAAGCTGCGAGCCAGGTTCTCACCCGCATCGCCGATCACCGGCGCGCCCCAGCGCAGCAGTTTAGCGACAACAGTAGCACTGAGGCCGCGCAACTCGCCAAACTCATCCTTTTCACCGCCACTGGCCAACACATCGGCGGCCTTCTGTTCGGCCTCGGAGCGCATCTTGAGTGCGCTCTGATACTGGGCAAACTGCGCCTTCCAGCCTTGGCGCACAGCAATCGCATAGAGCGAGTCGAAGAGTTCGATAGCCCCAATATGCTCGCGGCCAACCTGAAGCCGAGCCGTGCGACGCTGCTCGTCCTCCCAATCCACCCACAGGATCTGGAACTGATCGCGGTACTCCGTGCCAATGATGTCGCGGAAACGGCGTGCCAGCGTCGTCTTGCCGATACCACCATCGCCATAGAGGAGCAGCACAAAAGGCAGGTGCTCACCGGGGGGAGTCTTGCGCAGGGCATCCAGGGTGGTACGAAACTGATTCTGTTCCTCAACCCGGCCAAAGAAGGGCTGCCCGTTCACCATAATCGGCTGAGCAACCGAGCGCAACAGATCGTCCAGGAGTGGATCGGACATGTGGGATGCTCCTTGTAGTGTCCGCAGATGACGTAGATTTGTTATTTTACCCTAAAAAATCTGCGGTAAACAACCGGGGGACACGGGCCTGCGCGCATCACGATGAAGCCCTTACGGATGGGGCGTAGGGGCTTCGTCGCGACGCGCCCAGGGGATGTGTGGCGTTGGCTTCGGCAGGCTCAGCCAACGCCAACGCGCCCCATGTCTAACAAAACAATCTGCGTAATCTGCGTCATCTGCGGATAAAAAACAATCTGCGCGGCGTTGGCTTCGGCAGGCTCAGCCAACGCCAACGCGCCCCATGTCTAACAAAACAATCTGCGCAATCTGCGTCATCTGCGGATAAAAAACAATCTGCGCGGCGTTGGCTTCGGCAGGCTCAGCCAACGCCAACGCGCCCCATGTCTAACAAAACAATCTGCGCAATCTGCGTAATCTGCGGATAAAAAACAACCTGCGCGGCGTTGGCTTCGGCAAGCTCAGCCAACGCCAACGCGCCCCATGTCTAACAAAACAATCTGCGTAATCTGCGAAATCTGCGGATAAAAAACAATCTGCGCGGCGTTGGCTTCGGCAGGCTCAGCCAACGCCAACGCGCCCCATGTCTAACAAAACAATCTGCGTAATCTGCGTCATCTGCGGATAAAAAACAATCTGCGGATAAACAACCCGCTTCACACCATCTTCTTCTGGATCGCCTTGGTCACTGCGGCCACGCGGTTGTCCACACCGAGCTTCATCAGGATGTTGCTGATGTGGTACTTGACTGTGGAGAGGCTGACGACCAGCCGCTCGGCGATTTCGGCGTTGTTTAAGCCCTCGACCAGCAACTTCAGCACGTCGCGCTCGCGCTCGGTGAGTCCTTCGCTCTCTTGGGGTTGCTGGCTGGCATGCACGAGTGCCTGCGTCGCTTCGGGGGCGAGGGTCGGTTTGCCCGCTTTGGCGGCTTTGATCGCCGCAGCTAACTCGCGGGCGCTGATGTTTTTCATCAGGTAGCCGATGGCTCCGGCTTTGAGGACGTTCTGTACCAGTTCTTCCTCTTGAAAGCTGGTGAGTGCGATGATCTGAATACCCGGATGCTGCTGCTTGATCGCCGCAGTCGCCGCGACGCCATCCATGACTGGCATCATCAGATCCATGAGGATCACATCTGGTTTGAGGATCGCGGCGCGGGCGATGGCCTGTTCGCCATCTTCGGCTTCGCCAACGAGCTCTAGGTCGGGGTTGACGCTGAGGAATGCACCTAGACCAGAGCGGACAACGGCATGGTCATCTACGAGCATGATGCGGATTTTGTCAGTCATACGCGCCTTCCATGTTCAATCGTAACTGTTCACAGTTCTCCTAGCATTCCGGTTTTGACGCCAAGACGCTAAGGCGCAAAGCCTTCAACAAAACCTTTGCGTCTTTGCACCTTTGCGTCAATCAGAAGCTTCCTTTACCCCAGTGTGAATACTTACGCTCAATCACGCGCTTGCCAAATCATCGAGATCTGTGTCCCCTCGCCCGGTTCGCTGTAGATACTCAGCTTCACGCCAATCGCTTCGGCGCGTTCGCGCATGATTTTGAGGCCGAGATGATCGGCTGTGACTGTCGCTGGATCGAAGCCGATCCCATTGTCGGTTACGCTTAGGCGGACGGTGTCGCCCAGCCGGAGGGTGACGACGGCTTGGCTGGCTTTGGCGTGCTTGACGACGTTGTTCAGTGCTTCCTGGACGAGTCGGTAGAGGCCGATCTGGACATCGGGCGGGAGTTTGCGTTCGCCTTCGCTGCTGAGTTGGATGTTCATGCGCGAGCGACCGATCAGGGCTTCGGTCAGTTGGCGTAAGAGTATGGGCAGCGGTACTTCTACCAGGGCGTTGGGGCGCAGTTCTACGAGCAGGGTGCGCATTTCTGCCAGCGCGCCGCGTGTGAGTTGGCGTATCTCCTCTAGGCGGCGTTTGCCCTCATCTGGATTCATCGCCCAAATATCGGGCAGCACGTCGGCGATCAGGGTGGTGGAGAAGAGGGTTTGGGTGACGGCGTCGTGCAGGTCGCGGGCCAGACGGGTGCGCTCGGCGCTTACGGCGTCTTGCGCGGCTTTCTCGCGTAGGCGTTCGTTGGCAAGATTCAGTTCCTCGGTGCGCTCGGCAATGCGCTGTTCGAGTATCTTCTGCAATTGGGCGTTTTGTTCGCGCACTGCCCGCACGCGCCAATGCAGTCCTATGCCAACCAGCGCAACCACACTTAGGAACAGCCCCACCTGGAACGGCCAGGTCTGCCAGAAGGGCGGCGTCACCGTCAGCCGCAACGCGGTTCCGGTCTCGTTCCAGACGCCGTCGCTGTTGGCGGCACGCACGCGGAAGGTGTAGTTGCCGCCGGGTAGGTTGGTGTAGCTGGCGTAGTTGCGTGTGCCAGCTTGCACCCACTCTTTATCGAAGCCTTCCAGTGTGTAGGCATACTGGTTTTTGTCGGGTGATTGGAAATCGAGCGCGGCAAATTCAAATGCGATGAAGTTCTGGTCGTAGTTCAGGCGCACCGTTTGCGCCGGGTCAAACGCCTGGGATGTGTTGAAGATCGCAACGTCGGTGATGACCACCGGGGGCGGGAGTTCGTTCGGGCGCAGGTTGAGCGGGTCGAAGACGCTGAAGCCGTTGACGCCGCCCACATAAAAATCGCCGCTGCGGGCCTGAAAATAGGCATTCGAGTTAAATTCGTTGCCTTGCAGGCCGTCGCTCTTTTCGTAGACCAAGAATGCTTCGGTCTGGGTGTCGAACCTGACCACGCCATGATTGGTGGTCAGCCAGAGGAAGCCCTCTCTATCCCACAAAAGCCCCATAATCGAGGCGTTGGGCAGGCCGTTCTTCTCGGTATAGATGCTGAACTGACCCGTCTGGAGGTTGTAGCGGTTGAGTCCGGCCTGGGTTCCCAGCCAGACGAAGCCATCAGGGGTTGGGAGTATCGTCCAGACCCCGTCGTTGCTGAGTGAGTTGGGGTTGGCGGGGTCGTTTTTCAGGCTGGCGAAGCTCGCTGTGGCGGGGTCTAGGCTGAGAGGGTCAGAAAGGTCGAGGCGGTAGAGTCCGCCGCCCCAGGTTCCCGCCCACAGTTCATCTCCTACGAGGCCAAGCGAGACCGGCGGCGCGGACAGGGGATAGTTGACAAAGCCCGTCGCACCAGGGTCGAGGCGGGAAAGACCAGCGAAACTGCTCACCCACAGCCGCCCGGCTTGGTCGCGGATGAGGTTGGTGACCTGGTTATCGAGCAGGCTGTTGGGGTTGGCAGGGTCGTTCTGGTAGCGGGTGAAGATGCCGGTGTGGGGATCGAAGCGGTTCAGACCGCTGCCGAGGGTGCCGACCCAGAGCGTGTCATCGGGATTGGCATAGAGGGTAAGCACCATATCACCGGAGATACTGTTGGGGTCGGTCGGGTCGGAACGGTAGGGCGTAAACTCGCCGCTGGCCGGGTCGAAGCGCACCAGCCCGTTTTCGATGCTCCCCAGCCAGATGATGCCGTCGCTGGTTTCGCTAAAGGCGCTGACGTGGTTGCTGGGCAGGCTCTTGGGGTTGGCGGCATCGTGGCGGTAGGTGCGGAATTGCAGCGTATCGAGGTTGAGCTTGTTGATACCCGCGCTGAGCGTGCCCACCCAGATGACGCCGGAACGGTCGGGGAGGACGGTAAAGGTGTTGTCGCTAGAAAGGCTTTCGGGGTCGGCAGGGTTGTGGTGGATACCGATAAACGTTCCATCGGGAGCCATCCGCCAGAGACCACCCGACCAACTCGTTGCCCAGAGCGCCCCTTCATGGTCGAAGGCTAGATTGGTGAAGTTGTTATCGGCAATCTGGCTATCAAAGGTTTGGCTGTTGTCGAAGTGGGCACACGCGCCGGTTTGGGGGGTATAGCGGTCGAGGCCACCACCCGCAATGCCGTAGCCACCATAGGCGATCCACAGCGCAGCGCCATCAGCGGCGGGCATGAGGTCGGCGATGTTCGGGGCCGCGAGGCAGTCGCCGGTTTTTTCGAGATGTTGGGCCGTGCCGGTAGCCGGGTCGAACAGGTTCAGCCCAGCGCCGGGAATGTTGAACGCGCCAGTGCCGATCCACAGTTTGCCATCGGCAGCGGGCAGAATGACCGAGATGGCATCGCTGGAGAGGCTGGCGGGGTCGTTGGGGTTGTGGTGGAAGTGGGTAAACTGCCCGCTAACCGGGTCGAAGCGATCCAGCCCACCGAGCGTGGCCACCCAGTAGATACCCTGCCCATCCTGGAAGATGTCGGTGACAATCGGGTGGCCGAGGCTATTGGGGTTGGCCGGGTCGGGCACATAGCGGGTAACCTGCTGAGTTGCCGGGTCGAAGCGGTTCAGACCGCCGCCCCAGGTGCCAATCCACACCATACCGTCGCGGTCTTCGTAGAGCGCGATGATGCTGTTATGGCTGAGACTGGCGGGGTTATCGGGATCATGCTTGAAGTGGGTGAGGCTGTAGCCGTTGTAGCGGTTCAGCCCATCTTGCGTGCCGATCCACAAGTAGCCCTGGCGGTCTTGCAGCAGTGCCAGCCCGGCATTTTGCGAGAGGCCATCATCAATGGTGAGATGCTCGAAGCGCAGGTGTGCGCCGGGGGCGAAGCTGACACCGGCCTCACCTGCGGCGGCGGGCTGAAGGTTGATGAACAGCAAAAGGATGGGCAGAATGAGCAGGAGTCGGCGCATCATCATAGCTTTAATCGTCTACCATTCCTTAACCCATGGCTCGGATACATCATACGCGGTGAACCCCAGCGAGGCATACAGCGCCCCGGCGGCTTCAGAGTAGGAGCCAACCGTGCAGTGCGTGGCCCCCAGATCACGGACGCGCCGCAGCCCCTCGGCCATGAGCGCCTTGCCCAAACCTTTGCGCTGATGTTCAGGATGCGTTCCGACCGGCTCAAAGGCAGCGATGTGGGTGACATCATCATACCAGAGCGTGCAGAAGGCGGCCAACGTGCCGTTCGGGGCAACCGCCACCAAATCGAGGTCGCGGCGGTAGAGCGGAGCGCGCTGGAGGTTGGCGTACCACTCCCACCCCACATAGCTTGCATCCGGCGCATCCGGGTGGAAGGTCTTCCATGAGAGCCAACTACGAGCCGGATGCTCGCCGACATCGCCCAGGGCGCGTAGGCTATAGCCTGCGGGTGTGGGCACAGCAGGAAGCGGCTGGCTCATCTCGCGGCGGCGCTGGTATTCGGGAGGCTTGCCCTTGGTATAACCGCGCCGTTTCAGCACATCCTGCCGCACGTGGTCGTACTCATGCGCCCAGACCACCAGCCGCTGACTCCCATTGGCCTGGGTGGTCGCAAACTGCGTCTCGGCCGCTGAAAGCATTGCCACTTCAAGTTCGAGACAGTGGAATGCAGGATGCACCTGCAAAAAGGCTTCCCCCGCCCCATCGGGATGCAGCACGGCGGCCAGACGACCATCGGCGGCTTCCCACATAAAAACCGCCGCCGAAAGGTTGAATTTGAGGATATTCTCGTTAATATGCCAGCGCCAATAATCCCAGCGGTAGAGCGGCCAACCAATTTCACGCCGGTCGTTCGCTAAGAGCACTTCGCGCAAGAACGTGCGGATGTTCCAGTAGTCGCGGTCGGATTGGTATTTGCGCTGTGTGAGTTTCATAGGTTTATCATACCTGCGCCACAACAACAACTCCCCCGCCGCTGGGGGAGTTTGACCTTGGTCAGGTGGCTAGGTTATACCTTGATGTTACACCGCAGGATCAGCGTCGTCACCTACGGCAAAACGGTCTTGACCATTGCTTCCACGAAACGATCCGATTCACTCACCCAGGGGGTGTGCCCCGAATACTCAAACCAGACGATCTGCTTGTGCGGGGCCTCTAGCACGGCGTAATAGTCTTCGACAAAGACCGCTGGGGCGTTGATGTCGTGGCGGCCAAGCAGGAAGTAGACCGGAACCTCCAGCTTTGTAGCCTGCTGGCGGAAATCCACCTCCCAGAGCTGCGGGTAGACCACATCCAGGGTTTGCAGCACGCCCCGGAACCAACTCACCTTGTCATACAGGCCATATTCGGGAGCGGCGAGGTCGCGCCAAGTGTTAAAGCCGTTATCCCGAATGGCGGGGTTCTGGTTCATATAGGCGAAGGTGTCGCCCAGGAAGGCGGCCTCCTTCCACGCCATGCCGGAGCCATAGTAGGGCGGCGGGCCTTGTTTGGTCAGCGCCTCCACCTTGGCACTGTCGCCACGCTGGCGCGCCCAATCCAGGGCGAACTCGTAGCACATCAGGTCGTTTTCGAGGAAGGCCACCATCTGCCCGGTGCCAATAAAGGCATGGAAATCCTCAGGGTAACGCTGGACGAGCCAAATCCCCAGCGCACTGCCCCACGATTCACCCAAGACATAGACCTTCTCCTGCTTGAAGCGTTCCTTCAAGATCGACACCAGGGCGTGAGCATCTTCAATGTAGCGCTCAGGGGTCAGAGTGGCGCGGTCAACCGCATCGAGAGATTTGCCTGAACCGGGTTGCTCCCAGTTGACGACGACAAAGTGGTCTTCCAAGCCGCCCAGCGCAAAGCGTGCGGAGGCCAATTGACTGCCGCCCGGCCCGCCCGCAAGGAAGAGCAGCACCGGTTTGGTCGTGTCTTTGCTTCGGATCGAAATCCACTGCTGGCTACCGTTAAGCGTGACGGTTTCGAGCGTGGCGATACTGCCGGGCAGGGGCTTGCCGTCTGTACCCAGGATGGGCGGGGTCATGGCAAAGGACTGCGAGGCAACCACGGCCAGCGCGCCAACCGCGAACACCCCAACCAGCGCCACCAAGGTCGCTTTCCCGGCGGGTTGGAGGGCGAAAAAGGCGAACAACAATCCCAGGTCAACTGCGGCCAACGGAACCCAGACCCAGGCGGGAACGGCGGTGGCCTGGGGCAAGAGGAGAACCGGCAGGCAGAAGATGAGTGCCAACACAAGGGCCAGCAGGCGACCAAGAAAGATGAGAAACTTTTTGTACATCAGTGTTCCTTCTACTCTACTGCGGTGAGTAACTGTTTACAGTTCTCCTCGCATTCCGGTTTTGACGCAAAGACGCCAAGGCGCAAAGCCTTCAACAAAACCTTTGCGCCTTGGCGCCTTGGCGTCAACCAAAGGCTTCGGAGTTACCCGTAAGATGCGTGTGCGCCAGAACGCCGGATGAACAACCAGATGCAGGCCGCTGCCAGCATAGCCAGCCCGGTGCTGATCGCCGTCCAGGTCAGTTCTTCGGCGGCGGTGGTGTAGGTTTGCCCAAAAATCAAGGCACTGGAAGAGAGACTGGCATGCATAAAGTAGGCGAGCAGCAGACTGCCCTGGGTTCGTTCATAGACCCAGGTGATAATGAATGACCAAGCAGTCAACAAGATCGGGCCGAGCATGCTAATCAAGAGCAGCGAATCGAAACCCCGGCCACCAAGCGCGAAGTAATCCGCATAGCCGTGCCACACGCCACCCCAGACCAACCCCAGCAGCAGGGTGGCGACGAGGGGGGAGTGGCGTTTGAGCAGATGCGGCAGGAGGAAACCGCGCCAGCCAAACTCTTCCATCAACCCGGCGGTGAGACCGAGGGCAATGCCGGGGCCGAGCAGATTGAGCATCGCGCCGCTATCCAGCGGGTAGCCAGCCAACCAGCGTACAAGCGGCGTAAGCGCTGTCACCGCAGGAATGACCAGCAGAGCCAACCACCAGCGGCCCACCTTCCCCATGCGTACCCTAGCCCACAGAGCTTGCAGCCCTTCACGCCCATAAACCAGCCACGTAGTGAAGATGCCACTGAGTGAAGGCCCAAACCCACCCAGAATGACGAAGATGAAGGCGCTAGGCGGGGCTTGCATCAACCCGCCGGGTTTGATGTACAGGAAGAGACATGACCAGATTCCAAATGACCAGATCATCGTCAGGATGATGTAGGTAAGTATGGGATGCCGGGTAAACCAGGTATTGATGTTCATAGATGATTCCTAGTTAAAACACCATTGAGTAGCAAAAACGCACCGGACGCTAGGAGCAGCAACATCCCAACGCTGGCCCAGTTGAGGTCAAACAGGAACATGGCCAAGACGAGACACAAGACAAACCCGCCAAACATGGATGTACGCACAGCGGCGGTTATACGCCCAGCTTGTTGGTAGCTGTCCCATGCGGCACTGAAAACGCCGGTGGCGGGCAGCAAGATGAACAGTGCCCACCAGTTGTGCAGGCTAAAACCGGTCAGTTTTTGCAGCAACAAGATCATACCGAGGCCAATCAGCATGGCTCCATCAATCCGGCCACTGGTGTGGTAGCGGCTGGTAGGATTAAAAGAGGTTGGCTCGTTCATGGGGTTCCTTCTTGCGGTTGTCGTAGCGAAAGGCTTCTATGGACTAACCCAATGATACGTTTGGGGAACAAAAAACTCCCCCGTCGAGGGGGGAGTTGCTGACTGGTCAGGTGGACAGGAGATTGGTTTTTCAGCTAGGAGCACGGGCACATCAAACCAACGGGTCGAGCCTCAGATCTCCCCGCAAGTTTCAGGGGGCGTTGTCGTTTTAATGGTATAATTTTTGCTCGTGCTGTCAAGGTTCATACCAAAGGTGCCCTATGTTCGCCAATCCGCTCCTGTCGCGCTTCTTCATCATGCGTCATACAGACGATGATCTTCGGCGTAGGGGCCAGAACCTTCTGATTGTCCTCTGGATTCTTATTGCTATCTCGCTTCTGAGCATTCCAACTTCTATAATCCATGGGCGTGTAGGTTCGCTCCTCAATACGATAAGCGTTCTGCCTGTCGCAATGCTCCTGCTCTGGATGACTCACCGTGGCTGGGTGGGTTGGGTCACCATGATCATGCTCACGATCAATACCATGAGCCTGATCCTGGTGCCGGTGTTTGGCTCGGCTGAGTTTTCTGTTATTGCCTACTATTTCATCATCAATACATTTATTGCCGGAATCGTCTTGCGCCCCATCATGGTCTGGGGGGTTCTGGTGCTCAATATCGCTGCGCTGGCGCTCACAGCGGTGCTTGCACAGCAGTTCCCTCAAGAGGCACCTAGCCTTCTTGTCACCAGCATGAATGTTGGGTTGCTGCTGATCTTTGCAACGATGATTGTGATCCTCGATAGTACGACGATGATGCGCACGCTGAGTGAGTTGCGGCAAGCGCGCGCTGAGACCCTGCATGCGAACCAGGCTCTAGCTGAGAGCAATGCGAGCCTTGAACGTCTGGTCGCGGATCGTACTGCGATCTTGAGTGCGACTCTGGCTGAACACGAGGCGCATGCACAAGCGCTCCAGGATGCGCTGGCGGCTCAGGAGCGGATGCATGATCTGGTGACCGAGCTTTCGTTGCCGGTGATCCCGGTGCGCCACGATACGCTGGTTGTGCCGCTCATTGGTAGTCTCGATAGTACGCGGGCCAATATATTGCTCCAGCGGGTCTTGACGCAGATCGAGAAACACCGCGCACGAGCGCTGATTTTGGATGTTACTGGCTTGCCGCTGGTTGATACTCAGGTGGCGAAGATTATGCTCACTATTGCTGAGGCGGCACGTTTGCTGGGTACCGATACGACTCTGGTTGGGATCAGGCCCGAAGTTGCCCAGGCGTTGGTGAGCTTGGGGGTTGAGTTGCCGCGCCTCACGACCTATGCGACGTTGGAGCAAGCGCTTGATTGAGCGTGGTCGGGCGGCGTTCACTGATCTGATCCTCGCGTCGGGAACATCAATCCGGCTATGGCTGGAGCACACTCAGCATCCGCATGCTTGGGCGTGGTCTGCTTGGGGACGGAATCGGTTCCTATACTCACAATAGGTAAGGTTTGATGCATGCTTAACCTGAAATTGCGCGATGAGTTCAAGAGTAAACGCCTCAAGGGAACTGCTATTGAGCTTGCCAACGATGCTCAGAGTGGCGCAACCCAGATCCCTGCGCACGATTTTCTGGCCATTACCTACCCGACCCAGGATCTCCTGAAGGCGATTGAGGCGGTTGGCCCACAGCAGGGCCGCCCCGTTGTGGTGATCGGTGAACGTGGCTCTGGTAAATCGCACCTGCTGGCCGCGCTCTACCACGCAGTCAACGATTCGTACTCAACCAGCGCGTGGCTTGCCTCATGGTCTGGTCTGCTCAATGATTCGCGCCTCGCTGCCTTGCAACTTCGTAGCGATATGCGGGTTATTGGCGAGAGTTTGCATCGCCAACGCTACAAATTTCTCTGGGATCTCTTGTTCGAGCAGCATCCCCACGGTGCGTATATCAAGGGCAAGTGGGAAGGTATGGGTAATGCGAAAACGGATGTTCCTTCTGATCAGCTTATGCTCGAAATGTTGCGCCATACCCCGGTCATGTTGCTCCTTGATGAGTTTCAGACGTGGTTCGATGGCCTCACAAATACCAAACAGTATCCCTGGCGTCAATGGGCCTTCAATTTTGTTCAGATCCTTGCGGAGCTTGCCAAAGAGCATCCTGAGTTACTCGTGCTGGTTGTTTCTGTACGCAATGGCTCGACTGATGCCTATCAGCAGATCCATCGTGTCAATCCGTTGGTCGTTGATTTCAAAGCTGGCGGCAGCCCTGAACGGATCCAGCAGGATCGCCGCCGCATGCTCTTGCATCGCTTGTTCGAGAATCGCTTGCAGATCCCGCCCGATCAGATCGAGCAGGTGGTTGATCCGCACCTGCGTGAGTCCTTCCGCCTGCTCGATGTGCCCCCCGCTGAACACGAGCGCCGCCGCCGCGAGATGGTCGAGTCCTGGCCGTTTGCGCCGCACCTGCTGCAACTTCTTGAGGATCAGGTGCTTGTGGCGACTGATGCCCAGGATACCCGCGACCTGATCAAGATTCTTGCTAATCTGTACAAGTCGCGTGGCGATTGCAGCCCGATCTTGACCGCTGCTGATTTTCGTATTGAAGAGGATTCGAGTGGCATCGGGGAGTTGCTCGATTCGGTTGCGAACCAGCAGCATCGCACCCTGCGCGAGAAGGCGCAGCGTAATCTGTTGGCCGTCCGCGAGGCGGTGAGTGATGTTGAGCGGGTTGTGCCGCATCTCCAGGAGATCATCGGATCGCTGTGGTTGCGTTCGATTGCGGTGAGCCGCTTCGCCGGTGCCGAACCTGCAATGCTCCATGTTGATATTACCCGCCAGTTCCCGGTGGACGATAATGCCTTTGATGTCGAGCTTGCGACCATTATTGAGAACAGCTTTAACATTCATCAGGATGGCCCGCGCTTGGTCTTCCGCGAAGAGGAGAATCCCCAGGCCCGGCTTATGGCCCACGCCCGGAATGATAAGTTGTTTACCGATGGTAGCGATCTGCGCCACTTGGCCAAAGAGGTGCGCTATGTTGTCGGTGGCACCGAGGATGTCGCCCGCAACTTTCGAGTCATCGCGCTTCCTCGTTTATGGCTCACTGATCCGTGGTCGTCGCTTGAAGAGAGCGAGCGCCCTGAGCGTTGGGATGAGCGCATGCCGATCCTTGTGCTGCCTGAAGCCGTGGATCGCCTGCACGAGCGCCTTGGTCGCTGGCTCAGGGATCAGCTCCAGAAGCGCCGCAATACGGTGCGTTTCTTGTTGCCACGCTCCGACTCGCCCAATCTGTACCAGGATCGCGATCTGCTTGTGCTCGCTAGGGCTGCGCTGAAGGCTCAGGAGTGGAGTTCCCAGAATTCAGAGTATCGTCAGTTAAAGACCAAGTATCAGAAAGAGTTGCACGATCTACTCAAGAAGCGCTTTGATCGCTTTGCCCTCTTGCAGCACTGGAACTTCACCAATCCGGCAGAGTGTCGCTTCCAGATTGAGGGCTTGCGGGCGCAGGGTGTCCAGATTCCTGAGGCGATTGAGCGTACCATCACCGAGGATCTCTTTGTACCCGAGGATTTTGCTGATTTCGTCCACGCTGCTGCCAGCGAAAGCGCCTCGCTTGGTAAGTTGCTGCGTGAACTCCAGGAGCCGCGTCCCGCTGGGCAGGAGTGCATTCCCTGGCTCGGTGAACCGGCGATGAAGGAGCGTATCCTGCGGCTCTGCGCCCGTGGGAAGGTGGCGATCAATCTGCGTGGTACCGAGTATGTGCAGGCGGAGCCGGGTGAGGATGAGGAGACGGCATGGCGGCGTATGCGCCCCAAGCTCTCCCTGACTGGCCGCCAACTCGATGAGGTGGTTCTTCTCCTCCCATCGGCTGTCCCTGCCACGGGAGGAGCCGTTGCCTCCGTGCCGCCGCTACCGCTAGGCTCGGAACCCACCACCCTACCAACGGGACAAATGGAGTCTCCCGCAACGCCAGTGGCCGAGACCCGCGAACCCTATGATCCAACTCCGCTGGGTGGCGCGATCTTCGGCGGATCGAACCCGATTCGCCCCCGCATACGCCACGCCAATCCTGCGACTTCGCCACTCAATCTGATTGGTAAGATCGAAGGCTGGGGCGTTGGCCCCGCGACGCCGGTCTCCCAGGTGACTATTACGCTCGCGTCGGCCACTGGTGCGCAGCTCAAAGATCTGTTGAAGAAGCTCCCCGACGGGCTGACCTTTGAGCTTTCACTTGAGAAAGAGGAAGGTGTATGACGCTTCGCCTTGATCTCCTGCGTAGCCTGACGACTAGCACGCCGCCTGAGGCTTGGCGTATGTTGATCGCGCAGGTGCTCGCCATCATGTCGCCGCCGCTGACGCTCGCTGATGCGCCTAGCGAGGTGACGCGGCGTGATCGCACTGTCGCCGCTCTGGATCTGTTGCTCGCTGGTAGTGGCTGGGATCTCTGGCATGTGTTTGATCCCGCAGTGGAGCGCACCGCTTCGCATCTGATCCGCTGGTGGCATGAACCCTACCAAGCCAAGGCGCTGCTGATTCTCGATGGCCTTTCGCTCCGCGAGTTGCCCTGGCTGATCCAGGGTGCCCAACACCATGGGTTCACCATTCACGCCACCACGGCGTGTGCCGCTGAGTTACCCGGCGAGACCAATGCGTTCGCCCAGGCGCTTGGTTACACCAGCCGTAGCCAGTTGCAGAACAATGGCGGCAGTCACAACGATCAACTCCCTGGTGCCCGTACCGAAAGTATCGATCTGCCCTGGCGCGATGGTGCTGCCTTGGTTGACGCCACGCCCAACTGGGTCTTCTGGCACCATTGGCCCGATGTGCAGTTGCATCGTGTGGCCGGGGCCGGTCAGGGTCTCGAAAGCCTGACCCGCGAGGTCGCGGCCCAACTCACCAGCGCCGATTTCTGGGATTTCGTGGCGCGTTTGGCGACGGGCCGCCGCCTCGTGATCACCTCGGACCACGGCTACGCCGCAACGGGCCTATTTAGCGATGCCACGGGTGAGGCGGCGGCGCTGCTTAAACGCACCTTCCGCAGCGGTCGCAGTGCCGCTGGTGCGCTCGATCCTGGGCCGTTTGCGCCGCCGGTTGCCCTGCAACTCGATACGCCCCACGGCTCATATACCCTCGCACTTGGGCGCTGGAAGTGGCCCAGTCCGGGGGGCTACCCGACCCTGGCCCACGGTGGTCTTTCGCTGCTCGAAGTGCTTGCGCCCTTCGTTGTGCTAACCAAGTAGGATAGAGCATAGGAAATAGGCTCCGAACCTTGTCTAGTAGAAATTGGGTTGCATGCGCACGATTCCCAAACACGAGTCCCTTACCGTCGAGTTTAAGAGCGACCGCAAACGCCTGTCGGACGGCGATCTGGTTGCGACGGTCGTCTGTTTGGCGAATAGCGAAGGCGGCGCGATCTACTTAGGTGTTGAAGATAACGGGCAAGTGACTGGGCTGCATGCTGAGCATCAAAACGTGAGCAGCCTCAGTGCATTGATTGCCAACCGTACCAACCCACCGCTCAGTGTGCGGGTCAGCACCATAGAAGAGGAGGGGCAGACTATCGCCCGCATCGAGGTGCCGCGCTCAACCCGGCTGATAGCAACCTCTGATGGCCTCTTGCAGCGGCGGCGGCTCCAGGCGGATGGGACGCCCCAATGCGTGCCATTCTACCCGCATGAATTTGCCAGCCGTCAGTCGGACTTGGGTACACTCGACTATTCCGCGCTCCCTGTAGCGGATGCTTGTGAAGCCGATTTTGATCCCTTGGAGCGCGAACGCCTGCGCCAATTGATCGAGCGCTACAATGGCGACCGTTCGCTCATCGGGTTGAGCGACCACGAGTTGGATGGCGCATTGGGCCTCGTGCGTAGCGACCAGGGACGGCGCATGCCTACTGTTACGGGCCTGCTCATCCTGGGGCGTGAGGCCGCGTTGCGTCAGCACCTACCGACCCACGAAGTCGCCTTCCAAGTTCTCGACGGCACCCAGGTGCGGGTGAACGATTTCTACCACACCCCGCTGCTCAAGACCTTTGAGCGCGTACTCGAACAGTTTGATGCCCGCGTGGAGGAAGATGAAGTTCAAGTGGGCCTCTTCCGCGTGCCAATCCCAACGCTTGACCATCGATCCTTCCGCGAAGCCTTGGTCAATGCGCTCGTACACCGCGATTACACCCGACGCGGCGCAGCCCATGTACGCTGGGAAACAGATGGCTTCACCATCAGCAATCCTGGCGGCTTTATCGAAGGCGTTACCCTCAAAAACCTGCTGGTGGTTGAACCCAAGCCGCGTAACCCCTTGCTGGCCGATGCCGTTAAACGCATCGGCCTCGCCGAGCGCACCGGGCGTGGTGTTGACCTGATCTACGAAGGAATGCTGCGTTTTGGCCGTCCAGCCCCCGACTATACACGCAGCGACACCACAACGGTCGTCGTTGCCCTGAGCAGCGCCGAGGCCGATCTGCCTTTCCTGCGCATGATCCTAGAGCAAGAGAACCGCACCCAACGCCGCATTGCGCTCGATGAACTGATCCTCTTGGCGCACCTGCGCACCCAGCGCCGGATAGATCTAGCTGAAGCGACCCAAGCCATCCAGAAGAACGAATTTACGACGCGAGCAGCATTAGAGCGCCTCGTCGAAGTCGGCATGATCGAAGCCCACGGTGTCAAGAAGAGTCGCACCTACACCCTCAGCCCACGAGTCTACCGTGAATCGGGCCAATCGGCGAACTATGTGCGCCAAGTCGGCTTCGACCCCATCCAGCAAGAGCAGATGGTGCTGCAATATGTAAAAAAACATGGCAAAATTACACGCAAGGATGTCATCGATCTCTGTCGTGTAAGTGAAGATCAAGCAACCTACCTGCTGCGTAAACTCCAATCTAGTGACAGGCTCCGGCTTATTGGTAAAGGCCGTGGATCATATTATGAACCTATCTGAATCGCGTAAATTCTCCTATTTCGTGTTTCTGGATCGCGTTTGCGCGTTTCTTTGCGCGTTTCGGGCGTTTTTGCTTCCACTTGTTCCCTAGGAACGTTTTCTAACCCGTTAGGATCTTCACCATGGCCCCCCCCAAGATGACCAAGAAAGAAGCGTTGGCTGAGCAGATTGCCCGCGCTGTTGGCGCTGGTAAGCCGGTGGCTCTCGAGACGGTTGATTTTAGCGATCCTGACCGCCCCAAAACCTGTCTCGAAGTTGATTTTCCCATTCTGCCGATCAACCAGATTGCGGTGATTGAGGGCAATGCCGGTAAGCCGATCTATCAGATGTCGAAGTGGTGGGCGCGTCGCCGCTCGAGTGTCTTCCGCGCACTGCTCATCGCCGCTGCAACCAAGGCTCCCGCCGATCCTTCCCATGCGGCGCGCTACGTCTGGGAACACTATTACGCTAATCATCAGAAGAAGGGCGCCTTTAAGCAGCTCAAGGTGGCTGATATTTTTATGGGCGGCGGGACGACCCTGGTTGAGGGTTCGCGGCTTGGGATGCAGATGTCCGGCAACGATCTCAACCCGGTCGCTTGGTTTGTGGTTAAGCAGGAGTTTGCCGAGGTTGATCTGGACGCGGTCAAGCGCCTGCTGGCCGCCATCGAGGCCGAGGTTAGGCCGCAGATTATGCCCTTCTATGCCTGCGATGGGCCGAATGGCGAAAAGGGTACCTGGACGCACCTGCCGACGGGGCGGATTGAGGGGCCGGATTTCGATCCGCTGAGCCTGACCCCGGCGCAGCGCCGCGATTATCACTATAGCGGCCCTGAGATTATCTATACCTTCTGGGCCAAGCACGGCCCATGTCAGGTGACAGGTTGTGGCCACCGCACGCCGATTATGACCAGCCCGGTTATGGCGGTCAAGACGCTGACGGTGCGGGCGTGGCAACTGCACTGCCCCGCTTGTAACGGGGCGTTCGACGTGGAACGGCGAGCGGCTAGGATGGCTCCCGATGTGCCGCTGTTTGTCGCACCCGCAGAAGTTCCGTACACGATCTTTGATGCGCGGCGCGGGATTGTCTGCCCGCATTGTGCGCATGCGCAACCAGCAGTCATTTATGAGAAAGATGGCCTCGTGCTTGCCGATGGCCAGAAGCTGGGTAAGGGAACCAACAAGAAGATTAACCTGACGCTGTTGGTGCATCCCCAATGGCTCGCCGGTAGCCCCAAGGCCGATGCCACTGGCCTGCCCTTTGGCGGCGCGGCCCAGGACGATGCCGCTGCGACTGCCCGCTGGAACCAGGCGCGCGCCAGCACGATCCGCCTGCTGGAGGTGCGCGGCACTCTGCCGGAGACGGTGACATGCCCGGAGACGGGGGTGACGTTTAGTACCACAAAGGGGACGGTGCCCAAGGATGCACATTTTGCCTGTGGGACATGTGGCACGGTTCAATCAGTTGTGACGGCAATTGGAGCTACGCATAAGACAGCACCCACATCGGCCTATGCCATTCAAGGTTATGCTCCTGGTAGAGATGCTGCAAATGAAACCTACGGTGGTAGATTTTTTGCAAGCATTGATTAGTCCGTAAATTAAGACCTCTTGTGTTCTATCGCCACGTCACTTAGACTGGTGGCATGAAAAAACAGCACCTCACC
>NZ_RYFD01000094.1 GCF_004138135.1 Candidatus Oscillochloris fontis
CGCTACGGGCGACGCAAGGAGCATGATCTGGCACGAAAGACCGTCTTTATCCGTACATACGTACTGCGTAAGGTGAGTCATATAGTTAATCGCCTATTGCGTTATCCAGTACAACATCCGTTAGTTTACAGTTGGGTAAAAGAGGCTTACCTTGCGAACATTTTGCCTGAAAGAATGTCTGAAATCGTTGCATTACTCATATCAACCAGTATTCCTGATTTTGTTGATACTTCTAATCATAAAATGATTACATGGGCCATATATTACTCTCGCACACCACAAGAAACGAAAGAGGCGCTACTGAAAGATCATCTATATCAAGATGCCGTAACTGACATCTTAGATATTTCCGGTAGACTTGGACTACCATCAGTAATAGAAGCGTTAATTGATAGATATTGTTAAGAATACCACCTTTGGGTTCATCAGCAGCTTTTAGGGTTGAGGATGCCGCCCAACGCCAGCCTTCAGGTGCGCCGCTGGCAGCTTCCCGTGATCCGCGTGAAGCTTGCCGAGAAGAACAGCCAGACATGGCACCCAGGTTGCAGGCCGCGCCAGCGGCGTCACCTGCGAGGCGATGTTGGGCCGTTGGTTGACAGTTTGGCACGATATATGGCTTAAGAGCATTGAATTTCTCCTTATTGTGTTAACAATTTAAATGCTCATCTACCTCTGATTATCTCTTAAGCCGGGCGAGTATTTTGTTGACAACAGAGCTGAGAACGGGCATGATGAGACGTGATGAATAGCACGAACCTTCTGTCTATAACTGAGGCGTCCAAACGGATTGGAGTCACCCGACAGCGTTTGCACAAACTGATCGAACATGGTCAGATACAAGCTGTGCGTTTAGGGCGATACCTCTATATCGACGTATCAGAAGTGGAGCGATACGAACAACTCCCGGAAGGGAGACCCTACGCGCCACGCTCGACTCAAGATGAGAACTCTGTTGACAACCGTCAATAGAGATGGTAAGATTAGGATGTACGTTCGGATGATATGGAGATCTATAATGATTAAGCACCCCGGAGAACTTCTCCCGACTCCTTTCGCAGAAGGCTATACGCTCGTTTTCGGAACAGACCATGGCCAACTCTTTCAGGGCGACTGCCGTGCGTTACTGCAGGATCTCCCTGACGCATGTATCGATATGATTTTTGCTGATCCTCCCTTTAATCTTGGAAAGGACTATGGCAAAAACATATCGGATAGTATGCGAAGGGATGAGTATTTGGCTTGGTCGAAAGAATGGTTAATGGAATCGGTTAGGGTACTCAAACCTGGCGCAAGCCTTTTCGTATTCAATCTTCCCATGTGGCTCATTGAATATGGTGCTTTCTTGAACACACAGGGAATGTCTTTTCGTCATTGGGTTGCATGCCGTATGCCGAAAGCATTTCCTCGGGGCAAAAAATTATCTCCAGCCCATTATGGCTTGCTCTACTACACAAAAGGTGAGCCTACTACTTTTAATAAAATCTATGTCCCTATTCCTACATGTCGCCATTGTGGGAAAGAAGTTCGTGATTATGGTGGCCACAGAAATAAACTCAATGAACGAGGCTTGAACTTAATGGATGTTTTTGAAGACCCTGATGAGATCTGGATTCCCGCAAGTGAAATCGATCACGAACATACCCAACTATGGACTGATGCTGAAGATGTGTGGGATGATATTCCTCCAGTACGTCATGGGAAGTACAAGACACGAACGGCAAATGAACTTGCTCCTATTATGCTAGAGCGTCTTATTGCGCTATCTACTAATCCGGACGATGTGGTTTTCGACCCATTTGGTGGCTCTGGAACGACGTATTATGCAGCAGAAAAGATGCATCGGCGATGGTTAGGGATAGAGATCGGCGATACTGACGCTGCAATACGAAGGATGCGAGATTATCAAGATGGAATCTATGTCGAATGGGAGTCTGCCCGTGGGAATGGAGCAAAACGACGAAATGGTGTAGATCAACTGAAGATGTTTGAGCGACAGACAAACAGGTATCAGCCCTAGACTAATGCGCGCCCATCAGTGCCCTTCTGAATAAGCGGCACACTAGTATCTATATCATCATGTTCTACGGCGATTATTATCATTATTCCTTGTTTAATTGGCATACTCTTCCATGTCTGAAAGTACGGCTGTAACTCTTCGTAATTTCCAATTCTATCTGTAAGATACGGATAGATATTGCGCGTTGGTAAAACAAGTACTCCTCCTGAGATTGTCTCTCGGAGTAAGCCCAACGCGATCTTATTGAGGGCACGATGGCTGGATGAAATGTTTCCTGTTTCCCATTCGAACACAAAGGGCTTTGTTGATGTCAATCTAATGGCATCTACGTTCCCTGGCCTTTTAACATCTCGTATGAAGATCGATTTTTCAGCCTCCCAACCAAATTTATCACGCAAAACAATCATACAGCCATTTTTAATAGGCTTTACACCATTCCCTTTCCTTACAGGATTAATGATAAATTTATCCGATCCCTCGGGCCAAACGACGGAGGATACTGCTTCACGAATTTCTGTTCTGATATCAAGCCATTCTTCTGTCGCCTCAAATTCTCCAGCGCTTATCAAAATCTCTTCGTGAACGATTTTCATCATTGCTCCGTCATCTTGATTATCTCCTGCTACCCATTTTACCATGGGCTGTGACAAACATAATTGTCCGACATAGGCGTTTCGGGTTGAGGTGCGGCCCAACGCCAGCCTTCAGGTGCGCCGCTGGCAGCTTCCCGTGATCCGAACGAGGCTTGCCCAAGAAGGAAGTTTCCAGAATGCACCGCGTTCGCAGGCCGCGCCAGCGGCGTCACCTGCGAGGCGATGTTGGGCGGCGTGATAGGTATGATGATTGAATTATTGCATACCAATGCTGTATGTTGAGATGAAACCTTTGCAAGTAGCAACGCACACCTTTAGAGCTTAGCCTGACGGCGATGCAACGCAAGCGCCTCTCGATTAGGGATCATTGTGGTATTTTTGGGTAAGCGAATGGGCTGATCTGCGAATACGTTATAGTCAGTATACTGCAACTCAGGAGCGATGAGAACGGTCATCGTCTCAGGGTTAATGGCAATGAGTCCAAGATCGAAAAGGGTGTGCAGATCGGCACGTAAGAGTAATCCATTTGACGGATGGTTTGTATCAGACCCACGATACGGTACAATATGAGCTGCCTCAAGCGCTTGTTCGGCATTACAATGCGTAATGGCGCATTTTCCTTCATATGCGGTAAGGAGCATGCTTCGAAACATTGGCTGCCCTCTTCTCCGGACAATCGAAGCAAGGGATCGCTCACGCCCATCCGGAACATCATGAGGATCGAATGCTTGTTCTAATACGAGAGTATTTTCTGTTTCAGATAGTATTTCCTGAATCGTAGATTGAGTTGTGATAAAGAAGTCAGAAAGTCGATGTTTTCTTCTTTGAAGTTGAATATGATCTCTATCACTTGATATTCCTGGAGAAAAATGGATATTTTCTGAGGCAAGACTAAAATAGTACCAGATAGTTGGATGGCTAAGAAGTTCTGAAATGGCATCTAAGCTCCTTGTGTGAAGCCAGAAAAGAGGGGCTGGTGAATGAAGGGTAGATTTTGTTGGAGAGTAGTCCCAATTTTGAAACTTGATAGTATTGGTATCAACTAAGAGCCATACCCCTCTATCAGTGCCTGATGCAACAACGGCGGCTAAGAAGATTCCTCCGACAACGAGGCTAAGGACTTGTTGATGCGAGCCAAACCATGCTTTATCAGGACATTTTGTATGGATAAAAGCTTGTTTAAAAAAGGTAACGTATTGACTTTCGAGGAGAGGTGTTGTGCCTCTCCGGCGAGATATCCAACTGATAATATCATGTTCCCACGTTGTGTAGCTCATGCTTTAGCCTAGTCTATGATAGCTTGAGAAATTACGGTTAATAGTATCATAAAACTTAGCATGCATGCAGTGATTTGATGCGCCCGCCCAACGTCTGCCTTCAGGTGCGCCGCTGGCAGTTTCCCTGGATCGGAACGAAGCTCGACTGAGAAGAACATTTA
>NZ_RYFD01000095.1 GCF_004138135.1 Candidatus Oscillochloris fontis
TATCCCCCCCTCGCCTGTTCGCGCAGCGAACGGGAGAGGGGGGCTAGGGGGGTGAGGGCCATGACGCAACGGTCAAGTAGATTTGCCTCTTCTGAAACCATGTCTTTGCGTCAAAACCGGGATGTGCGTCACCAGAACTTGGGCCAGAGCAAAGCCCGCGTCATCATGCGCCCGGTGGGACGTAGTTGCGGGAGAAGGTAGCACGTACCATGCGCGGCCAACCAATAGGTGAAGAGCGAGGCCAGCGCCGCCCCCAAGCCGCCCCAGTGCGGAATGAGCAACCAGTTGAGGCCAACATTCGCCACCGCCCCGATCAGCACCGTGATCGGGTGTAGATGGGTCAGGTTCTCGGCATTCATGTGGGCACTACGTGCCACCCCCAGGCCACTAAAGAGACTCGCCCAGGTGAGCAGCACCAACATGGGCGCAGCGGCGGCATAGCTCGGCCCGGCGAGGAGATGGATGAGCCAGGGGGCCGCAACGGAGACGACGAGCGCCGCCGCATAGCCTAGCGCGGCCACCAGCGCGTAGAGGCGGCGTATATGTTCAGCAAAGCGCTGCGGGTCGCTCTGGCGGGTCGCCACGAGGCTGGGGTAGGCCGAGGTGACAATCGCGATGGGGAGCAGCGGGAATGCCTCGGCGATCCGCACCGCCGCCGCATAGAGGCCGACCTCGGCATCACCGACCATTTGGCCGAGCATGATCTGATCAATGCGGAGATAGAGCGTAACGAGGAGGCCAGAGAAGATCAGCGGCCAACTGGCGGCGAGGAGTGTGCGTGCCTGGGCGATGGTGCAGCGCCACAGCCGTAGCATCCCCGTACTCCGCTGGTAGGCAGCGAGCGCCGCAATCGCTCCCAGAAGTGCCTCGCAGGCAAAGATGCCCGCAAAGGCCAGCAGAGGCGCGTGGAGCAGCAACAAACCCACCTTGAGCAGCGTGGCGAGCATAAATGCAATCGCACGCGCAGTAACGATTGGGCGCGCATCAACCTGCGCCTGAAACCAGAGATCAAGCGTGCTGAACGCCTGCAAAGGCGCTGCCAAGCTGAAGAGCAGCGTAAGCAGCAGGATGGTCGTGTCAGCGGGGCGTAAGAGGACAGCGGCAAGGGTAGCGAGTCCCACGGCAACCAAACCCGCGACAAAGCGCAGGAACGCGGCACTCGCCAGGATCATCGGGGCGGCGGGGGGATCGCGCACCAACTCGCGCACCACAATCGTATCGAGGCCCAAGGTCGCTATGGAACCAACAAACATCGAGAGTGCGAGGGCATAGTTATAGCTACCGAAGGCACTAGGGCCAAGGTAGCGTGCCAGCCAAAAACTGACCAGCAGCCCGGCCAAGAGCCGCAGGATGCGGTCGAGCATGAGCCAGCCGGTATTCTGGGCGAGGCGGCGCAGGATCATGGACTACAAGGCGCAATCTGGGGTTGATGCCAGATAGCCCAATCGTAGGCACTATTGCTACGCATCTGGGTCTGGAGACTGATCGTAAAGGGTTGGTTGGTGGGCAACTCCAGCCGCATCTCAGCCGGATGACCGAGCATAGCCGTCGCCTGAGCCTGTGCCAGCACCAGATTATCAACCAGCACATAGGCGACAAACTGCACCCCATCGTGTTCAGGGGTTTGCGGTGCGGCAGGATCGATCTGGGCCTGAGTAGTTAAACACAGCGGAGTACGCGCCTCAAACGGACCAACGACCAGCCCCGCATTAGGGTGCATAAAGAGGCCATCAGGAACCCGTTTGATCGCCGATGTATCTACAAAACTGGCTGGCAGTGCCCGGAGCATGGCGAAGGGTTCTTGGGTGAGGCGTTGGGGCTGGAGTGAGAAGAACGTCTGCGAAGCGGGGGGTGTCTGGGTGCAATAGATAATCAGGCCCGCGACCGCCAGTAGCGTGACAGCAGCTACCGGGCGCGAGCGCAGATCGGGAGGTGTCTGGGATACCACAAAGGCAGCGGTCATGATCAGAATGAGCGTACCGCCCACCAGCCATTCCAAATTGCCGATAAGTGCATCCATGATCCGCACAGTGGGCGAGACAAACCGAACACTACCAAAGCCCAGCCAGCCCTGCGCATCAGTACTATTATCAACTGCCACAATGCGCACATAGCGCCCCATGAAGGCCGAGACATCCACATGCCACTCACGCCAGGCTAGGCCAGGGTTCGAGTCGTTATAGCGCAGCCAATCGCCTGAGCCGTCCAACGTTTCGAGGATCAAACGATTGCCTGAGCGATTGGGGTAGCCGGTAATATTTACAATCAGATAGGGTTGGGTAATCTTAAAGGGTGCTGACTCGATACGCCCAGTAGCTAAGAGATCATCAGACCAGGAACCCCAACTCGCACGATTATCGGTTGCTGAACGCACGCCCCGAAAACCCCAGGCAGCACCGAATGAGGTTGCCGGAAGCACTTGCGTTGGATCCAATATCCAAGCAGGCAAGAGGCTACGTTGGGCAGGATCGTTCAGCACCTCGTCAAACAACGGCTTAATAGTTGGCATGGGGCCACGGATGGGCGCGGTGGGATCGAGCAGATAGTTGATCGTTGTGGTTGCTTGGGCCATTCGTTCGGCACGTCGTACCGGTAAATCGGCCAGGGCACGGGTATAGTCCAGGGTATGGATGGCGACGATACTAGCGAAGATCAGTGCTACCAGGGCCAAGGCACCATGAGCTACCCACCCGCGACGTTGGGCCACAAAACGCATGATATCGGAGGTTGTTACCACAAATAGCGCACTTACCCAGAGCAAAAGTGTAATATAGCGTGACGCAATCTCAGGATGCCCACCACGACCATAAGCAGTCAAGCCAGCATTGGCTAAGACTAAGAGGAGCAGACTCACCAGTAGCACCAATTTACGGCGAGTTACCGGATCATGACGCTGGATGAAATAGAGCACCAATGCACCGATGATAACGCCCCACTGCGCCAAGGAGAGCAATACTGTATGCAATTGTGAAGATTCGAGCAGTGGATAGGTCATGGCACGTATAAACCAACCCACAAACTCAGACAATGAATGCGCACGTAGGCTTGCATGACCAGCAATAGCGTGGAACCCATTCAGATAGAGGGCGCTAGAGAGCGCACCCATTACCCCAAAGATACCCACCTTGAGCCATGCACGACGATCACGCAGCAGTCCACCGAATGTCGGTGCATCCAGCCATAAACGCAGGAGCAAACCTGCCCCACACGCACCCCATACGAGCATTCCTGAAGCGAGTGAAAAGGTTGCAATAATGCAAGCAACTATACTGGTAGTAAAGACACCCCATCCAAGGCGCGATGAAAGCGCCATGAGACATATCGCAGTGATGGCACATGTCTGTAGCAACCAAAACTGGAACTGAAAACCTGTAAAGGTATTTTCCCACTGGGCAGGTGTCGTTAAGAAGAGACAAGAGAAGAGCGCCATCCAGGGCGAAACATTCAAGCGTATAAGCGTAAAGACCCAGATTCCTGCACCGAAGGCCATAATGATTGCTGAGGCAAACATCTGCGCTTGGAGGTTATTTTCGCCTAAGAAGAGGTAGAGAGCAATCCAGAAGAGACGTGGAAAAAAGATACGATGTTCATTATGTTGTGCAAATAGCTCATGAAGGGTTACTGTTCCCTGATCAACATGAGCAAGTAAGCGATAATTCACCCATTCATCCCAATACGGTGCATTGACACCAACATACTTCACCAGTAAGCCTTGAATACTTACCACCATAAAGAATACGCCTACTGCCCAGAGGATCGAAAGAATGAGGCTAGAATGGTTCTTCAAAGTGGTAACCGAAGATTTCTGAGGCATGACAGTGCGTGATTTCCGTAATACTAAATTCTTATACAACTCACCTTACGCACCCAGAAAATCAGGGATATGCTACAATCTGAACTATGAAAAACGATGAACTGTTCGACCTCTATAGTGATTATCTCATTAGCTCCTTCGGTCAAACGACGGCAACCGGGTTGTCCGCATTGATGGAAGGGGAAATCAGTCA
>NZ_RYFD01000096.1 GCF_004138135.1 Candidatus Oscillochloris fontis
GTGGCTCGTCCATAGCGGTAGTATGCCGGATTCTACTGATTCTCGCAACTCAGGAGTGACCCACCCTGAACGGATACTCTGTACCTATGGTAAGATAAACCCCGCAAGAATAATAGTGTTCTAACCTCAGAAAAACATCAGCGCTTGGTGAGCTAGGAGCAGTGTACATGGACGAGACAGCAATCTATGGGCAACATCCGGTTCTGATTGGCCTAGTGCCAAGTGTTACGCCCCAACAGTATGTCATCGTGCGCGACTCGTGTACCCTGGGGCGCAGTACCAGTTGCGATCTGGTGGTCGAAGGATCGCTGATCTCGCGTCTGCATGCCACCATCGCACGCCACGGCCCGCGCTACCACCTCCAGGATGCTGATAGTCGTAATGGTACCTTCGTTAATGGTAGCCGCATCAATGGCACACATCTCCTCGACAATGACGACCTGATTGGCCTCGGCGCACCTACTGCCCATGTGCGCTTTATTGACCCCGACCCCACCGAGGTGGCTGCCCTGAGCGAGGCCGATGATCTCGATGGGGATCGCTTGCGCTACGATCCTCCAACTATGACCTTCACCCTTGATGGACGCCCCTTAGAATTGACTCGTATGCAGGGGCGTTTATTACTCCATTTGTACAACAACGCGGGAGCGATCTGCTCCCGCGAAAGTTGCGCCGAGGCCATCTGGGGCCGTGACTATGACCCCGGCATGGATGCCGGGGCACTTGATCAAGCCCTCAACAGCCTGCGCCGCGCCCTGGCCCGCGTCGCGCCGGGGGCCAGCCTCATTCAGACCCGGCGCGGGCTGGGGTATATTCTCCAACTTAACGCGTGACTGCTCACACTTGGGGGAAAGGGTGTAGCCACCCTGAGTACCCAATCGCGTTGTTGACCGCAGAGAACGCAAAGGACGCAGAGGGATGGGGTTCGATAGCTGTTGATACCCAGCATAGCTCCCTCCGGTTCTTCCTCTGCGTTCTCTGCGTCCTCTGCGGTTGATGTGGATTTTGTTATCTTACCGCGTGACGAGCGGCAGGTAGACCTTGTAGTCCACAGCGGTAACGACCTGGCCGGGGATGTTAAAGGCCCGCGTATCTATCACCGTGCTGAGTTGGCTACTCAGGCTGGCCCCAACTGGCCCCGGCAAGCCGCCCGGCCCGGTGCGGATGATCGGGATGGCTGGTTCGAGTTGCACCAACAACGCCGCCCAGGCTGGCACATCCCGCGTCAACATCAGTTGGGTCGGGTCGGCATAGTAGCGCATCTGGCGCTCGGCCTGGAATGGCTCGTTGAAGTTGCTCGGATTGGCCTTGGTTGGGCGGTAGTCTTGCTCGCCTAGAGGCAAGAAGATCGCCAAGCCGTTAGCCCCATTCAGGTTCCAGGTTTTGCCCTCATAGCTGCCGCTCACCGTTCGGCTGGTGTCAATCAGTGGGGTAGTGCCGGTCGTCGCGGCGGCGACCAGCTCGCCCGCAGTGGTGCGTATCTCAAACGTAATGGCCGGGTTAGACGAGTCGCGTAGGCGGCTGGCAAAGTCAACCAGATCCACATAGCCCTCACGCGCATCAAGCTCCAGGCTGCTGTCATAGTCAAACTTCTGGCTTGCGTTGTAGATCGTCACCAATGCTTGCACCAAGGGCGTGTTCGCATTGGGGGTTGCGGGCAGTTCCGCGCTGATCTGCTCGGCCAGCCGGTTGAGGATGCTCGGCACACTCCCGGTCACCCCGCTACGCAGTTGGCGCAGATCGAGGACACTCAGGGCGAAGGGGTGATCCTGTGCATTCACTCCACTGTTGTAGTTGGCAACGATACGGCGTGCAAGCCCCAACGGCGAGGTGGCAGCGGTTAGCCCATCTTTGTCCAGGTAGATCTGGTAGGGTAGATTAGCAAACAGGACATTCTCACCCGCCACGAGGTAATCCGCATAGTTGCGTAGCTCGTAGGCATTCTCCAGCATCCCCATCAGACAGGCATCGAGGAAGAGCAGATCCAGATGCGTGGTGTTGCGCAGCGCCTCGCCAATGTTGCGGGTCGAGAGCGAATTACCGCCAACGGTGGTGGTATCCAAATTCATGCCGCGCCAACTACCGGCCTGTACGTCGCCCCCCGTGCGGGGCTGTCCCGGCAGCCCAATCGTCGGTGCCCAGCCACCGCCATGGTCAATGATCGAGAGCATCTTGTAGGTGCTGCCGGGGTAGGTGGCCACGGCCCAGTTGACGAAGTTGCTCAGGCTGGCGGCACTGCCGGTATCTATCTCACGCGCCCCACTCGTACCGCCCATCCCGCCGAGCCAACTCCGTGCCGCCTGCTCGGTAACATTTTGCATCCCACTCGCTTCACGGGTGTAGATATAGGTGTCGCCACCACCCGGCTTGTCGCCATCAAAGAGTACCACCAGGCGCATGTTGGGGTTGTAGGGCATACTACTCAGCCGGGTGAGCAGTTCACGCATCGGCGGGCTGAGGCTTGCCACATGATCGCCCTGGTTATCCCCACCCATATAGATCATCACCAACCATCGGGTGGTGGGCGGTACGGGTGTATAACTCGCACATTCACTGCTGGCCCAGTGGCTATAGGTGATCCCATCCGTGATCGCTTGCCCCGTCCCTCCCGGATTGTCGTTATAGGTTGGCCCACTCCCATTCCCCCACCACTGGTTGGGCGCGTTGACGACGCTGGCGGGTTGGTTGTTGCGCATGGCGTAGAGTTGATTGCCCACAAAGTCGTTACATGTCGTGAGGTCGGGCTGTGCGCCATTCAGTAAATCAATCCCGATATAGTTCTGCTGAAGCCGCACGGACGCAATGGTTGGTGCAGCGGCGTTGAGGCGTATGGCTCCACTATTAAAGATTGATGCATCACCGTATGATCTTCCATAGCCACCATAGCGCACAACGACATAGCTGAGGCTACTTGTATCATCACTATCGTTCAGGAACTCAATAAAGCCCCAGTTATTGCTGGCTGGTGTATTTACCAGATTGTTGGTATCACACACCTGCTCATTACTCGCACCCAACCCACACACCGTATCGTCACGCTCCGAGGTGAAGATGATCGGGTTGGCAGCACTGACATCAGTGGCCGGGGTGCCGTCGGCGATCAGCGTGCCACTCACCCGGAAACTGTTGGTGGCTGCAGGCTTGATCTTCACCCCCGGTATTATCGTGAAGGTCTGATATGGCGCAACCCGCACATCCCCACCTAGCCAGTAGATCACAGTGCTACTCTTGAGGGTGTTATCGTTCCAATCCCCAGCCTCTAACTCAACCCCGTTGCGGTAGTTGTTGCTCATACTGAGATAATCCAGGGTAGGGCTGGCATTGCGCAAGCGCACAATGCCAAAATTAAAGCTTTCCCCATTCCCATAGGGATTTCCATATCCCCCATAGCGCAACACTGCCCGCGTCAGGCTACTCGTATTGTCACTACTATCCTCAAACTCAATGATGCCCCAGTTACCTGTGTTTGGCTCACCAACCGCATTGTCGGTATCACAGACCAGTTCATCGAAGGCACCATAGCCACACACCGTATCATCCTTCTCCGAGGTGAAGAAGATCGGCGCACTAAACGTGCCATTGGCAGTCAATTTACCAAAAATAAACATACCAGCATTGGCATCAGCCTTGATCTTCACCCCAGCCGCAATCGTGAGGGTGTTATTGGCTGCGACTGTCACATCATCATGTAGCCAGTAGATGACACTCGTGCTGCTCAGGTTGTTGGTATTCCACGCTTCACCAGCAACTTCTACCGCATTGCGATAGTTGTACTGCATACTCAAATAATCCAAGGTCGGGCTGGCATTGCGTAGGTGCACGATTCCAAAATTAAAGACTCACCTTACGCAGTACGTATGTACGGATAAAGACGGTCTTTCGTGCCAGATCATGCTCCTTGCGTCGCCCGTAGCG
>NZ_RYFD01000059.1 GCF_004138135.1 Candidatus Oscillochloris fontis
GGCTACGCGGGCTGCGCTCCCTCGCGCTCGATCCGCTGTTCCAAAAGCCCCAAATCCGCCCGGCGGATTGAAACCAGAAGCCTATCCAATTCCGATCCACCCCATGCCCATAAAGTTCCAAAAGCCCCAAATCCGCCCGGCGGATTGAAACTCCTTCACAATGAGGGCATTCGTTCGATTAGGATGGTTCCAAAAGCCCCAAATCCGCCCGGCGGATTGAAACACGTCACTACGTTACCTACACGTTCTTCAATGAGAGTTCCAAAAGCCCCAAATCCGCCCGGCGGATTGAAACGCCAAGGAGTATGAGTAGTGTGGCGCAAGCGGCGCGGTTCCAAAAGCCCCAAATCCGCCCGGCGGATTGAAACCTTTTCCTAGTGTGTGCATCATACTGGTGCTATTTCGCAGTTCCAAAAGCCCCAAATCCGCCCGGCGGATTGAAACAGATACTTTTTTACTGTCCGTCGTAAGCGATGATCGGTTCCAAAAGCCCCAAATCCGCCCGGCGGATTGAAACTTCGCAGCGGAGTTACTACGGTTTGCTGTAGCATTAAATGTGGTTCCAAAAGCCCCAAATCCGCCCGGCGGATTGAAACAGCATGATCATGCTCCTTGCCCCTTTGGGGCTACTAAAGGTTCCAAAAGCCCCAAATCCGCCCGGCGGATTGAAACAGTTTTCGATTGAGTTTGGGGGTTGCGTTCCTACCCGTTCCAAAAGCCCCAAATCCGCCCGGCGGATTGAAACCCCTCCTGCTGCCGAATCATCGAAAGAGGCTAAGGATGTGTTCCAAAAGCCCCAAATCCGCCCGGCGGATTGAAACTTGGTCAGTTCGCTCATCCCGACGTTCCAGATGTAGTTCCAAAAGCCCCAAATCCGCCCGGCGGATTGAAACTCACCAGGCGCAAACGAGACCACGCCACTCATAAAGGGTTCCAAAAGCCCCAAATCCGCCCGGCGGATTGAAACGCCGAATTCGCGTGCGGCGCTAACTTTTTGCCGAGTTCCAAAAGCCCCAAATCCGCCCGGCGGATTGAAACCGTCTGTGAGTAAGATTGCTCCACTTGCCAAGGAGTAGTTCCAAAAGCCCCAAATCCGCCCGGCGGATTGAAACAAACACTCACCGCTTGCAGTAGTACAACCTGTCAAGTTCCAAAAGCCCCAAATCCGCCCGGCGGATTGAAACTTCCTTCTCTGTTGCCGATGGACTATTCCATCTGCGGTTCCAAAAGCCCCAAATCCGCCCGGCGGATTGAAACCATCCTTCGGTTCATCCTTTACGGGAAAAAGACAATGTTCCAAAAGCCCCAAATCCGCCCGGCGGATTGAAACCAGAGATGCAAGCAAGGCGAAGAATAAACGCCCAGTTCCAAAAGCCCCAAATCCGCCCGGCGGATTGAAACATCTGCGTTTGCAGCCCGCCAAAGCTGCTGGACATCCAGTTCCAAAAGCCCCAAATCCGCCCGGCGGATTGAAACCTGGGATAACAAAGCACTGGTCGAGCCAACCAGCATCGGTTCCAAAAGCCCCAAATCCGCCCGGCGGATTGAAACTCAGGGGCAATCTATGGGAATCTCGGAGGCTACCGCGGTTCCAAAAGCCCCAAATCCGCCCGGCGGATTGAAACGACCAACCAGGACGGCGACGAACTGACTATCCGGGAGTTCCAAAAGCCCCAAATCCGCCCGGCGGATTGAAACCGTACAATTGACAGGCAAAGCCCCACCAGCCGCCATGAAGTTCCAAAAGCCCCAAATCCGCCCGGCGGATTGAAACTGTATATCGGAAGGGTGTGCGGAAGCAAGTCGAAGAGGTTCCAAAAGCCCCAAATCCGCCCGGCGGATTGAAACTTTATGTGCGCCCCGTTATTAGTGGCGCGTATCGGGTTCCAAAAGCCCCAAATCCGCCCGGCGGATTGAAACACCGTATACATCCTTAACTCCTTGTCGCTTCGTGTGGGTTCCAAAAGCCCCAAATCCGCCCGGCGGATTGAAACACAACTGTTAGGGGGGGGGGGATTGTAATATGCCTAAAGTTCCAAAAGCCCCAAATCCGCCCGGCGGATTGAAACTAACAGAATAATGTACTCACATAGCGCGGGGAGTTACGTTCCAAAAGCCCCAAATCCGCCCGGCGGATTGAAACAGGCTCAGTACCTTACCACCTTCGTACCTCACCATTGTTCCAAAAGCCCCAAATCCGCCCGGCGGATTGAAACTCGAGCAAGCATACGACAAACACTTCGACGATGAGTTCCAAAAGCCCCAAATCCGCCCGGCGGATTGAAACGCAGAGGCGCAAGCGTTTGCGGATGCGCTAGAGGGCGCGTTCCAAAAGCCCCAAATCCGCCCGGCGGATTGAAACGGGGATTTTGCAGCATTGATATGTGATTTCTATGATGGGGTTCCAAAAGCCCCAAATCCGCCCGGCGGATTGAAACTAGATACCGACATCTTCCGCATTCCTAATGACAATTGTTCCAAAAGCCCCAAATCCGCCCGGCGGATTGAAACTATGCGTACATCGCGTGATATGTCACCAAACAAGAGTTCCAAAAGCCCCAAATCCGCCCGGCGGATTGAAACAAGGATGTATACGGTTACGGTGCAATCAATAGCCGAGTTCCAAAAGCCCCAAATCCGCCCGGCGGATTGAAACTGACCTGTGACAGCGCTGAAAGCACACAGCCTGAAGTTCCAAAAGCCCCAAATCCGCCCGGCGGATTGAAACAGTTGTTGTGCGCAAGAAGCGGCGCAGGGTAGCGCCAGTTCCAAAAGCCCCAAATCCGCCCGGCGGATTGAAACGTAGTATTCTCTAGATACACTCTCAGGAGGCTTCCAGTTCCAAAAGCCCCAAATCCGCCCGGCGGATTGAAACAAAGCATGCCACAAGGTAGGCAAGACCCATCTGGCGTTCCAAAAGCCCCAAATCCGCCCGGCGGATTGAAACGTGTATTCTCGCCCTTGCGGGCGAATTGCACTACTACGTTCCAAAAGCCCCAAATCCGCCCGGCGGATTGAAACTGGTAGTTGTAGTCAACAGCTAACTTGCTACCATGATGGTTCCAAAAGCCCCAAATCCGCCCGGCGGATTGAAACGCAATTGCCCCCTAATACACGTTGGTGTAGTAGTGGGTTCCAAAAGCCCCAAATCCGCCCGGCGGATTGAAACTGACCTGTGACAGCGCTGAAAGCCTGACAGCCGCGTTCCAAAAGCCCCAAATCCGCCCGGCGGATTGAAACTGCGACATCGTTGGGCGATCTGATTTGCAGATTATGTTCCAAAAGCCCCAAATCCGCCCGGCGGATTGAAACATTGACACTGAATACCATACCGAGTATGTATCTTTTGAGTTCCAAAAGCCCCAAATCCGCCCGGCGGATTGAAACACTGAAATGGTGAGGTACGAAGGTGGTAAGGTACTAAGTTCCAAAAGCCCCAAATCCGCCCGGCGGATTGAAACAGGCGAATAACCGTAGTTGCCTAGCAGGTAGTTGCAAGTTCCAAAAGCCCCAAATCCGCCCGGCGGATTGAAACATATAGCCCAATACGATGAAACGGCAAAGATTTTTGCCAAGTTCCAAAAGCCCCAAATCCGCCCGGCGGATTGAAACAGGCGAATAACCGTAGTTGCCTAGCAGGTAGTTGCAGTTCCAAAAGCCCCAAATCCGCCCGGCGGATTGAAACGACAAGACAGCCCCATTGGGCTGTGATGGGTTCGGTTCCAAAAGCCCCAAATCCGCCCGGCGGATTGAAACATCTTGCCGCGCCCGGTGCTCGCGGTGCCGCTATCGGTTCCAAAAGCCCCAAATCCGCCCGGCGGATTGAAACCTCATCTTCTGTGGTATCCTTTCCTCGCTTAGGGAGGTGTTCCAAAAGCCCCAAATCCGCCCGGCGGATTGAAACCTCCGCGCCACTCGGCAGAATCGAGCGCGTGATCAGGGTTCCAAAAGCCCCAAATCCGCCCGGCGGATTGAAACATACGTGGGAACCTAACCATATCCGTGAATTTATGCTGTTCCAAAAGCCCCAAATCCGCCCGGCGGATTGAAACCGACCAACGCAGAGCAAGGGCTGACCAGCAGGCACGTTCCAAAAGCCCCAAATCCGCCCGGCGGATTGAAACCTTTTCGGCCTAGCACACGCGGGCTACCGCGTGGTTCCAAAAGCCCCAAATCCGCCCGGCGGATTGAAACCCTGATCAATGCAGAGGCCATGGGTCTCCACAGCGAAGTTCCAAAAGCCCCAAATCCGCCCGGCGGATTGAAACTTCGGACGCTTCCGCTGTCTCGCCTGTGGACGGTTTGGTTCCAAAAGCCCCAAATCCGCCCGGCGGATTGAAACAGGTCGGTGTGGGTACGGGTAATGTGCGGAGGGCGATGGGTTCCAAAAGCCCCAAATCCGCCCGGCGGATTGAAACCTCGCAGTTGGGGCATGGGATAGCCACACTTCGAGGTTCCAAAAGCCCCAAATCCGCCCGGCGGATTGAAACTACGCAATTGTGCCAGCACGCCCCAGACGGCCACGGTTCCAAAAGCCCCAAATCCGCCCGGCGGATTGAAACTGCTTGTCGCACGCGGCCAGGAGCTTGAGGATGGTGTTCCAAAAGCCCCAAATCCGCCCGGCGGATTGAAACTCCGCGATTTGCTTATGGATGTGCGCAGCATGCCCCGGTTCCAAAAGCCCCAAATCCGCCCGGCGGATTGAAACTTACCGCCGAGCGGGCAGACGGCGCACCGGTGATCAGTTCCAAAAGCCCCAAATCCGCCCGGCGGATTGAAACCATGGCAGACTAGCCCCGGTACTCGCGGCTCTTCATAGGTTCCAAAAGCCCCAAATCCGCCCGGCGGATTGAAACTGCCCCTGTTTGCTGGTGGAACGCCTGCATTCTACGGGGTTCCAAAAGCCCCAAATCCGCCCGGCGGATTGAAACCATTCTGCGCCATGGAGCCGAGCGGCTGATGGCGCTGTTCCAAAAGCCCCAAATCCGCCCGGCGGATTGAAACGGTATTTACCGCATTACAAAGCCAAAAATACCCTTGGTTCCAAAAGCCCCAAATCCGCCCGGCGGATTGAAACCATAATGATTATAGTAGTTTGTGCGACACTGCACATAGTTCCAAAAGCCCCAAATCCGCCCGGCGGATTGAAACTTAGCTTCTGGTGCAGCAGAGGATCGCTTTGGTAGAGGTTCCAAAAGCCCCAAATCCGCCCGGCGGATTGAAACTCTTGGGCAACACCGCCATAGATATTTTCTGATAGGTTCCAAAAGCCCCAAATCCGCCCGGCGGATTGAAACTAGATACCAACATCTTCTGCATTCCTAATAACAATGTTCCAAAAGCCCCAAATCCGCCCGGCGGATTGAAACTATGAAAAAGGCTTTCAGCAGAATGGCTCCTAGAAAGGTTCCAAAAGCCCCAAATCCGCCCGGCGGATTGAAACCACATCCGCACAAAGGCACACGCTCAATGGCTATTCGGTTCCAAAAGCCCCAAATCCGCCCGGCGGATTGAAACTAGAAACCAAAGGTATTCTAAAAATACTTAACTTTAGTTCCAAAAGCCCCAAATCCGCCCGGCGGATTGAAACTCGAAGAAATATGATAACTGTGAGGGTGCGTTGTGGAGTTCCAAAAGCCCCAAATCCGCCCGGCGGATTGAAACATGTCAATAGCTTCTGCATTCTCATTCGGTTCAAAAGTTCCAAAAGCCCCAAATCCGCCCGGCGGATTGAAACTTCGTGGGGCTACGTTTACCGTGTTAAAAAACAGGGTTCCAAAAGCCCCAAATCCGCCCGGCGGATTGAAACCATTCTTTCTTGCTGGAATATCGCGAAAAAACGCGAGTTCCAAAAGCCCCAAATCCGCCCGGCGGATTGAAACGACACCTGAACAGCTTCAGACGTGTGTGCAATATCTGTTCCAAAAGCCCCAAATCCGCCCGGCGGATTGAAACCGTCGCTTCTTTTCAGAAAAGGCATGGCAGCAGTTTTAGTTCCAAAAGCCCCAAATCCGCCCGGCGGATTGAAACTTACTTTCTTCCATCGTTTTTCCTAACGTTTGTGCAAGTTCCAAAAGCCCCAAATCCGCCCGGCGGATTGAAACGACATTTGCAGCACCGGCGGCGCGTTGGCTTCCGTTCCAAAAGCCCCAAATCCGCCCGGCGGATTGAAACTCTCCTGGTAGTCGGTTGGCGACGTGAGGGCCGCGGTGTTCCAAAAGCCCCAAATCCGCCCGGCGGATTGAAACTAGGCCACGCCGATCTGGAAGCACAGCGTAGGGTCTGGTTCCAAAAGCCCCAAATCCGCCCGGCGGATTGAAACATCGCCTGTTGGTATCTGGCAATCTTGCTTATCCGCGTTCCAAAAGCCCCAAATCCGCCCGGCGGATTGAAACATCTCCTTGAGGCGTGGGCCGATCTCGCCAAGCCGTTGTTCCAAAAGCCCCAAATCCGCCCGGCGGATTGAAACAAATAGTCATGGCCCTGGCAGATCTCAGTCGCTACCACGTTCCAAAAGCCCCAAATCCGCCCGGCGGATTGAAACGCGGCGCAGGGCATTGACCAGGTCGTCATACTCACGTTCCAAAAGCCCCAAATCCGCCCGGCGGATTGAAACTCTCTACGGTGGCGAATAATTTCACGCTTGACAAAGTTCCAAAAGCCCCAAATCCGCCCGGCGGATTGAAACACGACGTTGCCTTGGAGATCTTCCCATTTTGTGCCGTGTTCCAAAAGCCCCAAATCCGCCCGGCGGATTGAAACCCGCCTGATCCAGCGCCGAACGCGCCCGAAGCGCGGGCGTTCCAAAAGCCCCAAATCCGCCCGGCGGATTGAAACATTCGATGCCATCACCCAGCGCCGCATCGCCCACGGTTCCAAAAGCCCCAAATCCGCCCGGCGGATTGAAACTAAAAATGCTTACCTTCTTCCTGGTCGCCATCCTGGTTCCAAAAGCCCCAAATCCGCCCGGCGGATTGAAACGTAGTCGGCGACGTTGACCGTGATGGCGAGCTACCTAGTTCCAAAAGCCCCAAATCCGCCCGGCGGATTGAAACTACCGCGTATCAGTCTGGCCTCGCCTCGCTCCCTCTGCGTTCCAAAAGCCCCAAATCCGCCCGGCGGATTGAAACGGCAGCATTTTGGCGGAAGCCGTGGCAGTAACGCCCTGTTCCAAAAGCCCCAAATCCGCCCGGCGGATTGAAACTCCAGCGCAGCCAACAACTCTCGCACCCGATGATGTTCCAAAAGCCCCAAATCCGCCCGGCGGATTGAAACTCAATGTCAGCAGCGGCGGCGAGTCGATCATAGCGTTCCAAAAGCCCCAAATCCGCCCGGCGGATTGAAACTCATCTACATTGAAGCATGGCTAATCGCCCGGTTTCGTTCCAAAAGCCCCAAATCCGCCCGGCGGATTGAAACGTCAGTTGGCACGAGGATACATTGCAGATTGCCGCGGTTCCAAAAGCCCCAAATCCGCCCGGCGGATTGAAACTGATCGTGAAGCCAACACTCTTGGGTGTGGCATCGAGTTCCAAAAGCCCCAAATCCGCCCGGCGGATTGAAACACAGCAGCATCAGGCGTGACATCCGGGGCGAACAGCGTTCCAAAAGCCCCAAATCCGCCCGGCGGATTGAAACTGTTAACGGTAGATAATACCGAATGGTTCAATCTGAGTTCCAAAAGCCCCAAATCCGCCCGGCGGATTGAAACTACGGGCAAGCGTAGCAAAGTTTACCTCTATCAAGTTCCAAAAGCCCCAAATCCGCCCGGCGGATTGAAACTGCGCCGCCATGTTTCACCTGGTTCGCCCCCCCGAGTTCCAAAAGCCCCAAATCCGCCCGGCGGATTGAAACCATCTCGTCATTGCGACTCAAAAAACTGGGAAAGAGGTTCCAAAAGCCCCAAATCCGCCCGGCGGATTGAAACTCTCTGATGGCACCGTCTACCGCACCACCGACGCGCTGGCGTTCCAAAAGCCCCAAATCCGCCCGGCGGATTGAAACTGGCGCACCAGGGACGCAGGAGCAACGTGGACGGGGAGTTCCAAAAGCCCCAAATCCGCCCGGCGGATTGAAACTAGGAGCCAGTTTCCCCCTCCCAGGTATAGATCCCAGGGGTTCCAAAAGCCCCAAATCCGCCCGGCGGATTGAAACTCGGGTAATGTAGCACGCCTTGATCATATCCACCCCTAGTTCCAAAAGCCCCAAATCCGCCCGGCGGATTGAAACCAATGCCACCTGTGAGGTTTTCTTTTTGTTACAGACAGGTTCCAAAAGCCCCAAATCCGCCCGGCGGATTGAAACGCATCAAATTTACCATTATGGATAAAGACACTCCGTTCCAAAAGCCCCAAATCCGCCCGGCGGATTGAAACGTCACAGTTGTTGGCGGCTTACTTGAACGCTGTTGGTTCCAAAAGCCCCAAATCCGCCCGGCGGATTGAAACATCTGTCGCTGCACGCCAACGCGGCGTTGAAGGAGGTTCCAAAAGCCCCAAATCCGCCCGGCGGATTGAAACGTCTTCATGCGGGATGCCCAGATCCCGCATGATGCCACCGAAGTTCCAAAAGCCCCAAATCCGCCCGGCGGATTGAAACGCGCTGCGGCTCGGCCTCCGGCGCGGCGAACTGCTCGGTTCCAAAAGCCCCAAATCCGCCCGGCGGATTGAAACCGACAGGGTACGGGTGGCGCAGGCAACGCCACGACGCGGTTCCAAAAGCCCCAAATCCGCCCGGCGGATTGAAACGTTGGAATTGCCGGTGGGATCTTTGGCGGGTTGTTTGGTTCCAAAAGCCCCAAATCCGCCCGGCGGATTGAAACAGCTCATTGCGGGGCTATTGGGATGGATCGCCGAGTTCCAAAAGCCCCAAATCCGCCCGGCGGATTGAAACCACGAAACACGCTAATGTAAACCTCTATACTACCTTGTTCCAAAAGCCCCAAATCCGCCCGGCGGATTGAAACTTTGTGGCAAGCAAATACACCACTAGGCTTGAAGTTGTTCCAAAAGCCCCAAATCCGCCCGGCGGATTGAAACCCTGGCATCATCGTGTTGAGCAGCACGCGCTCCAGGAGTTCCAAAAGCCCCAAATCCGCCCGGCGGATTGAAACCGCGATAGCATAACTGATTGGATTAAGGACTTTGGTTCCAAAAGCCCCAAATCCGCCCGGCGGATTGAAACTGTAATCTGACGCAACGTACCAGCAGGCATGTATGTAGGTTCCAAAAGCCCCAAATCCGCCCGGGAGAGCTTTGCAGAATGACCGCCGTACTCCTCCCCCCCCCATTGGGGGCGCTTTTTTGACCGGGATATCCGACCTAGTACGGCGATTCGGCGGGGGAGGCGCCAGATGGTGGGATGCCGACGCCCAGAATCGATGGGAAACTGGGTCATGCCCCCCCGGAGCGGCCTCCGCAGGCACGCCGCAACGCCCCCACCCCGGTGGGAGCGCCGTATCCGTGCCCCGGTGAGGGCTTAGCCCGGTGGGCATGGCGCCGCCTTTCGTTGGACCCGCGCCAGCCAGAGCAGCAGGTTGCGTACCGCACTCGCCTGGTAGAGTTGCACCTGCGCTGCCGCATGCCCCACCCGCCGCGCCCGCCGACAGCCGTGGTAGCGCACCAGCCACGCAATCACGGGTTCGACCTGCCAGCGTCGCTGCAAGAGCGCCATGCCTTCGGGACTCTGGTTGAACTCCGCGCCCGTGCGCAGGAAGGCGTGATAGTCCGAAATGAAGACGCTGCGATGCCCGTTCGGCTTGGCCTCGGCATCACGGCACTGGTTCCACACCGGGCATCCCTGGCAGTGGGACGCCAGAAAGCGGTAGTGCTCGCCATCCCCCGCCCCCGACCGATAGACCGTGCGGCTGACCACGCCGTTGGGGCATGTACACGTCCCGTGTGCGGGGTCCACCCGGAAATCCGCCACCGTGAAGCGGGTGCGGTCACTGCCGCCACTGGCCGGGATCCACGCCACCATCTGGGTCTGCCCGTCACTGAGGGCGTGGACGCGCGCCCGCGTCTTGCCCCACCCCCCCGCCTGATCCATGAGCAGGAACGGCGGCAGTGCGTCGTTGGCGGCGCGTTGCTGCGCCAGCGCAGCGCAGGGAGCCTCGCTATCCGGCGTGCTGCCCGTCAGCGCCACCACCGCCCGGATGCGCGTCACCGTCGTACTGATCACGGCATTGGTACCGAGCACCGCCGGACGGCCCTCGTGCTTGCGGAAGGTCGCCTCGGTATCCACCGCGCTGACGATGCGTTGGGAACCACGGGTCTTCGGGCTACGTTCACGCACCACCCCGTCGGAATCGGTCTCCACATCATCCGCCTCCACCTTGGCGAGCGCCTCCAGATAGCGCGTCACCACGGTGCGGAACGGCGGGCCGAGCGCGGGCAGATGCGGCGTCAGCGTGGCCACGAGCGTGCGCGTCACCGTGATCGCCGCCTGCAGATGTCCCTGCCGCGCCGCCGCCGTGCGGGCATGGACGGGCCGCACCAACTGGGCCACGTCCACCTCCGCCAGCACCGTCTGGAGGGCGGGTGGGGCGTGCGCCTGCCAGTCACGCACCAGACGCAGCGCGAGATGGCGCAGCAGATGGGCCGTACTGGGCGTGGCGGCAGCGGGACTTTCCATCGCAAAGGTATCCACGATCTGCGGCGTGGTAGCGGGATCTTCGGGGTCAATCTGATCGACGAAGCGCAGCACCGCGCGGAAGAGCGCATCGGGGGCGTGGATCGTGATCCAGGCGTGAAAGCGATGGAGGGTCGTATGGTCAGGCGTCGGCCCAACGAGCGGCAACCCGACAAACCACCGCACCAGCAGATTCGTCGCGAGCAGAAACTCCAGATCGGGGTCCGAACACGAATCGGCCCAGGCCCGCACGATCTCGGCGCGCACCAACGGATCGAGGGAGAAGGTCGGCGGCGCACCGGGCGTCCCCGCAGGATGGCGGTACGCCGCGCATGCCTGCACCACGGGGGTCGGGTCATACCATTGCGCCAGACGCACCAACGGATGTGCGGCACAGGCTCGCAGCACCCGCCGCATGACCAGCACCTCCACCCAGGCCAGGATCGGCGCGAGAAAGATGCCGATCATGCATTGGACCAGCGGCGGAACTGCGGGCAGATCGGGTGTCCCGGCACGTATGGTTGGTGGTATACTGGGCATAGCGAACCGTTTTCTGTGCTATGGTTTTTGTTGACACACCTATCATGCCACAGATTATGGTTCGCTCTTTTGTGCTGTTGTAATTCTGCAAAGTTCTCCGGTGAGGATTGAAACATTAATCCGACGACGTTCCACGAAACGAAATCCAAGACTTACCGTTCGCTGATTCTGAGAACCGGTTCATAAAATTGCCCCACTAGCGAGCCAAAACCGACCATCTGGCAGGCGATGCGCCCCACTTAGCGGCTGATTCAGCGAAAACGTTTTACACTTTCCGAGATCGTGTAGCCTCAAGTGGGGAATGGAGTGCAAATGGAAGCCGCTTTTTAGAGACAAGTGGGGATGTAATTTCATTTAGCGCCCAAAAAATAAGCGAACGGTAAGTAGACATTACGTCTTTACGTCTTTACGTCTTTGCGTCAAAACCTGGATGCTAGGAGAAGTGTGAACCGTTATGGATATGCGTCCCCTTGCTGGTCGCAATCGTCGTGGTACGCCTGCCCATGGCAAAATGCGTATCACCACACGGGCAGGTGTCCCCCGTCACCGTCGGATGGGCAGCGGACACTGGTATTTGGCGCGTTCATGCGGCACCAACCCGTTGCTGCGATCAAGGTAGACCATCTGCGGGTGCATCGGCAACCCGGCTGCGCACAACGGTGTGCCATCCGGGCAGAACTGCCGCCCCGCCCCGCGCTTCCCCGCGTTGAAGGGCACTGCCGCGAAGTTTCCTCCCCCCCCCGCCTGGCCGAAGTTGTCATAGACGTCGTGTGCATCGTAGGCCACGTCCCAGGTTCGGTGTGGTCGGGCAAGCGCGTGGCGACGCCGCCGCCGGCGTCGCCCCAGAAGATCTCCACCCCCATCTTGAGCCGGGGCACCGGAATTGCGTGGGTGGTCGAGGCGGGGTGAGGCGTTGCGGCGCTTCTTGACACTGAGTTTGCAATCCGAGTCCCCAGCAGGTTGGCGGGTCTTGTCAAAGCAACCGTTGGCGATGGGATGCCCAAACCACCGCTGAAACGGTGCCATCACCTGCATAAACAGAGTTGTCATTCTGCGTCATGTATGATACGATCAAAGCTACTGATAGGCAACAGTAAGAGGAGAGAACGCCATCGAGACAGCAAGTCTTGCCCGCCGTATCGTCGATCTCGCTGAGGACAAGCAGGCTCACGAGATCGTGTTGCTCGACATTCGTAGCCAAAGTACGATTGCCGACTATTTTGTGATCTGCTCCGGGGATAACGAGCGTCAGTTGCGCGCCATCACCGATCATATTGACGATCAGATCCATCGCCAATTTGGTCTCAATCCGCGCATTGAAGGCTCGTCCGACACCGGATGGATCGTGATCGACTACGCCGATGTGGTCGTCCACGTCTTCAGTGCCAACCAACGCGACTACTATCGTTTGGATGGGCTCTGGAACAAGGTTCCGCCGGTCGTCGTGGTTCAATGAGGCATCTATGCATAATGATCATCCCCCCCACGGCAAAAGACGCTCGCGCCGCAAGCGTATGGTGCAATTCGCCGCCGGTGCGGCTCTAGGCAGTGCGCTCGGCTTGGTGATCGGTTCACTCCTCACCTTCTGGTTGGGTGAGGGTACAATGCGAGCTATCCAGAGTGGTATCCGCCGCATCACCGGCGATGATGGCCACCCTAGTTTCGATCTGTTGCTCCAATAGAGACGAACCACCGGAGGCTGAACAAGGAGAATCTTCCCTACTCGATGGGTGATCATCTTCCTTGTTGGTTGGTATACCTACCGACTATACTCATGAGCGGGAGGGGAGTAGCCGCTCAATGTTGAGCGGGCAGTCGTCAATTCGGGGTCACCCCGGCTGCCCGTTGGCGCAGATGCGCTTATGGCGAGACCACCACGGTACGCAAGTACCGGGTGGTCTTTCTTGTATTACATGTGTATGTGTGTTAGCGGCTGCGCCGCCCCCGCCTCCCCAACGAAGGTATGCGGCGCGATCTGGGAGTATAGAGGAGCATGCCCGTATGGATCTGATAACTATCGTACTGTTTGTGATCGGGTTGGTGTTGCTGATCGCTGGAGCAGAGTTGTTGGTGCGCGGGGCCTCGCAGTTGGCCGGGGCGGCGGGGATTCCGCCGCTGATCATCGGGTTGACGGTGGTGGCCTTTGGCACGAGTGCGCCGGAGTTTGCAGTCAGCGCCCAATCGGCGCTGGCAGGCCAAGCCGATATCGCCATGGGGAATGTGGTCGGTAGTAATATCTTCAATGTGCTCTTCATCCTCGGCGTCTCGGCGCTGATCATCCCGCTGGTGGTGCAGCGCCAATTGGTGCGCCTGGATGTGCCACTGATGATTGGTGCTGCCATGCTCTTGGGGCTGCTCTCGCTCGATGGTCAGGTGAGCCGGGTTGATGGCTTGATCTTGTTTGCCCTCTTGATCGGCTATATCGCCTTCCAGGTGCGCCAGGGGTTGCGCGATACATCAAGTACGCCTGATGCGACAAAAACGAATGGACAACCCCAGGGAGCTAAACAACTGTCCATCAATATCGGGTTGATTATTGTCGGCCTCGCGATGCTGGTGGTCGGATCGGGCTGGTTGGTGGATGGGGCAGTGGCGATTGCGCGCACGCTGGGGCTGAGTGAGTTGATCATTGGCCTGACGATTATTGCCGCTGGTACCTCGCTGCCAGAGGTGGCGGCATCAATTATTGCCGCGCTGCGCGGGGAGCGCGATATTGCGGTCGGGAATGTGGTCGGCAGTAACCTCTTCAACATCCTCGGTATCCTCGGCCTCACCGCTGTCATCGCGCCAAGTGGCGTGTCTGTGGCACCCGCCGCGTTGGCCTTCGACATCCCGGTCATGATTGCGGTCATGCTCGCCTGTCTGCCGATCTTCTTCACCGAACACCGCATTGCCCGCTGGGAGGGTGGCCTCTTCCTCACCTACTATATCGCCTACACCGCCTATCTGGTGCTGGCCGCCACCAACCACGATGCGCTGCCCGTCTTTAGTAGCATGATGATGACCTTTGTACTGCCGTTGACGGTGATCACGCTGGTGGTGCTAGGAGTGCGGGCGTTTATGCAACAGCGACCACAAACTACCGCAAAAGTGTAGTACAATACCTGTACCGTCCACATACACGATAGAGGGAGGATCATGCTACCTGCAATCGTCTTGATCACGCTGGCGCTGGCCCCACTTGGCTTGCTGGCGCGAACTGGGCCACGACCGTTGGTAGGATGGGCATTAGCGCTGCTTCCAGCACTTAGTTTCGCCCTCCTGCTGTTCCAGTTACCCCAAGTAACCGGAACGACTCAGATTCGTGAAGTGATTCCTTGGGTGCCCACTATGGGCGTGGAGCTCAGCTTTGCGCTTGATGGGTTGAGTCTCCTCTTTGCGCTCGTGATCACCGGGATCGGCACGCTGATTATTGGCTATGCGGGCCACTATATGCATGACGATCCCGGCTTGGGGCGGTTTCTGCTCTACTTGATCCTCTTTATGGGCGCGATGCTCGGTCTGGTGCTGGCCGGGAATGTGCTGACGATGTTCATCTTTTGGGAACTGACCTCGGTCACATCCTATTTGTTGATCGGGTATAAGCACGATTACCCCGGCGCTCGCCGGGGTGCCCTCCAGTCGTTGGTGATTACGGCGGGTGGCGGGCTGGCGCTGTTGCTCGGTCTGCTCATCTTGGGTGAGGGGGCGCGCCACGCCGGGGTGGCCCCCAACCAGATCTACAACTTCGATGCGATTATTGCGGCGGGGGCGGAAATTAAGGCCGGGCCGTTCTATACTCCCGCGTTGTTGCTCATCCTCGTGGGGGCGTTTACCAAGTCGGCCCAGTTCCCCTTCCACTTCTGGCTGCCAGGGGCGATGCAGGCGCCCACACCCGCCTCGGCCTTTCTACACTCGGCCACCATGGTCAAGGCCGGGGTCTACCTGTTGGCGCGGCTCGCGCCGGGGCTAGGTGATACACCACTCTGGCATGCGGCTTTGGTGTTGGTGGGTGGCTTTACGTTTGCCTTCGGGGCGTTGGTGGCGACCCGCAAGGATGACATCAAGGCACTACTTGCCTATACGACCCTGAGTATGCTCGGTGGGTTGATCATGCTGATCGGTTTGGGTGGCAAATACGCCGCCGAAGCGGTGGCGGTCAATATTCTGGCCCACGCGCTCTACAAGTCGGCGCTTTTTATGATCGCTGGGATTATTGACCACGAGGCAGGCAGCCGCGATCTGCGCCACCTGGGTGGCTTGCGCCGCATGATGCCCGCGACGGCCTTCTTTATCGCCCTGGCGCTGCTCTCCCAGATGGGTATTCCGATCTTCTTTGGCTTTGTGGGTAAAGAGTTGCTGATCGAAGCCGCCCTCGAAAGCCTGCTGGCTGCCCCCTGGCGCTACGCGGCGCTCGCCGCGATTGTGATCGCCGCAGTTGGCTACATTATCGCGGCATGGCGGCTCTTCAAGCATGCCTTCCTGGGTACCTCCAGCCCCACACTGGCCCAGCGCCACCACGTCGCCGACCCACGTGGCATGCTGGTCTCCCCGGCCATCCCGGCGCTGCTCTCGATCCTCGTGCCACTCGCGCTGCTGCCCTGGGCCTCGCAACTGCTCGCCCCGGCGGCCTCGGTCGTCTATGGGAAACCGATCAGCTTCGACCTCGCACTCTGGCACGGGTTCAACACCGCACTGATGGTGAGTAGCGGCGCGATCCTGCTCGGTATCCTGCTGGCACGTTTTGAGCGCCCGCTGGCCGCCTTGCCGCCCCACCTGCCCGCCTGGGCCGATGGTGCAGATCTGCTCGACCGCCTGCTGGCGGGGGTTGATCGCATCGGTGGCCTGATTATGGGCACCCTCCAGACCGGCCAACTGCGGCGCTATATGCTCTACAACACTATCACGCTGCTGCTGATTACCGGGGTGCCGTTTGTGCTGTATGTGCTGCCGGGGCTATCGTTCATTACGCCCGATCCGCAACTGCGGATCTACGAAGCCTTTGCGGCTGCGCTCATCCCCATCGCGGTGGTGGCTGCGATCCGTGCTGAGTCACGCCTGAGTGCGATCATCTCGGTGGGTGTGGTCGGAGCGATGGTGTCGCTCTTCTTCATCCTCTTCAGTGCGCCCGATCTCGCGCTCACCCAGTTGTTGATCGAGGTGCTCTCGACCGTCTTCCTGTTGCTGGTCTTCTCGATCTTGCCGGCCCGCTTCGCCAACCTCTCCTCGCCCGCCACCCGTATGCGCGATGCCATCCTGTCCGGGATGGTTGGCCTCCTTGTCGCCGGGTTGGTCTTGGCCACCGCCACCACCACCATCTTTGAGCCACTTGCGCCCTACTACCTGGAGAATAGCCTCGCCAAAGGTAAGGGCCAGAATGTGGTCAACGTGATCCTAGTGGACTTCCGTGGTTTTGATACGATGGGTGAAGTGACGGTGCTGCTCACCGCGCTGCTGGGGATCTACGGTTTGCTGCGCATGCGGCGCGAGAAGCAGTAAGGAGACTCTGATGTACGACTCTATTATCCTACGCAGCGTTGCACGGCTCATGCTGCCCATCCTCCTGATGCTTGCCGTCTTTATGCTGCTGCGCGGCCATAACCTGCCGGGTGGCGGCTTCATTGGCGGGCTAGTCGCATCATGCGCCATCATCCTGCAACTGGTCGCCTTTGGCCCTGAGGCGGCGCGCCGGGTGTTGCGCGTCAACTACCTCGGTCTAGCCGCCTTTGGGGTCTTCTTTGCCGCTCTCTGGGGCTTGCCCTCGCTGATCGGGGGCCAACCCTATATGACCTCGCTCTGGATTCCTGAACCGATTCCTGGTGTGGGGAAGATCGGAACCCCAGTCCTCTTCGACCTTGGGGTCTTCTTTGGTGTGATCGGTGTCACCACCCAGATCGCGCTCCTGTTGGCCGAAGAACGTCGCCCGCGTGAGACGCATGATGCTGGTACCCCAGCGACGTAGAGAAGGACGACACGTATGATTCTGATACTTGCCATCACCATTGGCTGCCTCTTTGCAGGCGGGTTCTACCTGATATTACGGCGGAGTTTGGTGAAACTGATTCTGGGGCTGATCCTGCTCAGTCACGGCGTGAATCTGCTCATCTTCACCATGGGTGATGGGGTACGGCGGGGCGCACCGCCGATTGTGGATAAGAATGGCGTGGCCCCGATCAATGTCGCCGACCCAGTGGTGCAGGCGCTCATCCTGACCGCGATTGTGATTAGTTTTGGTCTGACCGCCTTTATCCTGACGCTGGCCTATCGCGCCAATCAGGTGACTGGTTCGGACGACCTCGATAGTATGCAGGGTGAGGGCTAAATGGTGAATCATCTCTTCTTACCTCTGGTGGTGCCGCTGATCAGCGCTGCGCTGAGTGTGATGCTCGGTCGCTGGCGGCTGCTCACCCGCACCCTCACGCTGGGTGCGTCACTCTTCAACCTCGGCTATAGCGGCTGGTTGCTCTGGCTGGTGAGTAGTGCCGGGCGGCAGGTAACGCAAGCCTCGGCGTGGGCGGCACCGTTTGGCATCGCGCTGGTTGCCGACCTCTTGGGCGCGGTGATGCTCTTCTTGGCGGCGCTGCTCATGTTCTGTACGATCATCTACAGTTTGTTGAGTATGGAACCAGAGTACGAGCAGTTCTTCTACTACCCGCTGCTGCTCTTGCTGCTGCTGGGGGTGAGTGGGGCCTTCCTCACCGGCGACCTCTTCAACCTGTATGTCTGGTTCGAGGTACTGCTGATGTCCTCGTTTGGGTTGGTGACGATTGGCGGTTCGCGGGCGCAGCTCACGGGCGGCTTGAAGTACGTGGCACTCAACCTGATCGGGAGTACCATGTTCCTGATCGGCAGTGGCCTGATCTACGGGCTGGCCGGAACCTTGAACATGGCCCATATCGGCGAACGCCTGATCACCCAGAGCGAACCCGGCCTCACCACCGTGATCGCCACGCTCTTCCTCTTCGCCTTTGGTAGCAAAGCCGCACTCGCGCCGCTCTTCTTCTGGCTGCCAGAGAGCTATCATACCCCGCCACCCGCCGTGAGCGCCATCTTCAGCGCTCTGATGACCAAAGTCGGCGTCTATGCGCTCTACCGCGTCTTCGGCACCGTCCTACCGGGTGAGTTGGTGCGCTTAGCCCCGCTCATCCTGGTTCTGGGTGGAACGACGATGGTGCTCGGCGTCTTCGGGGCACTAAACCAGACCGAAATCCGGCGCGTGCTCTCCTTCACCATCATCAGCGAGATCGGCTTTGTGGCGATGGGCTTAGGCTTTGCCAGCGCAGCCGGTTTAGCAGCGGGGTTGCTCTTTACTGCGCATATGATGATCGTTAAGACGGCGCTCTTCTTCCTGGCCGGAGCCGCCGAGCAAGTGTGCGGCACCGGCGATATGCGCCGCATGGGTGGGTTGGCGCGCCGCGAACCGGCCCTGGCGACGCTCTGGTTCCTGGCCATGATCGCGCTCGCCGGTATCCCACCGATGAGCGGATTCTTTGGCAAACTGGCCCTGCTGCAAGCCGGGGTAAGCCAGGGCCACTACCTGATCAGCGGCTGGGCCGTTCTGGTAAGCCTCTTCATCTTCCTCGCCATCCTCAAGATCTGGCACGAAGTCTTCTGGAAGAAGCCGGTGGAAGATCTGAGCCAGCGCCCACGGCTGGCCCCAGCGTTGCTCATTCCAGGGGCGCTGCTGGTCATCCTCAGCCTCGTGATCGGCATTGGTGCCGGGCCAGTTGCCGAACTCAGCACCCAAGCCGGAACCCAGATCCTTGACCTGCCGGGGTATATTGAAGCCACCTGTGGCCCAGCGGGATGTGATGCCGTGACACTCCGCAGCCACTAAAGTGGCGCGGCTTCTTGGCCCAACCCGCCTACTGGCGAGCGTAACGACCAACGGAG
>NZ_RYFD01000060.1 GCF_004138135.1 Candidatus Oscillochloris fontis
CGCTACGGGCGACGCAAGGAGCATGATCTGGCACGAAAGACCGTCTTTATCCGTACATACGTACTGCGTAAGGTGAGTGATCTTATTAACCACCTGACGCATCAGGGTGCCATTCTTCATGTAGTTATAGGCATCCCGAAAGACCTGGCGCACCACCAGACCGCGCCGGTCGCGCTTGGTATCGAGCGGCAACTCCTTGAGGCTAGGGAAGAGATCGGTGGTCACGAAATCCAGCAAGCGATCCCCGGTCAAGCCCTCCGGGTTGGCGGCCCAATACCGCCAGCGCAGCCGGTCGGGGATGGGCGAGCGATAATCGTTCTCTAGCAGTTCGTATTCCTGTTCGCGGTCGTCGAAGATCTTGAGAAAGATCATCCAGACGAGCTGGCCGATACGCTGGGCGTCGCCATCTACACCGGCGTCCTTGCGGAAATAGCCCGTAAAGCCCAAGAAGCTTTAGCCTTGGGATAGAAGGGCTTCACCTGCTTTAGCCCAACAACTGATATGCGAACAGTTTTGCTTTTTAGGCGAAGCCGTGGTATATATACACTATGCGCAAGAGCTTCAAATACCGAATCTATCTGTCGAATGGACAGCGACGCATCCTTGCGCAGCAGTTTGAGGTGAGCCGCTGGGTCTACAACGAGACGCTGGCCGAACGCAAGCGGGCATATGAGGAGCGGGGCGAGAGTCTGCGCGTGTACGACACGCAGGCCATGCTGCCGATCTGGAAGCGCACCAAGCCCGAGTTGAAGCTGATTCATAGTCAGGTGCTTCAAAATATCAGCGTGCGGGTGGATTTGGCCTTTCAAGCGTTCTTTCGTCGGGTGAAGGCAGGTGCCGAAACGGTCGGTTTTCCGCGTTTCAAGGGCTTCGGTCGCTACGACAGCCTCACCTACCCGCAATACGGCAATGGCGTGCGCTTGGAAGGTACGCGGCTGATCCTCTCGAAAGTTGGCGCGGTGCATGTCGTCTTGCATCGGCCTGTGGAGGGTACGCCGAAAACAGTCACGCTCACCCGGTCGCGTACCGGCACATGGTTTGCGGTCTTCTCGTGCGAGGTGGATGTCGCGCCGCTGCCACCTACCGATGCGGTCGTGGGCGTGGATGTCGGGCTGGCGTCGTTTGCCACCCTCTCGACGGGCGAGGAGATCGCCAACCCGCGCTTCTATCGGCGTGATGAGGCTGACCTGAAGCGCGTGCAGCAGCGCAAAGACGCGGCCAAGAACGCGCAGGATTGGCCCGAGAATGCCAAACAGAAGGGCATTCTGGCGAAGATCCATGCGCGGATCGCCAACCGGCGGGCGGATTTCGCGCACAAGCGGAGCCGCGCGTTGGTGAACGCCTATCAGGTCATTGTGTTTGAAGACCTGGCCCCACAGGAGATGGGGCGCAGTCGTGGGATGCGCAAAAGCATCATGGATGTGGCGTGGACTCAGTTCATCCAGATGACCATCGCCAAAGCGGAAGAAGCTGGGCGACAGGTGATTCTGGTGAACCCCCGTGACACGACCAAGATGTGTTCGTCCTGCGGCAAACTCGTGCAGAAAGCATTGCGCGACCGCATCCATACCTGCCCCCATTGCGGGCTGGTGCTGGGACGCGATCATAATGCGGCGCGCAATATTCTGTATCGGGGTCTCCCATCCCTGCGGTTGTAACCGAACGAGTGTGGGGCGGCACACTCTGAAGCCCAGGTGCTTTAGCCCTGGGAGCCGTCACGGTCAGCCAGAAAGAGGATCCGCTGGCGCACCCCGGACTTCCAGAGCCGCCAGATAATCTGGAAGGTGGTGTAGGTCTTGCCGGTACCAGTGGCCATTACCAAAAGGATCCGCTGCTGCCCGCCCGCTATCGCCTCAACCACCCGGTTAATCGCCGTGCGCTGGTAATAACGCGGCTCGCGTCCACTGCCATCGCTATAGTAGTGCTGGGTAATAATCTGCTGCTGGGCCGAGCTATCCAGCCCCTTCCAGGCACAGTAGCGCGCCCAGAGCGCAGCGGGCGAAGGGAACTCGTCCAACGCCAACTCGCGCTCCACCACCCCAGCCATACCCGTGCGGTCATGCTCCAAAAACCCCGTGCCGTTCGAGCTATACACAAAGGGCACATCGAGCGCCTCGGCATAGGCCAACGCCTGCTGCATGCCCGCACCGAGGCTATGGCGCTGATCCTTCGCCTCGATGATCGCGATGGGCAGATTGGGTTGGTAGGAGAGCAAATAATCTGCCCGCTTGCGTTCGCCCCGGCTCACCAACGTACCGCGCACGATCACCCGGCCCTGGGTGAACGTCACCTCCTCGCGCACCTGGGCATGCAGATCCCACCCCGCCGCCACAATCGCCGGAGTGATGTACTTGGTACAAACATCGCGCTCGCTCAGATCAGGTTTGCTTGGGTTCATAGGGGGTATGATCTATACTATATCTCCATCCCCAACGCCTCCGCCACACTAAAGATGTCCTTGTCGCCGCGCCCAGAGAGGTTCACGAGGATGATCTGATCCTTGCGCAGTGTCGGCGCGAGTTTGAGCGCCTCGGCAATCGCATGCGAACTCTCCAGCGCCGGGATGATCCCCTCATAACGCGAAAGGGTCTCGAAGCCATCCAGCGCCTCCTCGTCATCGGCGGCGGTGTAGGTGGCGCGCCCGGTGTCGTGCAACCAGGCATGCTCCGGCCCTACGCTGGCGTAGTCGAGACCGGCGGAGATCGAGTGGGTCAAGGCGATCTGGCCATCGTCGTCTTGCAGCACGTAGGAGTAGGTGCCTTGGAGCACCCCCGGACTGGCCGCGAAGAAGCGGGCGGCATGATCACCCAGGGTGGCTCCGCGTCCGCCCGCCTCGACGCCACGCAGGGCCACGTTTGTGTCGTTGAGGAAGGGGTGGAAGATGCCGATGGCGTTTGAGCCACCCCCCACACACGCGACGATCACATCGGGTAAGCGCCCCACCTGGTTCAACATCTGCTCACGCGCCTCGTGGCCGATCACGCTCTGGAAGTCGCGCACCATCGTTGGGTAGGGGTGCGGCCCCAACGCCGAACCGAGCAGGTAGTAGCTCTCCGGGTTGGTCACCCAGTCGCGCATGGCCTCGTTGATCGCGTCTTTGAGCGTGCGCGAACCACTCTCCACCCCGCGCACCTCGGCCCCCAGTAGGCGCATACGGAAGACGTTCGGGCGTTGACGGGCCATATCGTCAACCCCCATATAGACCACGCACTCCATACCGAGCAACGCACAGACCGTGGCAGTCGCCACGCCATGCTGGCCCGCGCCCGTCTCGGCGATGATGCGGCGCTTGCCCATGCGCTTGGCGAGCAAGCCCTGACCAAGCGCGTTGTTGATCTTATGCGCCCCGGTATGCGCCAAATCCTCGCGCTTGAGGTAGATCTGCGCCCCGCCACACTTCTCGGTGAGCCGCCGCGCAAAGGTGAGCGGCGTAGGTCGCCCGGTGTAGGTGCGCTGCAACTCGCCCAACTCGGCCCAGAATGCGGGGTCAGCCTTGGCCTCAGCGTAGGCCGCCTCAAGCGCCATCACAGCGGGCATGAGCGTTTCGGGAACATAGCGCCCGCCATAGGGGCCAAACCGGCCAGGGGTGGTCTCTGTTTCGCTGCTCGACATAATTCTTTCCTAAAGCAAAGTGGCAGGTGGCGGGAAGATGCCACCTGCCACTTCGGTTATACACCGTATCCCTACTTCTGGATCAGGCTCTCGTCTTTGTTCTTCTCGCCCTCTTCGAGCAGCATGATCGGAATACCATCCTCAACCGGGTAGCGATAGCCATTGCGGCGATTAACCAGCCACTCCTTGCCCTGGCCATCGGTCAGCAACTCAATTGGCCCCTTGTCGGCTGGATCGGCCAGGATGCTCAGCAGCTCTGGGCTGATACTGCGCTTCTGACCAGGAGCCGCCGCTGCCGGGGCTAGGTCGAAGACGCTGTCTTCGCGGTACTGCTTGATCATGCGGTAGATCATGATTCCGACGCCAACGACGGCGGCAATCCCAAGGACACGCCACAGGTTCTTCATATCGGCCTCCTGCAATCATACCAAACCTTCACCTCGGCCACTAGCTGGCTCGTTGGTGGGCTAGGCGTATTGTACCCGAAATTTGCTCTGTTGGGAGCATCATCGCCACGCCTGTGGCGGTTGATCTGGGCCACACCACACCAACAGATGCGCCTCCGGCGTCACCCCATCGGGGTAACGCACCTCCAAGAAGGGAAAACGCTGCTCCTGCCGCAACATCGCCTCTACATCATAAATCACCTCGGTCCACGTCCCGGTGTTGATGTAGGTCTGCTCCTGGCCCAACGGCACCACCTGGGCCAAATGCGTATGCCCACAAATGAAGAGCCGGTCGGCGCGATGCTGGGGTTGGCGGGCAATCTTGAGCATCTCGCGGGCGTAGCGGTCACTAAAGGCGCGCATCTCGCGGCGCACTTGGCGCACCGCTTCGCTCTGCATCTGATCAAGCACCTGATCGGGAGGCGGGACGCCCCCGGCGACTGCGCTCACTTGGCGCGAGAAGCGCTGTTGGCGCGCCACGCGCTGACGGCGTAGGCCCGCGATCCAGCCCCACAACCCCAAGAAGATCGGCGCACTCAGCAACCCGCCCGGCCCCCGCCCGGTGATCGGCATCTCGTGGGGCGTGGGCCATGCCACCACCTGGAGGAATCCAGTCACCCCGCGCAGGAAGAAACGCCGTGCGGCGGTGTTGCGCAGCCGGGGTAGCGCCAGCAGGTACCAGAAGAAGGCCGAGGTCGGCTTCACATTGTCGAGCAGCGGCGCAATTGGCAAGGAATCTTCCTCCAGGTCGTTGATCACCTCTTTGACGATCTGGGTGCCGCGCACAACTTCAAACGGCTCGCAGATCCCGGCAAAGTGGACAAAGCGGTTCCAGGCATCAAACTGGTTGCCATGCACCATATAGATCCCGCCGCCGTGGTAACTCAGGCCAAAGCGTAGGCGTGGATCTGGGTAGGCCAAACCTAGCGCCTGGGTAAAGGCGGCCTTGGCCGCCGGGTAGTGCAACTCAAAATCGTGGTTGCCGATCAGCACGGTGATCTGGTGCTGTGGCAGTGCAATGAAGCGTGCCAGCGCCGCAAAGACCCCCGCATGGGCCTGAATGACTGCCCGCATCCGTTGGGCAGCCGCCTGATCCGACCACTCCTCGTCATCGAGGCCAGGGATGCGCACTTGCAAGAACTCAATCGTGTCACCAGCCAGGATCAACTCGGTTGGTTCGCTGCGGGTGACATACTGATCAAGAAAGGCGATCAATTCCTGATCGGCCTCAAAGTCGTCCAACCGATCCCCACCGCCCAGGTGCAGGTCACTAACAATGATGCGGCGCTGGTTGGGGCTGATCGCATCCGCGCCAAGCGGCGGGGTGGTATAGTCGGTCGGCTTGAGCGTCACCCGGCGGCACTGCAAAAAGACCCAGCGGGCGGCAAAGGCCAACCCAGCCAGCCCGCTGGCGAGGCCCGCGATCCGCCCGATCCGTTCCACCTGCTGCCTCATCGTGATGCCTCGCGGGCGGCATGGATGAAGGCGCGGATCTTCATGCTCGACTTGACCCCATCTTCTTCAACGCCACTACTCACATCCACGCCCCAGGGTTGCACGTGGCGGATGGCCTCGGCCACATTATCCGCATCAAGCCCCCCGGCGAGGATCAACGGATGTTTGCGGGCCAGATCGGCGGCACGGTGCCAATCGGCGCGGGTGCCCGTGCCCCCATACGCTCCGGCTACGTGGGCATCAACCAACAGGCGCACCCCAGCGCCGATCCATGCCGCCTCACCCACCGAGCCATCCATGCGGATAGACTTTAGCACCGGGCGCTCAATGCCGGCCATCTCCACCAACACCTCAGCGCCGCTGAGTTGCACCATATCCAGCCCCACCGTCGTGATCACCGCATTGATCGTGGCGACCGAGGTATTGACGAAGAGCCCGACCACCTGCGGATGCGGGGGCGGGCTACGGCGGAGTGCGGTGACGATCTGGATGGCCTCTTCAACCGCTACCTGACGGCGGCTGGGGGCAAAAACGAGGCCAACCATGTCGGCCCCGGCTTCGGCGGCAACTAGCGCATGTTCGATGCTGCGCAGGCCACAGATTTTGATGTGCATAGTCGTTTGGCTGAACTCCCCAGGGCATGGGTAAAGTCACCTCCGGTGGGGATTCGGGGGCGGCGAAGTCGCCCCCGAAGATCTTTTTTGTTGGTGTTTGCTGGGCTGCTACTCGCCAACCCGCAGCGAGTAGTAGACCCGCTTGCCCTTACCACTGCGCTCAAGCAGGGTGCGATTGATCGCCTGCTTGACCATCGTGCGCAATTGCTCGTTGGTGCGGGTCAGGTTCTGATCCTTGCGCAAGCCGCGCAGTGCGTCGAAGATCTGCTGGAATGAGACGGGCTTGCTAAACCCGCGCATCATTTCGCGGAAGACACTCCACTCCTCGTCACTGAAGTCAATCTCGGTGATGTCGGCGGCTGCGTCAATCTCCTCGGCTTCATCGGCGACTGGCTCCGGCTCAGCGATGGGTTCCGGCTCAGCAACTGGCTCCGGCTCAGCAACTGGCTCCGGCTCAGCAACTGGCTCCGGCTCGGCGATGGGCTCCGGCTCGGTGATGGGTTCCGGTTCGGCAACTGGCTCCGGCTCGGCGATGGGTTCCAGTTCGAAATCAGCCATCACCGCCGGTTCACTGATCAACTCGGCCAAACTGGCCGGAACTGGCGCATCAACCCAAGCCGGATCACCAGCCAAGTAGGGTTCGGGTTCCAGATCATGCTCGATCAGGAACTCTTCCTCCAGTTCATCCAGCAACTCATCAGCGGGCATTCCGGCGGCGGCCAACTCCTCTTCCGCCTGCTCTTCGGCCAGGATCTCCAGCGCGTCATCATCCTCGAAGGCATCAAGGGCGCGCAGTTCGTCCATGTAGGCCACCGGATCACCAATGATCGGCTCATCGTCCAGAATTGGCGGAGTCAACTCCAGATCATGATCCTCTGGTTCCAGATTCTGCACGATTGCCATCGGATCAATCGTGGGTGCCCCCTGACCCCGGCGCGAGCGGCGGCGGCGGCGGCGGCTTGTTGGGGCCGGCACGACCTCTGCCACCGGCGCGACGACCGGCTTCGGAGTCTCTTTGCGCCCATTACTCGCCACCACGGTCTCGGTAATCGGTTCGATCCCGTTGTCCTCAGTCAGCGCGGCAGCGAACTGCGAGAGCTTAAACGCATCTTCACCCGGCAAGAAGACCTCATTCACCGTGCCATTGGTGAAGATCTGCACCTTGCCGCGCTTCTCGGCATCCACCACAAAGTCCTTAAACTTTGCGAAGGGCCGCCCATTTACATCTTTGTAGCGGCTCTCTTTAAAGTCGCCGCCCATCAACTCCTTCATCACCAACTTGATCGAGCCAAGTGTCGAGACATAGCCGCGTTTTCGCACCAAATGAATGGCATCCACGAGCACTGTATAGATGTCGGCTTCGACGGGAGTAGGTACACTAACCGTAGCGACGGGGATGACGGGAATGACGGGGATGACGGGCGTTGGAACGACCACATGCGGTTCATGCCCAATCTCAATCCCACGGTTAAGTTCGGTCGAACGGTTGGCAATTGCGGTTGCCATAGCCGAACCACCCGGCTGTTTGCCCACCAACTGCTCATAAAAGACAAATTCATCGGCACTCTGGGCCAAGTGGGTACTCGCGGCCCCGCCAATACCAATGATGTAGACCTCTTTACCCTGCTGGCGGATCGAATTGACCAACGGGATAAAGTCGCGGTCGCCGGTGACTAAGACAAAGCGTGAAATGTTGGTATTGGTGAAGAGCGTCTTCATCGCGTCAATACACAGATTCATATCAACGCTATTCTTGATCGCCCGCCCGGTGCGCCCCATATCCTTATCGTAGTAATAGGTCGCCACATAGATCGGCTCAATCGCATTCGCATAGAGCGCACTTGTCACTCGCGGATAGCGATACCAATCAGCATAGGCACGGGAGATCACGACGCGGCCAAGGTCGCCACAGCGATCCATAATTGCTTCGAAATTGGGGTTCGCGTTCAGCTTATCGCGCACGCTCACATACACATTCTCGAAGTCAATAAAGACCGCGACATCAGGTCGCTTGTTTTCGTACGACATTGCTGGTACGTTTTACTCCTGTTGAGTAGGTGTCGGGTGAGGTGGGCGTAAGAAATGCTTCGGGGCCAGCTACACATGAGGCGGCTGTTCGTCGGGGTGTGATCGGGAAGAACAACATAATCACACGCGAGGGTGAGAATCGATCTCTTTGATATGAAGACTATGATGAGTAGCCGAGGAGGCGACTCACTGCACCTGCCAGTCGTCACATCAACGAAGAAGGAAGATTCATATCACCGTGACCAGGGCTACATTGTGCAGCACAGCACCGGGAAATTCCTCTGAACCACCTCAAAAAGGCTACAGATGGGAAAGACCGTCGCGAGTCTCAGCGGCACATCCCAAGGCTATGTACGTGTGCCGCCGCTTATGGCTGTACTATAGCATTGGAAGAGCGTTGATGCAACCACTACATTGCAGGTAACTGTTCACACTTGGGGTAAAAGAAATCTCGTATTGACGCAAAGGCGCAAGGACGCAAAGGTTTTGTTGCAGGCTTTGCGCCTCTGTAACTGTTCACACTTGGGGTAAAGGAAGCTTCTGATTGACGCAAAGGCGCAAAGACGCAAAGGTTTTGTTGCAGGCTTTGCGCCTCTGCGTCTTTGCGTCAAAAACTGGAAGCTAGGAGAAGTGTGAACAGTTACGCGCCTCTGCGTCTTTGCGTCAAAAACTGGAAGCTAGGAGAAGTGTGAACAGTTACCATTGCAGACTGACAGGGCATGGGCAACGCCACCTCCGGTGGGGGGCGGAGGTGGTGCAGCCGCCACCAAAAACTGGGATGTGGGGCTCCCCAAGGCTTTGCCCATGCCCGATGCAGATTCACAGGCGTGAGATGCGCCCGTAGGCCAACAGATGGCTGCGCAACTCCGCGTGGCTGATCTGCCCACGGGCGAATGCATGCCAACTGCGCAGCACCGCCCGCAACATCCCGGTGCGCACCACCAGCCGATGGGCTACCCGCATCCATGGTGGGGCGTGGCGATCCACAAACTGCGCCCGGCTGCGGTAGAGGGCGACCAGCATCTTCCAGCGGAACTGGCGGGTCGAAGCGCCCCCCACATGCACTACCTCTGCGTGGGGCACCTGCCAGATCGCCCAGCCGGCAGCACGAATGCGCCAGCACCAATCAATCTCCTCACTATACATAAAGTAGGAGTCGTCCAATCCGCCCACCTGCTTGAGCACGGCTGGCCGCACCAGCATGCATGCGCCCAGGGGATGATCGATGGGGAAGGGAGTGCTCCCACCCTCCTGGGGGTAGCGCCCGTGCCACCAGGAGTTGTAGAGCCGCCCTGGCAGCACCTCACCCGGCGGGAAGAGATCGAGCGCCGTCATCAGCAGTGTGGGGAAGCGGAAGGCGGCGGCCTGGAGGCTGCCATCGGGGTTGAGCAGGCGGGGGCCAACCAACCCGACCCGTGGGTGGGCGTCGAGGAAGGCCACGAGTGCCTCAATCGCGCCGGGGCGCACCTCAGTATCCGGGTTGAGCAGCAGCACAGCGGGCGCATCGGGGCCGTGCAGATCAAGCGCCGCGAGGCCCACATTGGTGCCGCGTGCAAACCCGACATTCTGATCGAGCGCGATCAGTTCAACCTGTGGGAACTCGGCGCGTACCATCGCCGCGCTTCCATCGGGCGAACAGTTATCCACCACAAGAACCCGCAACGGCAAATGACAATCGGCCAGCGTGGCCAGACAGCGCCGTAGCAGGTTTATGGTGTTGTACGAGACAATCACAACTGCAACTTGTTGGTGCATAGCGTTGCGCATTCTAGCGCGGAGTGGCCGAGGATGCAAGATACAGGGAACGTGCTACAATAGCCCTTTACTTCAGGTCATCATTGCTGGTACTACATCTATGGCAAATTACCTCCGCGACTTTATGACTGAGGCGCCGGTGCTCAGTGCCCGCCGCCCCACGATTAACGAGTTCTTTCTTTCAGCCTATACGCTGAATATCTATACCGGCTGTGAGTTGGGTTGCCCCTACTGTGATAGCTGGCTCTTCGGCAATCGTCCGCTCAACGAGACGATCCACATCCCCCTCGATCTGCCCCAACGCCTCAGTGCTGAACTCGCCCAGATTGACCGAGGTGATCTGATCGCTATTACTGCGCTGAGTGATCCCTACCAACCTGCCGAGCAGACGTACCGCATCACCCGCCAGACACTTCAAGTCCTGGCTGATCATGGTCAACCCTGCCTACTACTGACCAAAAGTGCGACGGTGCTGGAGGATACAGTACTCTTCCAGCGCTTGCATGAGCAGAGCCTCGCCATAGTCATGACCAGCCTGATGACCATGGACCCGCACTTAGCAGCCAAGTTGGAAGGCAAAGCCCCGCCCCCGGCGTTGCGCCTGGAGATGTTGGCCGAACTGAAGCGCGCCGGCATCCCAGTGGGGGTGGCGCTTGTCCCGCTGATGCCCTACGTCAATGACACCCAGGCGGGTGTGCGTGGGGTGTTGCGTGCCTGCGCCGATGCTGGGATTGACTTTGTGGTCTGGGACTACCTGCACATTGCCAATGATCGCCATCGGAGCCGGATCAACGAGATCCTCGCGCGGGTTGCCTCCTTCCCGCACAGCTACTACCGCGATGTCTACCAGGGCCAATCCACGGTCAGCCCGCGCTACCGTCAGGATCACGACAGCGACATCCTGAGCCGTGCTGATGGCCTCTCTTTAGAGGTGCGGGTGCCCCACCGCATCTACGCCGGGAAACTGCGTCCGACCAACGAGGCCGCGCTGCTGCTCAAGCATAGCGCCTTCCGCGACCGTGTGCAGGGGCGTGAGCGCGTGGCAGAGGTACACCGCCAACTCGCCGAGGAGATCTATGCGGGCAACCACGCGCCGGAAGGCTTGCGCGATAGCCCATTGGCACCGCTTATTCGTGAAATTCTGGCGCGGGCATGATCTTGGGGTTTGTGTGCGTAACCTGCTGTTGCAGGCGGGTATAGAGTTGGCGGCGTAGCTCCGAGAGCAGCGCCTGATACTCAGGGGTGTCAATGCGCTCGGTCCACATGATCAGCGCATCCTCACCATTATCGGTGTAATAGCGGCGGCGGGTGCCCCCTGGAAGGAACCCATACTTCACATACAGCCGTTGGGCTACCGTGTTAGAGACCCGTACCTCTAGGGTGAGCATCTTAGCTTCAAGATCATAGGCGGCATCAATCAGCCCATTGAGCAGTAATTCACCTACCCCAGAGCCACGGTAGCGCGGATCGACTGCAATCGTCGTGATATGGGCATCATCCACGGTCAGCCAGACCCCGCCATAGCCAATGATCGGGTATTGCTGAGTCGTTTCGTGCGTAGACGGGAAGAACGCGGACATAATATGATTGAGGATGCCATGTCGTCGGAGGTTAGGGGTGTTTTCAGGGTGGGGCGGCGGTGGGGTACTACTCATGCGCACCACCAGATAGCGGTTGGTGGCTGTATTGCGTAACTCGCGCTTATAGGTTGTTGCCGACCATGTCGAGGGAAAACTCTGCGCCTCAATCTCCTGAACCTCGGCGATGTCATCCTCGGTCATTGGTTCGATGAAGTAGTACATCGGTGTGTCATGTAGGGATGAATCCTCATCCCTCCCTCCCTAAAAACTACGCTTGGGGCTGCACCCCAGACCCGCTTTTTTCTCTGCTGTTGGCGGCTAAGCCGCCAACAGCAGAGAAAAAAAGTTCTTTAGGGGAGGCGAAGCCTCCCCCGAACCTTCGCTATGGGCGTAGCTTGAACCCCTCCCTACTTTAAGGCCGTAGCCGACGTCACGGTAAAGAGGCTCTGGTAGGCACCATCGCGTCCGAAGCCGCCGCCGGTTTGGAACGTTCCCGTCACCTCAACCAGCCCCCAGACATAACTATTGTTGGCCCCAACATTCAGATTGGGCGAGACATCGGGTGGGAACCCCTCCATCCAGATCGAGCTACCCACAGGCTGCGGGCTAGAGCCATCCTCTTCGGTCGAGATCCCTTCGGCCAAGACATAGATCAGCGAATTCCAGAAATAGTAGCCCTGGGTCGTAATCGTCTGGCCATTATAGGCATCAGGGTTGCGTTGCAACTCAAAGAAGGCGACTTTCCCCTCACCCAAGGGGGTATCCTTGATCTTCTGCTCAACTCGCCGCACCTGTTCGATCACCTCGGCGGAACTGACCGTGATTTGATAGGGGTAACTGCCATCCGGGCCAAAGTTGCCGGTAGCGAACTGGCCCCGCACGCGCACAAAGCCATAGACCGAATCACCGGGACGGTGCATATTGCTTGTCACATCAGATGGAAACCCCTCAAGCCAGATCGGATCACCCAATGGTTGGGCATCGAGACCACTATCGAGGGTATGAAGGCCCAGGGCGAGAACCGAGATAGTAGGGGTTCCGGGGCGCCAGAGATAAGCACCATCAACCGTAATCTCTTTGCCGGCATACGCGGCAGGGTTGGCGGTGACATTCTGTACATAGAGTGACGCGCCGAGGGTGCTGCCTTGGCCCCCACATGTGGCGAGCAACGGCAGAGAGGCGAGCAGCAGAAGGGCAATCATCATGGATCGCCACTGACTGCGAATCATACAATCCTCCTAACATACGGCATTCACTAAGCCGATTATACCACTGATGGGCATCTCATAGGGTAGCACCGGCTTCCAGCCTGACCGGCTGGAAGCCGGTGCTACCTTCGCGCTTAACCGAATGCGCATGCGGCTTCGCCGCCCCCGAAGATATTTTTATTGTTTTTTGGCGGCGTAGCCGCCAAAAAACAATAAAAATTGAGGTTTGGGGCACAGCCCCAAGAACTTTGCCCATGCCCTAGTGTGAACAGTTACATCCTTGACAGGTCTAGACGAGAACCGTATTATTAGCATATCATGGGGCTATGAATTCACAATGGCCGAACTCATCATAGCGGGGCACTGCCCCGCTTGATGCACATTAACAACTGCATAGGAGGCTACCGTGATAGATCTACTCTGGGCCGGCCTCGGCCTAGTAGTTGGGCTGGTTACAGGCGGAGCAATTGGTGTCTGGTGGGTGTACAACGGGGTAAACTCTCAGATGCAGAGTAAAGCCGCTGAGGCTCGCTTGCTCCTTGAAGAGGCCCGATCCCAGCAAAAAGAGATCTTACTTCAAGCGAAAGATGACGCGCTACGCATTCGAAATGATGCTGAGGCCGAGATACGTGAGTCTCGCCAGAGCGTCCAGAAACAAGAAGAACGCCTACAACGGAAGGAGGAGAATCTCGACCGCAAACTCGAGGGGCTTGAGCGACGGGATCGCCAGGTACAGAACCGCGAACGTCAGATCGAGCAGTTGTACCAGGAAGCTGAGCGAGTTAAGAGCCAACAGGTGATCGAGTTGGAGCGTATTTCACAACTCAATCGTGATGAGGCTCGTGAAATTATTCTTGCCCAGGTTGAGCGCGAGGCCCGCGATGAAGCGGCTCGCCGGATCCGTGAGATCGAACAGAGCGCCCGCAATGAAGCGGAGAAGAACGCCCGTAAGATCATTGGGCTTGCAGTCCAGCGCTGCGCGTCCGATTATGTCGCTGAGCTGACCGTCACAACCGTGAACCTTCCCAGTGAGGAGCTTAAGGGCCGTATTATTGGCCGCGAAGGGCGCAACATCCGCGCCTTCGAGCAGATCACTGGTGTTGATATCATCGTCGATGACACGCCCGAGGCGGTGACGCTCTCGTGTCATGACCCGGTACGCCGGGAGGTGGCGCGGGTTTCACTCACTCGGCTGCTCAAAGACGGACGCATCCATCCCACGCGCATTGAAGAGATTGTGCAGAAGACCCAGCTTGAGATTGAGCATGTGATGCGCGAAGAGGGGGAGCGGGTTGCCTATGAAGCGAATGTCCAGGGCTTACACCCTGATCTGATTAAGTTGCTGGGGCGGCTGAAATACCGCACTAGTTACGGGCAGAATGTGCTTCAGCATTCATTGGAGTGTGCGCTGCTCGCGGCACATATGGCCGCTGAGATCGGGGCGAATATTAACATCGCCAAGACTGCCGCCCTGCTTCACGATATCGGTAAGGCGGTGGATCATGAAGTCCAAGGTCCCCACGCCCTGATTGGTGCCGATATTGCGCGCCGTCTGGGCCGTTCCCCAGCGATTGTCCACGCAATTGCCGCCCATCATCACGATGAAGAGCCGCAAACCGTCGAGGCGTTCCTTGTGATCGCCGCCGACGCTATCTCCGGTGGGCGCCCTGGGGCGCGCCGCGAGACGCTTGACCTCTATATCAAGCGCTTGGAAGCGCTCGAAACTGTGGCTACCTCCTTTAGTGGGGTGCAACGGGCCTTCGCGGTGCAGGCTGGCCGTGAGGTGCGGGTGATGGTGCAACCCGACCAGATTGATGACCTAGCGAGTATCCACTTGGCGCGCGATGTCGCCAAGAAGATCGAAGAGAGTTTACAATACCCTGGGCAGATTAAGGTGACGATTATCCGTGAAACACGGGCTGTTGATTTTGCGCGTTAGTCGTACCGCTTGAACGGTCTATCTTTCTTTACCTTCTCGTATGGAAAAGAGGAGTAAATCTGCTCGATTCCATATGAGAAGATAAAAAGTGAATAAATCGTTAATCTTTGAATATTAGTACACAAACTAAGTATCTCGTGAGCTACATGTTTTGTATTGAGGGCTTCCATATTCGATTGCTTATGGTACAATCGTTTGGTATCACATATGCGCCCTGCATCTCAGTTTGTACCAGGAGGGCTGTGTCTTATGAGCCTTAATGCCTCATCTGCTGATCTGCCCCCTCTACCAACCCGTCACGATCCCGAGGAGGAACGTATGACTAATGCCCAGTCTCTCCCTGTCGCTCGCGCTGTGGGTGCCAGTGCATCTCAATCGGCTGATGTTCAGCGCTCGGCTGAGGTTCTCAAGGTCTCGACCCGTTCACGCCCTAGTGCCGTAGCTGGTGCTATCGCTGGGGTGATCCGTGAGAGCGGGATGGCTGAGGTTCAGTCTATCGGGGCCGGAGCGACCAATCAGGCGATTAAGGCCGTGGCGATTGCTCGTAGTTACCTCCACGAAGAGGGGATCGACATCGTCTGTGTCCCAGCCTTTATTGATGTGGCTATTGATGAAGAAGAGCGTACCGCCATCCGTCTGTTGATTGAGCGTCGCTAACCACGTAGGATACGCCACGTCAGGCTCTCACCAGGGGTGGTGAGAGCTTTTTTGTTCTTTACTCGTGCAATTTAAGGATCTTGTTATGGAAGAGATTGCCGCCTTTTTGGGCAACTACCCACCGTTTGACCAACTTCCCCCTTCAGGGCTGCAACGTATCGCTCGTTCGGTGCAGATTGAGTACTTTGCCGCCAACCATGATGTCCTCACCTTCGGTGGCGCTCCGTCGCAGTTTCTCTATGTCGTCTGTAAGGGCCATGTCGATCTTATTCGTGAAGGTGACGGTGAGACCCAGATCTTCGATAGCCTTGGCCCCGGTGAAGCCTTTGGCCATCCGTCACTGATCCTTGGTCAGCCGCCGATTATTACGGTACGTGCCCATACCGAGGTGTTGGTCTATCTCCTCCCCGCCGCGCTCTTCCACGAATTGCGCGCTGAGTTCCCGCCTTTTGCCAATTTCTTCGCCGCTTCGGCAATTGAACGCCTGGAGTTTGCCGTCCGTAGTCGCCGTGATAGCGCCGCTCCGACGCTCTTCCAAACCCATCTGCGCGATCTGGTTGAACGCGATCTGGTCGCGATTAGCCCCGATGCGACGGTCCAAGAAGCCGCTCAGCTCATGAGCCAGGAACGGGTCTCGTGTCTGTTGATTGATTTGCCGCCCTATGGCGTGCTTGATCAGGATACGGGTATCTTTACCGACCGTGATTTGCGAACCCGTGTGGTGGCTGCTGGTATTCCCTACGATACCCCCGTCTCACAGGTGATGACGACGCCTATCCGTACCCTCCCCGCCGATAGTCTGGTCTTTGAGGGTCTGATGGCGATGCTGGAGAATCGCCAACACCATATGCCGATTACTGAGCATGGCCGGATTGTCGGGATTGTGACCCATACGGCCATCCTGCGCCACCAGAGTAGTAGCCCGGTCTTTTTGCCGAGTCAGTTGAGTCGTGCCCAGACGTTGGATGATATGCGACGCTACCGCGATAAGGTCGTCGCGACGGTTGGCTCGCTGCTTGATGCGGGTGCTCGTGTGAGCGATATTGGCCGCGTGGTAGCGGTGGCCCACGATACCTTACTCCAACGTCTCCTGCGTGATGCGGAGGTGACGTTAGGGCCGCCGCCGGTGCCCTATGCGTGGATGGTGCTGGGGAGTGAGGGCCGCTTTGAACAGACTCTGCTCACTGATCAGGATAATGCGCTGGTCTATACTGATGATGCGCCACCTGAAGCGGCGACCTATTTTGCGACACTGGCTGATCTGATTGTGGGCCAGTTAGAGATCTGTGGCTTCCCGCGCTGTCCGGGGGAGATTATGGCCAGTAATCCGCAGTGGCGTCAGCCGTTGCAGGTCTGGAAGGATTACTTCTCGCGCTGGATCAATGTGCCCGAAGAAGAGGCGCTGCTGCGGATTGCGATCTTCTTTGATTTCCGCAAAGCCTATGGCGAGCTCGATGTTGAGGCCGCGCTGCGTCCGGTCGTGCTCGACGCACGCGAGAATCGCGTCTTCTTGGCGCGTTTGGCGCGCGCTGCGCTGCGTAACCATGCCCCGCTTACCCTCTTCCGCCAGGTCGCGTTGCAACGCCAGGGCGAGCAGCGCCACCTGATTGACCTTAAGCATCGTGGGACGGCGATGGTGGTGGATATGGCACGTCTCTTCTCCCTGGAGGCCGGGTGTAACGCAACCTCGACCGTTGCGCGTTTGCGTCAGTCGTGGCCGGAGAGTAGTATCAGTGAGGCCGATGCGCAGTCGTTGATCAGCGCCTTTGAGTTGATCAGTACGCTGCGTTTGCGTAACCAGCAAGAGCAGATTACACGCGGTGAGGAGGTGACGAACCATGTCTGCTACCGCCAATTGAGTCCGATCAACCAGCGTGAATTGAAGGAGTCACTCCAGGTAATTGCCGGGGTGCAACGCGGGCTGGCGCGCATCTTCCAGACCGGTATGATTGGATGAGGTGAAGATGTTCTTCTTTCGGCGCAAACCAGAGTTTCCCGACTTTGTCCGGGCCTATACCGATGCTCCACGCCCCGATCCCGCCCGTCATTGGCGTGAGGTGGGCTATAGTGTGCTCGATATCGAGACGAGTGGCCTCAACCATAAGCGCGATGCGCTCTTGGCGATTGGGTTGGTTGAGATCGAGGAGGGCCGTATCCACCTCAACCGCCACTGGTATACCCTGGTGCGTCCGCCGGAGGGGTTGGAGGTGGATGCGAGTTCGATCCGTATTCACGGCCTCACCCGTGCTGAGTTGGAGGATGCGCCGCATGCGGATGTCATCCTGCCTGAACTTCTGGCGCGCCTCGCTGGGCGGGTGATGGTGGTGCATGTTGCCCAGGTTGATGTCTCCTTCATCAATCAGGCGATGCGTACCCGCTGGGGGGCCAAGTTGGTTGGTCCGATCATTGATACCGCCCGCATTGCTATGTCACTGCACGAGACGGCCAAAATTCTCGGTTCGGTGCAGCCTGACATGCCCATGCCCGCCATTCAGTTGCGGGCGCTGGCAACCCGGTTTGGGTTGCCGAGCTATGGCGAGCATAACGCACTGAATGATGCGCTCACCACGGCGCAACTCTTCTTGGCCCAGGCGACCCGCTTGGAGGGGGCGGGTCGCCCAACATTGCGCGGGCTGATGAAGGCCGGTGGGGTGTAGGTGGGGATGGCTTCGACAGGCTCAGCCAGCGTGCCGCTGGCTGAGCCTGTCGAAGCCATCGCATGTCGAAGCCTTATGACAGCATGGCCAAATGGGCTTATGCTACAATCCACATGAGGGTTGAATCCTCAACGTGTCCAATGGGTTGATGTCGAAAAAGAGGTAGCAATTGAAATGACCACGTTGAACACAAACACTATTTCAACAGCATCCCCCCTTGATATTCAGCGCATCGTAGAAATTTGTCGTCACTATGGGGTTGCGATGGTTGGATTATTTGGCTCGCAGGCGCGTGGTACTGCCAATGCCCAGAGTGACATTGATCTCTTGGTGCGCTTTGCCGATCCGACGAGTTTGCTGAAGGCAATTGCACTCGAACAAGAACTCGAAACGGCACTAGGCCGCCATGTCGATCTCCTCACCGAAGCCGCGCTCAATCCCTATCTGCGGGCGAATATCATCTCTGACTTGCGAGTACTGTATGAAGCCGTCTGATACGATCTACTTGCGGCATATCTTGGACGCATTGACCACGATTGAACGCTACATCACCGATGTAGATGAAGCGACTTTTTTTCGTGAGAGCCTGATCCAGGATGACGTCATCCGTCAGATGATGATTATTGGTGAGGCAGTCAAACAACTTACGCCAGCAACTCGCCAACAAGCACCACATATTACTTGGTCGGCTATTGCTGGTATGCGCGACAAACTCATTCACCATTATTTTGGTGTTGACCTCAGTCAGGTCTGGCTGACGACAAAGGATGATCTGCCCATGCTCAAGATGGCTGTAACGACACTACTTGCAAAGCGATAGCGTTCTTCGTCTGACTCCTGAACGGGCTTCATCGTGATAAAGCCCATTCCCGTGACCCCCCGCAATGGTGTCGCATCCCGTGGGCGCGTCACGACGCGCCCCTCCATTCGCATCGCCCCATCCGTAGGGGCGCATCGCGATGCGCCCCCGCAATGGTGCCGCATCCCGTGGGCGCGTCGTGACGCGCCCCTATACCCCTCAAGCTAAGAAAACAGCCAAGGAAGCTCTTTTGTGTCATCATGGAAGTAGGAACAAAA
>NZ_RYFD01000097.1 GCF_004138135.1 Candidatus Oscillochloris fontis
GCGGGGGCGGCGATCAAAGGAGATGCAGGCCAAGATTGATCGGTGGTGCGCCGACCACCATTAAGCGTACACCTACCCAGAGACGAACTTCTGACTTTATGTTCTCACCAAAGTTCTGAGGGATGAGATTCATCGGGACAAAGGCAACCTCTTGCTCATCAGCCACTTGGTTACGTGGGTTGACTAGGCCAAGATCGGCCAAAGTTGTCCAAGTCCATGTTTCAGGCAACGGAGTGAGTGTAATATCAAGATTTCCAATCGCATTCTTTTGGCCTTTTACCCCCAACTGTAGTTTTATGATCCGAGCCCGCTCCACCAACACCCTCGCCGGTTCATCGTGGGGATCTTGGGGGACGAGGCGGCCTTGGACGGCGAGTTGGAGGATGAGTTGGCGCAGGCGGGTGACACCGCCGGGGGCGGCGGCGATGGTGTCGAGGTGGGTGAGGAGGAGGGAGGATGTATTCACTGGGCAATTCCATATATTTGACAGAGGGCACGAGCGAAGGCGGCATACTCAGCATGCGGCATGCATGCCTCATGCACAAGGGTCAGTGCATCTGTATCACCAGTGCGGGCAACTTTGATAAGGGCGCGTAATTGGTTGATATACTGACTGCGGTGGCGCAGCAATTCCTTACGCCCGCGTCTCCCATTCAGATCAAAGACATCCTCGACGGATTTGCCCCGGTCATCTATACCATACACAAGGGCATAGCGGGTCACGGGGTCATAACGAAACTCTAGGTGGTCGGATGGATCATCAGTGGGGGCGCTGGGATCAATCAAAAGGGGATTACCAGCAGCATCCAGGGGAAAATGATCAGCTTTGTGTGAGGCATTGTTGCAGATTGCGCATGAGAAGAGTAGATTGCTCCACGTAAAGGTGTACTCAGGATAGACAGCCTTGGGGCGGAAATGTTCAATCTCACCGTAATGGCCAACACATGCCTTATGCTCGCAGTAGGCACACTTATCCGCAAACATTGTCTTGAGCTGTGCTTTGATCTCATGATGATTGTATTTGCTCTCAGCAGCCTTAATCTGCTTCTTTGTCGCATGTGGGTCGGCTCTCAGGCGAAGTAGCTTATCGCGCCAGCGTGTACTATTGCGGCGTAGAACCCTCGGCTCTGCATCGCGTACAACCTTGATCATGGTAGGCGTTCCTGCAAAAAGGTGCTAATGCGTTCTTCTAAACTTCCAGGTTCAGCGGGGGCGAGAACAGGTTGGGCTTGTGCGATAAGTGGTTGTAACGCCTCTAATTCGGTCTGCTCAACCTGATTCAGATGATCACTCCGTTGCATCAGTTGGTGGTAACGATTCAGATATTGTTCAGTCTGTGGGGCGTGAGTCGATTCGAGACCAAAGGCTGGACTACGCAGTACACGATCCACATCATACAAGGAGAGGTCAACATTTCGTGTAATCTGCACTTCGCCCGCGACAACATCTAGTGTGAGGGTCAGTGCATCACTTCCGGCACCAATCGCTACGAGTGGACTATGGGTAGCAACGATAAACTGAAGGTTTGGAAAGACTTCGCGTAGCCAAGTGGCAATTTGACGCTGCCAACGAGGATGTAAATGAATATCAAGCTCATCAATCAGAACCACCCCACTCGCCTGGGTAGGATCGTCTAGGTGCGGAAATGACTGGATAAGCCTCCAGATCAGGTCACCGGCGAAGGCAATCACACTCCGATAACCGTCAGAGAGCGCAATCGTCGGTACGCGGCGCCCACCGACCTCAAAAACAACCTCACCTCGCGTTGTTACCTCAGCAATCTTGGTAGATTCAGGAAGTAGACGAGTAATTGCCCGTTCACCAATTTCGCGACGGCGCTTGGCTTCAGGATCTTGGGTTTTGACCTCCTGAAAGTCAAGATAGACCATCCAGCGTTCAAACGAACTAAGGGCGCGATCTTCATCAAATTGGGCGTAAAAATTGCTGGCCCGTGTGGGTTGATCAAGACTAGGAATCAACATTTGGTTGTGACGAGTCAGACGCCGAAATGGGCCGTAACCTGCTGCAAACCACCCACCCTGCCCTTTGGAAAGAAACGCATTTGATCGCAACCAACTCAAATGGCGCGAGCGTTTCTCAATGATCGCAGGTTCACTATAGCTTACACCCTCTAGCTCGACGGGCGTATCACCAGTAATTGTGTAACCATAAGAAAATACTCTGGTGGTTTTATCGTTTCCAAATGTACCAGAATCATCTTGATCTTGATGAACGGTTATACTGATCTCACCTGATGATTGCTCTTCCCGCACCCATCCCATAGGGCGAGGAAGTAATTCTTTCGTAGCCTCAGGGCCAGCGAGGAGCAGGCCGATTGCCTGAAGAATGGTACTCTTTCCAACACCATTCTCTCCTAGGAGCGTCACCCACTTGCAGGGTTGTGCTTTTGCCCCCTGACGATCATTTGCAGTGAAGTTAATCTCTTCGCAATGAAAACAGCGTACTCCCTTGAGAAGAATTTTTTCAATCCACATTGGCATTGCTCCTTTGCGGAGTCTTATAGATAACCCATAGAGACGTAGCCTGTCCATTGTACCAGCCCATTAGCATTCCAGCGCCGCCGCCAACTCGCAGCGCAGCGCCTCGCGCACCTCGGCCACGTCGGCGCGGAGGCGTTGGTAGTTGGCGAGGAGGTGTTCGGGGTCGAGTTGCTCTACGTCTGCCTGATGCGGATTCTTGATGTCCAGATTGTAGCCGTTGGCCACGATCTGCTCGACCGGCACGCGCCATGCATACTCGTTTTCAACCCGCTGCTCCCACCAGGCTTTTTCGGGCGCAAACTCCTCAATGCGGATCGGCTTGGTCTTGGAGTAGGACTTGTAGCCGGATGGGTAGGGGTGCTCGTAGTACCAGACTTCGCGGGTCGCTTCGCCCTTGGTGAAGAAGAGCAGATTGGTCTTGATGCCGGTGTAGGGCGCAAAGACGCCGTTGGGCAAGCGCACAATCGTGTGGAGGTTGCACTCGCTGAGCAACTTCTCCTTGATGCGCGTCTTGATCCCCTCGCCAAAGAGCGTCCCATCGGGGAGCACAATCGCCCCGCGCCCACCCACTTTGAGCAGGTGGATGATCAGCACCAGGAAGAGATCGGCAGTCTCACGGGTGCGGAAGGTCTGCGGGAAGTTACTCTCGATGCCGTCCTCTTCCATCCCCCCAAAGGGCGGATTGGTAAGGATGACATCAACCCGATCCTGGGGCGTATAGCTTATCAGCGGGCGGGCGAGGGTATTGTCGTGGCGCACACGATGCAGATCAACCGCCACATCATGCAGAGTCAGATTGGTGACGCAGAGTAAGTAGGGCAGCGGCTTCTTCTCGACCGCGTGGATGAGCGTCTGAAGGCGCATCTCATCATCGGGAGTACGCACCTGCTTGCGCAGGTGATCCACCGCGCAGGTAAGAAAGCCGCCGGTTCCAGCCGCCGGATCAAGCATGCGTTCACCCAGGCGCGGGTTGACCATCTCGACCATAAATTGGGTGACGGCACGTGGCGTATAGTACTCACCGGCATTGCCCGCATTCTGGAGATCGCGCAAAATCTGCTCATAGATATCGCCAAAATGGTGGCGATCCTTGAGATTATTAAAATCAATCTCATTGATCTTACTCACCTTACGCACCCAGAAAATCAGGGATATGCTACAATCTGAACTATGAAAAACGATGAACTGTTCGACCTCTATAGTGATTATCTCATTAGCTCCTTCGGTCAAACGACGGCAACCGGGTTGTCCGCATTGATGGAAGGGGAAATCAGTCA
>NZ_RYFD01000009.1 GCF_004138135.1 Candidatus Oscillochloris fontis
CTGCGTCCCTCTCCGTCCTCTGCGGTAGATCATTCGGTGGGTATTTTCACCGCTGAGGATGCCGAGGTGCGCAGAGGAGTTTTCTTTGCCGATCCTCTGCGTCCCTCTCCGTCCTCTGCGGTAGATCATTCGGTGGGTATTTTCACCGCTGAGGACACAGAGGGACGCAGAGGGGTTCCTAGATTAGATCCTCTGCGTCCCTCTCCGTCCTCTGCGGTAAGACACAGGAAGATTTCATGAGTATAGAAAATCGCAGCAAGGCGCTCCTCCTAGCCCTAGGAACCGATCTCCTCCTCGGTGATCCGCCCAACCAGTGGCACCCGGTCGTGTTGCTGGGGAACTGGATGCGCCTGGGGGAACGGCTCGCTCCGCAGGGTATACGGGCACGCCTGGGGTGGGGCGCGATCTGGGTGGGGGTGGGGGCGAGTGGTATGGCTGCGCTGGCCCGCCAGGTTCCGCCCCATCCGCTGCTCCAAGCGGGTCTCGCCAGCACCCTGCTGGCCTATCGCGGGCTGGATCGGGCGGTCGGGGCGGTGCAGGCTGCGCTGGCTGCGGGTGATCTGGTGGAGGCGCGGCGCTTGTTGAGTTGGCATCTGGTGAGCCGCGATACCAGTAACTTGACGGCGGAGGAGGTGGCGGGGGCGGCGATAGAGTCGCTGGCTGAGAACCTCTCGGATAGTCTGGTGGCTCCGGCGTTGGCCTATTTGGCGGGTGGGTTGGGGGGCTTGGTGGCCTACCGCCTGAGTAACACTGCCGATGCGATGTGGGGCTACCGCAACGAGCAGTATGAGTATCTGGGGAAGGCGGCGGCGCGCCTGGATGATCTCTTCAATGTGGCTCCGGCACGCCTGACGGCGCTGCTGATTGGGTTGGCGGCACAGGTACGCCACGGGCGCGGACGGGCGGCGATGCAGGTGGCGTGGCGCGATCATGGCTGCACCGCCTCGCCCAATGCGGGTTGGCCGATGGCGGCGATGGCCGGGGCGCTCAATACGACCCTCACCAAGCGCGATGTGTATGTGTTGGGTGATGGGGCGCGGGTGGCGGATGCGGCGCTGATCGCGGAGGCGCGCTGGATGGCGCGGGTGGCGGTGGGGATCTTTGGGTTGAGTGTAGCAGTATGTGGTGTTTCTCACGCGAAGACGCGAAGGCGCGAAGGGTAACTGTTCACACTTGGGGTAGAAGAGACCTCATATTGACGCAAAGGCGCAAAGGTTTTGATGGGGCTTCTATTGAAGACTTTGCGCCTTGGCGGCTTGGCGTTAAAACCTGAATGCTAGGATATAGTTATGCTTCTTCTCATCGGTCATGGTAGCCCCGATACGGCGGGGAATGCGGAGTTTTTGGCGTTTGCAGAGCAATTGCAGACGGCGTTAGGTGTGCCAACCCAGCCATGTTTTCTTGAGTTGGCCGAGCCTTCGATTGGGGCTGGGTTTGATCTGTGTGTGGCTGCGGGGGCGCAGGAGATTGTGGCGTTGCCGCTCTTTCTGGGGCCGGGTCGGCACCAGAAGCGCGATGTGCCGGGGTTGTTGGCGGCGGCTCAGCGCGAACATCCGCATGTGCAGGTGCGCTATGGTACCCCGGTGGGGCCGCATCAGCGGCTGGTGGACGCGCTGGCAGATCGGGCGGCTGCGGTGCTGGAACAATGTTCGCAGCCGGTTGGGCATGCCGAGACGGCCGTGTTGCTGGTAGGGCGAGGCAGTAAGGATACCCAGAGTAATGCCGAGTTGGCGCGGCTGGCGCGGATGCTCTATGAGCAGCAGGAGTATGGTATGGTCGAATATGCCTACCAACTCGTGGTGGCTCCGAATGTGGGCCAGGGAATAACGCGCTGTGTGCAACTCGGCGCACACCGGGTGATTGTGCTGCCGTATATCCTCTTCGCGGGGTTTGTGCGTGATGATATTGCTGCCCAAGCCCACGCCGCGCAGCAGCAGTACCCGCAGATCGAGGTTGTGGTGGCGCAGCACCTCTTCCCCCACGCGGGGTTGCTGGAGGCGGTGGTGCAACGTTACCAGGAGTGTGTCGCCGGGGCGGCGGCGATGACCTGCGATCTCTGTTCGTATCGCCATCAGCACGAGGATGACGAGCATCACCACCACCATCATCATCATCACCATGGAGAGAGCCACCTGTCAGATACCCACCGCTAAAACTGGTGGGCTTGTGCTCGCTCCTTCGCCCGAAGGCGACGCAGCACAGTAGGCCGTCTGACTGGCGGCCCTGGAGGCGATATTCACGGCAGCGTTCGTGTCAGCGGCAGCCGTATGGCCGCACGAGAGGCAACGGAAATGGGACCGATCGGGTCGGTTCGCTTTCTCACAGTAACCACATACCGCACAGGTACGGGAGGTATTGCGCGGGTCAACCGCGACCAACACCACCCCAGCCTGAGCCGCTTTGTACGCAAGAAAGCTCCGAAGTTGTCGAAAGGCCCACGAGTGACGCGCACGGCGCTGCGCCCGTCGAACCGTGACTCGCTCGCGGATCTTCGTCAGATCCTCGACGGCGAGTGCCTTACGGGCCGTGCGTGCCTTCTGCACCAACGCCTTGCTGATGCAGTGGTTGACATCCCGCTGGAATCGCGACTCTTTTCGTGCGTTCTTGCGGAGCCGCCAGCGGGCGCGGCGCGTGTTGGCGGTTTGGAGCCGCTGGCGGTGCTGGAACCGGCGCTCGCGTACCCGCTGGACATCCGCCCCGCTGTACGTCTCGCCCTCGCTATCGGCAGCCAGGTTCACGATGCCCAAGTCAACGCCCAGGAAGCCGGTTGGCTCATCGGGCTTCGGACTGGCTTTGGTCTGCGTCATGTGCAGGTAAAACTGCCCGTCACGCTGCACCAGTTCCGCACCACCCACCTTCCAACTCGTGTCGTACAGGTAACGCCGCTGAAACGCACCGAGAACCATGTGACCAACCACACGCCCGGTCAGCGTATTGAGACTCACGCGATCAAGGCTCATCAGGCGGTAGGTGCGGGCATCGTAGCGGATCGCGCTGTCCGGCTTGAACGTCGGACAGGTAGCGTGGTCTTTTGCCCGCGCTGCTCGCACGGCTTCAGCCGCCTTATCCCTGGCGCAACAGGCCAGTTGTGCCCCCAGCCCGTAATTGACGCGGGTGGAGCCGTAGACCACATGGTGCAGCTTGTTCTTGTTGATAATGTGCTCCTCCCACGCGACCGAGGCACAGTAGGTTGCCGCCGCGTTGAATGCCTCAGCCGTGGCCCGAATGGCGGTTACAGCGTCAGCGTCAAGCGACAGCTTGCAGCATACGGTACGTGTGGAGAGCGTCTGCGTCATAAAACAAGTATAGCACAATCCGAACGCCCGTGCATGTATGTATGTACGAAAGCGGGCTAAAGCAGTGCGCTCCTCCCGGCACTAAAACTGCCGGGTTTCCGCGCCTAAAGGCAAGTCACCTATGAGCCTACACCCCCACGCCATCGCGTCCGAGTCGTTCCAGATCATCCGGCGTAGCCTCGCTGAGCGCGGGCTGGCCTTTGCACCGCCGCTGGCAGCGGTGGTGGAGCGGATCATTCATACTACCGCCGACTTTGAGTTTGCTGAACTGGTGCAGATCAGCCCCGGTGCGATTGAGGCCGGGGTAGCCGCGCTGCAAGCGGGTTGCGCGGTGATCACCGATGTCCACATGGTACGGGTGGGGATTAGTGCGCAACGGCTGGCCAAACTTGGCGGCAGTCTGCACTGCTTCATTGATGACCCGGCAGTTCGTGACGTGGCGGCGGCCCAAGGTGGGACGCGCAGTGCCCAGAGTATGCGCCTCGCGGCTGAGCGTGGGTTGCTCGATGGCAGTATCGTGGCGATAGGCAATGCGCCGACTGCGCTCGAAGCGATCATTGAACTCGTGGAGGCCGGTGCCCGCCCGGCATTGGTGATCGGGGTGCCGGTGGGCTTTGTCGGTGCAGCCGAGAGTAAAGCCGCCTTGGCTCAGGTGACTCAGGTGCCGTGGCTGGTGACGCTGGGCCGTAAGGGTGGCTCGACGATTGCGGCAGCGGCGGTGAATGCGCTCTTGCGCTTGGCGGTTGGCGCAGGGAATGACGAGTTGTAAGTATGGAGATTCCTATCCCCCCACGTGACCGGCGCGGTATGCGCACGGGCTACACCACTGGTACGACTGCGGCGGCGGCGGCCAAGTTGGCGACGCTGGCCTTACTCGGTGGGGCGTGGCCTACTGATGTGGTCGTGCGATTGCCCACCGGCGAAACGACCCGCATGCTGCCACTGGCGTGCTGGTTTGCGGGTGACACGGCGGTCTGTACGCTGATCAAGGATGGTGGCGATGACCCCGATGTGACCCACGGGGCGCGGATTTCGGCCTATGTGCGCAGGTGTGCGACGCCCGGTGTGCATATCGAGGGCGGTAGCGGGGTGGGCCGGGTGACACTGCCTGGCCTGGGGTTGGCGGTGGGGAGCGCGGCGATCAATCCGGTGCCGCGCCAGCAGATCCGCGCCAACGTGGCGGATGCGGTGTTGCAGGTTCTCCATGATCCGCGCTACCTCGATCTGCATGGGCTAGAGGTGCTGATCAGTGTCGCCGACGGGGCGGCACTGGCAGAACGCACCCTCAATCCGCGCCTGGGCATCATCGGTGGGATCAGCATCCTGGGCACGAGTGGCAAGGTGCATCCCTACAGCACCGCCGCGTGGCGGGCGAGTGTGGTGCAGGCGGTCGAGTTGGCGGCCTACCACAGCGTCGCGAAGGTGGTGCTGGCCACCGGCGGGCGCTCGGCGGAGGCGGCCAAGCGGCTCTTCCCGCACCTGCCCGATCTGGCATGTGTGGAAATCAGTATCTTTACCGGGGCGGCGCTGCGCACCTGTGTGTCCCAGCGTGTCCCGGAGGTGGCGCTGGTGGCCATGATCAGCCGCATCGCCAAGACAGCCCAGGGGCGGATGGTGACGCACGTTGCGGGCAACCCGGTAGATCTCGCCTTTCTGTCCCAGGTCTGCCGCGAGGCGGGTGCGCCAGAGGGGTTGGTGGCGGCGGTGGCAGCCGCGAACACCAGCCGTCACATGCTCGAACTGTGCCAGGAGTATGGCACGCTGGCTCCGCTGGAACACCTGACCCGGCTGGCGTTGGCGCAATCGCGGCGTTATGTCGAGCGGCTCGGTGGGCATCCGCGCCTGGAGGTGATCTTGGTGGATTTTGATGGTACCGCGCTGGTGCGGGTAGAGGGGTAGGATTTGGCCCTCACCCCCCTAGCCCCCCTCTCCCGTTCGCTACGCGAACAGGAGAGGGGGGAATATGCTCCGGGCTACACAGGAATGTGCCCCCCTCTCCTGTGGGCGCAGCCCACGGGAGAGGGGTTGGGGGTGAGGGCCATTCAATGTGTAAATGGTTACGGTGACAGGAAAAAGCGCATGCACAAGATCGTAGTTCTCGGAATTACCGGGGCGGGGCGGGCGAGTCTGCCTGAGGCGCAGATCCAGCGGGTGTTGGCGGCGGATCTGCTGGTGGGTGGTGAGCGCCATTTGGGCTACTTCCCCGATTTTAGTGGCGAGTGCTTGAGTATGCGCCAGGGGTTAGCCGTGCTTGAGCAACGGCTACGCCATGCCTACGAGACCGGGCTGCGAGCGGTCGTGCTGGCATCGGGCGATCCGCTCTGTTACGGCATCGGAGCCAGTCTGCGGCGGAGCTTCAGTGCCGAGGTGTTGGAGATCGTGCCCGCACCGAGCGCCTATCAACTCGCCTTCGCCGCGCTGGGTGAACCATGGCACGACGCCGCCCTGCTCAGTGCCCACGGGCGACCCACCCGCGATGTGGTGCGGGCGGTCTGTTTGAGTAGTAAAGCGGGCATCCTCACCGATGACCAGCATACGCCGGGGGTGATCGCGCAAGCGTTACTGGATGCCGGGATGTCGCCGCAGCGCCCGTGTGCGGTGTGCGAGAACCTGGGTGAGCCGGAGCAGCGGATTGTGCGGGGCAGCCTGGGGGAGATCGCGGGCGCAAGCTTCGCGCCGCTGAATGTGCTGGTGATCTGGAACGAGGAGCCGGAGGGCCAGCGTTTGGCCGGGGCTGTCCCAATGCCATGCGAGGAGGTACCAACCCATCCCGGCATCCCCGATAAGGCCATCTCGACCAGTGGGGGGTTGCTGACCCAGCGCGAGATTCGGCTGCTCAGTTTGGCCGAACTGGCACCCCAAGCGGGCGAGATCTTCTGGGATCTGGGGGCGGGCAGCGGGGCGGTGAGTATCGAGGCGGCGCGTTGGCAAGCGGCAGTCACGGTCTATGCGGTGGAGCGGCGGGCGATGATGTGTGAGCACATCCGCGAGAATCTGCGCCGCTTCCCGTGTTCAAATGTGCATCTGATCGAGGGTACCGCACCCGGAGTGTGCGCCGATCTCCCCGATCCCGATATGGTCTTTATTGGTGGGAGTGGCGGTTGGCTGCCCGAACTGCTCGATCTGGTGCGCCAACGCCTGCGCCCCGGCGGGCGGCTGGTGCTGGCTCTCGTCACCCTGGAGAATCTGCATACCGCCCGCACGAGCCTGCCCGATGCGCGGCTGACGCAGGTGCAGGTGAGTGTGGCTGCGCCGATCTTGGGGATGGTGCGCCTAGAGGCGCAGAATCCTGTTTTCTTGTTGACGTGGCGAATGTAGGGGGTAGAGACGCAAGATGTTGCGTCGTAGAGACGCAAGATGTTGCGTCGTAGAGACGCAAGATGTTGCGTCGTAGAGACGCAAGATGTTGCGTCGTTACGACACCCCAAATTCCAGATCTGCCAGTGTGATCAGGGCATCAAAATCTTCGAGGAACTCAGGGCTGAATTGCTCCACCACCTGACGCACCTGTTGGCGCTCTGTGGGTGGGGTGAGCGCAAGGAGACGCTGAATATCGGCCAAATCCTGGGTTCGCCCAGCTTGCAACTTGAGCAGAATGAGATATGGACGCGCTAAGACCGGCATATTAGCCGGATCACGAACTGGCTGCCGCAACACCATGTCCAGCCACGGATCGTTACGGGTAAGCACATCAATAGGAGGCTCATGCGCCAATTGCACCGTAAAGCCACCAATACTCAGATCACCTTGGAACGAATACCCGGCCTTGAGGAAGGCTTGACGCGCAGTATACGCATCATCGGCATGCATGAGGATGGCAACATCGAGCGTGGCACGCTCCGGCATATAGGCACGCAGCGCCAACCCGCCCACAAGCACCCAGCGCAGCGATCCAAGCACGACGTGCAGATCTGGTACTGGCTGCATAGCACTCCTCTGTTCATAGAAGATGCGCTGCGACCCCGTGCCACGGGCGGCTCGACGCAGAGCCAGACGCAGAAATTGGGTGGCGAGACGGGGCGTTGAGGTTGTTGTTTGTGATTGCACCATACCAGAAAGTATAAGCATCTATGCTTGAAGAATCAACCTACCACCTCACCGTAGTCGGGCTTGGCCCCGGCGACCCGGAGTTGGTGACGATGAAGGGTATCCGTGCCATTCAGGCGGCGGATCTGATCTTTACGCCGCGTACCCGCCCCGATGAGGCGAGCCGGGCGTTGCGGATTGCGCAGCCCTGGATTGACCCGACCCGCCAGCAGGTTGTCCCGCTGACGATCCCGATGGAGCGCGATCCGGCCTTGGCGAGCGCTGCCTATCAGGAGACAGCGCGTGAGATCCTGGAGTGTGTGCAGGCGCATCCGCACACGCCGGTGCGGGCAGTCTACCTCTTGTTGGGCGATCCGCTGCTCTATGGCACCTTCACCAATCTGCGCAACGCGCTGCTACACGCCGAACCCGGCCTCGCGGTGACGATCATTCCGGGGGTTACGTCGTTTGCGGCGACGGCGGCACAGGTGGCGTTGCCGCTCAGTAGCGGGAATGAACGTGTGGCCATCCTGCCTGCCCCGGAAGATGCGGAGGAGTTGCGTGGCTTGTTCACCGCTTTCCATACGCTGATTCTGATGAAGGTGGGGCGTCATTTGCCCGCGATCATCGCCACGCTGAGCGCGATGAATCTGCTCGATCAGGCGGTCTATGCCGAGCGCATCGGTATGCCCGAAGAGCGCGTGGTGCGCGATCTGGCCAGCCTGCGCGACTATGAAGCCCCTTACTTATCCTTATTGATCGTGCGCCGCACGCGGGACTCTTCATGATTGGGGTAAGCGAGTTGTCTACTCCTATGCGGAGCCTTTTTTGACGCAAAGACGCAAAGGCGCAAAGCCTGCAATAAAACCTTTGCATCCTTGCGTCAACACGAGGTTTCTTTTACCCCAAGCACAGCCTTTGCGTCAACATCTGAATTTTAGGAAACGTAGCTATGCGGGAGAGTGTTTCATGAGTGCCGGAATGGTCTATTTTGTGGGTGCCGGGCCAGGTGCGCCCGATCTGATAACGGTGCGCGGGCGGACGATCATTGAGCAGGCCGATCTGGTGCTGTATGCGGATAGTCTGGTGCAGGCGAGTGTGGCCGGTTTGGCGCAGAAACCGGGGGCGAGGATTGTTGGTTCTGCCGATCTTCACTTGGGCCAGATTGTTGATCTGATGACTGAAGTGGCTCTATCGGGTGGTGTGGTGGCGCGGGTCCACACCGGCGACCCGGCGCTCTATGGGGCGATCCACGAGCAGATGCGGCTGTTGCGCGAACGCAATGTGGCCTACGCGGTTGTGCCGGGGGTGAGTGCTGCCTTTGCAGCAGCGGCGCGCTTAGGTGTGGAACTGACCATCCCGGAGGTGACTCAGACGCTCATTCTGAGCCGCAGCGCGGGGCGCACACCCGTACCGCCCCGCGAGGGGCTAGGTGGCCTTGCGGCGCACGGTGCGTCGTTGGTGCTCTATCTGAGTGTGGATCAGATCGAGCAGGTGGTCGAAGGGCTGCTTGCTAGTGGTGGCTATACGCCCACCACCCCGGCAGCAGTGGTCTACCGGGTGAGTTGGCCCGATGAACAGGTGGTGCGCGGCACCCTGGCCGACATTGCCGAGGCAGTGCGGCAGGCCGGGTTCACGCGCCACGCACTGATTATGGTCGGGGCGGCACTCGACCCGGCGCTGACGAGTCCGGCCAGCCGTCTCTACGACCCCAACTTTAGCCACGGCTATCGGCGGGGTGTGGCGGAGGTGTCAGGTACCTTCGCCGTGGGGCTGAAGCCCCCGGCTAGGTACTACAAAGCCCGCCTACGCGGGCTAACCCCAGCCCGCGTAGGCGGGCTTCGTGAGGTTAGCCCGCGACTTCAGTCGCTGGGCGCTACCCCCCCCCTCATCATCGCGGTGAGTCGGCGTGGCAGCCAGTTGGCCCACGAGCTTGCCCAGGGGTTGGGCGGGGAGGCGTGGGTGCCACGTCGCTTCGCGCTGGGCGACACGCAGCATTATGAGGGGCCAGTGGCGGCGTTGATCGCGCAGCAGTGGCAGCCGGGGCGCACCTTAGTATTGGTGATGGCGGCGGGAATTGCCGTGCGCGCCTGTGCGCCGCTGCTCGGCCATAAAAGCAGCGACCCGGCGGTGATCTGTCTGGATGAGGCGGGCAACTCGGTCATTCCGCTGCTGGGCGGGCATCGCGCCGGGGCCAACGCGCTGGCTCGGCAGATCGCGCATCTCACCGGCGGCCACGCGGCGATCACCACGGCCAGTGACACCCAGGGCTTGCCTGCGCTCGATCTGCTCGGTCAGGAGCAGGGCTGGCGGGTTGATCCGGCTTCGGCGCTCACCCACACCATGGGGTGCCTGGTGAATGGTGAAGCGCTGGGCTGTTATGTGCATCCCGCCCTGCACGCGCAGCGCCAACTGTTGGAGACCTGGCTGGCCGCGTGTCCCGATCTCACCTTTGTGGATGACCCGGCGCAGTTGTTGGATGCACGCTACCGGGCGGGGGTGCTGGTGAGCCACATGGCGCACGCCGATCTCTGGCCGCAACTGGCCAGCAAGGGCGTGCGCTACAACCTGCCCCTGCTGGTGGTGGGGATGGGCTGTCGGCGCGGGGTGCCGCGTGCCGAACTGGAGGCCGCGCTGCTGAGTGGGTTGGACGCGGCGGGGTTGAGCCGGGCCAACCTAGCGGCGCTGGCAACGGTGGAGCAGAAGGCGCAGGAAGCCGGGCTGATCGCGTTGGCCGAGGGGCTGGGGCTACGCTTGGAGATCGTGACGGCGGCGCAGATGGCGCACCTCAACCCCAGCGACTTCAGTCCCAGTGCGGCCAGTGAACACCTCGATCTGATCGGCGTGGCCGAACCAGCCGCACTGCTGGTAGCGGGCGGTGAACTGCTCGTCCCCAAGCAGCGTTTCGAGCGCTGCACGCTGGCGGTGGCGTTGTGCCAACCGCGCCCTTCCGGCCACCTGACGCTGGTCAGTTTGGGGCCGGGCGACCCCCAGCAGATGACGCTGGCGGCCCACGCGGCGCTGCGTGAGGCCGAGGTGGTGGTGGGTTATCAGGGTTATATCGAGTCGATCCAGGGCTTGCTGACGCCCCAACAGACGGTGATCGCATCGGGCATGAAGACCGAGGTGGAACGGGCCATGCAGGCGATTGAGGCGGCTGAGGCCGGGCGGCGGGTAGCACTGGTGAGTAGTGGCGACATTGGCATCTACGCGATGGCCGGGCCGGTCTTTGAGGGGTTGCAGGCGCGTGGTTGGGATGGCCAGACGCCGCAGGTGCGCGTCCTCCCCGGTATCAGCGCCTTCCAGGCGGCAGCGGCGCGCATGGGGGCAGCCATCAGCCACGATTTCTGTGTGATCAGCCTGAGTGACCTACTCACGCCCTGGGATCTGATCGAGCGCCGGTTGGCGGCGGCGGCTAACGGCGATCTGGTGGTGGCGCTCTACAACCCACGTTCGCAGGATCGCCACTGGCAGCTAGGGGTGGCACTAGACATTCTGCGTACCCAGCGCAACGCGAATACCCCGGTCATCTTCGCCACCAACGTGGCGCGCCCCGATGAGCGTATGGTGGTGACGACGCTGTCCGAGGCTGATCCGACACTGGCCGACATGTTCACCGTGGTGCTGATCGGCAACAGCCGTAGCTACATCGCCGGGGGCCATGTGGTGACGCCACGCGGCTATGCGGCGGGAGGGAGGATGGACGTTGGCCCTCACCCCCCTAGCCCCCCTCTCCCGTTCGCTGCGCGAACAGGCGAGGGAGGGATACCACATGATGTGCCCGTGGCCCAAGACCCATCCGTAGGGGCGCATCACAATGCGCCCGTGGCCCAAGACCCGCCCGTAGGGGCGCATCGTGATGCGCCCACCCGTGTGCCCGAATACCCCATCGTTCTGACCGGGATGCAGGGGGTGGCCGTTACCGTCGTGGGGGGCGGGGCGGTGGGGGAGCGCAAGGTGCGTGGGTTGTTGGCAGCAGGCGCAGCGGTGCGGCTGATCAGCCCGCTGGCGAGTGCGCAACTCCAAGCCTGGGCCGCAGCGGGCCAGATTGAGTGGGAGGCGCGGCCCTTCCAGGCGGGTGATCTGGAAGCGGCACGCTTGGCCTTCGCATGCACCAATCAGCGTGCGGTGAACGCCATGGTGGCGCACGAGGCGGCGGAGCGTGGGGTGCTGTGTAATGTGGCCGATGCCCCCAGTGAGGGCAACTTCCACCTGCCCGCCCTGCACCGTAGCGCGGGCCTGACGGTTGCCGTCAGTACGAGTGGCAGCAGTCCGGCGCGTGCCGCTGCGCTGCGCGACGCGATTGCGCGCTGGCTGATGGCTGATAACCAGTAGCTGTGTGGGGGAAACAGAAGTATTTTGTTGACGCAAAGGCGCAAAGACGCAAAGTTTTCACTAGAGGTTCCAATCGAATCCTTTGTCAGCGAAAACATCTGGGATGCGCCGCATGGCTTCGACAAGCTTGGCTTCGACAAGCTTGGCTTCGACAAGCTCAGCCACCGCGCCGCATTGCAGTTTTCCCAGGGCTTTTTCGCACTAACAAAACTTTGCGCCTTGGCGTCTTTGCGTCAAAATCGGAATCTCGGAGTTACAGTAACAAGGAGACAAACCTTGAGCGGTAAAGCCTATCTCATCGGGGCTGGCCCAGGCCGCCCCGACCTGATCACGGTGCGCGGGCTGAACCTGCTGCGCCAAGCCGATGTGGTACTCTACGACTGGCTCGTGGCCCCGCAACTGGTGGCCCAAGCGCGGCCCAATGCCATCCAGGTCTTTGTCGGCAAAGCCCACGACCGGCATAAACTGGAGCAAGACACCATTACCGATCTGCTGGTCGAATATGTCCGTGCCGGACACCACGTAGCGCGGCTCAAAGGCGGCGATCCGAGCGTCTTCGGGCATGTGGCTGAAGAGGCCCAAGCCCTGGCCGCTGCCGGGTTGGAGTTCGAGATCGTACCGGGGGTCTCATCGGCGCTGGCCGCCCCTGCCTACGCGGGTATCCCCGTCACCAGCCGGGGCTACTCGACCGCCTTTGCGGTCGTAACCGGCCACGAGGCTCCTGGCAAAGCCGACAGCAACACCGAATGGAACGCGCTGGCGCACATTCCCACCCTGATCGTATTGATGGGGCTACACCGGGTTGATCTGGTCTGTACGACACTGATCGCGGCGGGGCGGGCGGCCAGCACCCCGGCGGCGGTGATCAGCCGCGCTACGACCCGCGAACAGCGGGTGGTGCGGGCCACCCTGGCCGATCTGCCCGCTGCGCTGCACGCGGCCAATCTACCCACTCCGGCCATCCTGATCATTGGCGAGGTGGTCGGGCTGGGTGCGGCGCTGGAGTGGTTTGTGCCGAGTCTGGTTGAGGAGGGGTTTGAGGCGTTTGAGCAGATTGAGCAGCGTGAGCTTTGAAGAAGTCTATTTTGACGCAAAGGCGCAGAGAGGATACATGTTTTAACGCAAAGACGCAAAGACGCAAAGACGCAAAGATGCAGAGGTTTTGATTGAATTCTAACTTGCAGGCTTTGCGCCTTGGCGTCTTTGCGTCAAACGGAGAGCAACCGATAGTATGCAAATCCCTTTCATCCCCCAACTCACCGCCCCCGAAGCCCCATCGGGGGCACTCGGACGCTTAGCGGAGTTAGGTGCTCAGATCGCGGCCATACGCGGCACGCCCAGCCCGCGCATCGAACGCCCAGTTATGGTGATTATGGCGGCAGACCACGGGGTTGCCCGCCACGGAGTGAGCGCCTTTCCCCAGGCGGTCACGGCGCAGATGGTGCGCAACGTGCTGCGCGGCGGGGCAGCCAGTAGCGTCCTGGCGCGCCACGCCAACGCCGAGTTGGTGGTGGTGGATGTCGGGGTGGATGCTGACCTGCGCGATCTACGCGGACTGCGCCAGCACAAGATCGCCCCCGGCACCCGCGACATGACCCGCGAGCCAGCGATGAGCCGCGAGCAGGCATGGTGCGCCGTGGAGGTGGGAATGGACATCGCCAGCGAACTGATCGCGGCGGGGGCCGATCTGATCGCACCCGGCGAAAAGGGCATCGGCAACACCACCGCCGCCAGCGCGGTGATTGCCGGGCTGTGTGGGCTGCCGGTGGCCAGTGTCACCGGGCGCGGCACGGGCATTGATGAGGCCGGGTGGGAACGCAAGGTGGCGCTGATCGAAGCCGCGCTGGCCCTGCACCGCCCCGATCCAGCCGATGGCCTGGGGGTTCTGGCCTCCGTGGGGGGCTTCGATATTGGTGGGATGGCGGGGTTGATGCTGGGGGCTGCGGCGCAGCGCGTCCCAGTGCTGGTTGATGGCGTGATCGCCGGGGCTGCCGCGTTGGTGGCGCTCAATCTGGCCCCGGCCATTCAACCCTACCTGATCGCCACGCATCGTTCGGTCGAACGCGGCCACGCCGCCGTCTTCGAGCGCATCGGCAGCCCCCCGCTCTTCGACATGCAGATGCGGCTGGGTGAGGCCAGCGGAGCCGCCTTGGCGATCCCGCTGTGTCAAGTAGCGTGTACACTGGTAGGACATGGTTCTAACGAATTTGACACTTCGCCACTGGATGGCCCTCACCCCCAGCCCCTCTCCCGTGGGCTTCGCCCACAGGCGAGGGGGGTACTATCTTGAGGTATCTCCTGGCCTATTCCCCCCTCGCCTGTTCGCGCAGCGAACGGGAGAGGGGGGCTAGGGGGGTGAGGGGCGACTGATGATTTTGGAACTTTGTACATACCACACTTTTAGAGCACCCAGGAGTTCTCCCATGCCTAACCTCCCGCGCCTCATGCTCGCCGCCCCGATGAGCGGCAGTGGTAAGACCACCATCACCGCCGGGGTGATCGCCGCGCTGGCGGCACGCGGCCTTCAGGTGGCCCCGTTCAAGTGTGGCCCCGACTATATTGATCCTACCTACCACGCGCTGGCTGCCGGTCGCCCATGCGCCAACCTCGATGCCTGGATGGTGCCGCCCGCGCACATCCCGACGATCCTGGCCCGCCGCGCCGCCGGGGCCGATGTGGCACTGATCGAGGGGGTGATGGGCCTCTTCGATGGCTATGCCGGGGATGATGATACCGGCAGTAGTGCCCATATTGCCCGTCTGACTAACACGCCCGTGGTGGTGGTGCTGAGTATCGCCTCGATGGCGCGCACGGCAGCGGCGCTGATCCACGGGCTGCGCAGCTTCGACCCGCAGGTCAAGGTGGTGGGGGTGATCCTCAATAATGCCGGGAGTGCCCGCCATATTCAGATGGTGCAGCAGGCGATTGAGCAAAGCGTCGGGTTGCCCGTGGTTGGCGCACTGACCCGCGAGGCGCTGCTCAATCTACCCGAACGCCATTTGGGTCTCGTGCCCACCGCCGAGCCGGGGCGTTGGGCGGAGTGGATCGCCCAGGTGCGCAGCCGTGTCGAAGCCGGGATCGATCTGGATCGCTTGCTCGAACTGGCACGCGCCGCCGAGGTCATGCCCGAACCTGCACCGCTCCCCACTGCGCCCGCGCCAATCGCTCGCACCAACCCCACCATCGCCATCGCCCGCGACGAAGCCTTCAGTTTTATCTACCCGGAGAATCTGGAGTTGCTCGAAGCGGCTGGGGCCAAGTTGGCCTTCTTCAGCCCCATGCATGACCAGGTTCTCCCAGAGGCGACCGGGGCGATCTATCTGTGTGGCGGCTTCCCCGAACTCTATGCCGAGACATTGAGTGGCAACCATGCCATGCTCAATGCGTTACGTCAAGCTGCACAGCAGAACATGCCGATCTATGCCGAATGTGGCGGGCTGATGTATCTGACTCAGGCGGTGCAGGATGAGGCGGGGCGCAGCTTCCCGATGGTAGGCGTGCTGCCCGGCCACTCGGCCATGAGCGGGCGGCTGACGCTGGGCTACCGCACCGTCACGGCGCTGGCCGATAGTTGGCTCTGGCGGGCGGGCGAGACGATGCGCGGCCACGAGTTCCACTACTCGGTTTGGGCCGAGCGCCCGCCGGAGACGGCGTGGCTCTACACGCGCCAACCCGATGCTATGCGCCCAGAGGCGAGCAATGAGGGTACCCAAATCGGCAATGTTCTGGCCTCCTACATCCATCTGCACTTCCTGGCCGCCCCGCAGATGGTGGAACGGTTTGTGCAGGCAGCATCAATCATCCCGATCATCCCGATCATCCCGTAGGGGCGAAGCATCGCCCGCCAATCCTGTTCGTGTTCCCCGGCATCCTTGCGGGGCGATGCTTCGCCCCTACAGGGGAACCCCGATCATCCCGATCATCCCGTAGGGGCGAAGCATCGCCCGCCAATCCTGTTCGTGTTCCCCGGCTCCTTGCGGGGCGATGCTTCGCCCCTACAGGGGAACCCCATCGTTCACCATCATAAAGGAACCCCACCGTGCGTATCTCTAACCCATTGCGTAGCCTCGGCGAAGCGCTGCGCTTCCTGACTATTCTGCCCCAACCATGGCTGCCGCCCTCGGCGGAGGGTAGCTTTGCCGCCGCATTGCCCTTCTTCCCCCTCGCAGGGCTGGTCATCGGCGGGTTGCTGGTGGCCACCGGCGCAGGTGCGAACCTGCTCTGGCTCAGCCCGGTACCCACCGCCCTGATCGTGGTGCTCTGGGTCATCCTCACCTCTGGCTTACACCTCGATGGCCTGAGCGACACCTTCGATGGCGTGATGAGTTGGCGTCCGCGTGAGCGCAAACTAGAGATCATGCGTGATAGCCGGATCGGGGCGATGGGCGCACTAGCCCTCGCAGCAGTGGTACTATTAAAGGTGAGTTTCCTGCTGGCTGCCGGGGCCATGTGGTGGCCCGCCGTCCTGATCGCCCCGGTGCTGGGTCGCTGGGCGATGATCTATGGTATCGTGCGTTTCCCCAGTGCGCGCGCCGATGGCCTCGGCCAGAGCGCCCGCGCCCAAGCCAGCCCGATCACCCTCGTGGTGGCGGCGGGCAGCGCCTTGCTGATTGCGGGCCTCGCCGCCGGGCTACCCGGCCTGCTCGCAGTCCTCGCCGTGACTGGCGTGGCGCATCTGTTGGCCACATGGTGGACACGGGCGCTGGGTGGCCTCACCGGCGACACCTATGGGGCATTGTGTGAACTGAGCGAAGTGGTGGCGTTAGCGGTTATCAGTCTGCGAATATTCCTATGAGTAGCATCACTCTCTTTACCGGCGGGGCGCGCAGTGGCAAGAGCGCCCATGCGGAACAGTACGCCCGGCGTCTGGGCGAACCGATCATCTATGTGGCCACAGCCGAGGCGCGTGATGCCGAGATGCAAGAGCGCATCGCCCACCACCAGCAGCGCCGCCCGGCCACCTGGCCCACCATCGAAGCCCCATTGAACGTTGCGCAGGCGCTTGAAGCGGTACCGATGGGCGCGGTGGTGCTGCTCGACTGCCTCTCGCTCCTGGTCACCAACCTGCTGCTGGCCCACGAAGCCGACCCGGAGCCAGCGATTGTGGCCGAGGTGAACGCGATCCTGGCTGTGGCCCAGACCCGCGCCCTGCACCTGATCATCGTCACCAACGAGGTCGGCATGGGGATTGTCCCCGCCTACCCACTGGGCCGGATCTACCGCGACGTACTGGGGCGCGCCAACCAGCAGGTGGCCGCCGCTGCTGATGCGGTCTATCTGGTGGTGAGTGGAATACCGATAGAGATCAAGGCTCTCGCGGCTGCGTGGGCCAAAGAAGCGTAATCCCGGTTTTGACGCCAAGACGCCAAGGCGCAAAGCCTGCAACAACCCTTTGCGTCAAAACGAGGTTTCTTTTACCCCAAGTGTGAATAGTTACCCCCAAGCAAAAGCTTTGCGTCGTTGCGCCTTTGCGTCAATATGCGGCTGCTGTACAGGTACAGAGGAGCATTGAATGATCGTCCACGGAGCGCTTGACCATGCCGAACTGGCCCACTGGGGCATCGCCGCCGAAACGCTGATTGACTTCAGCAGTAACCTCAACCCCTTTGGCCCACCCGCAGGGGTCCGCGCTGCCCTGGCCGCCCTCGATCCGGCTCCCTACCCAGATCGCAGTTGCTACCACCTGCGCACCAGCCTCGCCCTGCGCCATAGCTGTGCCCCGGCCCAGATCCTGGTAGGCAATGGCGGCAACGAACTCATCCACCTGATCGCCCGTGCCCTACTCAGTTTCGGTGATACAGTATTGGTGATCGGGCCAACCTTTGGCGAGTATACCCACGCCAGCCAGTTGGCCGGAGCGATAGTGGAAGAATGGCGGGCCAGTGAAGAAGCCCACTTCAACCTGCATATAGAAGCCATCGAGCGCCAGATCCGCGCCCTGCGCCCACGGCTGACATGGCTGTGTGTACCGAACAATCCCACCGGGATAGATCTGACTCCCGCCCAGATCATCACACTCTGCGAATGCTGTGAAGCAAACGGCGGCATGCTGGTGGTAGATCGCGCCTATGCCGGGTTTGTGCAGGCCACCTACCCCCTGCGCGAGCCACTCGATCATGCCCCAGCGGGGCTATTACGCCTCTACTCGCTCACCAAGAGCTACGCCATCGCCGGGTTGCGCCTGGGCTACCTGATCGGCACCGAGGGCGTCATCAGCCAGATTGCGCGCCTGCAACCGACATGGAGCGTGAATAGCGCCGCACTGGCAGCGGGCGCGGCGGCCCTAAGCGATAGCGATTTTCTGCCGATCACCATGAGCCAACTCTGGGCCAGTAGCGACCAACTCTACCACGGTCTCGCCGCGTTGGGCTTTGCCGTCCACCGCACCGCACTGCCCTTTATGCTCGTGCGCAGTGGCGACGCCACCACCACCCGGATGGCGCTGCTGCGGCGTGGCTGCGTCGTCCGCGACGCGACATCCTTCGGCCTACCCGCCTGGGTGCGGATTGCCCCGCGCCACCCTGATGAGAACCAGACGCTTCTGCGCGTGTGGAAGGAGATCCTATGCCCGCCCCAGTCATAATGGTTCTCGGCACCGCCTCATCGGTGGGCAAGAGTACCCTGGTTGCCGCACTGTGCCGCATTGCCGTGCGGCGCGGGCTGCGTGTTGCGCCCTTCAAAGCCCAGAACATGAGCAACAATGCCGGCATCGCCGTCGGCGGCGGTGAGATAGGCCGCAGCACCATCGTACAGGCCGAGGCCGCCCGCATCCGCCCCACCGTGCAGATGAACCCGGTACTGATCAAACCCGAAGGCTACCGCCGCAGCCAGATCATTGTCGAGGGCCACCCGTGGCGCAGCATGGAGGCCCACGACTACTGGCAGCGCAAAGACGCGCTCTGGGAGATCGTCACCCGCAACCTAGATGCACTACGCAACGAGTATGATCTGGTCATTGCCGAAGGTGCGGGCAGCCCGGTGGAGCTGAACCTGAAGCCACGCGACATCGTGAATGCGCGGGTGGCCACCTACGCACAGGCGCGCACCGTGCTGGTGGGCGACATTGACGCCGGGGGGATCTTCGCCCAACTCCTCGGCACGCTCATGCTGCTCGATCCCGAAGAGCGGGCGCTCGTGGTCGGCTTGCTGGTCAACCGCTTTCGCGGCGACCCGGCACTCTTCACCGACGGCGTGGAGATCCTGGAGCAGCGCAGCGGCCTGCCGGTGTTGGGGGTGGTGCCTTGGATCACCGATCTCGGCCTGGCCGAAGAGGACGCAGTAGCCTTGGAGCGCGGGCCACGCGCTGCCAGCGGCGAGACGCTGATCGCGGTCATCCAACTGCCCGCCATCGCCAACTTCGACGACTTCGACCCCCTCGCCCGCGAGCCAGGGGTAGAAGTACGTTATGTCGAGCGACCCGATCAACTGAGCGGGGCGGCAGCAGTGATCATCCCCGGCACCAAACACACCCTGGCGGCGCGGCGCTGGCTCCACGAGCGCGGCTTTGACGCGGCACTCAGCACCTTCCCCGGCGCGGTCGTCGGCATCTGTGGTGGCTACCAACTACTGGGCGAAACGATCAGCGACCCACTAGGGGTTGAAGGTGGGGGCGGAGCCGAAGCGGGGTTAGGGCTACTCCCCGTCGCCACCATCTTCGAGCATACCAAAGAGACGGTTGAAGTTGCAGCGCAGGCGACCATGCCCTGGGCGCAGGGAACGCCGCTACGCGGCTACGAGATCCACGCCGGACGCAGCCACATCCGCAGTGCAGCGGGTGCGCCGGTAGCCCAGATCACCCAACGTGGCGACACCGCCACCAACATCGCCGACGGCTGCCACACCCAAGATGGCCGCATCTGGGGCTGTTACATCCACGGCCTCTTCACCAGCGCCACCTTCCGCCACGCATGGCTCCAGCAACTCGGCTGGCAACCGCACAGCCCCAGCAGTAACCCGATTGACCCCTACGAGCGCCTCGCCGACACCGTTGAGGAGGCATTGGGGGCGGCGGGGGTTGAGAGGTTGTTGGGGGTCACTTAGATCTACCCATGAAGTCTGCCAAACCTTTATAACTGCTTAATCAACTTATCGTATTCAGCATGCGAGCCTATCCAAAACCATACGATCTCATCATTTTTCACCCGCACTCCTAGAGCACGGTAGTGAATCCCAATTCGTACTGAATAGACAGAAGGAGCTATTGATTTAAAATGTAGGCTAGGATGATTCGGATTAGCAATGAATAACCGATATGCCGTGCGTGCTTGTTGACGCACGGCAGCAGGAAGACAAGCAAAAGCTGCACGAAAATCAGAGTCGATGCGAGATTTCACAATTTATCAGGGTCTAACAATTCGGTTTTCCCTGCAAGATAATTCTGGCGTGCTCTCTCAGCAAGCTTCATTAAAGCATCCTGTGATCTAGCAAACGATTCAGACCAACGCTGCTCCGAATCTAATTCTTCTTTAGCTACTAATTGCATCGTTGGTTTGAAATTCACTGATCGAATATGTGCCTGTCCAGCATAAATCACGACACACCTCCTGATTTATGAATATGATACTCTACTTGATAACCATCTGTTTCAATACTATAGGGTAGTTCAAACACAGTCACCTGATGTTCAAACCAACCCTCAGATTGAGGGTATTTCTCATATACATTCTTCCATCCCTCAGATTCTGCGGAGGCAGATGAGTTCTGAACCAATAGCATAGTACTTGCACCTGCTTCACCTGTAGGTGAGGTATCTTCTATGTTAGCGCGTACAGCTAGAAGAGTAAGCACAAAAAGTTTCGGTTCTTCCATAACAAACCCTTTCAGCGAAAAGCGGCGATTGAATACATTGTAGCACAAAGGGCATGGCAAGGAGAGATCCACAATGTTGGATCTCTCCTCATATGCTATACTCTCTTCTGATCAGAGAAATCGTCATCTGGCACCATAAACCCAAGCGAGAATTGGGTAGTCTGCGAGGCGATGACAACCGCAGCACGGAGCTGGGGTTGGTAACATGCGATCCAGGCCGCATGTGGGTGGAGGTATCTGAAGATCTACGCCATACCTAAGGAGTTGTATGCAGCATCTCTTTTTGTTGAGCATTGGCCCGGTGCAGGAGTTTATTGCCGCTGCCCGCCGGACACGCGATCTTTGGGCCGGTTCGATGCTGTTGAGTAGCCTGGCGCGGCGTGCCGCCCTCGCGCTGCGCCAGGAACATCAGGCGACCCTGATCTTCCCCGCCCAGGATGACCTTAATACGCATGATGTGGTGAATCGCATTGTGGCGCGGTTGGCAGATGGGGCTGATCCCCATGAAGTTGGTACGCAGGTAGAAGAGCGGGTACGGGCTGAACTAAAACAGTGGATGAGTACCGTCTTCGACAATCGGCAACGTATTACCTGGCCGGATGATCCCAGCTATCGGCAGCGGGCAGAAGCGCAGATGGCCGATCTGATCGAGATCGTTTGGGTGGCGGTGCCGCTGCTTGATGATGTGCCGCAAACCCGTCGGCATCTCGATGCTGCCATGATGGCGCGCAAGTATACGCGCACCTTCCACCAACCGAGTTGGGCCTTAGAGGTGCCGAAATCCTCGATTGATGGCCGCCGCGAGTCGGTGATTGATGATCGTGAGTTTGATGCTGACTATGATCCAGCCCCCTTCGCCAACAAAACCGAGCGACTCTTGGCGCTGTATGGCGCTGGCCCCGCCGAACGCCTCTCTGGGGTTGATCTCTTTAAGCGCCACTACCGCGCCCGTGATGAGCAGGCCGATTTCCCTAGTACCTCCCACTTTGCCGCGCTACCCATGCTCTGGCGTGCGCATACGGCGGGTTTGGATGTGCGCCAGGGTCTGGATGCCTACCTGCAAGCGTTGCGGGCGGCCTATGCGTTACAGGCCGGGAACCGCCGCCTGAACATGCTCAAACTTGATCCGCGCTTTAGCTCGCCAGTCACGCTGAACGACTACGATGCCAGTATCCTCTTCGCTAGCCGTTTAGCCGAAGAGTTGGATGGCCAAGCCCTGAGCAATGCGCAGGCAGCGTTGGCTACCTATCTGCACGCCAGCGTAGATGATCAACCCGAACCCTACTATGCCATCCTGATGGCCGATGGCGATAGTATGGGCGAGGTGATTGATCGGCAACCCGACCTGGAGCAGCAGCGCCAACTCGGTCTCGCGCTTGATGCGTTTGCGGCGGGTGTGCGCGGGATTGTGGAAGATCCTGATCTGTATCGCGGGGCTTTGGTCTATGCCGGTGGTGATGATCTGCTGGCCTTTGTCCCGCTCGATAGTGTGATTGATTGTGCGACGGCGTTGCATGCTTCGTATGCTGAAAAGATGCAAGCCTTTGGCGCTACTCTTTCGGTTGGGATTGCGATCTGCCACCACCTTGAGCCGTTGACCGATGCGCTCAGACTGGTGCACGAAGCCGAAGATCTAGCCAAGGCGCGGATGGGTAAGAACGGCCTAGCGATCATATTGAGTAAGCGCGCTGGGGTTGATACGACCATCAGCGGCGGCTGGGATAGCCCATTTGTGACCCGACTTCAGTTGCTGATTGATCGCTTTCAGCAGGATGCCATCCCCGATGGTGTGGCCTATGAACTGCGCTCGCTCGATGAGCGGGTCGGGGCGACGCTGCCACCTACGGCGTTGGTTGCCGAGGCCGGACGGATCTTGCAGCGCAAACGCGGCGCTCGTGGGACGCAGCGCATCGCATCGGATGATCTGGCTCTGCTCACCACGGCCTTGGCCGCAGAATCGGGCAACCTCAAAGATGGTCGCCCGGTGCGGGGGATTGATCAGCTTGCTGACGAATTGATTGTGGCCCGTGAGATAGCGCGGGCGCGAGGAACACTCCTGGCCGAGAAAGGAGCACCCGTTTGAGTGAGCATGCAGAGCATCTCTGGCTGATCGAGCCGCGTGACCCACTGATTGTCCGTGATGGGCGTCCGTTTGGTCCTACCCCTGGGGCACGCGCCCGCACGCTGCCCTTCCCGTTCCCGGCCACGATTGCGGGCGCGTTGCGCCACAAGGCTGGTCTGTTGGCCGATGGCTCCTTTGATCGCACCCAGAGTAATGCGGTGCTGGACTATGCAGTGCGTGGCCCGCTGCTCGTGCAACTACATGAAACCGAGGATGCGACGATCTGTGACTGGCTCTTCCCCGCACCTGCCGATGCGCTGCTGCTTCAGGATGGTTCCCACACCCTGCGCCGCTGGTTGGCCCCGCGTGATCTGCCGTCGGGTAGCACCATCGCCATGCCCGATGGGCTGCGCCCGGTGCTGCCTGCCCAGTATGAGCGACTTAAAGCGTGGAGCAAGGCACCTCCGTTCTGGTTCAAGCAGACCTACGATGACTGGCTCCAGGCTCCTCGTGACGATCAGCCAGATCCAGACCAACTGGGCATCAGGAAGTTGGCGGTCAATACCCGTATGCATGTCGTCATCCAGCCCACAACCCAGACTGCCCAGGAAGGTGCGCTCTTCCAGACCAGTGGGCTAGAGTTGACCCCTACCCCGGCGGCACGGCCCCAGATTCACCAGACGCGCCGCCTCGCCCTTGCTGCCACCTTCGCCGCCGCTACGCCACACTTTCCGGGTGGTGTCGCACCGCTAGGTGGCGAGCGACGGCTGATGCGCTGGAGTGCGTTACCCAACGCGGCGCTCCCGGCGTGGCCTGCTGGGCTACGCGAGCAGATCATCCGCCAGCGCTGCTGCCGGGTGTTGCTGCTCACCCCCGCCTGCTTTGACGCAGGCTACCGCCCGCCGCTGACGTGGGTACGTGGAGAAGTCGCCGCCACCCTGGTGGCCGCCGTCGTCCCGCCCGCCCAGGTCATTTCTGGCTGGGACATGGCCTACCAGCACCCCAACGGGCGCTATGGGCGACCCAAAAAGACGCGCCACCTCGCAGCGGCGGGCAGTGTCTACTATGTTCATTTTGCGCAACAGGCCGATGTGGCGGCATGGCTTGACGCCACCTGGATGCAGGCGGTAAGCGACAAACTTCAGGATCAGCGAGATGGTTTCGGATTGGCGGCGATTGGTGCCTGGCCCAGTGCTGGGTGTGCAGAGGAGGTGCGGCAGTGAGTCGAGTTCCCCCTTATGATCCGCCCGATCTGGCCCCCAAGCCGGATCTGAACATGGTGCGCCAGGTGCGCGAATATCGCCTGATCACCCCGCTCTTTGGCGGTGGGGTTGAACCCCGCACAGCCGACCCGATCTCCACCGTGCGCGCTACCGAGGTGCGCGGGCAGTTGCGTTTCTGGTGGCGCGCTACACGCGGTGGGCAATTTGGCGCTGATCTCAGTGCTCTCAAGCATGCCGAGGATCTGCTCTGGGGCGCGGCGAGTAGCAAGGAGCATGATCGCCCATCAAAGGTGCAGGTTGAGGTGCAGGTGTTGGATGCGGGGAAGCCATTTACGCCGCCTGATGGAAGACCACTCACAGATATGCGTTCGGCATTTGGTTATGTCTCGTTTCCACTCCAAAAAACCGATGCAGTGGTGCGTGAAGGAGTACGCTTCCGCCTCATCCTGAGCTACCCGACAACGTATCAGCCAGATCTTGATGCAGCGCTCTGGGCATGGGAGACCTTCGGTGGGCTTGGGGCGCGTACTCGGCGCGGTTTTGGGGCTATTGCGCGTGAAACGCCAGAACCTCTCATTCCTCCAGCGTCGGATCTGCACACAGCGCGTCAATGGATTGAGCATCGTATGGCTAATTTGCAGGTGACAGGTACATGGTTCCCAAACATTCCCTACTTGTATGCCGATGTCGTTCTCTTCCCATTCCATCCTGATCCCATACAGGTGTGGCAGACATTGATCGCTCATCTGAAAAACTTTCGTCAACAACGGCCACAACATCCGCGTTGGTATCGTGATCGCAAGACTAACACACGTAAACAGCGCCCTATGCCCGGTCGTAACCACTGGCCAGAGCCAGACGAGATCCGACGGCGCACGCGCTCCCGTGCCAACTTTACAGATCCCGATGGAAATGTGCATGATCACACGCACGATGTGAGTACGGTAGAGGCTTTTCCTCGTGCAGCATTTGGTTTACCGATACAGTTCGAGTTTAAGGATCGAGCAAGTGGTGATCCAGCGGGGAAGAATCTGCTCAGAGGTGTCATCTATCAACATGGAGAACCAGAACTGATCGAACGCCTAGCCAGTCCTATTATTCTGCGACCTATTCCTTGGTCAGACGGCTATCGAGGATTGGTGCTACGGTTAGCAGGGACACAACCACCTGATGATTTAGATATCAATGTGGCACGTGGTTCGCGTTCGGCACGCTGGAGACTCACCGTTGGCGAAGCTACCTCGATTCCAGAGTTTGATGATCGTGGCACATTACTTCCTGATCCGCTCATGCGTGATACTACTGGAAGTGTACCTACCGATGTCCTGGAGGGATTCTTCAACTTTCTACGCCGCAACGGAGGAGTGTAGGTTATGACCACGACCACGCGCCTGCTCTTTATTCACGCCCTCTCGCCACTCCACGCCGGGACGGGCCAGGGTTCGGGGGTGATCGATCTGCCGATTGCCCGCGAGAAGGCCACCGGACTGCCCTACCTGCCGGGTTCTTCCATCAAGGGGACGCTGCGCGATAGTGCGGGACTCTCGCCTGAAGAGACTGCGGCCATCTTTGGTCCCGATACTACCAATGCGGCCGAGTTTGCCGGTTCGGTGCAGTTTGCCGATGCGCGGCTGTTGCTGCTCCCCATTCGTAGCCTGGGCGGCACCTTCGCTTGGGTGAGTTCGCCCTATGTGTTACGCCGCTTTGCCCGTGATGCCCGCGATGCCGGGATTGACGATCTCCCCGCACCACCCGACCCACCGGCTGAGACATGCGCACTTGCCAGTGAGGCGCGTCTGGTGATCCGCGAAGGGCAACGCCAGATGGTCGTTCTCGAAGATCTCGATCTGCAACCGAGTGTTGATACGGATTTGGCTCCTTGGGCCACCAAGCTCGGCATCTGGCTCTTCCCCGATCCTGAACCCGATGCCACCTATTGGCGCACCACATTCACCGAGCGGCTCTGCGTTGTGCAGGACGAGGTCTTCAGTTTTTTGCTCAACACCGCCACCGAGGTCGTAGCACGCATCAAACTGAAGGACGATACCAAGACCGTTGCCAATGGGCAACTCTGGTACGAAGAGGCGCTGCCCGCCGAGAGTATCCTCTCCAGCATGCTGCTGATCAACCCGGTACAGGCTCCTAAGCGTAAGGCGCTGGATGGCGCTGCGATTGAAGAGCGGATCAAAACGATGATCCAACCGAGCTTGCAGTTTGGCGGTAAGGCCACGGTTGGGCGGGGCGTGTGCCGGGTACGGCTAGGGGGAGCGTGAGCCATGCCAGACATCCAGACTCGTGAACAGCGTCAGGCGGATGGCGTCTTCCAGTTGGTGAGCCGGGTTGCGGCGCGTGATCAAGCCTACAAACAAGCCTATGGCAGCATGGCGCATGGCCTACCGATCCTCATTCGGAGCGCAGGCTTAGTTCAGGCCGTTGCGTTTGTACAGTCGCGCCCGAATAGCCAACAACCGCAGAAGGATCTGCTCACTGATCTCGCCATCGTCTTGGGCTACCCCAATGCCGATTCGTTGGGCACTGCGAGTCGCAAACCTCCACTGGCGAGCTACATGCGGCTCACCCACGAGGCATTAGCGGCGCTACTCTGGTTCAAACGCTTTGCCCAATCGGTACTTCATGTTGAGGGTAGCGAGGGAGAAGAACCATGAGTAGCCGCCGTGATCACCTTCAAAGCCTGAACAAGAACGCATGCCAGCATCCTGGTCTCTGGCTCGACAAGTTCATCCCCACCCAACCTCAACCTCAACAGCGCACTGGCGAGGACGTAGAGACCAAACGTAATCTGGTGACCGACACCGCCACAATTGCCAGCACACCCGCAGTGCTGGATCTCTACCGGTGCAGCTTTCGGCGCTGGCGCGACACCCTCACCCACCTCGCCGACACCGAACTGCGCCTCGCGACCGCACGCGGGCGGGTCGTGGTCGGCATCGGCAACGCGAGCGTCCTAGAGACTGCGATCAGCCTACAACGCACCTACGGCATCCCGTATATTCCGGGCAGTGCGCTCAAAGGACTCGCCGCTGCCTATGCGCGCCAGCGCCTAGATGACACCTGGGGCAAACCGGCAACGATCTATGACCCCGATGATCCAGCGCAGCAGCCACCGAGCGCCTACGAACTCCTCTTTGGTGCCACCAGCACGGCGGGCTATGTCACCTTTCACGATGCCTTGTGGTACCCCGACGATCCGGCCCATCCGCAATCATTAGCTGCCGATGTGCTTACCGTTCACCACCAAGCCTACTACAACCAGGGCGGCAGCCAAGCCCCCACCGACTGGGACAGCCCGATGCCGATTCCCTTTCTCACCGCCACCGGCAGCTTCCTGCTCGCCCTAAGTGGGCCACCAGCGTGGCGTAGCCGCGCCTTTGAGATACTTGCAGCGGCGCTGGATCAGATGGGCGTGGGAGCCAAAACGTCAAGCGGCTATGGGCGGATGGATCTACGTTCGCTACCCCCAACAAGCACTACTCCTTGTGGAAAGAAGGGAGAACAGACCGCAGCCACACCCTCACCGCGCACGATTCCCGTAGTGGGTCAGATCATCACGAGTAACGTGATCGAACGTAATACGCAAAAGATCGCCATCCAAGTACCCGGCCATGCCCCGGAACATGTGCTGGCAATACTCGACATTCAAGCCGACACCCCGGCATGGCAACCAGGCGAGAAGGCGCGGGTCGAGGTGATCGCAATCGAGACCGGTGAGCAACGCACCATCCTGCGGGTACAACGCGCCCCCAAAAACAGGAAGAGTTGAGAGGCACTGCGATACTCTGGTTTTTAACCGCAGAGGAACGCAGAGGAACGCAGAGGAAGAACTGTAGGTATATATATAGAACCCATCCCTCTGCGTACCTCTGCGATTGATGAGGTTTACCACCGCTCATCAGAGGAACGCAGAGGAAGAACTGTAGGTATATATATAGAATCCATCCCTCTGCGTACCTCTGTGTCCTCTGCGGTTGATGAGGTTTACCACCGCTCATCGAGCAAACACGAGATCTGGTAACTGGCACCCAGTTTCTCATAGAACTGCACCGGCCCACAGGTATGTAGGTGCCAGCCGATGAGTACTGCCAACCCTTTGGGCATCGCTGCGAAGAAGTGAATCGTCTGCGGGGCGGGGTGCGTGCGACGCTGATCGTGCATGAGTTGGAAGATGGCGCGGGCAATAGCGATGGACATCGGGCCATCAAGCTGTTCGACATTCACCGCGAGACGCACCCGCCGAGCGATCTGCCCAGGATGCGCGTCGAGCCAGGTCTTCACATCGGGGTGAATATGCTGCCGCGCACTACTCATCTCGATGGTGATGTCGCTTCCGCCACCCGCCAATGGCTCGATCTCTGGCCGAGTTAGGGGGGCCGCAACCCGCGCCTGCATCTCGGTCGTCCAGATGTCTCCATGCTGGTTGATCCGTAGCTGAAAGCCAGTGGGCTGCCGGAAGGCATAGCCAAAGGCGAGCGCGGCAGAGAGACGGGTATCCGAGTCGAGCAGCAGGGTGGTGGCGCGCCTCCGCTTGAGGCGCTGCTTGAGTGCGAGCAGGTCGGGGATCAGCCGCGCTTGCCAGAGATCTGGGGTGGGGGTTGTCTGATCATAGTAGCGTCGCCAGTCTAGGCTCTCAGCGGCGCTATCGCTCGGTGTTGCCGTTGGAAAGGCCAGCAACTCGACTTCGAGAGCCTGCTTGTCTGCCCGTTGCACCTCGTAGGCAGCGATCTTCTTGCGCAGATCCTCGATCTCAATGATGATATGCGGCTCAGTACTGATCCCCTTCTGGGCCTGCTGGATCTCTAGGATATGGAGCCGCCGTTTGTAGGTCGTGATCAGATCGCTGACATGATCGGGCACAAGAACATCCAGCACCACGGGCTGATTATTGCTCGGAGGTGGCTCTGGCACTGCTGGTGCAGCGGCATCTAGCAGCAGCCCCACGGGCATCTCCGGCCAGATCGCCCGCAGCGCCTCGATAGAGATCGCTCGCCCCTGCTGCTCGCCCTCGCTGGTGATCATGACGCCGATTACCGCCCCATCAGCGACACAGACAGGGGAGCCACTGTAGCCACCACGCAGATGTTGTTGAGCGTTGATGGTGATGTACCATCCAGAAACAAAGTGCTGTCTACGCGAGTCCGAGAGCGTGAATGATCGTACCAGCCGCCCTTCGATGGCTTCCAGAGGGTAGTACGAAATATGCTTATAGTACCCCTCGATCCGCACCGCATGTTCGGCATTGCCCGTGCTGCGTAGCCTGAGAGCCACTCGACCCGGTATCTGCGCGACCCGCAGAACGGCCAGATCGAGTCCATGATCTTCGCCGATAGCAACTACCTCGGCTGGCACACCCTCGGCCTTTACCAGATCACGCCCGCCGACATCCCGCACAACATGTGCGCACGTTAGGATGTAGCTATCGGCATTACTCTGGTAGATCACAAAACCGGTACCAATTGCGGTATTTGTATCATCCTGACTCTGGATGAGGACAATCGAGGGTGGCGGAATCATGCATGACCCTCACTTGGCTTAGGCTTAATCGTCAACGTAATCGTCAGGTTGGCATTAGCACTGCCCTTAGCCAAGTAGGGAATACCAGCCTCACCCTCAAAGCCCAAGCCCAGTTCGATCTCTGCTTGTTCAATCAGCATCTCCTGGCTCAGTTCATTCCAGGCAGCAACGGCTGGCCGACAGGCATTGATCAGCAGCGGCTTGATGCGTTCAATGGTCTCTTCTACTCTACGCGCCTGATCTGAGGAGATCTGCTGCGGCTCGTTCGGCTTGGCCTCAACTTCGATCATGGTTCCATCGGCGAGCCTGATGAGTTTAGTTGCCACTATAAACGCTCCTCATATTTGGTATTTTTTAGCGGCGTAGCCGCCCATTGACAGTAACTTTAGGGCTACCGCCCTAAAACCCATGTTGGGGCTGCACCCCAGACCCGCTTTTTTCTCTGCTGTTGGCGGCTTCGCCGCCAACAGCAGAGAAAAAGAGTTCTTCGGGAGAGGCGAAGCCTCCCCCGAACCCCCACCGGAGGTGGCTTTGCATATACCCTACTATATCTTAATATTGTATCATGCACTAAACGCTTCATTCCCCATGTCTATAGGAGCCTTATGTCAGATCTCTTCACCCTGCCCGATCTGCCACTGCTCCGTGCGCGTGTCACCTATCGCCTGCTGGAAGCAACCACCCTCCCGCCCTACAAGGGTGCCCTGTTGCGCGGCGGGTTTGGCTACGCCTTCCAACGCGCCGCATGCCCGGCGCGATGTTGGGGCCACTCGGATCAGTGCCATAGTACCCAGATCTGCCCCTATCGTTGGGTCTTTGAGACCCCGCACCCGCCCGATGTGCCGCACTTCCATGATCTTCAGGATGTCCCGCGCCCATTTGTGATCGAGCCACCCTTGGATCACAAACGCGCTTATGCGGCGGGTGATAGTTTGGAGTTTGGGTTGATTCTGATCGGACGCGGGATTGATTACCTGCCCTACTTTTTGGTTGGGTTTGAAGAGTTGGGCAAGGCCGGGCTCGGCCGCGATCACGCCAAGGCCAAGTTGGAGCGCGTGGAAGCTCTCGAACCGCTGCGCCCAATTGGGCGTCCGATCTACCAGGATGGGCGCTTGCTCGATACAGGGGAACTCCCAACACTCAGAGTGGCGGATCTGACCCCACATGCCGAGGCACTCCCCGCCGATCTGCGCCTCACCCTGCGCACTCCGCTGCGGCTCAAGGCACGCGGAGCCTTCCTCGAACACCTCGATCTGCCCGCCCTCATCCAAGCCACCTGCTGGCGTCTCGCCGCCCTTGCCGCCTTCCACGCTACCCCCTGGCCAACCGACTACCGCCCGCTGGTGGCAGCGGCGCGTTCGGTGCGCCTCGACAACCCGCAGATCCAGTGGGTGGACTGGGAACGCACGAGTACCCGTGGGGCCCAGCCGCGCCCGATGACCCTGGGCGGGATGATCGGGACGGTGATATTGCGCGAGGTTCTACCTGAGATAGCGCTCATGCTGTTGATTGGTAACTCTATTCATGTGGGGAAGGCGTGTGTGTTTGGGCATGGTTGGGTGGAGGTGGCGGCCCTTCCCTCAACGGGTTAGGAGGAAGGAATCAGACGTTGCCCATTTGCTGATCCTACCCGCCCACATAGTAGTACGCCGGCTCAACGCTTACCCGCCCGATGCCAAGGATCTGGGTGCGGCGGGCTGAGTCGGCTTCGAGTTGGTAGATGCGGATGCTGTCGGTGTTGATGTCTATCAGTGCCGCGAGTTCCTGTTGAAGCTGGCTGAGTTGTTTTTTGTTCAGATCACACTCGAAGACGCTGTATTGAACCCGCACACCATAGCCATGGAGATGTTTGTGTATCTTGGTGCGGCGTTTGTCTTCGACAATGTCGTAGCTAATCACGGTGAACATGGTTAGGCCACTCCTAGCCCTGCATAGTGGGCAATGTCGCCACGCATAACGCGGGCAATCGCTTGGGCTTGTAGCCGGATCGCCTGCCGCCATGCCGTGCGCCCGATCCCAGAAACTTCTACCGGGCTGTTGAGCAGGCTCTCGTAGCGTTCAATCAGCAACTCACGCCCAGCGTTGCTCAGGTAGACTGCCTCTGGTCGTTGGGCGGGATGTTCAAAGTGTTGGGGTTGCAGGGTCTGGTTCTCTACCAGATCAAGTACCAGTCGATCAACCAGGCTGGGGCGAAACTCTTCGAGCAGATCGAGGGCCAGTGAGGGTCGTCCGGCTTCGATCACATGGAAGGTGCCCAGATAGGGGTCAAGGCCGGTGATCTGGATGGCGACCACAACCTCATGCAGCACCAAGGTGTAGCCGAACGAGAGCATCGCGTTGATCGGATCGGGCGGCGGGTAGAAGGCACGGCCATGGAAGCCCCAGGCCGTTCCCAGGCTGGCACGCCACGCACCGAAATAGGCGGCGGCACCTACACCTTCATAGCCACGCAGGCTATCCTGGTTGCTCGCGCTCTGCACCCCTATACGGGCAGTCTCGATCTGGCTGATTGCGGAGCGACTGGCGGGCCAGTTGCTGCGGCGCAGGAGTGCTTGTTGGGCGCTGAGCTTGATCGTGATTAGGCTGCGGGCCAGTTCTAACGCCCGCGCCGGATCTTGGACGAGCGCCATTTGTTGGCTGCGCAACGCCGCAAAGTGCGAGACACCCGGCGCGAGGGTGGCGTAGTGGCGTGTGCCGCTCTGGTTGGTGAAGGTGACGGGTACCCCGGCTTCGAGCAGGGTGATCAGAAGCGCGGTCGAGAGTTGCACCCCGCGCCCCATGACGATGAGTTGTTCGAGTTTGTGGATGGGTACGACCTGAAGGGTCGTGTTGCCGCGACTGACAATGATCTGGTTGTCGCGTTTGCGAATGTTTGCACCCTGATCATTCACGTAGAGGGCAGGCATGGCTTAGCGGCCTTTCGCTGGTTTGCGGTTGGTTCGGCGACGGTGTGAGGATTGCTTCTGGGTGCGTACACGCTTCATGGTTGTGCGGATGATCACCTCGGCTTCGCTGAATGTTTGTAGTCCGCGCTCGATAGTGGGGCCACGCCGACGTGGAATGAGACTCTGGCCGAGAAAATCGAGACCATCGTTATAGTTGCGGATGCTGCTCTTCTCATGATTCAGGCGCAGGTTGAGGATCGTGAGTTGGCGTTCGATGAGGCGTAGCGTGCGTTCGGCCTCGCTCTGGCTGGCACACATCACCACAAAGTCGTCCATGTAGCGCACCAAGCGTAGCCCTTGGCTGGTCAGCGCAATATCAAAGGGATGCAGGTAGATGTTGGCAAGCAGTGGCGAGAGTGGCCCACCCTGGGCGGTGCCACGCGGCTCTTCACGCGGCCAGTTGGTGGCGACTTCGTAGGCGGCGATAGCCCCGGCAGCGACCGCACCGGCCAGGGCGATGCGCCGCCCTCCGATGCGCTGGATACTCGGCCATGCGCGCCGTACTCCATTCAGGGCGGGTTGGGCCAACATCAATGCTGTCCACAGGTTGTTCAGGGGTGATTGCTGGCCCACACCATACGGGGTTGGTGGGCTGTATGGGCTGCGCCACGCTGAAACCTCTGGCGCTTCCCAATCTTCAACCGGATCGGTGGGGCTAAATGTGGGTGGGATAGGTGGCCTGTGTTCTGTATGGTTATCCCACATCCGGCGGAAGGTTTGGAGTGTGCGGTTGAGCAGCGAAGGAACGCCTTGTTCTTCCCAGGCGAGTGGGGCTACATCTACATAGGCCCCATTGCCACTTCTGAGCCAAGCGGCGATCAGGCGTAGGATCGCAACCTCAGGGACGCGCTGACGCACCAATGTGAGCAACAGCCGTTGATCAATACTGGAAAAATAGTCCTGAATATCGGCATCAACTACCCAGGTATAGCCCTGGGCGGCATAGCGCGCCACCCGTTCAATCGCATCGGTAACACTCAGGCGCGGACGGCATCCGTAGGCGGCGTCGTGCAACAGTGGATCGAAGATCGGTTCCAAGACCTGAAGGGTAGCGCGTTGGGCGATGCGGTCGCGGATGGCCATGATCGTAATGGCGCGCTCGCCGCCACTCTTTTTGGGGATGGCAACCATACGCGCCGGGATCGGCTGATAGGTTCCGTTGCGCAACTCTTCGGTGAGGTTGGCCATCTGTTGCGGCCAGTTGGCATCAAAATCGTGCAGCGAGAGTCCATCTGGGCCGGTGCTACGCGCCCGACGATAGGCCGCAATATTGCTGCGTACTTGGCGGTAGGCATAGGTCATGTTGTCAACGGCACAGATCTGGTCAATCAATCGGGTTTGTGTATAGGCAGGAAAGAGGCGCATATCAACTCCTTGTAAAGCTTCCCGGAAGCTACGTATAGCCGCGCAAGAGTCGCCTTCCGCTCAGTGCCTCCCATGCCAAGGCATCGGCTAGGCGGTTCAGGTCGCGTGGGATGTGGATGAAGGTGACATGGGCAAGCTGGGTAGCGAGGGCTGCGGCTTGCGCATAGAGCGGTGCGAGGCCATCCGCACGCACGTTGGCGCGGCCACTGAGTTGTTCCACCGCAACCTGGCTGTCGGTGAGGCAGCGTACCCGCACACGCCCATAGCGTTCCAGAACCAACTGGAGTCCAACGATGAGTGCTTGGTACTCAGCCGCATTGCTGGTGTGGGCGGGCATCTGGCATGAGCGCCACGCAAGGATCTGCCCGCCGGGACTACGCACGATTGCCGCGACTCCGGCCATCCCACTATGGTTCTGGCCGGGAGTACCATCAACTTGAAGCACTAGATACCCGTGATCATGGGTGGTTGCATCAGGGCCAGACTGAGCAGGCTGAGGAGTAGCCCCAACACCAGGAAGATGCTGGCCAGACACCCGCGTAGGATCTGACGCGGGCGTAGGTTGCGTGGCTTGGGCAGACGTGGCCGGGGTGCGACCAGAAAGAGTAGGGCGATCAGGAATGCCGCTATTGCGCTGGGGATCATGCACCATAACATGGGTACCTCCGGGTCTAACGCATCCGTATTTCGAGGTGGCTCATCATGACTACTTCGCCAGGGATGAGAGGGGTAGGCTGGGTCTCGCCACTCAGAACTGCTCCGTTAGGCCCAGGCAGAATACATGTGCTCGCAGCGGGTGGCGATCTTGGGCTGCGCAATGGCGTACAATCGAGTGGTTGGCGTGTAATCGCCACGCCAGCAGGGTAGTTGTGCAGCAGAATAGTTCGATGTTCACCCGTCTCACGATCCCGAAGATCAATAATCCCCTGGAAGCGTGGGGGCGTGATCCGTTGCGGACGGAGGCGCAGGATGAGTATCAGGAACACGAGGGTCGCCACTGGTACCCACCACCAGAGAGATCGTGTCAGATCTGATCCTCCCGATTCTGTATTCTGGTTCGGTGTTGATCGTGGCAGAAGGATGGTAGCGGTAGGTGTTGGACTATGCTGGCTACTGGCTACCGACCGAGTTGGGCTTGGTGTGGGTGGCGGGTATAGCGGTATCAGGTAATAACTGCTGCTGCTGAAGGTATCGGCAAACTGATCAGTGAGGGTGATTGTCACCGTGTACCTTCCGGCACCCGCAGCGAGGTCAATCTCTTGTGGTGGCAGGCAGCGAATCGTATGGCCCTCTGGGTCAGCAAAGAGATGCTGCCACATCTGTAGCGCACCCTGGGCAGGCTGAAAATGCAGACGAACCTCATCATCAGTACAGAGCATCCCCGTGCCATCTGGGCTACTCGCAATGCGTACCCGGCTGGGAAGATCGAGCGCGTGACTCTGTTGGTAGAAGATACCCCGCGCTTGCAGCGCTGGTTCGGCTTCACTGATGGCGGGCGCTAAAAGGATTGCGTTGGACTGGGTGTGTATGAATAGGGTGCCAGTTACGAGTAGCAACCCGACAAGGTGGGGGCTTGGGTACATAGACTACCTCCACGTAGCTTGGGCCAGATCCTCTAGGACATACAGGTTGCGTTGGTTGAGAATCTGCTCAAACTGCTCGTTCCCCTCCTGAAGAATCCGCAGATCAGCACTAGAGATCGCCGATTCGAGTTGCACAAACCCCATCCGTTGGATGGCATCACCATAAGCGGCGCTGCCTAAACCATCGAGATGAAAGAGGGGTTGCCCATCATTCGTCACCTGGACGATTTCAACCCGTGGGTGCGCCGTGCGCAGTAAGCGCCAAGCGCTCTGTTCTTGGAGTTGACTGAGGAGCGCCTGTCCAACCAGCACCAATGGATCAAGGGCAGGATCAGCGAGATCACCAGCTTCAGCCATTATGGCCTCGGCTATCGAAAGATTGTCTATAATGCGAGCAGCTTCACGCTCAGCAAGTGTATGTGCCACCTCGGCAAGATGATCAAGATGAGTATTATTGCTTATGTACGCAATCAGATCGGCAACCAAACGATCAGTCGCAACCCGCTTCATGAGTTGTGTAGACAGGGAATCAGGGTTAATCTGCCATGTCCAGGGGGCATAGAGCGACATGGCCTCTGCTGCTGCCCGGTGTTCACGCTGCTGCTGCTGCGCTTGCACTAGATTGCGCTCAATGGTTTGCAGCAGACTCGCTTGACGTTCGCGTAATATCTCAACCTCATCGTTCAATCGCCCAACCACCGCCCGTGCTGCGGCCACAGCGTGATAGCTGAGATGCAGACTTTCACGCCGATTCCACAGGGCTATCGCTTGGGGCAGCGAGATCCGCTTGGTACTGCCAACAATCCAGCCCATCATATTCTGGAATAGCCCTGGTTCCTGTTCGGTCGTCTCTTGCCATGTCTGGAGTGATTGTTGGCAATTGCGTAGCTCATAGCCAACCTCTTCGTACTGCGCACTGAAGAGATGATCGAGGTGGAGTAGTTCGCTATGCAGGCTCTCCAAAAAGATGCTAAATGGGGTGATGTCGCTGCTATGCGCTAACCTTCGATGCAACCGATTGATAGCCGCATCGCCAATCCGTTCGCCATTCTGTTTAAGCAGCGCTTCGGCCCCTCCCACTGCCTCCTTGCGGATCAAGAGGTCAAATTGGGCGGGCATCTGGCTGAGATCATCCATCACTGCCAACACCACCGGGGAAAATGGGCGTCCGGTTGCATCGAGCAGCAGATGAGCGGGCAGATCGCGGGTGAGCATGGCGGCGCTACAGAAGGTGATACCTGCGTTCTCAGGGGGTGGCGCTGCTTCTGTCGCCGGGAGCATACGTGCAAGCATTGGGTTACTCCTTCTGATCTCAAGCGGTTTCAAAACAGGCAGCTAGGGCTTGCAGGCTTGCAATCTGGATCTGATCGGCTAGTGCTGATTGCAGGTGGGACACATCCAGACTCGCTACGGCTGCGCGGAGTGTATGCAGGTAGCGCAGGCGGCCATCGCTACTGATCTCCTCATTTGCCAGATGACTGGCAATTGTCGGCCAGATAGTGCCGCGTGTGAGGAGCAGATAGAGGCTCAACGCGGTCTGATCAAAGAAGCGTTCGAGATCGGTGTCGCTACTTCGCCCATGTTCAGTGCTAACCGTCGGCGCATCCATCAAGAAGACCCGATCATACGGCGGGGCTTGGAGGGCAATATGTAGATCATGGAGGTAGGTGCGGCGTTGCCCATTGCGGGCCAGATGATCAAGGGCGTGGAGCAGGGCACGGTAGTTATGGCGGGTGAAGGGTGTCAGGCCACTGAAGATATGTGGCCCCAACACAACCCCCCAGAGTTCGTAGTCCTTGATGCCAGCTTCGTTGAGCAGATGGCGCACCAGTGCGGGCAGCAGTTGGTGTCCGGCATTGCCCATTGAACCAGAGCCGCCGCCAACCACCACCACACGCGGGCGGTGTTGCCGGTTCGCATGGTGTTGGTGATGCTGGCGCAGGAGCCGTTCCCAATCGCTGCGCCCATCTGAAGCGGCATGATTGCCACGCAAGCGACGAATTTGATGGTTTAAGAAGGCAATCACCGCGCTACTATTCAGATCAATATCGAGGGCAGAAATCACGGGATGGCCGTGTCCACCATACCCGGCACGCGGGAAGGTCTCGAAGACGGGGATGCCACGCAGGAGGGTTGCGTAGCGATCTTTGAGTAGCGGATAATCATCAATTCGATCACGCGGATTCTCGCTACTAAATACGAGGCGTTCAGTGAGTGCCACCTGCTCGGTTGCCCCATCGGGTGTACGTACCTGGAGTGAGCGTGGCGCCAGATTATCATTGTTAATGCCACATGCGGCCAGATGTAGCCCATCACCGCGCCCCAAGGCAGCGATGCGCTGAATCACGCTCTCTCCAGAATTGCCGATGGCGATCAGCCAGAGATCGCGCAAGAGGGGTTCCGATGGAGCCGTTGCCGTTGCTGTTGGTAGCGCGGCATCAAAACGGCGTAGGGTTGCAACATCAATGGCGGGGTGCATACACACGCTCCTTACGATCTACTATTCCTACGACTAGCATACCCTTGTGGATCATGCTGCGTGCATGGTTGGCGCATGCCGTGTGCAGGGCTTCTTCTGGTGCGGGGCATGGTTTTTTGCGCAACATAAAAAAACTCCGGGCAGTGCGCGTGCCCGGAGTTAGCATAGTTGCGGTTGATACTGGAAGGCTTTAAGCGGCCGTATCGTGTTCAGGAAAATCATCATCCTCATCCTCATCTGACGCCTTTCTACGATGGTAGTTCGCCCGATGCTGGCTACCAAGTGCGGCAAAAATATCGGCGAATATGCTATGATCGCTCGCTTCCTCACTCCCCAAGTGGGTGAGCTTGCGGGCTACCTTGAGGGCTTCGCTATAGGCGCTATGCTCCATCAGCAGACCACTCAGCCGGTGAATGATGTCGCGCTGGAACGATTCCCAGTAGGTTTGCAGGTGCGTCAGGGGATAATCCGGCTTGTCATAATCGGGCAGGTAGCGACCGCCACAGAATGCGGCGGCCTGCTGGAGTGCGTGGATGGCCGCACTCGTATTGTGGTTGGAGAGATGTTCATTGGCCTGCTCGGCGAGGGCTTCGATCTGATCGGTGTCGCTGCTCCAACACCTATGCCGGATCAGCATCATGCTGTTCTCGCGTTCGATCAGTGCGGGAAGCATCCCCCACTTCCTCAACCACTGCTTTAAGCCACTGGTGAGGTTACTGGGTCGGGCGATGTGGGGCCAATTGGGGCTGACGATAGCGGCAAGATCGTTGCGGGCAATGGGGTGTTCGGCTTTGGCTACGAGGTAACTCACCATCCGTTTGATCTGGTGAGCGCCGAGTCGGGCGATCTTCCAATCCGCTTTGCCATGCGGGGTGATAACCCGTAGATCTCCGATCAGGTAGATCATCGTACTACAGTGATCCTCTTCGCCAGATTCCTCCGAGTGCTGGTTCGCGGTACCCATGTGCGTCCTCTTTCTTCCGAGCATTACATAGGGGCGTATCATGATGCGCCCTATACACCTCAAACTCACGAGATTTCTGCTTGGGGCTACGTCCCAAGCCCATGGTTTTGCTGGTGCGGTTGGCCGCTTTGCGGCCAACCGCACCAGCAATGCTCTCTTTTTCGCGGGGGCCGCAGGCCCCCGCACCTCCGCTACGGGCTTAAGTATAGCACCTGTACCCTCCGAGGGGAAGATACTTTTTGAGATCATTTTTGGTTCACGCTGATATTTTCCGTATATGACTGAGATTTAAGGAATTAAAGCTACACGTTGGGCGGTATTTGCCTGATTTTTCGAGAATATATCGAAATTAAGCAACCTTCCCGCACGGTTACGCAGCAAATCAATAATCGTACTCATGTGGCGGTTGAGCGTCAGAGCATCATCGCAGGCAATATCGCACAGGCTCTGGTAGCGTAGCACCTTCACGGCGGCACAAATCGAGATGAAGTCGCTGTTGGCTGCGCGACCAGGGATGCTCAGTGGTGCATCGGCAACCTGTTCAACAATCCGTTCGAGGAGTGCTTTAGCCCGCTCTCCGGTGCAGTGATCAATCAGCACGACAGCATGATCATTGCCAAACCAGTAGCAATCCTGGTAGTCGGCACCGAGAACCCGGCGCACTGCCGCCGTTACATGGTGTTGGACATAGATCGGAAAGGGCTGATTGCTGCGTACCTGGATCAGTTCACGATAGTGGTTGATGTCAATCACGGCGAGTGCAAGGCTCTCGTGCAGGGCAACCGGGTCATCAACAACTCGCATCTGCTCCCAGCGCCGACGGATGGCAGCCAGCGCCCGTTGAAAGCCAGGGCCATGGGCATCGAGGCTATCGAGCCATGCCAGCATGGCTGGGAGTTGCTGATGCAGCCGCGTATCCTGGGCGCGGCGTAACCGGGTGAGCCACCAACGCCCTAAGAGTTCACTCAGAATATCGCCGATGACCAGGGCACAGGTCATCGCCGCACTATCCAGGCGCTGATCGGGATTGCGCGAGGCGAGGTAGAGTACCCCAAAGGGCGAAAGCCCCCAACTCGTAGCCAGTGGAATCGCTAGGGCAACATGGCTCTGCTCTTCTAACCCATAGCGTACCTTATGGGGGTCTGCATCCACATTGAGCGACACAAAAGGCTCGCGTGAACGATAGGCGCGCCCACTCAACCCCTGACCGCTGCCTTCTAGGCTGAGTTTGGCATGCGCAACCAGCGCGTCTACATAGCCATGATAGGCCAGAATCGCCAGCGTGGTTGGCTGATCCAGACCATCAGGAACCAGCAGGACTGCCATACGTGAGTCGTCATGGGGGAAGATGGTTTCGCCAATCAGCCTGAGAATATTGCTATAGCTCTGGCGCGTCAGATCAAGCGGGAAGCCATCGGAGCGGTAGCGATACCCATGCCCATGGGTGACACGCCGAAAATCTTGATAGATGGTATGTGCTAATTGAAGCAGCCGATCCAGGATGAGTCGGCGGCCAGGGGCGAGTTCGGCTGGCTCAAGGATGGCAGGCTCAAGCGGGGCATCAAGCGCAATCACGAGCATCTGTGCGGGCGTAACGGATGGAACATAGACCGCAAATACTGCAGCATCAAACTCGGTAATAGGGTGCGATTCGTGGCTATAGAAGAGCAAGGTTTGGGTATCGGAGCCGCTACTCTGGAGCAGTTCGTAGGCCCATTCCTGTGAATTGTAGGTAGTATCGCTCGGTGGTGTGGGGCGATAGAGCGCAATCAAGCTGCCAGCCGGATTCTGGCAGAGTTGCTGCCCCAAGTGCTGTACCGTGGCAGCATCAGGCGGCCAGTCTTCCAGCATCGCTTGGCCTGGGTAGATGAGCCCGCGCACACGCGGCAGCGTTGATCCTGGGTGTGCGCTTTGACGCTCGCCCAATTCGGCCTCAAACGCTGAAATAATCTCGCTAATAATCCGGGCCAAAAAGAAGCCATCGGCAATCGCTTGCCCTTCCTGTTTCAGGGCTGTATCGAGGGCAAAGGGCACCTCATGATCAATTAGACTCGCATTGCGGCGCACAATATCAGCCGCCTCAGCACTCTTATAGTCGCTGCTGAGCAACGCAAGCACGCGCAATCGGCGCAGATCGCTCAGGTTGTAGAGCCGACTCGCGCCACTCTGGCCGGTTGTTGTTGCCGGTTGGAGTGCCCCCAACGATTCGTAATAGCGAATCTGTGATTGTTTAAGACCACAAATAGCACTCGCACGCCCAATCGTGACGCGCAGATCAGCACTCCAGCGGGGAGCCTCTTCGGCCACTTGGCGCAGGACGCGGTGTAACCGATTCGCTTCTTCTTCCTGGACGCTAGGCTCGGATAGTGCGGGAAATTCGGGCAGGTCTGAAACCATCGCAACACTCCTTAAAGCTTCCCGGAAGCTAGAATAATCCGATCCACCCGAAAGGTACGCAGATCATCCACCAGAGCACAATGCGCCTGAAGGTACCAATGCTCGCCCTGGAAGTAGAGATCGAGCGGACGGATCTGGCGCGTGGTCACGTTCTGTTCCGCATCATGATAGCGGATCGTGAGCATCCGTTTGGCGGCTATCGCTGCGCGCAATTGTGCCCGCAGGCTTGTTGCATCATCGCCCGCATCCGGCTGGGGATTCCAGGGCTGCGAATCGTCTTCTCCTAGCGGCTGGCGCACCAGATCGCGTAGGGTCGCATCGGTGGCTTGCCGCAGAGCTGGCGGGAGGCTCTGGCGCAACACGCGTTCAAGCTGTTCGGGTGGTGGCATGGCCAGATCGGGTGGCCCATAACGCCGCAGGAAGGCGGCTGCAACCAGGAGGGTTGCGCGCACACCTGGGGCAAAATCGGTTCCATGGGCAGTCTGTGGCGCTTCCGTTGCCACATCAGACTCTACCGCCAAACCCTGACGCTGCAAGGCCCGCACGAGGGGCGCTACGTCGGTTGGCGCGACAAGGGCCAACCCAGGGGCCAGACGCCGCGCCAGGAGGCGGCGCACCGTGCGCTGGCGAGCGGCCTGCTCCAACACCGTAGGATCGGGACTTTCAACCACAATCTGGGGCGCAACCCGAATCGGGGCGGGATTCCAGCAATCCGATGGCATCCAACCAGCAGGCTCCGGGCCGGCGTGGCGCTGCACGATCATGCGGAGGGGCAACTCAGCATGGCGCTGGGCCACTGCCCGCGCCACGCCTTGCGGGGCAATCCGATAGAGCGCGGCATCGGCTTGCTGTTCAACCAAAACCAACGCCGGAGCCAGCGCCAACAGATCGCGCTCAGTCGTTCCATAGGGCACCCACAGATGCATGGGCGAACCATAGCGCCACGCCGATTCTTCCGCTGGCAGCGCCAGTGGGCGAAGACAATGCTGCGTATCGGGCCATGCAACATACCCCAACCAATGCAACATCCCCTGGAGATTCGCCTGCCAGACCGCCGCAGCGCGCTGCTCGCTCCATGGCGAACGGCGCACCCGTCGCAACCCATGGGTTTGCGCATCGGCCAACGGCCCTAACGCAGCCCGCAACGCAGGGTAGATCGCCTCCGGGGCGATGAGCGATCCCACCGGCAACGCCTCAACCCAGGCAATCAGGCGGCGGCGTAGGATCGGCCACACAATCCCATTCGTAGCCATATCGAGGCGTGCCAGCCAATGATCGGGCGTATCGAGGGCAACCCACGCACTGCGCAAGCGCTCAAGACGCTGATCAAGCGGAAGAGCCAAAAACCCACCCACGCCAGGAGTCGGGCTAGCCACACCAGCATAGCGGGTGAGCAACCCCAGGCCACACAGCAATTCAAGCGTCGTATGCAAAAGACCAGCCAGATCGGCACTCAGATCGGACAAGCAGGCAAACTCACGCAGGGCAGATTGACGCAAGTGGCCATCGGCACGGAGCGGCAACGGCTGGCGTGCCGAAGCTAACAAGAGCGCACTTGCAGTAATGATCAGCGGGGGCAAGCAGGGCGTATGCGGTGCAGGCGCAACACGCGGAATAACCAACGGCTGAGGCAACCAACGCCGCAACTCAGGCGGCAGCAACAAACGCTCCGGATGGTGCGGCGTTGCCGGACGCGGCAGCAACCATCCTAGCAACACCAAGCGTTCACTGATCGAACGCGCCACCGGGTCTTTGGCCAACTGCGACCATGAGCGCAGCGGCCCAAAGCGCAGCGCCAATGCCGCAGGCCGCATCCCCGCATGCAGATCGCGCAAGACATGCAGCGCCGCCTGCTCATCCGCTGCAAGTGATTGATAGACTGCCCGTACCGTAGCCTGACGGCATAACGCCTGCCGCAAACGCAGCACACGCTCTTCGGCGCTACACTGATGGGGCAGCGAAATACGCTGATAGCGCGCAATTGTCTGCTGCGCAATACCCGGCAGATCGGCAAGCATCCGTGCCCAATGATTCATGGTTGCCACCCAACAAAAGACCTGCTATACTGAGCTTGACATACGGAGTATGCACATATTTGGCCAAAAACGCAACCCTACGGAGTATCGCTGGTCAATGGCAGACAACATTTCAGCCATCAAGAAGCGCCAAACCAGCATAGCCCTCGGACAATGCGGTGCTTAGATCCGCCCCGAAATGAAGGGGTTTGAAACCTTATTGATTTTTGTAAACAGGGCGAGGGGGATTTACGTGCTTAGATCCGCCCCGAAATGAAGGGGTTTGAAACTCCGAGCTCGGGTCAGGGGGTGAAACCCTCACAAGTGCTTAGATCCGCCCCGAAATGAAGGGGTTTGAAACGCCTGCGAAACGGGGAGGCCTTAGCTTTTTTTGCCAGGTGCTTAGATCCGCCCCGAAATGAAGGGGTTTGAAACAAAAAGAAATGCCACCACCAACAAGTATACCAATTTGTGCTTAGATCCGCCCCGAAATGAAGGGGTTTGAAACCAGGTTATGGCGCCTGATACCTCGGCACCTGAGGCCGTGCTTAGATCCGCCCCGAAATGAAGGGGTTTGAAACGAGCACCTGTATGAATTGTCCGCGCGGCTCCTCAAATGGTGCTTAGATCCGCCCCGAAATGAAGGGGTTTGAAACGTTTTCCAATAAATTTGGAAACGATGCTTAAAACCTCGTGCTTAGATCCGCCCCGAAATGAAGGGGTTTGAAACAAACAATGGACCACGCTCGGCAATTTTCGCAGTACTTGTGCTTAGATCCGCCCCGAAATGAAGGGGTTTGAAACAAGAAGAGGCACCCAGGCTGGGCGCTCTCGCGGGGCAGGTGCTTAGATCCGCCCCGAAATGAAGGGGTTTGAAACAATCCTGTCCGCATGTCATACACCACACCCCTGAATTGTGTGCTTAGATCCGCCCCGAAATGAAGGGGTTTGAAACATGGAAAGGATAAAAGCCTTTACGTAACGCATGATAACGTGCTTAGATCCGCCCCGAAATGAAGGGGTTTGAAACTTGACAGGGCGAAGACAGCGATCAGGGCAATGAGCGTGCTTAGATCCGCCCCGAAATGAAGGGGTTTGAAACAAAAATTACAACCGGAACCTGCCATTATCGGCAGGTAGTGCTTAGATCCGCCCCGAAATGAAGGGGTTTGAAACCCACAAAGCGTATGCTCGGTGCTGAAGAACTGGCATCGTGCTTAGATCCGCCCCGAAATGAAGGGGTTTGAAACATAGATGTAATCATGGTATTCACTGGACCAGGAACAAGTGCTTAGATCCGCCCCGAAATGAAGGGGTTTGAAACTGGGTGGTTCTAACCCACACGCCGACAAAACGAGCAGTGCTTAGATCCGCCCCGAAATGAAGGGGTTTGAAACGCATTCAGTCTTTACTACCCCTGCAGAGTCACATGTCGTGCTTAGATCCGCCCCGAAATGAAGGGGTTTGAAACATCGCCGTCGGACCTTCGCGGTCAAGGTGATCTGTAGTGCTTAGATCCGCCCCGAAATGAAGGGGTTTGAAACTTCCGCCCGACGGAGCCGCCGACGGGCATGACAAATTGTGCTTAGATCCGCCCCGAAATGAAGGGGTTTGAAACAATTCATCGCCGGCCGCGGGCCATTGGCAGTAGCCGGTGCTTAGATCCGCCCCGAAATGAAGGGGTTTGAAACCATCGCCGGCAGGCGGGACAGGAATCGAACCTGCAACCGTGCTTAGATCCGCCCCGAAATGAAGGGGTTTGAAACTTTTGTGGTGACGGTTGCCCGCCATTCGAGAGGTGTTGTGCTTAGATCCGCCCCGAAATGAAGGGGTTTGAAACTCGGACTCTCTCTCCCCTTGTGCGAGGTTTGGGGGGAGTGCTTAGATCCGCCCCGAAATGAAGGGGTTTGAAACCCGGGGCCACCGGCGGACCTGGCTCCACCCACCAATGTGCTTAGATCCGCCCCGAAATGAAGGGGTTTGAAACTCGTACCCTATGCCCCCGCACTGGAGGCATATAGGATAGTGCTTAGATCCGCCCCGAAATGAAGGGGTTTGAAACTGTCGCAACTCATACACACGATCATTACCTTTGCCTCGTGCTTAGATCCGCCCCGAAATGAAGGGGTTTGAAACGGACTCTCTCTCCCCTTGTGCGAGGTTTGGGGGGAGAGTGCTTAGATCCGCCCCGAAATGAAGGGGTTTGAAACACCCGCAGAACCCTACCTATCGCCGATCTTTATTTTTTGTGCTTAGATCCGCCCCGAAATGAAGGGGTTTGAAACTCAAGATCCGCCTGAACGGCGGCATCATCGCAAGCCACGTGCTTAGATCCGCCCCGAAATGAAGGGGTTTGAAACAAGTAGCTTCAAGAAACAGGGCGGTCAGGCAGGAAAAAAGTGCTTAGATCCGCCCCGAAATGAAGGGGTTTGAAACTTCAACTTATCGGCCAATCCAGTTAAGGAAACTGGGGTGCTTAGATCCGCCCCGAAATGAAGGGGTTTGAAACCTGAGGGGGCAGGCCTTGGGCGAACTGGTCGTTGAAAGCCGTGCTTAGATCCGCCCCGAAATGAAGGGGTTTGAAACTTGCCGCGGCGGCGGCAACACAGAGGCCAAGGAACAGGTGCTTAGATCCGCCCCGAAATGAAGGGGTTTGAAACTTGAACACAGCGAACAGCATCTGGGGGTTATTGCCGGGTGCTTAGATCCGCCCCGAAATGAAGGGGTTTGAAACACCGCTCGAGACCTCCACGGGTTTCCCAGTAGCGGCGGGTGCTTAGATCCGCCCCGAAATGAAGGGGTTTGAAACGAGATCCGCGAGCTGCCAACCACCACCGCCCACCTCGTGCTTAGATCCGCCCCGAAATGAAGGGGTTTGAAACTAGAAACCGGTTGCCAGCCCCCTCTTAGCCTCCCGGTGCTTAGATCCGCCCCGAAATGAAGGGGTTTGAAACAGGTGTACCTACGACCCCCGACCACCACCACGATGTGCTTAGATCCGCCCCGAAATGAAGGGGTTTGAAACGCTTGGGGAAGTCCTGCCAGTTGCGGCCTTGGCGCGTGCTTAGATCCGCCCCGAAATGAAGGGGTTTGAAACTCACCCCCCTAATTAAGGGGGACTAAAGGTTTCGGCGGTGCTTAGATCCGCCCCGAAATGAAGGGGTTTGAAACTCGACTGAGGGTTTGGGTTGTTAATGGGCGTGACGTGCTTAGATCCGCCCCGAAATGAAGGGGTTTGAAACCTGGTACGGTGGGCAGGGAACTTCGGGTGGACAAGCAGTGCTTAGATCCGCCCCGAAATGAAGGGGTTTGAAACTCGGTGGGGGTATTGAACACCCCGCCAGCACCATCAGTGCTTAGATCCGCCCCGAAATGAAGGGGTTTGAAACTGACCCGATCAATACTTCCTAGGTTCATCCCTTTCTCGTGCTTAGATCCGCCCCGAAATGAAGGGGTTTGAAACCCGTTGGGCCCAGCTGAACAGATGCGGACGCGGTGGTGCTTAGATCCGCCCCGAAATGAAGGGGTTTGAAACGCGAACTATCTCTCCCCTTATGCGAGGTTTGGGGGGGGTGCTTAGATCCGCCCCGAAATGAAGGGGTTTGAAACTTAAAGGTACCGGGGTAACGAGCGCCGGCTCCACCCAGTGCTTAGATCCGCCCCGAAATGAAGGGGTTTGAAACTGTTACCCCGTCCACCCCCTTCGCGGGGGCCCCGCACGCCGTGCTTAGATCCGCCCCGAAATGAAGGGGTTTGAAACGCTTTTTTTATTTTGTCGTTGCCCATCTTTCTACAAAACGTGCTTAGATCCGCCCCGAAATGAAGGGGTTTGAAACATTATGAGGGAGATACACTCCCCAAAATTGGGGAGCCCGTGCTTAGATCCGCCCCGAAATGAAGGGGTTTGAAACAATTTTGTCCAAATCTGAACGGGTAAAATTGTTGACGTGCTTAGATCCGCCCCGAAATGAAGGGGTTTGAAACTTTGTTTGGTTCTTGCACTAAAAGTTGAGTCAAAGCGTGCTTAGATCCGCCCCGAAATGAAGGGGTTTGAAACCATTTGGAAAGAATCAAACCAAACAGCAATTTTGGATGTGCTTAGATCCGCCCCGAAATGAAGGGGTTTGAAACTAAAAGAGATTATTTTGGACAAACCAAAAAGCCACTCGTGCTTAGATCCGCCCCGAAATGAAGGGGTTTGAAACAAAAATCTCCGACCCTCGTACGAAAAATCGCCCAATGGTGCTTAGATCCGCCCCGAAATGAAGGGGTTTGAAACTTGATGGCGGAGGTGAGTTCGGCTTCAGGTGCGGGTTTGTGCTTAGATCCGCCCCGAAATGAAGGGGTTTGAAACTCTCTACGAGAGACCCACTCCGCACGAACCGAGTCAAGTGCTTAGATCCGCCCCGAAATGAAGGGGTTTGAAACGAGGCAGGTATCACCCACTGGACTTTCCAGTGAGCAAGTGCTTAGATCCGCCCCGAAATGAAGGGGTTTGAAACGAAACAAACTACCCGCAAATGGTACATATCCATGTAGTGCTTAGATCCGCCCCGAAATGAAGGGGTTTGAAACAAGTTGAAAGTCAAGTAAGCAAAAGCGGAACCAAACCGTGCTTAGATCCGCCCCGAAATGAAGGGGTTTGAAACTCCCCTAGCTACTCGTTAGGGATGAACCTCCATTTCGTGCTTAGATCCGCCCCGAAATGAAGGGGTTTGAAACGAACTTGGTTTGGACAGGGTGTTGCACCCCATCCCTGTGCTTAGATCCGCCCCGAAATGAAGGGGTTTGAAACGAATTACAGCGAACAGTCTCCCCTCTGTGCGAGGTTTGTGCTTAGATCCGCCCCGAAATGAAGGGGTTTGAAACTTGGTGACCTGGAATCGGGTCACTGTATTGGGGTCCGTGCTTAGATCCGCCCCGAAATGAAGGGGTTTGAAACCATAAAGACACTGGCCTCGGTGTCGTCGTTTGACCAGTGCTTAGATCCGCCCCGAAATGAAGGGGTTTGAAACAGCGACGCATCTGGAAAACTCCTTACATTAAAGTATGTGCTTAGATCCGCCCCGAAATGAAGGGGTTTGAAACTCGTCGAGATGCCACAACCGGTTAGAACGACCAGCATGTGCTTAGATCCGCCCCGAAATGAAGGGGTTTGAAACAGCGGTCCCGGCTCGGCCCACCAATTGGCGGGTGCCGGGTGCTTAGATCCGCCCCGAAATGAAGGGGTTTGAAACCCGATTGCGGAAACGGATTATTTAGTGGGGTGACAGTGTGCTTAGATCCGCCCCGAAATGAAGGGGTTTGAAACGGCGAAAATTTGAGGATATTCCAGAAAATCTTCGTTCGTGCTTAGATCCGCCCCGAAATGAAGGGGTTTGAAACATCTTTATACATGTAGGCGTACACGACCACGCCCACGTGTGCTTAGATCCGCCCCGAAATGAAGGGGTTTGAAACACGCGGATGCGGATGCGGATGTGGTCACGGGGGCAACTAAGGTGCTTAGATCCGCCCCGAAATGAAGGGGTTTGAAACGGTAAGCCGCAGCCGGCGCTGATGAGCTCAGCGCAAGCGTGCTTAGATCCGCCCCGAAATGAAGGGGTTTGAAACGAGACTGGCGGAGGGTTTTTAAGGCCCTCCGCTATCAAGTGCTTAGATCCGCCCCGAAATGAAGGGGTTTGAAACACCGAGCCGCAGCCACCCGTGAGGGGGTTGCCGCAGCGTGCTTAGATCCGCCCCGAAATGAAGGGGTTTGAAACAACATCGCGTCGGTCAGCGTCACCACGAGGTTCAACTGGTGCTTAGATCCGCCCCGAAATGAAGGGGTTTGAAACCTCAACGCGTGGGCGTACGCCCGCGCCGAAGGGCGCGTGCTTAGATCCGCCCCGAAATGAAGGGGTTTGAAACCTTCAACTGGCCGTCCCAGCGATAGAGGCTCTGGCTCGTGCTTAGATCCGCCCCGAAATGAAGGGGTTTGAAACTTGAATTTGCCACCCATCATAGGGTGGTTGTACCTCTGTGCTTAGATCCGCCCCGAAATGAAGGGGTTTGAAACACGGTTGCCCGCCATTGTGGCGGGGTCGGTCCGTCGAGTGCTTAGATCCGCCCCGAAATGAAGGGGTTTGAAACAGGTCTAAGTAAGCAAAAAAACGGAACCAAACCTTGTGCTTAGATCCGCCCCGAAATGAAGGGGTTTGAAACGAAAACATCATAACCACGACCACAAAAACCAGGACAAAGTGCTTAGATCCGCCCCGAAATGAAGGGGTTTGAAACATTTCCTCCGGGCAAACTAGGCTTAACACGGTCTGGTCGTGCTTAGATCCGCCCCGAAATGAAGGGGTTTGAAACCGCCGGAGGGTGCCCATGCCTCACCGCGGCAACTTAGTGCTTAGATCCGCCCCGAAATGAAGGGGTTTGAAACACGTTTTATTTTCAAGCTGAACCGGAGTCTCGACCGGGGGGTGCTTAGATCCGCCCCGAAATGAAGGGGTTTGAAACGACGATAACTATAGCCAGCGTCAGCCACGCCCTGACCGTGCTTAGATCCGCCCCGAAATGAAGGGGTTTGAAACATGGTTAACTCCTTCCCGGCACACTGCCGGGGTGTAGTGCTTAGATCCGCCCCGAAATGAAGGGGTTTGAAACTAGTGCGGCTACCAGCACGACTGATCTTCCTGCGGGTGTGCTTAGATCCGCCCCGAAATGAAGGGGTTTGAAACGCTCAGGCTCTGGATGGCCATGTTGCGGGGGTCGTTGACGTGCTTAGATCCGCCCCGAAATGAAGGGGTTTGAAACACACCCACCAATTTGGCGTCGACGGCGTCGACTGGGGGTGCTTAGATCCGCCCCGAAATGAAGGGGTTTGAAACCTCTCTCTCTCCCCTTGTGCGAGGTTTGGGGGGAGAGTGTGCTTAGATCCGCCCCGAAATGAAGGGGTTTGAAACACTTACCCCCGCATGAACAAGGCTTCTCGCCCATGGTGTGCTTAGATCCGCCCCGAAATGAAGGGGTTTGAAACAAGGGCGGGTAGAGCTCGATAAGCACGGTTGTGGTAAGTGCTTAGATCCGCCCCGAAATGAAGGGGTTTGAAACACGGTGTTTTCACCATTGGGGCCGACGGCTCCGTGTGCTTAGATCCGCCCCGAAATGAAGGGGTTTGAAACAGCGACTACACCAGCCGGCCCCGGCCCGAGCAGTGTGCTTAGATCCGCCCCGAAATGAAGGGGTTTGAAACCGACTGGTGGGGGCGGAGCCTCCGGGTTGTGTGATCAGTGCTTAGATCCGCCCCGAAATGAAGGGGTTTGAAACTTGCGGCGGCGGCCCCAAAGCCAGGGCCGGCGCCACTTGTGCTTAGATCCGCCCCGAAATGAAGGGGTTTGAAACCTCCTCGCCGTCAAATATGATGTTGGTAAATCCCAGATGTGCTTAGATCCGCCCCGAAATGAAGGGGTTTGAAACTCCACATCCCGTTGTGTTGGACAACGCCGCTCACGGTGCTTAGATCCGCCCCGAAATGAAGGGGTTTGAAACTCGGCCTTGTGGCCGGTGGGAGTGAAGTTGTGAAACTCGTGCTTAGATCCGCCCCGAAATGAAGGGGTTTGAAACCGTGTCGCTGGTGGGGTTCAACACCCCACGATCGAAGGTGCTTAGATCCGCCCCGAAATGAAGGGGTTTGAAACGCGGGTCATAGTCTTGCTCCTTTCGAGAGCTTTTTTGTGCTTAGATCCGCCCCGAAATGAAGGGGTTTGAAACTACAGCGACGGTCGTACGAGGCGCCATCCGCCACGAGTGCTTAGATCCGCCCCGAAATGAAGGGGTTTGAAACAACCGGAACCTCCCTCATTATGAGGGAGATACACTGTGCTTAGATCCGCCCCGAAATGAAGGGGTTTGAAACCTCCTTTTGCCGTTTGGCTCTCTCCAACATTTGGAAGTGCTTAGATCCGCCCCGAAATGAAGGGGTTTGAAACTTCGTCCCTATAGCGGATCTCGCTTCCGCTCCCAAGTGCTTAGATCCGCCCCGAAATGAAGGGGTTTGAAACTATATAGCGGATCTCGCTTCCGCTCCCACGATTAGTGTGCTTAGATCCGCCCCGAAATGAAGGGGTTTGAAACAGGCCCGTGGTCTGGAACCGGGTGACGCGGTTCGGGTGCTTAGATCCGCCCCGAAATGAAGGGGTTTGAAACCTTTTCATAGCAAGCTCCTTCAAGCTAAAGCATAGGTCGTGCTTAGATCCGCCCCGAAATGAAGGGGTTTGAAACACCGTCAGACACCCGTTACCCGACGAGCAGTTAGGGTGCTTAGATCCGCCCCGAAATGAAGGGGTTTGAAACTTCTTGCCCGTCTCGGGGAAGAACTGACAGCCGGGCTGGTGCTTAGATCCGCCCCGAAATGAAGGGGTTTGAAACTGTTGGCTCCGTCCACCAGTTCGGTGGGGCGGGAGTGGGTGCTTAGATCCGCTGCTCAGTGAGCGGGTAGCCAAAGACCGGGAGGCGTGCTTAGATCCGCCCCGAAATGAAGGGGTTTGAAACCCTCGTGCTGAGGCCCGATCGGATAGCCAAACACAGTGCTTAGATCCGCCCCGAAATGAAGGGGTTTGAAACCTCAAGCCATCCGCCGTTTCAGGCGGGATTGGGCCATGTGCTTAGATCCGCCCCGAAATGAAGGGGTTTGAAACTCAACGGTGTCGATCGCCAATGTGGGGGCAGATACGCGTGCTTAGATCCGCCCCGAAATGAAGGGGTTTGAAACAGATACGCGCTGACCGTCACAGATGAGTGACCCCCACGTGCTTAGATCCGCCCCGAAATGAAGGGGTTTGAAACCGCTCAAACCACACGGGGTCAGCCTGGGCATAGCGAAGTGCTTAGATCCGCCCCGAAATGAAGGGGTTTGAAACCGACAGGTTGGGACAGGGTTGTGCACCCCATCCCTGTCACAGTGCTTAGATCCGCCCCGAAATGAAGGGGTTTGAAACTAGAGTTCTGGGACGCCGGCACACCAGAGTTTGAGGTGTGCTTAGATCCGCCCCGAAATGAAGGGGTTTGAAACGTACTGGGAGCGCAACGGCGGAATGGAGCGCTTCGGTTGTGCTTAGATCCGCCCCGAAATGAAGGGGTTTGAAACGCGATTTATGGAATAATCGCCGTGCTATCGGTAATGTGTGCTTAGATCCGCCCCGAAATGAAGGGGTTTGAAACCTCTTCCAGCTCGCGCTGGAAGGTCCGCCTCATGGCGTGCTTAGATCCGCCCCGAAATGAAGGGGTTTGAAACTCGGAGGCCGCTCTGCTATCTCCGTAATGAGGGAGAGTGCTTAGATCCGCCCCGAAATGAAGGGGTTTGAAACGCGAACCCTACCGTGAGCCCCTGCAGTAGCCGTCGAAGTGCTTAGATCCGCCCCGAAATGAAGGGGTTTGAAACGATGCTGTGGCCCGTCTCGGGGAAGTAGCGCTGATCGTGCTTAGATCCGCCCCGAAATGAAGGGGTTTGAAACAGCAAGCCCTCCTCCTCAGCGATCTGCTGGGCACGGAGTGCTTAGATCCGCCCCGAAATGAAGGGGTTTGAGACTTTTATAAGGTCTTCGGGTAGTTTCGTAATAAACCCCGTGCTTAGATCCGCCCCGAAATGAAGGGGTTTGAAACAAAACTTTAGTCAGTGGCCCTCCTGCCAACGGCAAGGTGCTTAGATCCGCCCCGAAATGAAGGGGTTTGAAACTAAAAGATGTTGCTGAACAGGTTCTTCAAGACAAGCCGTGCTTAGATCCGCCCCGAAATGAAGGGGTTTGAAACAAACAACAGACCATGTCCGACATTTCTCGCAATATTTGTGCTTAGATCCGCCCCGAAATGAAGGGGTTTGAAACCCCGGTCTCCGCGAAGCAGAGCTTCGAGGATGCCTGCGTGCTTAGATCCGCCCCGAAATGAAGGGGTTTGAAACGGGCCGGATCGCGGGTCTCGGCCGCGGCGGCCCTGAGTGCTTAGATCCGCCCCGAAATGAAGGGGTTTGAAACCATAGCGCCGCCTATGACCAAGTCACTCTCGAACGCCAGTGCTTAGATCCGCCCCGAAATGAAGGGGTTTGAAACGGGCGACGAGTGTGTAGGCCGCGCGCTGGGCGGCCAGTGCTTAGATCCGCCCCGAAATGAAGGGGTTTGAAACGCGAATTGCCACTCACCAAGGTGGTGAGTGGGCCCCCCGGTGCTTAGATCCGCCCCGAAATGAAGGGGTTTGAAACTTTCACCTACGCCGGATGCTCATTACCACCACGGGTTGTGCTTAGATCCGCCCCGAAATGAAGGGGTTTGAAACTCCTTTAGTGTAGCTATGGACGACGACGTCCAGCAGTGCTTAGATCCGCCCCGAAATGAAGGGGTTTGAAACTTGCGGGCCAGCTTGTCAAAGCTCACGGTCGTTCTCCGTGCTTAGATCCGCCCCGAAATGAAGGGGTTTGAAACCGACAGGTTGGGACAGGGTTGTGCACCCCATCCCTGTCACAGTGCTTAGATCCGCCCCGAAATGAAGGGGTTTGAAACAAGCCCTGATCACTGCGAGCGACGAGGTCGCGCGCAAGTGCTTAGATCCGCCCCGAAATGAAGGGGTTTGAAACGCCTGCCCCGTCGTGCAGGACCTGACACTTATGGGCGAGTGCTTAGATCCGCCCCGAAATGAAGGGGTTTGAAACCAGAGCCCGCAAGGCGAACAGGAGCGCGAAACCGGTGCTTAGATCCGCCCCGAAATGAAGGGGTTTGAAACGATCGGGGTGACGGTTGCCCGCCACTCTTGCGGGGTGTGCTTAGATCCGCCCCGAAATGAAGGGGTTTGAAACGTGACGGTTGCCCGCCACTCTTGCGGGGTTGCCCGGTGTGCTTAGATCCGCCCCGAAATGAAGGGGTTTGAAACATTGGGTCCCCGGCCGCGGCGACGGCAGACTTAGTCTGTGCTTAGATCCGCCCCGAAATGAAGGGGTTTGAAACTCGGGTGGAGATGTGGGTGACATTGGGTCACCCACAGTGCTTAGATCCGCCCCGAAATGAAGGGGTTTGAAAGCAGGTTGAGCTCGAGCCCGTCGCCGACCGCCTCACTCGTGCTTAGATCCGCCCCGAAATGAAGGGGTTTGAAAGCTGCACAGCCAGCGTCTGCCCTGGCACGTACTTTTTGTGCTTAGATCCGCCCCGAAATGAAGGGGTTTGAAACGGGTTCTCAGGGTGGAGCTCGAAGCGGTTCCGCTCGAGTGCTTAGATCCGCCCCGAAATGAAGGGGTTTGAAACCCTACCAACTGAGCTACAACCGCCGGAGGGACTTGAGTGCTTAGATCCGCCCCGAAATGAAGGGGTTTGAAACATCCATCACAGAACTTGCATTCTGTGTTGGAGCAGCGTGCTTAGATCCGCCCCGAAATGAAGGGGTTTGAAACCGGAGCCATGCCGCGTGCAGGATGAATGTTTCTTGGTGTGCTTAGATCCGCCCCGAAATGAAGGGGTTTGAAACCTGAGAAACAAAGCCGGCACTCAAAAAATAGAGAGGTGCTTAGATCCGCCCCGAAATGAAGGGGTTTGAAACACTGATCGAGGGCGTATACCCCCATAGGCAGTCGGTTAAGCATCCTCTTGCGCCTCGGTTGTTGACCGCTGAGGACGCCGAGGAGCGCAGAGGAAAAACCAGAGGTCGTACCCACAGGGAGCGCGAAACCCATCCCTCTGCGTACCTCTGTGTCCTCTGCGGTTGATAGGTTTTACTCCCAAGGAGGCGGTGGGGATTCATCACAACGAAGCCCCTCTTTAACCGAACGCCTATGAGTATACCTCCCCGTTAAAGGACACGGGTGCTTAGATCCGCCCCGAAATGAAGGGGTTTGAAACGCCGGAAGGGGCGTCCCCATAGGCGGAGCACAGGCTTCCATCTGGTCACGATGCACCAACGACCGACTGAGATCTGGGACTCCCCTGTGCGGATGTAGGGGCGCGTCGTGACGCGCCCACGGGATGCGCCGATACGGTGGGCAACCACGGGATAGGTTGGGGCACACGGGCTGGGCGCGTCGCGACGCGCCCCTACCCGTATCCCTTTCCCCAGGCAACAATAACGAGCGCGAAATCTGCGTCATCTGCGGACACGCCACAACACCGCCCCGTTACGCATGGGATGATGACGCCCCGCACCATGAAAAACATCTACGAGCATGCTACAATAGTGGGCGAGGGAAGAGTGTGGAAGTGTCATCTATATGATGGAGTAAACAATGCATAAAAATTATCATGACCTAATCACAATCAACCCCAATGTGCGCAGCGGGAAGCCAACAATCCGTGGTCTGCGCTATACGGTCTATGATATCTTGTCCTATCTCGCGGCAGGAATGACAATCCCAGAGATCCTTGACGATTTTCCTGATCTCACCACAGATGATATTCGTGCGTGCTTGAGTTTTGCTGCTAACCGTGAAGCACAGGTTTTGGTGGTTCGTGTATGAAGTTATTATTTGACCATCATCTGTCACGGTTGAGCAGGTAATCCGTACCTATGCTATGGAGATTGAGCAATTCGTTACGCTCTCCTCAGATAGCCTGCTCGAAATCATCCCGCAACCAGAGAAGTAGCCCGCCCCACCGCCACCCCGTGACACAGGGGATGATCCGTGGGCTGAGCCTGTCGAAGCCCGCCCCACCACCGCCCCGTGACGCAGGGGATGAGAGAACCACTACACCACCTCGCGCACCACATCCAACACATGCGCCACATCCTCAGCACTGACCCCATAGTGGGTCACGGCGCGCACCGTGCGCCCCCCCATGCCCCCCATCAATACCCCGCGCTGGCGTAGCCGCCCCAAGAACTCCTCGACCCGCAGATCGGTAACGTCCAACTCAAAGCGCACGAGGTTGGTCTGTACCCGCTCCAGATCAATACGCAGACCCGGCACCTTCGCAAGGCCCAGCGCCAACATCCGCGCATTGGCATGATCCTCCGCCAACCGATCCACCATCTGATCAAGGGCCACGATCCCCGCCGCCGCGATCACCCCGGCTTGGCGCATCCCACCACCTAACATCTTGCGCATCCGCCGCACCCGTGCGATAAAGCGTTCTGTCCCCAACACTAACGAGCCAACCGGAGCCGCTAACCCCTTCGAGAGACAGATCTGCACGCTATCCACATGGCGCGTGATCTCACGCACATGCACCCCCAATGCAATCGCCGCGTTGAAGATGCGCGCCCCATCCAGATGCACCGGCAGCATGGCATCCTGGGCCAGCGCATGCACCTCGGCCAGATAGCTCAACGGCAACACCACACCCCCGCAGCGGTTGTGCGTATTCTCCAAGCAGATCAGACTCGCGGGTGCTTCATGCTGATCATCGCCCAAGCAGACCACGTCACGCAACTGATCAAGATCAAGCGTGCCATCCGTAGCAGTAGCGAGAGGATGGTAGGCCATGCCCCCCAAGGCTGAAGCACCACCCGCCTCGTACCAGTAGATGTGGCACTGATCCCCCATAATCACCCGGTCGCCACGCCCACAGTGGGCCAGCAGTGTGCTCAGGTTGCCCATCGTGCCGCTCGGTACCAGCACCGCCGCCTCTTTGTCCAACAGCGCCGCCGCCATCTCCTCCAAGCGGTTGATGGTCGGGTCTTCACCATAGACATCGTCGCCCACTTCGGCACGCGCCATCGCCTCGCGCATGGCCGGGCTTGGCAGCGTCACCGTATCGCTCCGCAGGTCAATCGCGCCGTGGTGGCGGTGGACAATATGTAAACCCTCGTACATGCTCGCTACTCTCCCTGAAGATAATCCCCGGCACACCAGCCCTCAATATTCGCCACCCGCACCTTCCACCAATTCAGGCCATCAGCAACAGTGGGGCCTTCAACCAACAGCACCTGCGTGCCAGGATCTATCGCCAACAAGACCGCGCTCTGATTGAGGCCGGGTTGAGCACGAATATTGAGCGGCTCTTGGATCGCCACCCGCGCATTCCGACCAAGTACCAACGTCCCCGGTTCAACCGGAGCCTCTGGGGTGGGCGAAACGATCACCACCGGCGAAACCGGGGGTGGAATAAGCGCCGGATCTGCGGTGGCCCCGGTCTCGATCCGCGAGGCCACCGTGGGCGTACTGAAGGCCGGAGCCATACTGGTCGGGATGGGCGTCGGCAGGCTGCGCACAGCGCGGATCTGCTGGAAACTGATTGCCACTGCCGCCACGATCAACGCCAGACTAACCACAATCAGCACCGGTAAGACCCATGGCTGTTGTTGGAAGCTGCGCTGCCACCTATTCCCGCCCACCTGCCCCAGCCGGTCGTAGTCGGTCTGAGCACGCCGGGGTGGGCGGGCGACATAGCGCGCCAGTTCATCATCGGGGTAGGCGGTGCGCTCACGCGGCGGCGGGCGTACCATGCGGGTAGTTGTGCGCCCCGAGTCGGCATCGTGGCGCGGTGGGATGGCCGGGACATCATCGTAGCGCCGCCGGGGTTGGGTCGGCGCTTCAGCCGGACGCGCCAGCGGGATGGTCGCCCCGGCATCTTCGGGGCCAACCACCAATACATCGAACAACGGCAACAAGCGGGCGATCAGGCGATGGTAAGCGTCGAGCGTCTCCGCCGCCAAGGTGATCTGTTCGCCATGCGCCACCCGCGCCCGTAGGCGGTGCATCCGGCGAATAATGTTCGCCTCGGTCGGATCAAGCCGCGCCTGCGGGTCGGCGGCGAGAACCTCAACCAATTGCGGGAACGGCTCGGCAATAGCGGGCAAGCGGTGGCGCATCGCATACGAGCGCAAGGCATCCTCGATGCTGCCATGCAGGCTGAGCAACGCCAATTCGGGCGGGCCACGCCGCAAGCGCCCCAACGCCAGCGAATATTTGGCGCGCGCCGATTCGAGCAAATCAATCGGACTGGGTTGGGTCTCGTCGCTGCGTGTCATTGGGCTGCCAATTCCTCCTCAAGCAGGCTGCGCACCACCTGGGCGTTGGCCTGACCCTTGGAGGCGCGCATCACCATCCCCAGCAAGAACTGAATGGCCGTGGCCTTCCCACCGCGATACTCGCCAATCGCCTTGGCCGCCTTAGGATCAGCCAGTGCCTCGCGCACCGCCACCCGCAACGCATCACTATCGCTGATCTGCGTCAGGCCGCGCTCGGTCACCAGTTGCACCGGATCAGCGCCACGGTCGAAACACTCCTCAAAGAGCTGCTTGGCCACGCCACGGGTAATTGCGCCCTTCACCACCAACCCAATCAGGCCAGAGAGACTCGCCACTGGCATGCGGGTAGCCAGCGCTGTCGCCGGTTCACCGCGCTCCTTGAGCAAGCGGAAGCCCTCATTCAATACCCAATTCGCAACCTCTTTGGCACTACTCCCAGCCACCGCCGCCGCATCCACCGCCTGCTCGAAGTAGTCGGCCACCGGACGCTCCAGCGTCAACAGATCGGCATCCTGGAGGCTCAGCCCGTACTCGCTCTCGAAGCGCGCCCGCCGCGCATCGGGCAGTTCGGGCAGTTCCGCCTTACGCTCGGCGATCCAAGCAGCGCTCAGTTCAAGCGGCGGAATGTCGGGTTCGGGGAAGTAGCGATAATCGTGGGCAAACTCCTTCGAGCGTTGCCCCTCGGTGCGCCCTAGATCCTCGCGCCAGCCACGGGTCTCCTGCACCACGCTGCCCCCGGCATTCAGTGTCTCGATCTGGCGCTGGATCTCATAGGTAAGCGCCCGCTCCACAAAGCGGAACGAGTTGATATTCTTAATCTCGACCTTGGCCCCATACTCAACCTGACCTTCAGGACGCACACTCACATTCGCATCACAGCGCACCGCCCCCTCATCCAGATTGCCACTACTCGCCCCGATCCAGACCAGAATCTGGCGGATCTTCTCAAAGACCAAGCGCGCCTCTTCGGGCGTACTCACATCGGGACGGCTGACAATCTCCATCAGTGGCGTACCACTACGGTTATAGTCAATCAGCGACGAATCATCATCGGCATGCACGAGCCGCCCGGTATCTTCCTCGATATGCAGGCGTTCAATCCCGATCCGGCGTGTCTCACCCGCCGCAGTCCGAATCTCAACCCAACCATCACTACAGATCGGCTCATCATACTGCGTAATCTGGAACCCCTTGGGCAGATCGGGGTAGAGGTACAACTTGCGGCTAAAGACCGAACGCTGGTTGACCCGGCAGTTGAGCGCCATCCCTGCGCACGCCGCCAACTCGACGGCGCGCTGGTTCAGGACCGGCAATGTTCCGGGCAACCCCAGGCTCACCGCCGAGACATAACTATTCGGCGGGGCACCGGCATAATCGGCGGGGCAGCCGTCAAACATCTTCGAGGCGGTCTTAATATGGGCGTGGATCTCCAAGCCGATAGTCACCAGATACGCAGTCATGCAGGCTCCCTATGGATACTGAAGGTTCAGATCAGTGCAATCGTGTCCATATTGTAGCATAGGGTTAGGGCGGGCAAACGTGGGGTGGGGGCGGCTGGGCCGCCGCGATACGCCTAGCCCACGAATAACTTATTTTTTTATAAGGTTAGGAATCTACTATTCTCAACATGATTACCGTATAATAGGTGAGAAATGAAAAATAATATCACTGAAATCCAGTTAAAAAATGTCTATTTAAAATGTGATTTATTACACACATAATTAGCGTGTCGCATACTTATTCGCAAACGGAGAACGGATAACAGGATGAAGAGCATCAAACCCCTCCTCACGCTCCTAATCGTCATGTCGTTCCTATTCGGTTATCCAGATCGTAGAGTGCCCTCGATCCAAGCCCAAGAGGCTGCCCCGCCAGAAGTACCGCAGCGTATTTTTCAGGATGAGCTTATTGCCCCCCATCCGAGCTTAGGTCAATCCGTTGCTGCCCAGTTAGATGCCCAACAAGGGCCGGTCAATCCCAAGGATGTTGCGTTGACTTTTGTCAATACAACCACCATGGGCGAGTTAGCGAGTATTGAAGATCTCGGTTGGAAGGTCGTTTCGAGTGAACCACTCGATGCGTCACTCCATGTGGTGCGGCTTGGGCAAGTGAAAGGCGAGATACCAGTATTTAGTGCTGGATTGACTCTACAAGTCGAGGGAGATGAGGTACGTAGCATCAGTGGTACCTATCTCACATCCATTGCGGCAGATAGTAAGCCAAGCCTCAGTGTCGAGGAGGCATACAAAATTGCGCAGGAGGCAGTACGCCTTGCCGCACAACGTGAAGTTCAGGCAGCAACACCAGAAGAGGATGCCGAATCCATCACAGCGGCAATTGAGGCCCAGTGGAACAAACCAACCCTCACCCAGAGCGAGTTGGTCTTTTTCAACCCGGATCTATTTGCTTTAACCCCTGGCCCTACCGCACTAGCCTACCATCTGGTTCTCACCACCGCCGATGAGAGTAACAGCGCAATAGTGATCATTGATGCCGAAACGGGCAAGCCATGGATTACCTACTCGAACCACCAAGAAGGGCTTAATCGGGCCATCTATGATGGAAATAACACCACGAGTGGCTCCAGCCCCTGTTACCGTGAGTCTGGTGCAGTAGGCACACCAAGTAGTGATTGTGTCGCTGCCTTCGTCAATACAGGTGACACCTACAACTATTTCTTCAACACCCATGGACGGGATAGTTTTGATAATCGTGGCGCACAAATGGTCGCGATTGTGCGCTACGGCACCATGGCCAATGCATTTTGGAATGGATCATATACCGCATACGGCCCCGGATGGGCCAAGCGCGATATCATAGCCCATGAATGGACGCACGGAGTCACCCAATATACGGCCAACTTAGCCTATCTCAATCAGTCAGGTGCCATCAATGAAGCCATGTCGGATATTTTTGCCGCCATGGTTGATCGTGACGATTGGCTGATCGGTGAAGATGCCAACGGCGGGCCGATCCGCAGTATGGCCAACCCGACACTATACAACCAGCCGGATCGCGTCAGTAACTATGTCTGTACCACCCAAGACAACGGTGGGGTACATATCAATAGTGGTATTCCGAATAAACTCGCCTATTTAATGTCGGATGGTGGTACCTTCAATGGGCGCACCATCACTGCGATTGGGCGTAATGCAACTGAGCGCATCTTCTATCGAACGCTAGTCGGTGGTTTGAATCAGCAAGCCAGTTTCAATGATCTGTATAATGCGCTGCTCAGTGCGGCGGCGGCGCTGTATGGTACGGGATCAAGCCAGTACAACACAACCATGCTTGCCGCGCAGGCGGTTGAACTCAATCAAGCAATACCGTGTGGGGGAACAGTAACTGCCGATACGTTTGAGGTTGACAATAGTAGCAGTCAAGCTAAGACCATCCTGACCGATGGTACGTCTCATGGGCCACATAACTTCCACCAGAATGGGGATCAGGATTGGCTACGCTTCAGCGCCATAGCCGGAACAACCTACCAGATTGAGACCTTCAATCTCGGTACAGCCGCTGATACCATGCTGACCCTGTATAGCAGTAATGCGACTACGGTGATTGCGATGAACGATGATATAGCATCGGGCAATCTTGCCTCGCGCATCACCTGGCAGTCAACAAGTAGTGGCACCTTCTATATACGTGTCAACAATTTTGGAAATCAAGGCGGCGCAAACCGCACCTATTCGGTACGCATCATTGCAAATACGCCTCAGACACCTGCTGACGCCTACGAGACCGATAATACCCGCAGTACCGCAAAGCCGATCACTGTTGGTGGAGCCAGTCAAACACACAACTTCCACATACGTGGTGATGAGGACTGGGTCTCCTTCAGTGCCTCAGCAGGCAATACCTATGTCATTGAGACGTTCAATCTTGGCTCAACCAGTGATACCGTTCTCGAACTCTACAACAATGCCGGTACACGCTTAGCCTACAATGATGACTCTTCCGGCAGCTTCGCATCACGGATCTCGTGGGTAACACCGAGCAGCGGAACCTATTATGCGCGGGTCTTTCACTATCGTAATGAAGCAGGGGTTAATACCACCTATTCGCTACGTGTGATCAATACTGGGGTTGTGGGTGATGCCTATGAAGCCGATAATAGCCAAGGCTCCGCTCGCCCCATTAGTGTAGGCGCTACGCCCCAGAGTCACACCTTCCATATACCCGGCGATCAAGATTGGGTCTATTTTGATGCGAGTGCCAATATGGCCTATGATATCAGAACACTCAATCTTGCGGCTTCCAACGATACAGTACTCGAACTGTATAGTAACCTCGGCACACTCATCAGTACGAATGATGATTACAGTGAATTTGCCTCGCGAATAAGTATCAATATCTATAGTGCGCAACGCTTCTACATCAAGGTACGCCACTATAGTCCTACGGCTGGCAATCCAAGCCTCATTTATGATCTCCAAATCAGTGTGGTGCCAATCGTTGCCCCTGATTCCTACGAATCAGACAATACGACCAGCCAGGCACTTGTCGTGGTACCAGGCACTTCTGAGGCACCCGTTGTCCAGAGTCGTAACTTCCATGCATCTGATGATACCGATTGGGTACGCTTCACTGCAATCGCCGGGAATCGCTATACCTTCGAGACTGCACTGCTAGATACTCGTGCTGATACCGTGCTCGATCTCTTTGTCGCGAATGCCACGGTTCCCTTGGTGAGCAATGACGATGGGGCCGGTTCGCTCGCCTCACGGATTGTCTGGACTGCACCTGATAACGGGCAGTATTTCCTGCGGGTACGCCCCTTCTCGGCCTCTAATACCGGCAGCAATTCCGGCTATACCCTGCGCCTCTTTGCGTATGGCACTCCCGCCAATCCCGATAGTTATGAGTCTGATAACAGCGCCGGAACTGCACGAACCATCGGCAATGGCGCGGCTGGACAGCGCCATAACTTCCATAGCCAGGGCGATCAGGATTGGGTGGTCTTTACGGCAACACGCGGGGTATCGTATATTCTTGCGACATCCCAACTTGCCACCCGTGCCGATACGGTGCTGGAGTTGTTCGATAACAGCGGAACAACCCTCCTCGCCTTCAATGATGACACTGATGGCTACGCCTCACGCATTGTCTGGGTCGCACCGAGTGATGGAACATATCGTGCGCGTGTGCGCCAATTCAACGCTAGTATCTTTGGGGCGAATACCGACTATACCTTGACTCTGATGGGCAGTAGTGATGCGTATGAGCCGGATAATGCGATCACACAGGCACGCTCAATCAGCGTGAATAGCGCCACCAACCAGATACATAACTTCCATGTCGCTGGTGATTATGACTGGGTCGGCTTCACAACTCAACCAGATACAACCTATACCATCGAGACCCTCAATCTGGGTGCATGTAGCGATACCGTGCTCGATCTCTACAATTCCAGTGGAACCTTCCTGGCCAACAACGATGACTATAATGGCCTAGCCTCACGTGTTGTCTGGAATTCGAGTAGTAGTACAACCCTGTATGCACGGGTACGTCACTATTCCTCAACAAGTTCTGGCTCATGTTCATCCTATGAACTACGGGTAACGAGTATCAGCAGTACGACCATTGACACCTTCGAGCCTGATAATGCTATCACGACTGCTCGCTCGATACAGATCAATACGAGTGCGCAGAATCATAATTTCCACATCCCTGGCGATCAGGATTGGGGCTACTTCTACCCAACAAGTGGTTGGATCTATATGATCGCAACCACGAATCTTGGGACATGTGGCGATACAACCCTCCAACTCATGGATCGCTATGGCAATTCGTTGGTCTACAACGATGACTATGGCAGCTTGGCCTCACGGATTGTCTGGACGGCAACATCAAGCGATCCGCTCTTTGTGCGGGTCGCTCATTACTCAAGTTCCACATCCGGGAACTGTACGAGTTATGACCTCTCGGTGACGGGTACCGCAGGAATTCCGATTGATGCCTATGAACCCGATGATATGTCATCTCAAGCCCGCACTATCATGATTGGATCGGGTGCTCAAACGCACAACTTCCATACTACTAGCGATGTTGATTGGGTCTATTTCGATGCAGTCGCTGGGACAACCTATACGCTATATACGTCCAATCTGGGAAATAACGCCGATACGTACCTCTGGCTCTACAGTAGTAGTGGTACACTTCTGGCCTCCAATGATGATTACCTGACTTGGGCGTCACAGATCGTTTGGACAGCCCCCGCTACTGGGAGGTACTACGCAGCGGTCAATGCCTTTAACTCAACTGGCGGCACGCTGACTAGTACCTATGACCTTAGCGTGGTGGTGGGGACAATGATGGGGGTTGATGAGCCTGCGGCCCAAATCGTCACCAAGCCTGTTCAGTTCGCTACTGATAGCGATCTTCCCGTCGCTTCAGATGATCAGTTGCGTCTGACTGAGATCGAAGTGAATGGTACGGTTGCAGTAGGATCTGAGTTCACGACCATTATCCATGCGACTGGTCAGGCTGATGAGTACAAGCTCTTGATTGGAGCTAAATCCAACTACCTGGAATTGGTGGAGATTCAGCCACTTAACCCGGATGGTCAGCCGATTAGCTTTAGCAGTAATCCTGATGGCCTCTCATGGGTTGCCCAGGGCAATGGATCCTATGATCTGGCGGTCTATACGGCATGGAGTAGCAGTGAGTCACATCCGCTGGTTGCACTCCGCTGGCGTGTATTGGCTCAACCAGAAGGGAAGAGCTTCGAGATGCCAGTCTCATTACTGGGACACGCATCTGATAACACACTCTGGCAGGGTGGTATGATCTCGCTCCAGGCAGGCGTGGATAGTACCTTGAAGATCGAGTCGTTCACCCCCACCCAGTTACTACTCACTGGGATCAATACCTTCAATATTCGGACTGCGGGGCTAGGCGGCGAGTTACCCAAGGTCTATCTGGTTGATGTAACAACCAGCGAGATGCAGTCGGTCGGTTCAGTCAGTTATGCGCCAGGATCGGATACGGATCTCATTGCAACGATAGATACCTCGATCAAGGCTGGGATCTATAAGGTTCGCATCCAAACCGCCGGTGGATTAAGTGCAGTCTCGGATGGTACGATAGAGATTGTAGAACCCTACAATGTCTATCTACCACTGGTTGTTCGTTAACTTTGAGAAGGGGGAGCAGGAACCTGCTCCCCCTTCTTCGTACCCGCCTGCGGTATAATGCCCACATCCGAATACAAGCGCTACAAAGGAGTATCTGCGCAATGCTCGATCTAACTGCCGGGTACGGCATGTTCCTCAGCGACGAACACGAAATGCTACGCCGCACGGTGCGTGATTTTGCTGAACGTGAAGTGGCTCCGCATATTCGTACCTGGGATCGGAGTGGCGGCGAACATACCGAGGGGCCAGAGGATCGCCCGCATATTCGCCCCATCCTCAAGCGTATGGGCGAGTTGGGTCTGCTGGGGATCTGTATCCCCCAGAAGTATGGCGGCGCAGGCATGGATTACCTCGCCCTCGCGGTGGTGTGTGAGGAGCTAGAACGGGTAGATAGCTTCCTGCGCGTGGTGATCAGCGTTCATACCGGCCTCAATTCGCTCTCGCTCTTCCAGTGGGGTAGCGCGGAGCAGAAACAGCGCTACCTCATTCCCCAGGCCAAGGGCGAACTACTCGCCGGGTACTGCCTCACCGAACCCAACTCTGGCACCGATGCCGTCGCCATGCAGGCCACCGCCCGCCGCGATGGCGATGACTACATCCTCAATGGCGAGAAGATCTGGATCAGCCTCGCCGATATTGCCGACACCTTCCTCGTGATTGCCAAGACCGACCCCACCAAGGGCGCACGCGGCATCTCGGCCTTTATTGTCGAGCGCACCATGCCGGGGGTCGCCTCCTACCCGCTGCACGGCAAACTCGGCATGCGTGCGGGCAATACCGGCGGCTTGGTCTTGCAGGATGTGCGCGTACCCCTCGCCAACCGCCTAGGTGAAGAGGGCGAGGGATTCAAGATCGCCATGGCCGCACTCGACAACGGTCGCTACACCGTCGCCGCCGGAGCCACCGGGCTGATCCAGGCCAGCCTCGAAGCCAGCCTGAAGTATGCCGAAGAGCGCCACAGCTTCGGTGGCCCCATCGCCGATCATCAACTAGTGAAGCGTATGATCAGCCACATGGTGCGCAAACTTGACACCTCGCGCCTGCTGGTCTACCGCGCCGGTTGGATGAAGAACCAGGGCCAGCGCAACACCCGCGAGACCACCCTGGCCAAGTGGCATGCGACAGTGAGTAGCTTCGAGTGCGCCGACGACGCCATCCAGATTCACGGAGCCTACGGCTACTCGGATGAGTACCCGGTGGAGCGCTACCTGCGCAATGCACGCGGCGGCATCATCTATGAGGGCACCCGCGAGCTACAGGAACTCTTGCAGGCCGATTTTGCCCTGGGGCGACGTATCAGTCCGCCGCTGCGCTGCGAGTTGCCGGCTTATGATCCCACCGAGTGGGGTGCATAGCGTCTTGGGGCGTAGCCCCAAACCCTATTTTTTTGTGTTTTTTGGCGGCTTCGCCGCCAAAAAACACAAAAAAAGATCTTCGGGGGCGGTGTAGCCACCCCAAACCCCCACCGAATGTAGTGAAGGACAACATACCCTCCCTTCAGACAAAAAATGATATAATGCACCGCGTCGGAGCAGGAGCAATCTAAGGAGATCACAGAATGCACATCGTTGTGTGTATGAAGCAGGTTCCCCGTGACAACTCGGTCAAGCTCAATGCTGACCTGAGCATCAATGCGGACGGCATCGAGAAGATTATCAACCTCTTTGATGAATATGCCGTCGAAGAGGGCATCACCTGGAACGAGAAGCATGGTGGGAAGTTGACGGTGCTCTCACTGGGCAACGCCGGCTGGACAGAACAGATCCGTCGCGCCCTGGCGATGGGGGCCACCGATTCGCTGCTGCTCAGTGATCCGGCCTTCACCAATACCGATACGCTGGGTGCTGCGCGTGCCGTCGCTGCGGCGATTACCAAACTGGGCGATGTCGATCTCGTCATCACCGGGCGCAACAGCACCGATGATGAGAGCGGTGCCTTCGCCCCGGCGCTCGCCCGTCACCTCGGCTGGCCCCAGATCACCTATGTGGGGAAAATCCAAGATGTTGACCCGGCGGCCAAGTCCATCACTGCCGAGCGCAACCTAGAGACGGTGATCGAGACCGTGCAAAGCCCGCTACCCGCCGTCGTGAGTGTGATCAAGGATATTAACAGCCCGCGTTACCCCTCCCTCTTGAAGATCAAGCGCGTCGCCAAGATCGAGCCGCCCGTCTGGAGCGCCGCTGATCTGGGCCTCAGCGCTGCCGATCTCGCCCCGACTGCCGCCCTGAGCGCCCGCACCCCCGCCCCCGCTCGCCCCAATGGCGAGATGATTACCGGGGCCGATGCTGCCGCCAAGGTTGCCGCGCTGGTCAATAAGCTCCTGGAGAACCAGGTTATTTAGGACGCTGCGTGCGATCCAAGGGAGGATAGAATGTCAGGCGTACTCGTATGTGTCGAGCAGGTAGGCGGCAAGATTGCCGCGATTACCCGTGAGTTACTCGGTAAGGGAAAGAGCCTCGCCGATGCCCTGGGTGGCCCCCTCGCTGCGGTGGTGGTCGGTGGCGATACCGGTGATCTGGCGGCGCAGGCCGTCGCCCTGGGTGCCGATACGGTCTATGTCGTCAGTGATGCGTCCCTGGCCAGTTACACCACCGATGGCTATGTCGCAGCGGCGAAAGCCGTCGCCGCACAGGCTCAGCCCGCAGTGGTACTGGCCGGTGCCAGCTTCCAGATGCGCGACTTCGGTGCCGCCCTGGCTACCGATCTAAACGCGGGCCTCGCGGTTGATGCCACCGATATTACGGTTTCCGGTGGTCAGATCAGCGCCGTGCGCCCCTCGCACGGTGGTAATGTGATCAACACCCTCGCCTTCGCCGCCGGACGCCCGGTGGTGGTGCTGGCGCGCAAGCAGAGCTTCCCCGAAGCTGCCGAGCAAGCTGGGCGCAGCGGCAACATCCAGAATGTCGCCATGCCCGCCACCAGCATCCGCACCAAGGTGGTGAGTGTGGCCCCCAAGAGCGGCGCGGTCAACCTCGCCGACGCCACGATCATCGTCAGCGGCGGGCGCGGCCTGGGCAACAAGGACAACTACTTCAAGCTCATTCCGCCCCTCGCCGAAGCGCTCGGTGCCGCCTATGGTGCCTCGCGTGCCGTGGTTGATGATCACTGGGTGCCCTACGAGCATCAGGTCGGCCAGACGGGCAAGACGGTTAGCCCGAAGCTCTATGTAGCCTGCGGGATTAGCGGGGCCATTCAGCACCTCGCCGGGATGCGCACCTCGCGCTCGATTGTGGCGATCAACAAAGATCCCGACGCCCCGATCTTCCGCGTTGCCACGTATGGCCTCGTTGGGGACGTGAATGAGGTGTTGCCGTTGCTGACCGAGCAGCTCAAGGCGCGCCTGGGGCGGTAGATCTGCCCCGTTCTTTTCACCGCAAAGGACGCAGAGGGGCGCAGAGGATCGGATAAAACACCATCCTCTGCGCCCCTCCGCGTCCTCGGCGGTTAAACCTCGACCTCTGCGCCCCTCCGCGTCCTTTGCGGTTATATACCATCTACCACCGAGGAGACGACAGAAAAAGAATCCTCTGCGCCCCTCCGCGTCCTCGGCGGTTATATACCATCTACCACCGAGGAGACGACAGAAAAAGAATCCTCTGCGCCCCTCCGCGTCCTCGGCGGTTAACCCCCATACACCCCCTCCAAACGCGGGATGATCGCCTGCCAATCATACTGCGAGACCACATGCGCCCGCCCCGCCGCCCCCAACCTGCGCCCCAACTCCCGATCTGCGATCAGGCGTAGCGTGGCCGCCGCGAACGCCGCCGGGGTTGCCCCCAACAACAGGTGTTTCCCATCCTCTAGCCCGATGATGCCCTCGGCCCCCATCGGCGTACTCACCACCGGCGCAGCCAGTGCGAGCGCCTCCAACAGCTTGAGCCGCGAGCCACCCCCGATGCGCATCGGTACCACGTAGGCCGCCGCCGCCCCAATGGAGGGCCGCACGTCATCCACTTCACCCACCACCACCACCGCGTCGCCATCGTGCAGCGCCCGCACCGCCGGCCCCGCCGCCCGCCCCACCACCACAAAACGCGCCGCTGGTTGCACGGCCCGAATGCGCGGGAGTACCTGCTGCACAAACCAGACCAGCGCGTCAATGTTGGGCCGGTAATCCAGCGTGGCCGTAAAGACCAGATCGCTTCCCCCCTCGCCTGTTCGCGCAGCGAACGGGCGAGGGAGGCCAGGGGGGGGAGGGTCATGCGGCGCAAAGTAACTCGTGTCCACCCCGTTGGGGATGACGTGCAGACTCGCCTGCGGTGCCAGCCGCGCCAGCGCCGCCTGATCCTCCGCCGACACCACCAACACCCGGTCATAGTCGCGCACCACGCGCCGCTCGTAGGCCACCAGTTTACGCCACTGCACCAGCGAGTAGACTCCGCCCAGCAACGCCCGTGGCGTGCCCGCCACACCGCGCCGTAGGTCACTCAGCGCCGCCCGCCGCTGCAACAGGTACTCGGCATTAAACTGATCCAGGCTGATCAGCGGCACCCCGAATTGGCGCGCCAACAGACCATAATCGGCCATCTCCAGGCTGGCCGCGTGAACCAGATCGAAACGCTCGGCGGCCAACAACCGACTCAGCGCCTCGCGGTAGGCCGGGGCGGCGTTGCGCAACGCCAGATCGGGCAGTCGGCTGGTAAGCGTCGCCCTAGCGCGCTGCGCGAGGCTGCGCGGCGGCGGTCCGATCACCGTTGCGAGGCGGCAATGCGCCCGCATGGGGGCCAGCGCCACCACCGCCGCCGCGTCGGAGGCAAAACTGAGACACGTGATGTCATGATGCTGAGCCAAGCCCCGCAGCAGGTTCCAGATACGCAACGCCCCGCCACCCCGTGGCGGATAGGCCGGGTAGGGCGAGAGAAAGAGGATCTTCATACGGCACTTTCAAAACCAAGCATCATCCGCGCCAGGGGCAGGTCGGGGATGATCGGGCGGATAGACCAGATAGACTGCTCCCGCCGAGTTGTTCTGCCAACAGGCCACAAACTGATCCGCTGGGTAGCGCCAGATGCTCTGCGCCATATCCCGGCTGGCCGGTTCTGCCACCGTGACCGCATCAGCATCCACGCCGATCAGCAGCGTGAGATGCCCGGCAGTCGCTCCCACCGCTCCTTCAAGCTCACCCTCCCGCCACGCAACGCTACAGACCACCGGAACCCCCGCCTGTACCCAGCGCGCCACTTGGTTCAGGCTGTGCAGTCGGGTGACATAGGCAAACAGCCCCAGGCTGGCCGCATAGGCGGTGTTGAAGACCCAGTTGCCGGTGCCCTCCCAGGCCGGATCATAGATCATCGGCACAAGCAGATCGGGTACACACGCAGGGGTGGTGAAGGCGGCCAAGCGCGGATCATCCAGGTGTGTGCGCCAATAGGCCAGACACATCCCCAGCGCCGTTGGGCTACACCAGCCCTCACCGTCGGGGAAACTGAGATACTGCGAGATGAGCAGCGGCATGGCGAGGGGCGACGGCCACACCTCCGGGGCCGGTGCTGCCGCCGCTGCGTCGCTGTTACAACTCACACACAAGGTCAGCAGATCGAGGTGCGGCAGCGCAACACCCGTCGGCGCACACAGCAATACCCGCACCTGGAGCGCATCAGCGGGAATGTTGAGCAAGAGCGTATCGGTCGCTATACACCCGATCTCATCCTGCTGGCTAGCAAAACTAGTCCGGCGGCTCGCTTCGGGTGCGGCATCCCAAGTGGCCACCCGATAGAACTTCGACCAGCCCTGCACCGTATGGGCGCGAAGCTGAATTTCGATCCAACTCCCAGTGGGTGTCGTGGCCCCCCAAGATGGAACGACCTCAGTCACCGCCGCAAGCGCCTCAACCGGCCCCAGCAAGGCTTGCTGGCACGCCGGGTCATCACCAGCCAGCACCGCTTCATGCTGCCAGGTAGCCATTTGGGGAACCGTATAGGCGATCAGGCAATGGTTCATGGTTCTTTTTGTGGTTTTTGTGGTGTTTTGGCGGCTTCGCCGCCAAAACACCACAAAAAAAGATCTCGGGGGCGGCTGTGCCGCCCCCGAACGCCCTAAAAGATCGGCAAATAGCGCTCTAACTCCCACTGCGACACATAGGAACGGTAACTCTCCCACTCCAACTGCTTCGCATCCACAAAACGCTCATAGACATTCGGCCCAATCGCGGCCTGAATGACCTCATCTTCGCGCAGCGCATCCAGCGCCGCACCGAGCGAACTGGGCAACATCGCCAGCCCCCGCGCCCGTGGATCGATGTGAAAGAGATCCTCTTCGGCTGCTTCACGCAGCGACAACTTGCGCTTGATGCCATCAAGCCCCGCCGCCAGCATCACCGCATAGGCCAAGTAGGGGTTACACGAAGGATCGGGGCAGCGCAACTCAATCCGGGTACTCTGGTTGCGCCCGTTGGTGATCCGTGGCACCCGCACCAACGCCGAACGGTTCGTGCGTCCCCACGAGATATAGATCGGTGCCTCAAACCCCGGCACCAGCCGCTTGTAGGAGTTGACCAGCGGTGCCAGAATGACACACATCCCGCGTGCATGCGCCAGCAACCCGGCGATAAAGTGGCGCGCAATCGGAGACAGCCCATATGGATCGTCAGGGTCGAAAAAGACATTCTGCCCCGTCGCCAGATCGACCAGACTCTGATGGACATGCATACCATTCCCATTCACCGTCGCCAACGGCTTGGGCATAAAGGTCGCATACAGGCCATTAATCTGCGCGATAGCCTTCAGCGCCACCCGCGCCGTAACGGTATGATCGGCAGCCCGCAGCGCCTCGGTCACCCGCAGATCAATCTCGTGCTGCCCGGCGGCCACTTCGTGGTGCGCCGCCTCAGTGACGATCCCCATCCCGCGTAGTGCCCGCACCATCTGGCGTCGAATGAGCGTTGCTTGATCAGTCGAGACATCAAAATAGCTCGCGTTATCATGCGGCAACGGCGTCGTCTGCTGCACACCATCACGGTGGAAGAGAAAGAACTCCAACTCCGGTGCCACATGAAAGCCATAGCCCAACTCCGCCGCCTGCCCCAATACCGAGGTGAGCACATGGCGCGGATCAGCCGTAAAGGGCGTCCCATCAGGGGTGTAGATATTACAGATGAACCGGGCGGTCGAAAGCCCGGCATGCTGATCCCAAGGAATGAGCGAATAGGTGCTCGGATCGGGCACCAGATACATATCGCTCTCGACCATCCGCGCAAAACCCTCAATCGAGGACCCATCAAACCAGACCCCATGATCAAGCGCATCGGGCAACTCCTCAATCGGAATCGTCACAGTCTTGACCATACCAAGAATATCGGTGAACTGGAGGTTGATAAACGCAACACTCTGTTCTTTTACTCGCTCAAGCAGTTCCTGGCGGGTAGTATCGCTCATGAGGTGGCACTCCTCTGGGTAAGTGGTTTTCTGGGTATTTCAGCCAGTTTAGCGTTTAGGCTTCGCAATCGAAACCCGCACCTGCTTGCCGCGCATGCTCACCCCATTCAGGATGTGCAGCACCTTCTGGGCATGTTCGTTAGGCACCTCCACGAAGGAGAAGCGGTCATAGATATCAATACTGCCAATGCTCTTACCCGAGAGGCCCACTTCATTGGCAATCGCGCCCACAATATCGGAGGGACGGATCCGGTCGAAGCGGCCCACATCAAGGAAGAGGCGCTGCATGCCCGGCTCAGAGCCAGCCGCGTCACCCTCAACACTGGTAATCGTATCATCCTGTTCCACCTCGTTGAGCAACAACTTAAAGGCCGCAGCGGCCAGATCAACCGCATCATGCTCCTCAGACATCTCCTCAACCATGAGGAGGTACGGGTCAAGATCGCCCTGTTCCAACACCTCACGCAGCGCATCGCGGAACGCCTCACGGCGGCGCGCCGCCACATCGGCCAGCGAGGGCAACTTCTGGCGCTGAATGCGGGATCGGCTGGCACGCTCAATAATCTGGAGCATACGCCGCTCACGCGGGGTGATCAGCGTGATCGCCAACCCAGTGCGCCCAGCCCGCCCGGTACGCCCGATGCGATGCACATACGCCTCTGGGTCGTTGGGCACATCATAGTTGATCACATGGGTGACATCGGGAATATCCAACCCACGCGCCGCAACATCGGTAGCCACCAACAACTCGGCCTGGCCCTCGCGGAAGCGCTTCATCACCCGGTCACGCTGGGCTTGGCTCAAATCGCCGTGCAGCACCTCAGAAAGATAGCCACGCCCTTGCAGGCTCTCACCAAGTGCATCAGCCTCGCTGCGGGTACGGCAGAAGATGATCGCCGAACTGGGCGTCTCCACATCCAGAATGCGGCACAAGGCATCAAGCTTCTCACGCGGCATCACTTCGTAGTAGGTCTGCCGAGTACGCGGTGTCGCAAGTTGTTCAGCCGCAATACTGATGCGCTTGGCATCCCTGGTATAACGCTGCACCAAGCCCTGCACCGCCTCCGGCATCGTCGCCGAAAAGAGCGCTGTCTGCCGTGTCTGAGGGGTCTGTTGTAAGATAAACTCAATATCCTCAACAAAACCCATATCGAGCATCTCATCGGCTTCGTCCAGCACCACCGTCGAGATCTGATCCAGCACCAACGTACCACGCCGCATATGATCCATAATCCGACCCGGCGTGCCAACGACCACCTGCACGCCCTGTTCGAGCGCTCGGAGCTGACGATAGATCGGCTGTCCACCATACACTGGCGCGACACTAATCCGCCGACCCTTGCCATATTTATAGATTGCCTCGGCCACCTGCATCGCCAACTCGCGGGTCGGAGCCAGAATCAGCGCCTGCGGCACCCGCTCATCACGCAACCGTTGGACAATCGGCAGCGCAAAGGCCGCCGTCTTACCGGTGCCGGTCTGCGCTTGAGCAATCACATCACTATTCAAGAGCATTACCGGAATGGCCTGCTCCTGAATAGGGGTCGGTTCATCATAGCCAAGATCCTTAAGTACATTCAGGATGGGTTCACTTAGGCCAAGTTCACTAAAGGTGGGCATCGAAGTTGTCTCATTTCTGTATCATCAACACGATCTCGCGTGATGCTATTGAAGCGTTAAGTTACTCGGATTATACCACTTGCGGTTAGCGCAGCCGCTAGGGTACGGCACGATAGTCAGGGCATGTGCAACCTTCGGTGGAGGTTCGAGGGCGACTTCACCGCCAAAACACAACAAAAATTGGGGTTTGAGGCGAAGCCCCAACAACGTTGCCCATGCCCTCGCACATGCACAAGAAGAATCAACAGAGCATAATATCTTGTGGTATGCTTGATGACAGTATAAAGGAACCCGCTATGTCGGATCGATCGCCAAGTTCGTCAATGATCCAGGGTTGGCAATGACGGTACACGAACAAATCCTTGTTGCCGATGATGATCCGGCCCTGTGCCTCTTGCTCCGCGAGACGCTTCAGGATGTTGGCTATGAGGTGCGTATCGCCAGTAATGGCGATGAATTGGTACGGATGGCCCAAGATCAACCACCCGATCTGCTGTTGGTTGATCTAATGATGCCCTTGATGGACGGATTTGAGGCCATCCGCCAGTTGCGCAATGATACCCGCACGGCGCATCTGCCGATGATCATTCTCACTGCACGCAGCACCTCATCGGATGTTGTTACTGGCTTTGATAGTGGGGCCGATGACTATATCATCAAGCCCTATGATATTGATGTATTGCTGGCACGCATCCGTAGCCACCTGCGGCGCGCAGCCCAACTCCCGGTGCGCAATCCGCTCACCGGCATGCCCGGCAATGTGCTACTCCAAGCCGAACTTGAACGTCAACTCGGTCTTGGCCATGCCTTCTCGTTGCTCTGGATTGACCTCGATAACTTTAAGGCATTTAACGATGCCTATGGCTTTGCACGTGGGGATCGTGCCATCCATCTCTTGGCCCATGTGATCACGGAGATCACCGCCCACGATGATTTTATTGGCCATATCGGTGGTGATGATTTTGCGATCATTCACTTTGGCAATGATCCAGAGGCTTTGTGTAAGCGCTTGATTGCTCGCTTTGATGAAAAAATGCGCACCCTCTATGATCCCGCCGATCTGGAGCGTGGGTACCTGCGCGGGATTGATCGCCATGGCGTCGCTCGCCAGTTTGGTCTGCTCAGCCTCTCAATTGCGGTGGTGAGTACCAATATCCGCTCCTTCACTAGTGTCGATCATCTCAGTCAGGTCTCAGCCGAGTTGAAGCAGGCCGCGAAACATATCTCTGGCAATAGCTATGTGCTCGACCGTCGCCACAATGTGGTACAAGTCCCCGAAATTCCGCAGGATCGGCGCGGCCAACAACGCCCCGAAGCCCTCCTGATCGAACCCAACGAAGCACTACGGGCCACTATCGCAACGACCGTGCGCCTCCAAGGCTACCGCCCAATGGTCGCGACCAATGTCGTGTCCGCCCAGGGTCTGCTGGCCCGCCATCCTAGCCCCGCCCTGCTGATCGCCAATAGCTCCGACCCCGGTGTCTGGGGGCTATGGAATTCGCTCCAGACCACAACACAGTTTATCGCTCTCGTTCCCAATAAGGAGGCCATCGAGGCTGCCTCTAAACGTGGGGCAAAAGCGGTCGTGATCATCCAGCATAACCTCGGTGATGTTACCGACCAACTCTTACTCCATGTTCCGCACGCAACGATCAGCGAGGCACTCGATGAATCCGAGCAGCATGAGGTGATCCGCGAGCTTGAGGCCCGTACCCGGATTCTTGAACGTGAGGCCAACGAAGATAGCCTCACCGGCCTCTTCAACCGCCGTTATGTAGATGCCCATATCGAAGAACTGGCCGCGACCTCAGTGCAACTACGTCATACGCTGTGTGCGATCATGGGTGATATTGATAATTTTAAGCAGGTGAATGATCAATTTAGCCATATGCTCGGCAATGATGTGCTGCGCACGGTGGCCAAACTCATGCGCCAGCAGACCCGCGAGAGCGACCTCGTCGCACGCTATGGTGGCGAGGAGTTTCTGATTCTACTCCCCAATACGCTCTTTGATGAAGCCGTGCTGATTGCTGAAGCGATCCGCAATGCGGTGGAGAGCTATTGCTGGTATGCCCTCGAACCGCGCCTACGGGTAACACTCAGCCTAGGGGTGGCGGTGTTGCGCAATGGTAATATCGAACAAATGATCGCTACCGCCGATCAGCAACTCTATGTCGCTAAACGCACCGGCAAGAACCGCGTCGCCTACTAAAATTCAATCCCCTTCTGGCCACGTATGCCCTGCTCGCGGTAGGGGTGCTTCACCTCGCGCATCTCAGTGACGAGATCAGCAAATTCCACTAGGCTCTCTGGTGCGCCACGCCCAGTAATGATCAGATGCAACATCGGTGGTTTATGCTCACGTAACCAAGCAATCACATCCTCAACATCAATCCAACCATACTGCAATGGGTAGGTGAATTCATCCAACAGCAAAACATCATAGCCGCCCTCGCGAATCATCTGCTGGGCCACCTCCCACCCATGCCGCGCCCTAGCTTGGCTCTCGTCTATATCACGGCTCTTCCAGGTAAAGCCATCACCCATTGGGGTTAGCTCAATTCCCATCCGCGCTAGGGCGCGCAGTTCACCATAGTTGGCATGCTCGTTCTTGATAAACTGCACCCCACCTACCCGCATCTCCCGCCCCCACGCACGCAGCAGAATACCGAGGGCGGCGGTGGTCTTACCCTTACCGTTGCCGGTATTCACGATCACGAGACCCTTGGTGTTGCGCTGCACTGCCTCTTGAGGGGCATCCGATGGTTCGGTCATATGTCTATCTCCCTATCCAAGCAACATCACCTCCGGTGGAGTTTGAGACTACGCCCCAGAGCCTCTTTTCTCTGATGTTGGCGGCGAAGCCGCCAACATCAGAGAAAAAAAGTTCTTCGGGGGCGGCTTCGCATCTCCCCAACCCCCGCCGGGAAACTCACAGCAATGAATGAACGAAAGCGAGCCACCTAATGCCCCGCCAAATCCTCCGCATTCATACCATGTGCCAGCAGCATGACCGCCGCATCCTGCTTGCAGTGCTCAACGATCTGCCCGGTGTCACCCATGTGCGCGCCAACCTCGCCGAGCACATCCTCTACATCGAACACACCGAGGCGCTCAGTTTGGCCACCATCCTACACACAATCCGCGATGCTGGGTATACGGCGAATGTGCTGGTCTGATGCAATTATAGATACTCGCGCTGATTGACCCGGCGCCGCCACTCCTCTTTGATCTCCACTGGCGAACCTTGGGAGACCAGAAAATCCAACAACAGCCGCGAGAAGGTGTTTGACTGTTCCAAGAAGGGGAAGTGGTTGGCTTTCGGCAAGGTGATCAACTGGGTTGGCCGGTCGCTCAGTTCGTTGAGGAATTGGGCATGTTCGTCATTCACGATCACATCCTTGCCACCATAGACTGCCAAGAGTGGTACATCCAGGGTGGCCAGCGTTGAACGTAGATCGGTATCAAATAACGACTCTTGCACACTCCCCAAGACCGTCTCACTCAGGCTTTCGGTATCTTCGTAGAGTTCCTTCTGCACATCACTATCGGCGATGGGAATGGAGCGAATGATCTTCGTCCAAACATTGGTGGGATTGCTGCGCCCAAGTAACTTGGAGAAGGTACCCGGCTTGACGTGGTTACTCAACACTTGGCCATAGAGCGGTGTACATACACTCATCACCTTGGTGAAGCGTTCTGGGTTCTCACGTGCGGCCCGAATCGCCACCATCCCGCCCATCCCGTGGCCAACGAGATAAGCATGGGGGATCCCCATCTGGCCTATAAAGCGATTGAGCATATCCACATAGCTAGAGATCGTGAACTGTGTCCCGCGCCGGTCACTCTCCCCATAGCCCCAGAAGTCGAGCGCATACGCACGATACCGCTCAGAGGCCAGATCCATCGTGGGCACCCAATAGCGCCACGAACCGAGCCAACTGTGAAGGAAGATTATTGGCTGGCCGCGTCCGAAGACCTCGTAGTGAACCAGTCGGTTGTCGAGATGAATGGCACTCACGCGGCGTCCTCTTCCTGGTTCACGTCCGTCTGCTCGAGCGGAAGGATGAAACTAAAGGTGCTACCTTTACCGATCTCACTGGTGACCCACATTTCGCCACCGTGCTGCTCGATCAACGCCTTGGCAATCGAGAGGCCCAACCCGGTACCACCTGCCACATCACGCAAGGGGTTGTCGGCGCGGTAGAAGGGCCGGAAGAGCTTTTTACGCTGCTCAGGCGACATCCCCACACCCGTGTCTTCGACATCAACCTGGAACATGTTAGCCCGATTGAGGTAAGCACGGACATGAATGCGACCGCCCTCGAAGGTGTATTTTACCGCGTTTGAGAAGAGGTTGAACACCACTTGGGTGATCCGTTTCTGATCGGCCATCACGGTCGGCAGATCATGGGGCGCATCCACCTCAACCGTCATATCTTTGCGCTGATACTCCAGCCGCAACGAACTGACCACCTCGTCAATCACATCAGGGATCGCAAGCCGGGCAAAGTTGAGCTTCTTCGAGGCATCGGGGCGCGAGAATTCCAGAATATCTTCGATCAGTGCCTTCAGCCGATTGGTATTGTTCTTGATGATCCCTAGGTAGCTCACCTGATCACTGGTCAGTGTCTGGGTACCACTCAGCAACAAGACATCCACATAGCCCTTGATTGCGGTGAGCGGGGTACGTAGCTCGTGGCTCACGTCGGAGATGAACTGCCGCTTGGCCTCGTCGGCCTCAATCTCGCGGGTGATGTCGCGCAAGACCATCACATTGCCGTAGCCCTGGCCATCCGGCCCGATCACCGGCGCAATATTGAGCGCAATCACCTGATTAGGGTTGGTCAGATCGAGTGATGAACTGTAGATCTTCTCGGTCTGCTGCACCTGATTCAAGCCATTCACGAGGCCAGTATAGAGGGTCTGCGCCCGCTTACGTTGATCTTCATCCTCGCCATGGTCGTGGAGCCGACTGAGCGGTTGATGCAACAAGCGCTCCGCCGGGATCTCCAACACCTGCTCAGCCGCCGGGTTGAAGAGTGTCACCTGACCCTGCGGGTCGAGCACGATCACACCTTCGGTCACCGAACGGAAGACTGCCGCACTCTTCGAACTCTCTTCGCGTTGCTCTTCGAGCAGGATCGAGTTGCGCGTAGCGAGTTCAGTAATGAAGTTGTAGAGTTGGGCATTGCTGACTGCCGAAGCAACCACGCTGGCAATCGTCCCCAACAGATTCATCTGCGAGTCGGTGAAGTAGTGCTCCATCGGGCTAGAAAGCACCAGCACGCCTAGTGCCGCGTCGTTGGTCTTAATCGGTACCGCCGCTACCGAACGTACATCATCGGCGCGCCCCGCCTCCTGTACCCACCGCGCATCTTGCCGCACATCCCCGATATTGACCGGTTCCTGGGTGCGCATGACCCACCCAGATAGCCCCTCGCTGCCCTGGAAGGTGAGCGGAATGTTGGCCCCGCGCACATCACCCCGGTTGTAGAGTACCGCCCGACATAACAACGAGCCATTCTCGGTGTCACGCAACATGATCGAACCACGGGCAACCCCCAGGTTCTCCGAGATCAACTCTAATGCACGCTGGATGATACTATCCAGATCGAGTTGGGTGGTCAACTCCAGTGTAATTGCGTGGACGGCTTCGAGGCGATCCTTCTCTTCACTCAACTGATCGGTTGCCCGCGCCAGATCCGCAGTGCGCTCCAATACCCGCCGCTCCAGATCTGCCGCCAGTTTGGAGATCTGATCGAAGAGTCGCGCATTTTGAATCGCCTGGCTCGCTTGGCTGGCAAGGGCAAAGGTACCTTCAACTGCCTCGTCATCGTAACTATCAGGCGCATCGGCACCGATGGTGAGCAACCCCACCAATTCATTATCCACCAACAGCGGCGCACCAATCCAGGAACGCGCATGCCAACCCAACTCATGCATCATCGCAAAGCGCGGATCATTGAGGGTGTCAGCGCACATCAATGGTTTGCGCTCAATGGCCATATTTTGGAAGAGCGCAATCGCATCCATCGCAAAGGTCGCTTCACGCAGAGGTACCGCACCAATCCCACGTGTTTCAGTAATCTGGAACCGGTCGGTCGTACCAACCCGCAACAGCACCGCCGCACTATCATAGTTTACCACACGCTTGAGTTGGTCAAAGATCAAGGTCTGGATTTCGGGCAGCGCCAGAGTACTGGTAAAGGACTGCGCCACATCACGCAGCGTATCGGCCAGCCGCCGCCGTTGCTGCTCCAACTGGTAGAGTTGGGCGCTCTTCAGTGCCTGCCCAGCTTGGTTGGCCAAGATCGAGATGAGCGCAATCTGGCGCTTGTTCCACTCCTGCGACATGCGCGAGGCCACCCAGAGTACGCCCAGACGCTCATCATGCGAGGTAATCACCACCCCAAGAGCACTGCGTACTCCATGCTGGCGGATCTGGTCACTCGTGATCTCCCGATCCAGGTTGGGGAAATCGCGGATAGCTAAGGGCTGATCGCGCTTGAGCAATTGGCCCGTTAGCCCATCCAGACGAAAGCCCAGATCATTGGCATTGATGATCTCACCGCGATCCAACACCAACGGCTTCGTCATCTCTCCCGCCTCGATCAACAAGACCGCACACATCTCAACCCCCAGCATCCGCACCGCCGAATCGGCGATCAGGTGCTGGGTCTCGTCCAGATCGAGTGTACCAGAGAGATTCTGCGTCACCTCGAAGAGTGTCGTCATCTCCTGCGCATTCTGGCGCGTCTCGGTAAAGAGCGTCGCGTTGTTAAGTGCTACCGCCGCTTGGTTAGTGACGGTGGTCAGGAAGCGCAGATCATGCTGGTTAAAGGCATATTGCTCATAGCTCTGGATGTTGATCACACCCAAAACTTGATTGCCAAAGATAATCGGGCAGACCAGATAGGATTGTTCGATCTGATCATCGGCCCCAATATGACCATCTTCAACCACCAAGCCCATGGTGCGCACTTCATCAATCGTGTGCAGCAAGAGCGATTGACGATTGCGCACCACCCAGGCATTGGTACCATTCGCCAATGGAGAGGGATCGAGCATCTGACGCACACCGCGATCATAGACCACCGGGTAGCTCAAGAGATCATTGGCTGGGTCGTAGATAGCAATGATCGAGGTACTCACATCAAGAATCTCGCCAACACCCCGGTGCAGGCGTTCGAGCAGATCCTGTGGTTCGGTGGTCGAATTGACTGCCGCGCTAATCGCGTTGATCGTCGAGAGTTCCTTGATCTGACGTTCGCGCTCTTGGAAGAGGCGCGCATTCTCCAGCGCGGTGGCGGCTTGGTCGGACAGCCCCGCCATGAGCATCATCTCATCATCACTGAAGAAGCGCACATAGTTGGTCATCACACTAAGCACACCAATCGTGCGCTCACGATAGATCACTGGCACGCCCATATACGAGACGAGGTTGTTGTCACGCTCATAGCGCGGGTAGATCGAACCACCATGCTTGCTCACGTCGTCAATGATCAACGGGAGGCCGGTTTGGGCAACCCGCCCGGTATGCCCCTGGCCCACTGGCACGCGCATGCGCCCGGCCCGCTCACTGGGGATACCATCGAGCGCGGCGGGAACCAGCATATTGCCTTCGGTGATCGTCCAGAGTGCCACGGTGGTGACATTGAGTTGGCGCGAGACCAACTCCATCAGTTTGTTCAACACCTCTTCGGGCTTGAGCAACGAGGAGAGAATCCGCGCTGCATCCAGCAGGGTACTTAGTTCGCTGACCTTTTCACCCAGCGCCTCGGCACTATTACGCGCTGCGGCAAAGGCTTGGCTACGCGAGATCGCCGCCGTGACCTGGTTGGCAATCGTCTGGCAGAGTTCAATCGCCTGCGGGCGGAAGTCGCCGAGATGGCCAATTGTCTCGAGGGTCACAACACCAATCACGTCGTGATCCACCACGAGCGGAACGAGTGCTAACGAGCGGATGTCGAGCGCAATAAACGCCTGATGTGAACGCTCCAAGTCTGGTTCATGGCGCGCATCTTCAGTCACCAGCGGCATCTTATGTTCATCGAGCCAATCCACCGCAGGATTATTGATCAGTGGCAGCACCAGCGCGGTATGTTCCTTCTCTGGAACGAGCGTCGCCACACTGCGCGCATACCCGGTACGGCGGTTGTAGAGCAACAAACGGGCCTGATTTGCCCCGGTAGCCTCAGACATCGCCGTGACAATTGTCTGGTAGATCTGGTGGACATCGGTCTCAGTGGCTGCCATCAGCGAGACCCGATTGAGCAGATCGAGCTGCTGCACCTGCTCATGCGCCTGCGCCAGCAGGCGCGCATTCTGCACCCCTAGTGCCACCTGATTGGCCACTGTGGTGAGGAAGGAACGTTCACGCTCGCCATACACATTGGGGGTATAGCTCATTACCGCCATCACCCCAACCACACGTCCATCACCAACCAAGAGTGGCACCCCCAGCCAAGCCGCCGAAAGGCGCTCACTCCCAAAGGGCATCGGGGTCAACCCATGATCGTTCGCCTCCACGCGCAGATCTTGGAACTGGAGGGGCTGGCGCGTCAGAATAATCTGCTCGGTCAGGCTCCCCGGACTCGGTTTGCGTGATATGTGATCAACAACCTGCTTGCCATCATCCACCTCAAAAGAGAGCAAGATCTCCTGTACTTCATCCTGATAGACCAAGATGGAGAAGGAATCCATGGTGAGTGAACTGGCAAGTTGGGTATAGACACGATGCAACATCAACGGCAGATCGAGGGTCGAACTGGTAATCCGCCCAATCTGGTTGATCACATCCAACTCTGCAATCCGTCGTTCACGCTCGGCAAAGAGGCGCGCATTCTCCAAGGCAATCGCCAACTGGCTTGAGAGCGCATTGAGGAACTGTTGATCGCGCTCCGAGAAGGCGTTGGGCTTAAAGTCCTGCACACTGAGCAGCCCAATGACGTGGCCCTGGCTGATCAAGGGCAAGCCCAGCCACGAGCGCACCAACTCGCCCTGTTCGGCACGTAAGATCCGCTTACCAGCCATTTCGGTATCGGAATGCAGATCATGGATCAGCAGCGACTTCGCAGTATCAATGACAATCTCACTCAGCCCGCTCTTAGCGAAGGTTGCCTGTTCATATTCGGGCAATACCTCGCCCTGGCGCAAAAACTGTTTGAAGCATAGCTGCTCGCGTTCCGCATCATAACGCGCAATGTAATAGAAACTGGGCGTGCCCAGGTAGCTCACAATCTCCTGGTAGACCCGATCAAGCAGAGTCTCCAGATCAGTCGTGCTGGTAGCCGCACTACCCACCTGGAAGAGCGCCGCCATCAACTCGGCCCGTGCGCGCGCATCACGCAGCAGGTAGTAGTTCTCAATCGCAATCGCGGATTGATCGGCAAAGACCTCTAGCGCCTCAACGGTGCGAGCCGTAGGCCGCTGACGATCCTGCGGGTCACTCGCAAACATCAGGCCGAGCAGGTTACCTTCAGCGGAATAGAGCGGGACACACAAACGATCATTGCACTGCCACTCGTCGGGCAGACGATCATCATCAAACGGGGTATAGTTGAAGACCGTGGTACGAACATCGGCCTCCAGCGCCAACGCCTCTTCCGCTGGAATAAAGTAGCAATGGCCCAGTTGGAAGCGTGAATCGAGGTAGCGGATGGCCAACGCCTCCGGCAATGGCTCCTCACCCAGATGATCCAACTCATTCAGCGGAATACCCGCCGCCGCCACCGGGCGTAACACCTGCGGATTGTCGGGATCAGCCAGACAGAAGAGAATGGTGCGGAAGTTGGCCGACTCGACGACGCTATAGCCAACCTGTTCCAACAGGCTTTCGAGCGAATCATCAGTACGCAACGACTGACCAATCTCCAACACATCATTCAGCATTGAAGCACGGCGCTGGAAGATGCGCGAGAGGTGTTCGAGTTCGGCGTAGCGTTGCGCATTGCCAATACCTACCGCCGCCTGGTGGGTCAGGGCGCGCAGGAACTCGACCGAGTCGTGATCAAAACCACGTGGGCGTGGCGAGAGTAGCAGCAACACCCCCGCCACCCCCGCCTCATAGAAGATCGGGGCGGCCAAAGCCGAAGCCGCATCGGGCAGATAGACCGCAATCCGTTCACTTGGCCCGATCTGATCACTCAACTCCGGCTCACCCTGTTGGATGGCGGTATGCGCCGTCGCCGCGACACTATCCAACACCGAGCCGATGATCGCGTCTTGGGTCGCCTCATCATAGCCCACCGTTTCAACAATCAAGCATGTGTGGCTACCGTCAAGGACGAGATTGTGCATACTGCGGTGGTAGATCGCGGAGGCCAACGCACCACCCAAGGCACGTAGCGCCAACTGCCCATCGCTGCCATCATCCTCATTGGCCTTCAATGCGATCAAGCCATGGGTTGCTCCGGTTGCTTTGATCGCCTGCTCCAGCACATAGGACAGGATCTCCTTCTGGTTGAGGGTGATCGCCAACTGGCTCGATACCCGTTGCAAGGCCCGCAGTTGCTCCAAACGGATACGCAGGCTCGTATCGGCCTGCTCGTAGCGAGTTGCATTCACCAGCGCCTGCGCCGACTGCCCAGCCACAATGCTCATCAGGTGTTCATTCTCAGATGAGAAAGCACCCGGTTGACGCGCAAAGAGTTCCAGAATCCCGGCCAATGTATCGCCGGTGCGTAGTGGTACCCCCAGATAGGAGTGGGCGAGGGTGCCATCCTCTAAGGGGATGTGGACATACTGCTGCCCAGCCGGTGCCTGGCGCGCATTGGCCTCCAGATCGGCAATCACCCGTGAGCGTTGATGGCGGGCCAGCCACGTGCTTAAACCATCTGGCGTGCTCCTGGCTGGTTCGCGCAAGCCCGTCGTCGCCACGACCGTCAACTCATGTGTTGGTGCATCCCACAGGCTCACCCGCACGGCCTGACAATCAATCAGCGAATGCACCCCTTCGAGGATCGCTTCGAGGGTCTCATCAAGCGAGAGTCCTGCACTCAGACGTTGGCCAATCCGTTGGAGTTGCTCTAGCTCCGCCGCCCGCTGCTGCTCAACCAAGTAGAGCCGCCGGTTGGCAATCGCCGTCGCCACCTGGGCCGCCAAGACCTGCGCCAAGTTACGATCCGCCTGCGAAACCGGACGCCGCTCACGCACATAGCCGATGGTCAAGAGGCCGATCAGTTGGTCTTTGGCGCGCAAGGGTAACAAGAACGCAGTACCCAACTTCTCGGCAGCGAACATCGTTGCCAGTGGCGTACTAGGTTCTAAACTGGCAACCGTATCAACCAGCATGATATCGTTGCGACCCAACTCGGCCAACATGGTCACAGCATGCACCGTCGGCATGTGCTCTTCACGGCCATGTTCGGCATAACAGCCAACGATGGCGAGGGTATCGGGGTGCTGGGGATCGATCAACCGCACTGCGCAATAGTCGGCACTCAACGCCAGCGCAATATTCTCACTCGCCCGATCAAGCATACTCTCGATCTGGGTACCAGTCGTGATCTCTTTACTATTCTCGTACAGAACAAACAACTCACGGGCGCGTTGCTGATGTTGGCTAAAGAGGCGTGCATTGCGCAACAATAACGTCACCTGCTCGGCAAAGAAGGTGACGAGGCGCATCTGGATCGGAGTACGATCAGCCTCACCCAGACCAACCATCAACACCCCCACCAACGTCTCGTGGGTCCACAAAGGAAAGACCCAAACCGAGAGCGCTGCTGGATGGCCAAGCTGCATCTGGCGTGGTGCGCGTTCTGCCACAAAGTGCGCCACATCATCAATCAACAACGGATAGGATGCCTGATCCGGCACCGAAGCATAGAGCAACAGATGCGCCGCATCCTGACTGTAGATCGCCGCACTCGTCACATGCAACAGCGGCAAGGCCGCCATCAAGACCGCATCAAACAAAGCGCGGCTATCCAGCGTGCCCACCTGCTCCAAATACTCGGCCACCATTGCTCGCAACTGGTTCGTAATTTGTACTTCGGCCTGCTGGCGCTGATTCTGCAAAAGCAAGGCCAACTGCGCGGTCAACACGCGCAAGAAGTTAGCATCGAGCGTAGCCTGCCCCACCAGCCATAAGCGCCCGATCTCCTCACCATGCGCACTCAGGCTTAGCGGCAGTGTATCCGCTGCAACCGGATGGCCCCATGCACCAGCAGCAAGAACATGCCCCTGTTCGACAATTTCCACCCGCCCACCAGGTACCTGGAAGTAACGAGCCAGCAGTCCTGCCAGATCACCCACGCAAGTGTGCGGATCAGGATTGGGAGTCCTCTGCTGCCCCCAGGCGGCCAACTGAGCAAGCAGTTCCCAGCCATAGGTCGGAGTTGAGGCGATCAAAGAGTCCATGGTATCTGGAATGCTCCTCACAGAGTCCGCAGGGGCGGCACGGGCGGTTGGTCAGCGGAGCATTGGTCAGATAGAACAACGATTGACCAAGCTCTTTCACAATAAACGCGGGCGATACTGGTTTCCGCTGCCATATTAAGATACCAAAGGGGAGTGTAGCGCATATTGGCGACCACAACTCCCCTCTGACCGCCGGTCATTCTTTGGTGACGCTAATGCGCCCGCCCGAAGGTTACCCAACTCTTCTTACCCAACTCACGTGCCTGCTGAACAGTACGCTGACGGGTCTCTTCGGCCATTTCGCTCAGTTCGCGAATATCGTAGAAGGGGCCATCTTGGCTGGTGAGCACACCGATTGAGAGCGACATAAGTGGAACCTGGCGCATCTCACCCTGATCGTCCGGCACCTCAATATAGCCCTGTTTCCGGTGCTTGTAGTTGTAATGCAGGCCGATCTCTTCATCGAAGCGGGCGATCAGCCGTTCACAGATCGCCTTGAGGCGATCTGGTGCCGAAGTGGCCACAAAGGTTGGCCCCACCACCATATGCCCCACAAAGTCTTCGGTACTACCGAGATCGTTCACCACTTCGTTCATCAGCAGGGCGCTAAATTTCAAGACATCCTCACCCACCACCGAGCCATAGGACTGGGTAAACGTCTCGAAGCCATTGATATGCACCAGGGCCATCGCCCAACCCTGGGTTGAGAGCAACTGGCGCAACTGATCATTGATCAGATCGGCCGTCGGCAGATTCGTCACCGGATGGAGTTGATTCTTACGGCGGGCATCATCAAGCTGATTCTTGACAATCGTATGCACCTCTTCGATATCGAAGGGCTTGACGATATAGTACTGGGCTTGCACCTCACCCAAGCCAATCAGCCGGTCACGCCGTTCACCACGTGCAGTGAGGAAGATGATCGGGATGTGGCGCGTGCGCGGGCTGGCCCGGAGTGCCTTACCAATATCATAACCCTCCATATCGGGCAGGTTTACATCAAGCAGCGCTAGGTTGGGCGGCGTCTTACTACAGATCTCCAGCGCCACCTGGCCACGCATCGCCGTAAAAACCTCATAGCCCTGAGAGGTAAAGTAGATCTTGAGCAGACTTGAAATGTCTGGTTGGTCTTCAACGACCAGGATGCGCTCTTTACTCACCGCCTATCCTCCTCGCCTTGCAGAGACGCCGACGGCTACTGGCAGACTCATCACCGAATGATTGACCGAACTACCCACCTCAGCATCGGCGGGCAAACTGAGCAGTTGGTCATCCGAACGTTCACGATAGTGCTCACCAGCAACCCCGTTGCCAGTATACAAGGCACGTGTATCGGGCGGTTCCACTTGGTCGCGATCATCCGCTGGATCAATATAGACATTCGGCCAATGATAGACGATGCGGCGAGGTTCACCTCGCACATCAACATCATCAACATTATGACCGGGAACCGTCTTGCGGATCAGGTTCTTCTCATTGTCAAAGATTATAACAGCATTTGACTCGATCATGCGCCCCGGATAGACCACAAAGCCGCTCCCGATCTTGCAATTGTGCCCCACCGCCGAGCCGAGCACCGGCAGGTTGATCTCAACCACCCGCCCCTGATGGGCAACTTTGATCGGCTCACCTTGTAAGTTGAAGTCGGTGAAGACGTTATTCGCGCCAATAAACGTATTACGGCCCACAACGCAGAGTTGCAAGGTGCTATTCTGGGCCACCATACTATTTTCCATCAGCGCGGTCATAAAGAGCCCGGCATTAAAGGGCATGAAACAGCGATCACTGACCACACTGAGCATGATCTGCGAGCCTTGCATTACATTGACATTGTTGCCGATAATGCTGTTGGCAATCACTACCCCCGGCCCAATATAGACATCATCGCCAATGATCGTTGGCCCGTGGATGATCGCAGTTGGATCGATTGAACAGCGCTTCCCGACTGTCACAAGGCTGCGCGAGGACAAAAAGTGGTTGCGCCAAGGTTCTTCGAGTGGGTTCAACTTCTCCCACAAGGCATTGAGCGAGAAGGCGATCTTACTGGGGAAGAGTTGCCAGTCTTCTTGGGTCCAATTGCGAATATTGATCAGTCGGGCCTTCTCCATGCGCGAATCTTGCTGCGCCGCCAAAGAGAAGACCCCCATGAGCACATTTGCCATCAAGACATGCAGCCAACTCTCAATCGACAAGAAGGCCCGCAACGGGATCTGGTAGGTCAGATCGCCCTGGTTGGTGGCCATATAGCTCGGAATGTGGTAGTAGCCCATCTCGCGGCTGATCGTCTCTACAATCAGCGGCACCGGCGCCACACGCTGCCCTGCCGGGTAGTAGAAGATATCGGCCAGATGCACCGCACCCTGAGCTTCGCGCCCATTGGCGTGATAGGTGGCATGATCGTGGCGAACGATGTTGGTACAGAGTTGCAGTGCGTGCTTCTCAATACTCGCATCACCCTTGATCCCACGCGCCTCGTCAGTAGCCCAAAAGGCAATCTGGCAGGGCCGCCCCAAGGTTTTAGCCCGTGCTATAAAGGTCTCGATCAACTCAGCATTGAAAAAGAGATTATCACGGTAAATGATCAGTTCTTCATCGCTCTGGTCAATCAGATTATATAACTCCTCGAACGAGTCAACCTCACTCGTGTGCGCATAATGGGCCTTTAGCAGATCACGCTGCATCAACCAGAGGGGTTTGTTCAAAATGCGCAGATCACGAGCGGGCTCAGCGAAGGGTTCAATCCGAGATGTGTCGCGAATGATGATACGCCGCATGAGCGACCCCTTTCTGCGAGCCAGTGTAGGAGACACCTAAGTAATGACGTTTCCCGTTTGATCACGCTACTACTATAGACGGTAGATAGGCGTAATCTCAAGGTTGTAAGATTACAGTCGGATTACACGGGAAACAGGGGGTTATGAGGTGTCTACGTTTAGGCATTGTACACCGTGCCCTATTCTGAGTCAACGTAGGTGCGCAGCCGCCCAGGGCATGGGCAACGTCACCTCCGGTGGAGGGTTGGGGGCGGCTGCGCCGCCTCCGAAAATCATTTTTGGTGCGCAGCCCCAAGGGCTTTGCCCATGCCCTACGCAACCGCCGTTTGCGTCTCGACCCCGTTGGATAACGTGCTATACTAGCAGCACCCGACCTTCAAGGACACATACACCATGAGCAACATCTCCCCCACCAATGTGGGGCCGTTTGATGCTGATCCCCTCCTTGTCTGGCGTCAACAAATCGTTGCGCTACTCTTACGCCTTTTTTTTGTATTGATCATCCCGATGATGCTGATCAATATGATGGTCAGTATTTGGATCGGATACTGGATCTTTGGACTTTGCCAAGTCAGTATGACCCTGATCGTGTTTACGGTCGTTCTTGCGCGTCGAACAAACTATCGGCTGCGCGGAATGGTTTTGGTTGGCTATTTTCTCCTCTTAACGCTGATTGGTCTCTACTTTTTTGGCCTGTTCGGAATGGTTCCCGGCCTCCTCGTTGTCACCGCCGTGTTAACGGTGCTGTTACTCGGCCAACGTGCAGCATATGTCGTTATTGGCATCGGATTGGTCGGTTTCTTGGTCATCCCAGCGAGCATTAGGCTTGGAATACGCCCCTACCCGTTCGACCCGATCCGCCATGTGGTGCTCACATGGCCGCTGATTTTCAACAACCTCGTCCTTATTGGTGGTACTTCAATCCTGATGGTGATCATCGTCGGTTCACTCTTACGCGCCTACCAGACAAGCCTCGAAACCACCCGCAGTGCCCTACACCAACTCGAACAGACCAACGTCCAACTTCAGGCCAGCCTCAGTACAAACAACGAACTCAACCAGCTTAATGCCGCGATGCGCAGCCGCCAAGCGGCGGAGGAGGCGCTCTCCGAACAGCTTCGCTATGCCGAAGCGCTGGCGCGTTGTTCACGCATCCTCTTGGTGCAAGGTGCCGATGCCCTGGCGTGGCAACCAGTAGTTCAACAGGCCGTTACGACGCTGTACAGTGCGCTCAATTGTAGCCACTTGGCCCTACATATCTTTCCGCGCCCTGATGCGGCGGTTGAACAGGTGGGGATTGTGATCGAGGGCCACGCGCCCGCTACGGTTCCCGTTCGTCAGTTTCGGATACACCGTGAACATCTGCCTCCCATTCTGTTAGCCACGATTGAGCAAGGCGTGATTGTGGTCGGCCCGATTGATCAACTCTTTGCCCCTGGCACCCGTGCACATACCCTACTCAGTTCCAATGGAATCCGATCAATGCTGGGCCTGGGCCTCCAGATCGATCCCCACTGGCAGGGTGCCCTCGCCGCAGGCGATGGTCAAGCGGATCGGATATGGAACGATGCGATATTGCGGATGCTGCGCACCGGTCTTGAGATGATCAAAGCCTTCATCCAGCAGTGGGAGATGGCGAATACCTTGCGCACCCGCAATGATGCCGCCGAGGCTGCGACGCGGGCAAAATCGGCCTTCTTGGCCAATATGAGCCACGAGATCCGTACCCCACTCAATGCGGTGCTCGGTATGTCTGCGATGCTGCAAGAGAGTGATCTTAACCACGAACAGCGCATTTTTGTGGATACGATCCGCACCGGGGGCGAGGCGCTTCTGGCGGTGATTAGCGATATTCTTGACTTTTCACGCATCGAGTCGGGCCAGCTTGAATTGGAATTGGCCGTCTTCGATCTGCATCATCATTTAAAGACCACCATTGATCTTGTTGCCCACACCATCCAAACCAAGAACCTCGCTATCAATTGCTACATCGCCCCGGATGTTCCCCAGACGGTGCAGGGTGATGCGGCCCGCTTACGCCAGATTCTGCTTAATCTGCTTGGTAATGCGGTGAAGTTCACCAGCCAAGGTGAGGTCGCCCTAGAGGTCACGCGGCTCGATCAACCCAGCCCGGAGTGTTCGCAGATCAGCTTCCAGGTGCGCGATACGGGTATCGGGATGACTGAGGAGCAACTCGAACGGATCTTTGCGCCGTTTGTGCAGGCCGATAGCAGTACCGCCCGCCGTTATGGTGGCACTGGCCTGGGTTTAGCCATTAGCCAGCAACTGGCGCACCTCATGGGTGGAACGATTGGGGCGACGAGCAGATTCGGTCATGGTTCGATCTTCAGTGTGAACCTGCCCTTCGCCCATGCCAATCCCGTCGATCTTCCCCGCCCCAACAAACCCCTGTGCGCCGCCGAGCATCCACTCGATATTCTCGTCGCCGAGGACAATCTGGTCAATCAAGAAGTCGTGCGGCGCATGGTGACGCGGCTTGGCCACCACGTCACCATCGTGGATGATGGTCAAGCTGCGGTTGATGCGCTACACGAACATGCCTATGATGTGGTGTTGATGGATATTCAGATGCCACGGCTGGATGGTGCCCAAGCCATCCTGGCGATCCGCGCCTACGGTGACAGCATTGTACAACCCCGGATCATTGCACTTACCGCCAATGCGTTAGATAGTGAACGGGAGCGGCTACTGAACATGGGTGCTGATGGCTATCTCAGTAAGCCGGTACAGCCGAATGACCTGCAACAGGCTCTCGCATGCCAGAATCCCGCTGCTGATGACCCAATGCCTCCAACCGCTGAACCCACACTGATTGACTGGAACCACCTTGAATTGCTTGCCCAATCTCTCGACTTAGATGGTGCCGCCACCGATTTTAATCTGGCCCAACTCTTTGAAGAGGCACTTCTGCCCCAACTTGATGCGCTTGATGCAGCCATCGTGCATACCGATTGGGACGCGGCCCGCCGGATTGCCCACCGCCTCCGTGGTGGTAGCCTCCAGCTTGGTGCGCATGCCCTCGCTACCCTGTGTAACCAACTCGAACAGACCTCTAGCCTCCAAGATGCCCACGATCTCGCCGAGCAATTGCGGCCCTGCTACCAGGCTACGGCGGTAATGTTATATCAACGGTTCCCTCGGTGACGGCCCACCTCCGGTGGGGTTCCAAGGGCGAATGTATTCGGTGGGGGGGGCTGCGCCCCAAGGGCGAAGGTGGGGGGCTGCGCCCCAAGGGCGAAGCATCGCCTGCGGATGTATTCGATGGGTGGGGGCTGCGCCCCAAGGGCGAAGCATCGCCTGCGGATGTATTCGGTGGGGGGGGGCTATGGTGGGCGATGCTTCGCCCCTACGGGATGGGGGCTGCGCCCCAACCACCGGAGGTGACATTCCCTTGCCACAACCCTTTAAGGGTGATATACTCAACAGTGTTGAATATCTACATCCGTGAGGATAGCCGTATGGCCTCAGTCCGTCGCGAACTACAAACCGAACGCGGCACGCTTGAGGAGATCGAGCAAGCGATCATGCAGATTAGCTGGCTCGCTCAGCGCCAATTCATGCAACTGCTTGATGATGAGCGCTTTCGCCTCACCTTGCCTCAGTTCTACACGCTCATTCACCTGCACCAGGTGAGCGAAGAGTGTAAGATGTCCGATCTTGCCGATGCGACCCATCAGTCCGCCGCATCGCTCACGGGTATTGTTGATCGACTAGTGGAAAAACAGTTGATTGAACGTACTCGTCATAAGCATGACCGTCGCCAAGTGATGGTCTATATCACGGCGCGGGGCATTGCTCTCATCTCAGAAATCCGCCAAGCACGCCGTGAACAGATGCAGATGGCCCTCGGCCAGTTGAGTGAAGACGAGGTTGATACCTTCCAGCAGATTCTTGAGCAGGTACTCGCTGGGATGCAGCGCGTCACGGATTATGGTGAAAATAGACGTTTAGCCTAAGTCGGTTTTGTCCCCTGTTGTCTTGGTTTGATATGATAGTGAGGATACAGTTGCATGAGCGATGAGTTGCGCCCTACGCATGAACCCGCAATGCTGAATGATAGCGATCTTGAGCCTGCAACCAAGGATGCACGCCTGTTGCCGCTGGTGGTGTTGGGCGAGATGGTGATCATGCCCCATATGACCATCCCCCTCCAAGTGCCGCAGGGGAAATCCTACCGGGCCATGGAGCGCGCCTGGGACGAAGACCACGAGGTGTTGCTCATCTTTGTGCGCGAGAATGAGTTGGAGGGCTATAAGAGTGCCCAGTCCCAGCAACTCCCTCCGACTGGGGTCATCGCTCGCCTGGAGGAGTTTGCCAAACTCCCCGATGGGACTGCGCGGGTCATCCTTGAGGGCTTGCACCGCGCCGTGATCCAGAGTGCAATCCAAATCCAACCCTTCTACCGTGTCAGTTGTCTGCCGGTCTTTGACACTGATGTGGATAGCATGGAGATCCAGGCGCTCATGGATACGGTGAAGCAGCAGGTGGATGAGTTTGTGGATCATCTGGGTGAAGTGCCCCAAGAGGCGATCCAGTTTGTCCACCGCATCGAGCGCCCCGGTCATCTGGCCGATATTGTCACCTGGGGGCCAGCCTTCGACTTCCGCGACCGCCTCGATATTCTCAATACGCTCGATCCGATGGCCCGCTTGCGCAAGGCGAATATGGTGTTGGCACGCCAACTGGAACTGCTCAAACTGCGTGCGAAGATCCAGCAGGATACCAAAGAGGTGCTCGATCAGAGCCAGCGTGAGTATTTCTTGCGCGAGCAGATGCGCGTCATCCGCCGTGAACTCGGCGAGGATGATGATAGCGATGATCCGATTGATGAACTGCGGCGTAAGGTTGCTGAACTCACCGCTCCTGATTATGTCAAAAACCAGGCGCTGCACGAGATTAAGCGCCTCGCCCAGCAGGGAATGAATAGCCCCGAAGCCGGGGTCATTCGCACCTACCTGGATTGGCTGCTCAATCTGCCTTGGGCCGAAGAGGATCACGGCGAGATCAGTATTGTCGAGGCGCAGAAAGTGCTCGATCAGGATCACTTTGGCCTCGAACGGGTCAAGGAGCGCATCCTGGAGTTCCTCGCGGTGCGTAAGCTGGCCGGGAATAAGATGCGTAGCCCGATCCTCTGCTTCGTTGGCCCACCCGGTGTGGGCAAGACGAGCCTGGGGCGCAGTATTGCGCGTTCGCTCAATCGCCAGTTCATCCGCACCAGCCTGGGTGGCGTGCGCGATGAGGCCGAGATTCGCGGCCACCGCCGTACCTACATCGGTGCGATGCCGGGTCGTGTCATCCAGGGTATGAAGAGTTTCAAGTCGAATAGCCCGGTCTATATTCTGGATGAGGTGGATAAGGTTGGTACCGACTTCCGGGGTGATCCGACCTCGGCACTGCTCGAAGTGCTCGATCCTGAGCAGAACAACACCTTCAGCGATCACTACCTGGAGATTCCCTTCGATCTCAGTAAGGTGATCTTTATCGCCACGGCCAACCAGCTCGAACCGATCCCCGGCCCGCTGCGCGACCGCATGGAGATCATCGAGATTGGTGGCTATACTGAAGATGAGAAGCTCGGTATCGCACGTGGCTTCCTGGTGCCCAAGCAGCGCGAGTTCCACGGCCTCCACCCCGAACAGTTGGAGATTACCGATGGTGCCGTGCTCAAGTTGGTGCGTGAGTATACCCGCGAGGCTGGGGTGCGTAACCTCGAACGCGAACTGGCGACCCTCTGCCGTAAGGTGGCGCGTAAGGTTGCTGCTTCCACCGAACCCGGCGCGGAAGATAGCCCCGCCAGCTATCTGATTGATACCGATGATGTGCCGACCTACCTCGGCCCCGAACGCTTCACCTTCGGCCTCGCCGAAGAGCGCGATGAGATTGGGGTTGCCACCGGCGTGGCTTGGACAAGCACCGGCGGTGACATTCTCAGCATTGAGGTCTTGCCGGTCAAGGGGAAGGGCGGGCTGCTCCTGACTGGACACCTCGGTGATGTGATGAAGGAGAGCGCCCAGGCTGCCGTCTCGTATGTGCGTTCCAAGGCCGATCAGCTCGGCATTGCGACCAACTACTTCGAGGAGCACAACATCCACATCCACATCCCCGAAGGTGCGGTGCCCAAGGATGGCCCCTCGGCAGGTATTACGCTCACTACCGCGCTGATCAGCGCCATGACGGGCCAGCCGGTACGCCGCGATGTGGCCATGACTGGTGAAGTGACGCTGCGCGGGAAGGTGCTCGCCATCGGTGGACTCAAGGAGAAGACCCTTGCCGCCCACCGCGCTGGTATCCGTACCTTCATCCTACCCAAGGAGAACGCCAAGGATATTGTCGAACTCCCCGAAAAGGTGCGTCAGGATCTCAATCTGATCCCGGTCACATCTATGGATGAGGTGTTACAGATTGCCCTTACCGCCGCCCCGATAGTTGAGGTCATCAAACCCGTTGTAACGGTGTAAAGCCACCTCTGGTGGGGTTTGGGGGCGGCTGCGCCGCCTCCGAAGATCGTTTTTGTTGGTGTTTGGCGGCATCAGCCCCAAGAACATTGCAGCAAAGCCAAAAGGGAGGAGGCGGTACATACCGCCTCCTCCCTTTTGGTGCGGGTAACAATTTAATGTTTCCGCCCGCGCACAAACTCGATCACCATCGGGAGTACCGAGACCAGCACGATCCCGATGGCGACCCACTCGAAGTTGTGCTTCACAAAGGGCACGTTGCCGAAGAGGTAGCCCGCGCCGAGGAAGAGAATCACCCATGCTATACCACCGACGATATTGTAGGTGAGGAAGTAGCGGTAGGACATCTTGCCCATACCGGCAACGAAGGGGGCGAAGGTGCGCACAATCGGCACGAAGCGCGCCATGATGATCGTCTTGCCACCATGCTTCTCGAAGAAGGCGTGGGTGCGATCAATATACTCGCGCTTGATCAGCGGCTTGGGGCGGTTCATCAGCCAGTGGCCCAAGGATGAGCCGATCCAGTAGTTGACGGTGTCGCCCAGGATGGCAGCGGTGATCAACAGGATCAGCATGAAGCCGAAGGGCAGCGCGTCGGGGTATTGGGCTGAGATCGCGCCTGCCGCAAAGAGCAGTGAGTCGCCGGGGAGGAAGGGCGTAAAGACGAGGCCGGTTTCGCAGAAGATGATCACAAACAGGATACCGAGGGTCCACGCACCATAGTCGGTAACGAAACGTCCGAGATGCTCGTCAATATGCAGGATGAAGTCAATGATGCCGGTGATGAACTCCATGGTGTCTCCACACAGATGGGGTTGCGTAGCCTAGCTACGCAACCCCATCTGTATAGGCAGCCCTATTCGGCGCTGCCGATGCTAAAGTACTTGGCTTCGGGGTGGTGTACCACCAGCGCGGCGGTGCTCTGCTCCGGCACCAGTTGGTATGCCTCGGTGAGGCTCATGCCGATCTGCTCGGCGGGGAGGATGGCGAAGAGCTTGGTGTGCTCGGCCAGATCCGGGCATGCCGGGTAGCCCCACGAGTAGCGCTTGCCCCGGCCTTCGCCGAGTCCTAGCCCCTGGCGCACGATCTGGTTGGTGTACTCGGCGAGTGCCTCGGCCATACTCACGGCAAGCCCGTGGATGTAGTAGCCCTGGCTGTAATCGCCTTGGGCCTGGAGTTGGTTGCTCAGTTCGTTAGCGCGTGGCCCCACCGTTACCAACTGGAAGACGCCCAGATCGTAGCTGCCGCTCGCCACACTGCGGAAGTAGTCGGCGAGGCAGAGATGCTCGCGCCCAATCTGGCGCGGGAAGGCGAAGCGGGTCAGTTCGCGGGGCGTGCCGCTCTGTACCGAGGCGGGATCGTAGACCACCAACTCCTGATCCGCGCTCTGCACGGGGAAGTAGCCATACACCACCTGGGGCTCCAACCAACCGTCACGCTCGGCACTGCGCAACATGTCGCGCAGGCGCTGTTCAAACTCGGCCTTGATCGTCTCCCACTCGGCCCCCTTGGCGTTCTTCGCGCCCCATTGCAGGCGGAAGAGCGCGTTGTGGTCGAGGTGCGCGGCGACATCTTCGAGCCGGATGCGCTTGGTGGCCTTGGCGCCCCAGAAGGGTGGGGTGGGCACGGGCACATCGCTGCGCACCTGCGAGCGTGGCCCGCTGGCCCCGACACTATTCAGCGCGGCGGCCCCAACGCTGCGCTTGCCAAGCCCCTCGGTGGCCTCGCGCAGACTGGCCGCGATGTAGTCGGCGCGCCCCGCCGGGTCGCTCAGGCGATCCATCGCCTCTAGCCCCTCAAAGGCGTCTTTGCAGTAGAAGACGCCGCCCGCGTAGGCGGTGTCTGTGGCGACAAAGCTGGTACGCTGGCCAAACTGCTTGTTGATCGCCGCGCCGCCCACCAGCACCGGCAGGTTCATGCCGCGCTGGTGGAGTTCCTGCACCACCAGCGGCATCTGCTTGCTGGTGCTAACCAGCAGTGCCGAGAGGCCGATGGCATCCACCTCTAACGCGATGGCCTGCTCGATGATCGTGTTGACCGGCACCTGCTTGCCTAGGTCGTAGATGGTGTAGCCGTTATTGGCGAGGATGGTGTTGACCAGGTTCTTGCCGATGTCGTGAACATCGCCGAGGACGGTGGCGAGCAGCACCTTGCCCTTGGTCGAGCCTTCCATCTTCTCCAGGTAGGTTTCGAGGCGCGCCACGGCCTTCTTCATCACCTCGGCGCTCTGGAGGACGAAGGGCAGAATAAGTTGCCCGGTGCCGAAGAGATCGCCCACCTGCTTCATGGCGGGTAGCAGGACGCTGTTGAGCACCTCGACGGCTGCGACGCCTCGCGCTGCCCCGGCGGCCTCGCGGTTGGCGACCGCCTCTTCAATATCGGCCTCGACGCCCTCTTTCTTACGGTGCAGAATCTTCCAGTGCAGGCGCTCGTCCACCGCTAAGCCAGCGGTGGGGTCGCTGGCCCCGTCTTGTTCGGGCGTTGCCTGATGCTGCTCGAAGTAGCCGATGAAGTGCGCCAGCGCGTCTTCGCGGCGGTTGAAGATCAGGTCTTCGCAGATCTCGCGCTGCTCATTGGGGATTTCGGTGTAGGGGGTGATGTGGGCCGGATTGATGATCGCGGTGTCCAACCCGGCAGCCATGGCGTGGAAGAGGAAGACCGAGTTGAGCGCGGCGCGGGCATGCGCGGCGACGCCGAAGCTCAGGTTGCTCACCCCTAGCGTGGTGAAGCAGCCGGGGATGCGCTCCTTGACCAGCCGGATGCCCTCGATGGTCTCGACCGCTGCGTTGCGCAACTCCTCCTGCCCGGTGGTAATCGGGAAGGTGAGCACATCGAAGATCAGCGCCTCGGCGGGGACGCCATACTCGTCACGGGCGATCTGGGTGATGCGCTCGGCTACCGCCAACTTGCGCTCGCGGGTGTGGCACATACCCTCTTCATCAATCGTCATGGCCATAGTGGCCGCACCGTAGCGCGCCACCAGCGGCAGCACCTTATCAATCTTGCCGCCGCGCCCACCCTCCAGCGAGAGCGAGTTGACCACGGCGCGACCGGGGTACATCGCCAGTGCCTGTTCGAGCACATCGGTCTCGGTTGTATCAATCACCAGCGGCAACTCGATGTTCATGGTCAGCTTCTTGAGCAGCGCATTCATCTGCACCGACTCGTCGCTGCGCTCGGTCATGGCCACACAGACATCGAGCAGGTGGGCACCACTATCCACCTGTTCACGCGCCACCTCGACCACCCCATCATAATTGTCACTGATCAGTAGGCGCTTCACCTTGCGCGAACCAAGCGTATTGACCCGCTCGCCGATCAGGGTCAGCGTGCCCTCCTGGCGCAACGCCGCAGCGCGGATACCCGACGAGACGCTGGGGATGTAGTCTATCTCGCGCTGCTTGAGCGGGCATGCGAGGCCGAGCGTCTCGCGCACGGCGGCGATGTGGCCGGGGCGCGTGCCACAGCAGCCACCCACCACCGCCACACCGTAGTCGCGCACAAACTCGCCCAGAATGCGCGAGAACTCATCAGGGAGCATGGGGTAGACCGTCTCGCCGTCCACCTCGAGTGGCAAGCCAGCGTTGGGAATACAGGAGATCGGCTTCCGCGAATGGGCGGTGAGATACTGGATCGCCTCGCGCATATGCTCCGGGCCAGTCGAGCAATTCAGGCCGATCACATCCACCGGCATGGCTTCGAGCGTAGCGATCAGGGCGGGGACATCGGTACCAAGCAGCATACGCCCAGAGAGATCGAGGAAGACCTGGGCTTGGACAGCAATATCGGGGCGGTTGAGGTCGGCCTTTGCGCGGCGAATCCCGTCGAGGGCGGCCTTCACCTCCAACACATCCACACTCGTCTCGATGAGCAGCAGATCAACCCCACCCTGGATCAGGCCGGTAGCCTGCTCGCGGTAGATGTCGCTCAGTTGCGCAAAAGTAATGTCGGAGAGCGCGGGATCATCGGAAGAGGGCAGTTTACCGGTTGGCCCCAGCGAGCCAGCCACAAAGCGCGGGCGACCATCCTGGGCCGCGAAGCGGTCGGCGACCGAGCGGGCGAGCGCAGCGGCGGTCTGGTTCAGTTCGATAGTCCGCTCGCCCAGCCCCCACTCTTCAAGCCGGAGGCGGGAACTCTGGAACGTACACGTCTCGACCACATCAGCACCGGCTTCAAGGTAGGAGGCATGGATCTGGCCGATCACATCGGGGCGCGTCATGACGAGATAATCACGGTTGCCATTGGTGGCTTCGCCACCATAATCCTCAACCGTAAGATTGAAGGTATCAATACTCGTCCCCATCGCGCCATCGAAAATCAGCACACGCTCAGCGAGCGCTTGGAGGTAGGTTGGCTTCGTCACATCAACCTCTATGGGTGCAATACAGAGCGCTGGAGGCGCAGCGCAACAAAAAAGCCCCCACATGCTGGCGTGAAGGCATAGGAGACCTCATCTTCCAGCTTGCGCTGACGGAGTTTGCACCGTTCGGATCAATGCATAACTTCGACACGTGGCATTGATACGTGGTTGCCGGGGCTTCGCTGGGCCGTTCCCTCCGCCCCTCTGGATGAGCACTATCCATTGTTAGCAGCCATTTCTGGCGGGCAGAGTATAGCATAGGCGCACGGGGTGTGCAACGTTATGCGATAATAGGAGGGATAATTTTGTTGATGTTTGGCGGCTACGCCGCCAAACATCAACAAAAAAAGATCTTTGGGGGCGGCTTCGCCGCCCCCAACCCCCCATTGGAGATGGGATTGGTACCGCTTCATCTACAAGGAAGTACTATCAATGAGCGAAGAACCACTGGTATTGGTTGACGTGCGTGGCGCCGTGGCCACCCTCACCCTGAACCGCCCCAAGGCGCTGAACGCCCTGAGTCCAGAACTGATGGATGAGTTGGTGGCGGCGATTGCCCAGTGTGATGCCGATGAGGCGATCCGGGTGCTGATTCTGACCGGCGGGCCGAAGGCATTTGCGGCGGGTGCTGACATCAAGGCGATGAGCCAATCAACACCGATGAAGATGTTGACCAGTGAAATTATCGCCAAGTGGGATCGGGTACGCGATTGCCGTAAGCCGATCATTGCGGCGGTATCAGGTTATGCGCTGGGCGGCGGCTGTGAGTTGGCGATGATGTGCGACATCATTATTGCCAGTGACACGGCCAAGTTCGGGCAGCCAGAGATCACCATCGGGGTCATTCCGGGGGCGGGCGGCACCCAGCGCCTGACGCGGGCCATCGGGCCATACCGAGCGATGGAACTGATCCTCACCGGCGATATGATCTCGGCCCAGGAGGCGGCCAGTTATGGTCTGGTAAGCCGCGTCTACCCGGCGGAAGAACTGATGGCGGCGGCGCAGGCGATGGCCGAGAAGATCGCCGCGAGGCCGCCGCTGGCGGTGCGGATGGCCAAGGATGCCGTGCGCTATGCTGCCGAGACGACCGTGCGTGAGGGGTTGGAGATCGAGAAGCGCAACTTCTACCTGCTCTTCGATACCTACGATCAGAAAGAGGGCATGGCCGCCTTTGCCGAGAAGCGCAAGCCGGAGTTTCGCGGCGAATAGAGACGCCATCAAGTAGAGACGCAAAATATTGCGTCTCTACTTGATGGCGTCTCTATTCTTTGGCCTTCTTCTTCAAACTGAGGAAATAGGACAAGGCCGCGATCACCAGCGCCGCCGCACCGCCGTGGTTGAGCAGATCGCGGGTGCCATCCCAGGCGATCACCTGGCCCAAGAAGAGAACCCCCAAAACCACGATCACCACCCCGATCAGTTTCTCCTTGAGATCGTCAAGGTCGTGGATGATGAGCCACGGTGGAAGTGGGAGGTCATCATCAATAAAGAGTTCGTAGAGGCCAATCGCGATCACATAGAGGACGGTGGCGAGGAGGAAGAGGTCTACCAATTCGATGGCCGAGAGCAGCAGCGTCTTGGCACCTTTGGAACTGACCTCTTCTTCAAAGGCATGCATGATGATCTGGAAGGACTCGATGGCTCCATAGACCATGAGCGCGGTACCAGCGATAAAGATGCAGATACTAGGGATGAGGGCGATGTAGCGTGTGGCCGCTAGAAAGCGCCGCATAGGTTGTTCCTTTTGATAAAGAGATGATGCGCGGGTGAGTCTACGCAAACGTGGGCGGATTGTCAACCTACCCCAACCCCACCAACTGGCTACTCACCTCCCACAACTTCTGCTGCACCGCCACATTATTGGCCTCGTTCAAGGCGCGTTGGGGGCGCTGATCCGCAAAGTACTTGCCACTGATCCCCTCCACTTCGGGCGAACTCGCCAGGTAGATCGAGGTCTGTGCGCCCTGTTCGGGGGTGATGAAGAAGGGCCGTGCCAGATTGAAGATAAACTGGAAGATACCCTCCGAACCAGTCGCAAAGTTGGTGTTTACCACCCCAGGGTGCAGGCTGTTCGAGGTGATGCCGCTGCCCGCCATGCGCCGCGCCAACTCGTTGCTGAAGAGGATATTGGCCAGCTTCGAGTCGCTGTAGGCGCGGAAGCCGATATAGCCACGGGTGGCCTGAAGATCGTTGAAGCGGATATGTCCGGGTATGTGCGCTGACGAAGAGACATTCACGACCCGCGCCGGAGCAGCCGCACGCAGGGCATCGAGCAGCAGGTTGGTGAGCAGGAACGGGGCCAGGTGGTTGACCGCGAAGGTCAGTTCGTAGCCGTCATGGCTGAGGGTGCGCTGATCAACAAACAGCCCGGCATTGTTGACTAGGACGTGCAGCCGATCATGGCGGGCGAGGAACTCGGCTACGCCGCGCCGTACCGAGTCGAGCGCGGCAAAATCGGCGATAATCAACTCGACCTGATTGTTGCCACTCTGGGCGATGATCTCGGCGCGGGCGGCCTCGGCCTTGCTGCGGTTGCGACACATCATCACCACCGTCGCACCTTTACGTGCCAGTTCGAGCGCCGTTACCTTGCCGATCCCTGAATTTGCACCCGTGACCATGACAATCTTACCGATCACTGTGGGGCGTCCTTTCGTTTATTATGACCCAGTAGGGGCGAAGCATCGCTCCTAGCCTTGTTACTAATCCCTGACCACATCGCGGGCGATGCTTCGCCCCTACGTGTTGGAAGAAAAACCGCTATGCAGCACACAGCCACATCCAAGCCCGCGTTCAGCACCCAACTCCAGGCCCATTTAGAACTGGCCGACCCGATTACCTGGGTGGCCGCAATTGCCATGGTCTTTTGTGGTGCCCTGGCCTCTAGCCAAGGCACGCCGGGTTTTGATCCCACCAACCTCAACCACCTGCTCTTGGCCGGGTTGGCCGCGCTGATGTGTGGGCCACTCGGAACCGGGTTTAGCCAGAGTATTAACGACTACTACGACTATGAGCTGGATGCGATCAATGATCCGGGCCGCCCCATCCCCTCTGGGCGCTTGAGTCTGGCAGCCGCTCGCGCCAACTGGATCATCTTGGGCCTGAGCACCATGCTGATCGGGATCTTCTTGGCACGTTACAGCCTCTGGATTCCCATCTTCGCCCTGATCAGCCTGATTCTCTCCGTCCTCTACAGTATGCCACCGATTAAGCTCAAACAGAACTTCTGGTTTGGCCCACCGGCGGTGGGGGTAGGCTACATCCTGCTGACCTGGCTGGTGGGACATATGCTCTTTGGGCCCCTCACATGGCCGAGTGTGATTTTGGCGCTGATCAATAGTGCGCTGGCGGCGGGGTTGCTCTTCCTCAATGATATTAAGAGTGTTGAGGGGGATCGTCAACTGGGCTTGAAGTCGTTGACAGTGGCGTTGGGGGTACGCCAAACCTTGGTGGTAGCGTATACGATTATTGATCTCTGCTTGGTGGCGATGCTGGTGCTGGCATTGATCGGCGGCTACGTGTGGGCGGCTGGCTTTGTGGCCTTGGCGTTAGTCGCGCCCATCCCGTTCCAGATCCGGCTCTTCCGTGAACCCAATCACACCAACTTCAAGTATTTTCTGTTGGTCAATAATCCGTTTGTGTTACTGCTGGAGATCTTTTCGGCCTTTATTGTGGGGGGGTATTTTGGGTAGGGTATGTTGCGGTATTTTTGGCGGCTACGCCGCCAAAAATACCGCAACAAGAGAGATTCTTGTGGGGGCCTGCGGCCCCCGCAGCCCCCGCTAGGGTTAATTACGCTCAGGAATCTTGGGCATGAGCGGGCCACGGCGACGATGGCACGTCAGATAGACCAGTGGCCCCATGGTGCAGCGCAGGGCGCGCACCCGTCCGGCGGGCACCACAGCCGCCATACCAGTGCGCAGGACGGTGGTCTGGTTATCCACAAACAGCTTACAGGTTCCCTGAATGACGACAAACAACACATCCAATTCTTCATTGGTGTGTTGAGGAATGCTCGCACCTTCGCTGAGGTGGAGCAGATTGACATTTAACTGCTCGCTATTGATACTCGTTGCCGGCCCGTTGTGCTGAACTCGTTGCAGCACATCTCCGATGTTAATGATCAATTCTGCCGGAAGACCCATGGCTCGCACCTCGTCATTCTTGCATCTACGCACAGACTGGCCTGGACATATTCGCGTTATCCGTCACAACTCCAGGATGATACTGATTGTAGCATGATTGGGGCGGTTCACATTCCACGGACGACCAAAATCCGCTTGCCCGCCTCTTCCCACTCCTGGATCACAAACCCCTGGCATCCCGTTGTTCCTGGTACCGCTGCCAGCGTGGGGAGATTGACGGGTAAGTCGTGGGTGTCCACAAAAAGGTAGGGACCAACACGGGTGATCGCATTGAATCGCCCTGGGCGCCGATCCACCTGGATCAGGCGTTGCGCTTCAGCGGGTGGCATGGGTTGGGCGGCGAGAACGAAGAGGTAAGGGATGGCAATCGTATCATAACTAACCCACACCTCGTCGTAGTTTGCGGCCAGATTGACCGCCCGTTGCAGCGTTTCTGCTAACCCATCTTGGTTAAGTTGGGCCTGGATGCGCGGGTACTCCTGGGTGTAGGCATTCCACCAGATGCCCCACTGCCACAGCAACCCGACGGCCAACACGAGGCTTACCCCGTACTGAAGCAGCGGGCGGCGCTGCTGCCAGAGCCACGCCGCCCCATAGCCGACCAGTAGGGCATAGATCGGGGCCATCGGTGCGCCCCGGTAGCTGTGCGGGCTGGGTGTGGTGACGCTGGAGGGGAACGGGGCGATCAGGATGGTGCCCAGGATGAAGAGGGGGATGAATCTATATGTATCCAGGTAAGGAATATCGCGTAGGGGCGCGTCGCGACGCACCCCTACCCATGCCACATTGCGCTTCATTACCATCACCAGACCGATCAACACGAGGGGCAGACCCGCCCAGAGTTCCGCGCCAAACCCTGGGACGCTCATCAACGAGCTTCCATCGCTGGTACGGTAGTAGAAATCGGGCTGGAAGTAGACCACATACCCCGCCCACCATGCCCGAATCCATTCGCTGGCTGAATCGGCGCGTAGCGCAGCTTGACCGAGGCGCGTGGAACTGGCCGGGTTGAAGAGCGTGACGTGGATAAAGGGTGCCCAGAGGAGCGCCAAGAGGAACCCCGCCGGGAGCCATGCGCGGATTACCTGGCCTAGATGGGGGCGTGCGGGGCTGCGCCACCATGCGAAGAGCGCCAGCAGGATCACCAGCGCCACCAAAAATGGCGCGGCCATCTTGAGGGTGGGGTAGGTGTAGAGCGCGAACCCGGCGGCAAGGGCCAACCATATGGCGGTGCGGCGGTCGCGAACATGGATGAAGTGAACCCCGGCGAGCATGGTAAGCGTCCAGAAGGTCGGCACGAGCGCAGGCGGCAAGGCGGTGCGACTGATCGTGATCTGCCAGGGCGAGAGCGCCATCATCAAGCCAGTGGTGATCGCCCCGGCCCGCCCCATGCCCAGCCGCTGCGCCAGCGCATAGCCGAGGGGGGCGGCGAGCGCCCCCACGACCGCCGTCACCCCACGCCCAACGAGGCGCTGTGGGCCAAAGAGCGCCACAAAGGGCAACTCCAGGTAGGTCAACAGCGGCGCGATCCAGTCGCCCAGCGCCTCGAAGGCTCCCAACGGCCAGGCGTGGCCCAAATGATCGCGCCCGGTTTGGGCGAGGCTCCAGGCATCCACCAGACTCACGACTTCATCAATCCGCCAGCCGGGGGGGGTGTGGCCGAGGCCGATGATGCGCGGCAGCAAGGCAAGGCCGGTGAGCAGCAGCGGGGCCGCCCAACCACACCGGATGCTCCAATCGAGGATGAGGGCCGCCGCGAAGACCACGGGGAACAGGAGGAGACCTAGGCGAATAGAATCGAGTGGCAGGCCACTAGGGATCGCCCACAGATCGTAGAGTACCACCCCCAACCAGCGCGGGTCGTTGCCGGGGGGACGAGCCACGCTGGTGTGAAGATACAGCGCACTGGTGTCTGGGGGGAGCAGCAGGTGATAGTGGCGCATCTCGGCGGGTGGGCTGAGGTGCGCCAAGGTGCTACTGGTTGCCAGTAGCAGTTCGGGGGCAGGTCGCTCCGGCCAACGCGGGGCGGCCAAGCGTAGATGCAGTTGGGTCGGGCCGCTGTGGCGGGTGATGGGGATGATGATTTGATCGCCACTCCAACGGTAGGTGCTGGTAGCTACCTGTTCAGCCGCATACAGCCCGCTCACGGTATCGAAGCTCACGGCGGGACGGTTCAGCATGAAGCCGCAACCAATCAGCCAGAGGCAGAGGGCGAGGATGAGCAGAACGGAGCGTTGGTATGTCTGTCGCATTGGGTAGTGTTGGGTGCTTGTCGCGGTTGATGAGTCCTTGGGGCTGAAGCCCCAAACCCCAGTTTTTTGTGTTTTTTGGCGGCTACGCCGCCAAAAAACACAAAAAAAGATCTTCGGGGGCGGCGCAGCCGCCCCCAAACCCCCACCGGAGGTGGATCGCAGCGCTCATTGTAGCACGAGTGTCGGTAATACCAATCCGCTATACTACGAGTAACTCGCTCCTAGCCGCGAGGTCTGCTATGAACTCTCCCACATCCACTCCGCAGCGCACCGGGATTCTACTCACCCTGTTGCTCACCATTGTCTTGCTGGCCGGGCTACCCACTGCCCCGGCGCAAGCGTGGGGTAATCTCTACGCCCACCCGCGCATCAATGTACACGCCTTTCAGCAGTTTGAGGCGACCTATGGCCAGGGCGAGAAGTATACGCGGTCACCCATCGATCACAGCCTGTTGCTGCGCGGTATGGGGATTGTGGTACCGGGCAGCCTCAATGTGGATGAGGAAGCGATCACCCTCGATGTCCCAGGCTGGATCGAGCATGGCGGGTTCTCCGCCGATGAACCCGAAGCCTATGCCGCCCTGCGCCACTTCTATGATCCGCTGGGGCTGAATGATGGAGCCTACCACCTCACCGATCAGGTGCCGGATAGCCCGGTCGTCAATCCGCAGATTGATGCGCGAACCTGGGCCATGAG
>NZ_RYFD01000061.1 GCF_004138135.1 Candidatus Oscillochloris fontis
ATCGCTGCGGTTACGGCGTATTGGGCGAATCAGCCTGCCCCACAATTACTGCCTGCTGGGGGGGCGTGAACGGATACGAGTATCCAATTGCTGCGTACCGCAGCCGAAATGATGGCCAGTTCGCAACGGGGGTGGCAGGCGCGCCAAGCGTTGGCGGAGAGTGAGGCACAACTGCGGGCCTTGCGTGATGCAATGCCGGACATGTTTTTTATTATGCGCCGTGATGGAGTTATTATTGACTACCACTGCCCGCCATCAACGCAACTCTTGGTGCCACCAAGTGCCTTTATCGGCCAAGATCTACGCAGTGTATTGCCACCCGATGTGAGCGAACCGGCAATCGTCGCGCTTGAGCAGGTAATCGCGAGCCAAGCGATCATGACCTTTGAATACAGCCTGCCGATGGATGAGGAGCGCAATTTTGAGGCACGGGTCGTGCATATCGTCGCAGATCGCTGCATGGTATTGGTACGCGAAATCACCCAGCAGAAGAAGGCCGAAAGAGCCTTAGTGCGGGCCAAGGAGGCGGCGGAGGCGGCGGATCGGGCCAAGTCAACCTTCCTGGCCCATATGAGCCACGAGATTCGCACACCAATGACGGCGATTATTGGCATGTCGAGCCTCCTCTTGGAGAGCCAGCTCAACCCAGAACAGTATGAGAATGTCCAGATCATTAACACGGGAGGCAAGACGCTCCTGAGTCTGATCGGTGATATTCTGGATGTCTCGAAGATAGAAGCGGGGCAACTCGATCTGGTTCAGCAGCCCTTCGACCTGCGCACCGTGTGTCGGGTGGCCCTGGATTTGGTGCAGCAGAGCGCACATAACAAACGGCTGCCCATCAGCCTTCAGATCGCACCCGATCTGCCGACAAGCCTGATCGGCGATAGTGGTCGGTTGCGGCAAGTGCTAGTCAATCTACTCTTCAATGCGGTCAAATTCACCGAACAGGGGATGGTTGAATTGATTGTACGGGGTCAATTGCAATCTGAACAGCGTTACGAAGTCCAGATCACGGTTCACGACACCGGAGTAGGCATTCCATCCGATCAGATCGAGCAGATCTTCAAACCATTTGTTCAGATCGAACATACCCTTATGCAGCAGAATGCCGGGAGTGGGCTAGGTTTGACGATCAGCCAGCAATTGGTTGAGCTCATGGGAGGAAGGCTTGAGGTAAGTAGCACCATGGGTGTAGGCACAACTTTTACGCTCACCATCAGCCTAGAGATAGCTGCGATAGCTCCGGTGAGCAACACGCTGCACCCGAGTCGTTCGAATGCGACCCAGCGGGTACTGGTTGTCGAGGACAACCTGATCAACCAGAAGGTGTTGCGGCGCATGCTCGAACAACTGGGGACGATACCGGATGTGGTGGATAATGGGCAGGCTGCGATCAGTGCAGTACGCGCCACCGCTTATGATCTGGTACTGATGGACATCCAGATGCCGATCCTGGATGGCGAGACGGCCACACGCCACATTCGCACCTTGGGGGACGAGATCATCCAGCCGCGCATCATCGCGCTGACCGCCTCGGCGCTACGGGGGGATCGCGAGCGCTATTTGGAGGCGGGGATGGACGATTACCTCAGCAAGCCAGTACAGTTGGAGGATCTTCAGCGCGTGCTGAATCCGGTGGAAAGGAACGAACCAGCCACAGGGATGGCGGCAACACCAACACCGATCACGCGCATATCTGGAGCGGACGAGGCGCAGGTGGATTGGGAGACGATTGAACGCCTGATCATCTCGCTTCAGATGCCGAAGAGCCAAGCGGTTGTCCTAGTACGCGACATGTACCTGAACGAACTGCCAACTCAGATCAGTGCCCTTAATCACGCTATTGAGCAGGGGGATCATGCGCTGGTAGGACGGTTAGCGCATAAGCTACGCGGTGGCAGCCAGCAACTTGGGGCCATCGGGGTCGCTGCTGCCTGCGCTGCGCTTGAAATGCATGCGAAGGATCTACATTCGCTCGCGTTCCGCGATGATCTCGCCTGCATCAAGATGCGCTATGATAGTGCCTGGGCATGGATTGAAGAGCAGTTTCGGAGCATCATTGCCCATGAACTGATCTCTTGAGGGCTACCAGAGGAATCGGCATGAACGCAGCGCGCATCTACTTGATCGGTTTTAGTGGTACCGGCAAATCAACCGTGGCTCAGTTGGCCGCCGCTCAACTAGAGTGGTTGGCTTATGATCTTGACCAGATGATCGCCGAACGGCGCGGCATGAGCATCACGGAGATCTTCGCTCACGAGGGTGAAGAGCGTTTCCGCGATGATGAGAGTGCTGCGTTGCAGGAATTGGATACCGAGCAAGCTGCTGTGATCGCCACGGGTGGTGGGCTACCATTACAGGCCGAGAATCGTAGCTTTATGCAGGCAACCGGCTGGATCATCTGCCTGGAAGGTCGGCCAGAATTGATCCATGCGCGGTTGCAGCGCCAGCGCGATGAGCCGGATGCGATTCGTCCGCTCCTGGATAGCGAAGATCCGCTGGAGAAGGTGCGGCGGCTTAAAGCGCAGCGCCAACCGATCTATGCACTTGCCGACTGGACAATTCATACGGATCGACTCAATCCCTTGCAGGTCGCTGCCGAGGTGGTACGGGCCTACAGGATTCTGGAGCAGACGCAGCGGGGGTAGCCCCACATCGGGGTGGGATCAGGCGCGGCAGGTTGATCAGAGTGAAGGCGACCGCGAAGACCAGCCAGATCCAGGCCAGATCGCCGGGGCCATCGGCACCAGTAGCGGGTTCTTCTTGGGTCATTGCGATCAAGCGATAGGCGGTACTCGCCGCCGCGAGTTGGGCGTCACTCATGGTATAGGGGTTGACGCCCATGAGTGGGGCGACGAACCCGCTACCCTTGAGCACCTCCCGCAGCAACTCGATTCGCTGCGGATGATCCTGCGGCAGTTCATGTGCTACGCCCCGCCAACGGGTATGCGGCAACCAGAGTTCGACCTGGGGGTTGGCAAGCAGGTTGCGATACCAATCACTGATCGCGCCAAAGCCCGCCGTGATGTAGATCGTTCCGTCTATTTCGGCAAAGTTGAGCGGTGTCCGTCGGCGTAGGCCACTCTTGCGGCCAATGTGGTTGAGTACCAGATAGCGGCCAGAGATCTGGGGCGTAAGGCTCAGCCAGGGGCCAAGACCCAAACGCCACAAAAGCAGCATCCACCAATTGAGATAGCGGAATGCTTGGCGTAAGGTCCGTTCGAGCCAGGAGTTCGGATCAGACATGGTATTCCTCGATTCCAATACGTAACCAAAGGTAGAGCACAAACCCAACCATCCGCAGCACCCCAGCGACGATCAGGGCGAGATGTAGCCCAGTGAGATCGGCCACTATCGTACCCAACATCGGCATGATAAAGAGTGCCACATTCTGAAGCATCTGAAAGAGGCCGATATAGGTTGCCTGATGCTCCTGTGGTGTCGTGCTGAGGACAAGATCAAAGTTGACCAGATCATTTCCGGCGACAAAGAAGCCGGAAAAACCGGCAAAGATCGCTAACAGCAGCACCGAACTGGTCGCAGCGGTCGCAAAGGGGTAGAGCGTCATCCCAAAACTGCTCATCAGCAGCACCACCCCGATCCCCAATCTACGCACCGCCAGTGACCAGAGAAAGTAGGCGATAATCAGGACGGCACTACTGGCGGTGGAGATGATGCCAATCCAGGTATCGCTGGCCCCGATTTGGCGCACCCAGTAGAGCGGGAAGAGCGGCAGCGCCATTGCGACCCCACTGCGAAAGACAAAGGTGCTGAGGGCATAGTTGCGAAATGCGGGTGGAGCGTGGCTCAAGGCGGAACCCAGCGTGGTAAACCAAGTGCGTAGGGGCATCGTTTGGCGCACAGTGGGCGGGTTATCGGGAAGTTGGATCGAACGTGAGAAGAGAAAACTGAGCAGACCACCAAAGAAGGAACCGATAAAGACGAGTTGGTAGTTGAGCGGAAACGCGATACGATCAAGAATCGCGCCCACCAGCATCACCGTGATCGCACTCACCGCACCGAGGCTTGACCAGCGCAGACTCATCACAAAGAAGCGCCGCCCTGGCCCAGCCACGCCACCCATGACAAGCGTAAAGGCAAGATTGACAAAGGTTGATGGGATCGTCACCAGCGCCCAGATCACAATTACCGTCCACGGCACCGCCGCCAGGGGGATGAAAAAGGGCAAGAGGCCAAAGATCGCATACGACCAGAGCACCCAGACGCGCATCCCGGAGTACCAGGGGACAATGTTGCGCTGGCGCTCCAGAAAGGCACCGATGGGCACCGCCAGGATGGCTCCGGTGAGTGCGGGAAGTGCGGTAAGCAAACCCACCAGCAGGCTCGATGCACCAAGGCGCACTAAGAAGACCGCTAGGAAAGTGCCGACACCGGCAACAATCCCGACCCCAATCCCATCAATAAAGACATTGCGGATGTTGCGTTCGGAGAGATCACGCGGATAAGCGAGCGAACGCAGAAGATCACGCGGTAGCTGCATACGCATAGAACCTCCCAACATCCGACCAGAGAGGTCGGTAACGGGCCATATTGTACCCTATTGACAGCCCGGCCCATTCGTGGCTATCATTCCTATAGACGGAAAGATAGTTCACAAGCTGGAAAAACGCATGATCCAATCGCTCGACCGAGCGTTAGATGTCTTAGAGGCATTAGCCGAAGCCGAAGACGACCTAAGTGTATCGCAACTGAGTGGGCAACTCGGCCTACCCGTAGGAACCGTTCACCGTTTATTGAACAGCCTCGCCGGACGCGGCTACGTGAGTCAAGATCCAAGCAATCGGCGGTACGGGCCAGGCCCGCAACTCCTCCAGGTAGCGACGCGGGCAGCTACCAGCCGCCGCTTCAGTTTGGCAGGTGTGGCGCGCCCGGCGTTACAACGTCTCACCGAAGCAACGGGCGAGACGAGCAATCTACTCGTGCTCCAAGGGCGCGAAGTCGCCTATAGTGAACAGGTTCCTAGCCCACATTTGGTGCGCCTCTTTACGGAGGTGGGGCAGCGGGTGCCGCTCTATTGTACCGCCGGAGGGAAGGCCATCCTCGCCACGATGCCGGAAGTGGAGCGTGAGCGCTACTTGGCCGAGGTGGCCCGCCGCCCTTGGACGACCAAGACCTTGGTGAGTGCCGAGGCACTACGCAGCGAACTGCACCTCTCAGCCGAGCGTGGCTTTGCGCTTGATGATGAGGAGCGCGATCTGGGCGTCTGCTGTGTGGCGGCCCCGATCTTCGACCGTACTGGGCGTTGTATCGCAGCCCTGAGCATCTCTGGGCCAAGTAACCGTCTAAGCATCGAGCGTGCGATCAGCCTGGGGCCACAAGTATGTGCCGAAGCGCTGGCTTGCAGTGCCGCATTGGGTTTTGTTGGCAAAGACTAGGAACAGATCCAACCAATATCTCTACCATATCCACCCAATTGCTGGTAACATAAAGGTTGCGGTATAACCGTAGCATAAGGCCAACACCTATGCCCAAGTGCAAGGGGCATTACTTTGAGACACACCAACAATATACATACCTTCTGGATACTCGCCACGCTGCTCCTCATAGTAGATGGGCTGGTGGGCTGTAGTCAGCCTGCACCCAACCTCTCACTGATCGAGCCAACCAACACGCGCCACGATGCTGAGCAGCAGGTAAGCAGTGGACAACCACACATCGCGCTGGTGATGAAGACCCTCACCAACCCCTTCTTTGCCGAGATGGAGCGGGGGGCACGCATGGCGGAGAGCGAACTCGGCATCACGCTGATTGTCAAGACGGCGGCCCAAGAGACCTCGATTGACCAGCAGATCGCGATCATCGAGCGCCTGATTCTGGATCAAGTGGATGCGATTGTGGTTGCCCCTGGTGATTCGACGAGTCTGGTGCCGGTGTTACGGCGTGCCCAAGAGGCCGGGATCGTGATCGTGAATGTTGATAACCGCCTCGATGAGAGCCTTGTCTACGAGATGGGCCTCGTGGGCGTGCCCTTCATTAGCGTGGATAACGTGGATGGAGCCTACCAAGCGGCGCAAATGATCAGCCAGCGCATCACCACCCCTACCGAAGTGATCGTATTAGAGGGAATTCCCACCGCCCAGAACGCGATTGATCGTACCAACGGTGCGCGCAAAGCCTTTGCGGAAAATCCCAACATCACAATTGTGGCCATCGAGAGTGCCCACTGGAAGATTGATGAGTCCTATGAGGTCACCAGTCGGTTATTGAAAGAACACCCCCAAGTCGGGGCAATCTTCTGCGCGAATGATATGATGGCCTTCGGTAGCCTAAAGTATCTAGAAGAGATCGGACGGAGCGATGTGTTGGTCGCCGGCTTTGATGCACTCCCCGAAGCGCGGGTTGCCGTCAGCAATGGGCGGCTGGTCGCAACGATTGATCAGCAGGCGGCCCAGCAGGGGTATTTGGGAGTTCAGTATGCGGTTCAGTTGCTGGCGGGTGAACAACTACCCGCCGAGACACTTATTCCGGTACAATTGATTGATCAATAGCATACCTGATGCCTGAACTACGAATGAGGGATCATTCTCGCAGCTATGAAGCTGAGCCTGACGATCAAATTTATCATCTTTTTGCACCTGGCCAGCATCATTCCGCTGCTGATCGTTGGGCTGTCCGCATACGAGGTATCCCGTACCACGTTGCGTGACGAGTTGAAACGCTCAACGAGTCAACTCATTCAACAACAACAGGAATATCTTGATCTGCAACTGGATCAGATCGAGAGCCTGATCACCAATATATCGAGTGTCGAGACGATCACCCATGCCCTCGCAGAAGAACCGGCCCCGGAGGATAGCTATACCCGCCTCGCCACCCAAGCGCGGATTGGCTATATTCTGGATGGCTATGCCAACCTGCGCGGGTTGGTCTCGATAGACATCTTCACCTTAGGGGGCAACCACTACCATGTGGGAGACACCCTCGACATATCGAATATTCGGACTGATGTTCGGGATCGTCTCGTTCTCCGTGCGCGCAGTTTAGGGCCATCGGAGATGTGGGCGGGGATCGAGCAGAATGTCAATACGGTCTCGAACACCGAACAGGTGCTCACCGTTCTGCGGCTGATCAGCATCACGGATCGGGGTTCCCCGACCACGCGCCCCATTGCGGCGTTAGTCGTCAACTATGACATTGACTATCTGTACGAACACTTCCGGCGCATTGATTTGGGTGCGGGGGGTATTCTGATCGTTGTGGATAGTGAACAACGCATTGTCTACCACCCCAACCAGCAGATAATCGGCTCACAATTGAGCAGTGATCTCAAAGAGCGGCTCCAATCCACCCAAGACGATTTCACAGCCACCATTGATGGCGAGGAGTTGTTGGTGAGCTACGCCCGTCTCAGCCGTCATGGCTGGGCGGTGATGAGTCTGATCCCAACAAAGACGCTCAGTGCGCGGGCGGCAACGATCAGTACCGCCATGGGAATCGCACTGCTGGTTGCCTTTACGATTGCCGGTGCAGCCGCGATCATCTTCTCTTACACCATTGTCGCTCCGCTACGCCAACTCACCCGGCGCTTCCAACTCTACCGCGCCGATGTGCCGGGGTGGGAGGCTCCGCTCCCGGTGCGCGGCCATGATGAGATTGCCGAACTGACGCGCTGGTTCAATCTGTTTAGCGAGAGCCTCCAGATGCGCTGGAAGATTGAGGATCAACTGCGCCACCAGGCGACCCACGATGCGCTGACGGGGCTACCCAACCGTGTCTATTTTAGTGAACAGTTGGCAATGACCTTAGCCCGAACACAAGCTGGTGAAGAGAGTAGCGCAGCGGTGCTCTTCCTCGATCTTGATCGCTTCAAGATCGTCAATGATAGCCTTGGTCATGCCGCAGGCGACCAAGTCTTGATCATTACGGCGCGCCGCCTGCGAGCAGCGGTACGCATGGACGATACGCTGGCACGCCTGGGTGGCGATGAATTTGCGATTCTCCTTAACCAACTTAATGGCACCGATGAGGCGATTCAGATTGCGGATCGGATCAAACAGGAGTTGGGCGCACCCTTTGAGATCCAGGGGGTCGAGGTGGCATTACGCGCCAGTATTGGCATCGCCATCATCAGCAACACCTACGCAAACCCCGAAGATCTGTTGCGCGAGGCTGATACCGCGATGTATCGGGCTAAAGCTGCGGGTGGCACGGGCTATATGATCTTTGATGATGCGATGCACCAGCAGAGTATGGAGATCTTGCGCCTCGAAGCTGATCTGCGCCATGCGATTGGGCGTCATGAGTTACACATCTCGTACCAGCCGATTATCAGGCTCGACAACGGGGCGATCCAGGGGTTTGAGGCATTGATCCGCTGGCACCACCCTGAACGAGGTGAGGTCGCGCCAAAAGATTTCTTGCCACTGGCCGAAGAGACCGAACTGATCCAACAGATTGATATGTGGGTGCTACGTTCGGCATGTACCGATCTGCGCCATTGGCACGAGGCAGGCCATCCCACATTGGGGGTCTCGATCAATCTCTCGGCCCGCAATTTCCAGAATATGCGCTTAGTTGAACAGATCCAAGCCATCATGCTGGAGACGAAGATCTCGCCGCGTAGTATTCAGTTGGAGATTACCGAACGAGCGATCATGACCGACACCGAGCGCACGATCAGTATCCTCGAACAACTCAGTGATCTGGAGATTCAGATCGCGATTGACGATTTTGGTACCAACTACTCATCGCTGGCCTTCCTCAAACGCCTCCCGGCGAATAATGTGAAGATTGACCGTTCGTTTGTGAATGACATTAGTACGAGCCTTGATGCTGCGACCCTTACGAGTGCGATCATTGCGATGGGGCATGTGTTGGGGCTGAAGATCATTGCCGAAGGAGTGGAGCATAGCGGGCAGCAGGAGTTTCTCAGCAAACACGGCTGTGATTTGGCGCAGGGTAACCTCTTCAGCTTGCCGATTCGCGCTAATCAGGTGACTATGCTCTTAACCAACGGATTGAATAGAGAGCCGGTGGCGTTTTAGATCGCCCAGAAGCGTGATAGCGGTCATAGAAGAAATGGCGCTATCCAACTATAATCTAAGCATCACCTCACTACTGGTGGTTAGATCTCTGGGAAGGAGCGCCGCCTCATGAATAATCTCGAACTCCTCCGTGGCGTCCCGATGTTTGCCCGTCTCGATGAAGCTCACCTGCGGCTGCTCTCGGCGAGCTTGGGGTGCCAGACTTTTATGCGTGGGGCGACGATCTTTTGCCAAGGCAGCCTGGGTCATACGCTCTATCTGATCGTCGCTGGGCAGGTGCGCATCTATACCAATAGCCAACTCGGCCAGGAGATATCGGTCACTATCTTCCGTGATGGCGACTTCTTCGGCGAGTTGTCGCTCCTCGATGGCCACGAGCGTTCGGCCTCGGCGGTGGCGATGCGCACCACCACGACGCTGACTCTGCACCGCACGGCGTTCCTAGAGGCGATCCGTAGCGACCCAGATATTGCGGTGAGTGTGCTGGAGGAACTCTCAGCACGGCTGCGCCACAGCAATACCTATATCGAGCATCTGGCCAGCACCTCGGCCCCACAACGGGTGGTACGCACCCTGCTCGATCTGGCCGATCAGCACGGGATTGTTGAGCAGGGTACCACGCGCATTAACTTGCATCTGACCCAAGACGATCTGGCTAGTTTGGCCGGCACCACCCGCGAGACGGTCAACCGCGTCCTGGGGGGGCTGCGCGAGCAGGGACTCATCCAGATCGAGCGCGCCCGGCTGAGTGTGTTAAACCTGGCGCAGCTTGAGCAGGTGAGTGTGTAGATTCAAGATCTTGACGCAAAGACGCAAAGGCGCAAAGTCTTCAAGCGCATAACCAATGCCTATCTTTGCGTCTTCGCGCCTTTGCGTCAACGAGCAGTTCCGCGTAGGAGTGCGAATCGGTTTCCCCCCATCATGATGTGGTTACGAACATCTTTACTCGATCTCCCTGGAAGACATGGAGGCTTACTATGCTGTACCTTTTTTTCCTCGCCCACCTCGTCGCCGATTTTATGTTGCAACCACTGTGGCTGATTCAGCGCAAACGCTACTGGTATGGCCTCGTGATCCATGTCGGGTTGGTGTTGGTCTGTATGCTGGCGATCATCCCCTTTGAGCCGCGTGCGGCGGCGCTCTGGCCGGTGATGATGGGGATTAGTGTGGTTCACTTCGGCGCGGATCACTGGAAGATTCAGTATGGAGATCGGATGGTGCGCTCGCCGTTGCTGGCCTTCCTCCTGGATCAGGTCATCCACGCGGTGACGATCATCATCGGGTTGAGTCTCGCCCTACCACTGGAGCAGGTCTGGTCGCTCCAAACCTCGGCCTTCGCACTGCCCGCGATCTACGCGATCTGCTACTTACTGGCCAGTTTTGCGGCCCCGATCACGCTGATTGTGGCGCTCGACCCGACCTTCAAGCATGCCTCGTTGGCGGCAGCGGCGCGGGTGCGCAGTTTGGTCGCGGCGGTGGTGGTGCTGAGCCTCGCAATCTTTGTGACACCGGTGGCATTGCCCGCGACCCTGGCCGGGATCGCCGCCGCCACGCGCCACCCGGCATCGGGGCACCCGCTCGATTCGCCGTTGGGGTTGATGGTGGTGGTATTAGTAGCGGCGAGCCTGGGAGCGGTGTTGACGTTGGTGTTATAAAAAGGTCGAGACGGTATAAATAACCAACCCGGCCAATCCGCCCACGACGGTTCCGTTGATACGAATAAATTGCAGGTCGCGCCCGAACTGAAGCTCAATCTTGCGCGAGGTCTCTACTGCATCCCAACTATTGACCGTCTGGGTGATAAATTCACCCGCGACCCGCCCGTAGCGTCCGACAATGAAGCGGATCATCCCTTCGGCCCAACTGTCCACCTTGGCGCGCCACTCTGGATCATGTTCGAGCGCATCGCCGAGGTGGGAGAGGCCGGAGGCGATGGACTGGCGCAGCGGGGAGTTCGCGACGGTACTCTGGGTCACGAGGCCATCCTTGAAATCCTGCCACGCCGAAGCGGAGACCTCACGGAGCAGTGGTTGAGCGAGGAACTCTGCTTTAAGTTCTTCACCCCGCGCCCGCACTTCGGGGTCGTGCTGAAGGTTCTCGATCCACTCGTCAATCATGGCGGTGAAGTCGTCGTAGAGGGGATGGTTGGGGTTCATGGCGAGTTCGCCGAGCATGCGGCGGGCAGCTTCGAGGAGCTTCTCGTAGATCTTCTGGTCAACAATCGGCGGGAGCCAGCGCGGCAGTTCGGAGGCGATGCGCCGCCGGATGGCGGTCTGGTTGGCCTCGATCCAGATCGTGCCAACCTCGACCACCTGGATTAAGATCTGACGGTGGCGCTGATCGGCGGCGGTGGTCTGGAGGATTCGACCGAGCAGCGGAGCGACTGGTATCGCGCCGAGGCGATCCGAAAGCCCCTGAGCCAGCAACTTCTCTACGTCATCGTCGTTGGCAACCTTGAGTAAGCCGCCTATCGTCTCGGCGACAAAGTCGGCCACTTGGTTGGCGCGCGCCGGCTGGCGCATGGTGCGGGCAAGCCGTACCGCAAGATCCTGGCGGCTGAGCCGTTCGGCAATCTTATCGGGATCGAGGAAATTGGTCTCGACAAAACGCCCAAAACTGACCGCAATGCGCTCCTTGCGTTCAGGAATAATCGCGGTATGCGGGATGGGAATACCGAGTGGGTGGCGGAAGAGGGCTGTCACCGCAAACCAATCGGCGAGTGCGCCGATCATCGCGGCTTCGGAAAAGGCGCGGATGAAGCCAAGCCAGTGCCAGTATTGCTCATAATAGCGGGTTACCGCAAAGATGATCGTGACGAGAATGAGCAAGCCGGTTGCGAGGCGTTGCATGTTGCGCAAGTCGGTTGCAGGTTGTGTCTTGTCCATAGATATGAGGTGAGGATCAGTAGTATTGCCTATTCTACTTCTGAATTCTACCACGGGCGGGCGGGGTAGGGGCGAAGCATCGCCCACCATGTTGCCGGGGCAACCCGAACAAGGTTGGTGGGCGGGGTAGGGGTAGGGGCGAAGCATCGCCTACCATGTTGCCGGGGCAACCCGAACAAGGTTGGTGGGCGGGGTAGGGGTAGGGGCGAAGCATCGCCCACCATGTTGCCGGGGCAACCCGAACAAGGTTGGTGGGCGATGCTTCGCCCCTACACGATGATCACGGGCGGACAGAGGTTTGACGCTCTTTTGCTTTGCTGGTATGATCCGCTGCGTTACCCGCAAGCGATACAGGCACAAAGGAGCGTGCGATGCCGGACGAGAGGCCGACGGAGGGGCGCAAGGTCGATCATATCCGGATCGTGCTGAACGAGGATGTGGCCGCAAAGGGCGTATCCACTGGGTTCGGCGCATACCGATTGCCACATACGGCGATTCCTGAGATCGATCTGGCCGAGATTGATACCCGCACGACATTTTTGGGCAAGTCGCTCCGGGCACCACTGCTGATCAGTTCGATGACTGGCGGCGCGAGTGTGGCCGAGCAGATCAATCTGGCGCTGGCTGAGGCGGCGGAGTATTTGGGTTTGGCGATGGGGGTTGGTTCGCAGCGGGCGGCAATTGCTGATCCGCGCCTAGCCCACACCTACCAGGTCCGCCGGGTGGCTCCTACTATTGCGCTCTTGGCCAATGTTGGTGCGGTGCAACTCAACTATGGCTATGGGATCGAAGAGTGCCGTCGCGCCGTCGAGATGATCGAGGCCGATGCGCTGATTCTGCACCTCAACCCGCTGCAAGAGGCGGTGCAACCCGAGGGCAATACCAACTTCAAGGGGCTGCTGGGTAAGATCGAGGCGGTGTGTAGGGCGCTGCCGGTGCCGGTGGTGATCAAGGAGGTTGGTAACGGGATCGGCGCTGATGACGCCCGCCGCCTCTATGAGTGTGGGGTGCGGGTGATTGATGTGGCCGGGGCGGGTGGTACAAGTTGGAGCGAGGTGGAGCGCTTCCGCCAGACCAACGACCATGGCCGCCGGGTGGCAGGGGCGTTTGCCGATTGGGGCATCCCCACCGCCGAGTGTATCCGCGAGGTACACGCCGCGCTGCCCCAGGTGACGATCATCGGGTCGGGGGGAGTCCGTACCGGGGTGGATGTGGCCAAGGCGATTGCGCTGGGTGCCGACGTTGTGGGCACAGCCAAACCGGCGCTGGCCGACTCGATCAGTGAGCGCGGGGCTGAGGCGGTGATCGAGGGGCTGGAGGCGTTCCTGCGCGAACTGCGCGTGGCGATGCTGTGTAGTGGCTGTGTTGATCTGCGCGCCCTGCGCGCATTGCGTCTGGCCGCCTAATCTATGCACATCTCCCAGTTCAGCCTGCGTGATTTCCGCAACTACCAGCGGATCGATCTTCAGCTTGCACCTGGGATTACGCTCTTCTATGGCCCCAACGCCTCCGGCAAGACGAGTCTGCTGGAGGCGCTCTTTTATTTGGCGACTACCCGTTCGCCACGCAGCCGCAGCGATCATGATCTGGTACGCTGGGATGCCTTGGGTGAGGCGGGGGTGTTGCCCTTTGCGCGGGTGGCCGCCGAGGTGCAGCGCCGCATGAGCCATGTGCGCCTGGAGGTGTTGGTGCAGCGCCGCGCCGATGAGGAGGGCCAGCTCACCAACGGGGCGCAGAAGCTGGTGCGGGTGGATAAGCGCCCCGCCCGTGCGCTCGATCTGGTGGGCCAACTGCGGGTTGTCCTCTTTACTCCGGTCGATCTGGCGCTGGTGGATGGGCCACCTGCCGAGCGGCGGCGCTATATTGACATCACGCTCTCGCAGCTTGATCCGCGCTATGTGCGCACGCTCGCGCAGTACCAACGGATTGCGCAGCAGCGCAACAGTATGTTGCGGGCGTGGCGCGAACGGCGTCGCCCGTTGCGCGGCATTGATGATGAGTTGGCCTACTGGGATCAGGAACTGAGTCAGGCTGGGGGCTTCCTGCTTGCTGAACGGCTGCGGGCGGTGGCCGAACTCAATCAGATCGTGGGGCCGCTCTTCTGCGCGATCAGTGGCGAGACTAACCCGCTCCAGATCAGCTACCAAGCCAGTTTGGAGTTGGACGATGCGCGCACGGCGCATGATCTGAGCCAGCGTTTGAGTGAGGAACTGCGCCGCCTGCGTCAAGATGAGGTCGCCCGTGGCCAGACTCTGATCGGGCCACACCGCGATGATATGAGTTTCAGCGTCGCCGGGATCGATCTGGGGCGCTATGGATCACGCGGGCAGCAGCGGAGTGTCACCCTGGCGCTCAAACTTGGCGAGGCCGAGTTGATGCAGCAACGCAGTGGCGAGACCCCGGTGTTGCTGCTTGATGATATGTTGAGTGAGTTGGATACCCAGCGCCGCACGCATCTGATCGCGGCGATTCGCCGCCCCGCCCAACAGACCTTGCTCACCGCAACCGATCTGGGGGATTTTGGGGCGGCGTTTCTGGCCGAGATTACCCGCATGCGGGTTGAAGGTGGGCAGGTTTATCCGGGGTGATCAACCACCTCCGCCGGGGGTGGTTCGTAACGGCCATACGCCTCGGCGAGCAGACAAATCCCAAATGCGAGGCCGGGGTTGTCCAACGCCTCGGCACGGAAGCGCCACGTCCAGTTGCGATCCGCACGTCCGGGAGTGTTCATACGCGCATCGCTCCCCAGACGCAGGATGTCTTGCATAGGCACCACCGCCACCTGGGCCACCGACATGAGTGCGAGGCGCACGAGATCCCAGGCAATATCGCTGCCATCGCGCCCGATATAGAGGCGCACCTTTTCACGTTCAGCCTCGGAAATATCCTCGAACCAACCGACGCTGGTATTGTTGTCGTGGGTACCGGTATAGACAATCGCAGCAGGCGCGTAGTTGTGGGGCAGATAGGGGTTGTGGGCGGTGTCGCCAAAGGCAAACTGAAGCACCTTCATGCCGGGGAAGCCAAACTGCTCACGCAGGGCGTCCACGTCGGGGGTAATCAGGCCCAGATCCTCGGCAATGATTGGTAACTCACCGAGAGCATCGTGGAGGGCGGTAAAGAGCGCAGCGCCCGGCCCCGTCACCCACTTGCCATTAATCGCCGTCGTCTCAGCAGCGGGAACCTCCCAGTAGGCAGCAAAACCCCGGAAGTGATCGAGGCGCAGAATATCAACGAGGCTGAAGGTCTGGCGCAACCGCGCCACCCACCAGGCGTAGCCATCCTTCGCCATACGCGCCCAGCGGTAGAGCGGGTTGCCCCAGAGTTGCCCGGTTTCACTGAAGTAGTCGGGTGGCACCCCGGCAACCACCGTCGGGTTACCCTCAGCATCGAGGTAAAAGAGGTTAGGGTTCGCCCAGACATCGGCGCTATCGTAGGCCACAAAGATCGGCGCATCACCAATAATCTTGATCCCCAGGCCGTTGGCGTAGGCTTTGAGCGGCATCCACTGGTGGAAGAAGAGAAACTGGAGGTACTGCTGAAGCGCGATCTCCTCGGCGAGATCCTTCTTAGCGGTACGCAGTGCCGCCGCCTTGCGCGAGCGCAGATCGGGGTGCCACGTATTCCAACTCGCCCCGCCATGATGATTCTTGAGCGCCATAAAAAGCGCGTAGTCATCGAGCCACGCCGCTTGGGCAGTGCAGAAGGCCACGAACTCGTCTGCCAATGCGGGGTTCTTCCCAGCACGGAGATGCTGAAAACTCGCCCGCAGCAAGCCAAACTTGAAGCTGATCACGCGGCCATACTCAACATGATCGAGGCCCAGATCGCCCACAGCGCTAGCAGCCGCTTCAACCTCGACCTGTTCTAGCAGACCAGACTCGACCAGATCATCCAGGCTGACCAGCAGTGGATTACCGGCAAAGGCCGAGAAGCACTGGTAGGGCGAATCACCATAGCCGGTGGGGCCAAGCGGGAGCACCTGCCAGAGCGTCTGCCCAGCAGCGACGAGAAAATCTACAAAGCGATAGGCCGCCGTACCCAGATCACCGACACCCCAACGCCCAGGCAGTGAGGTCGGATGCAGCAGGATTCCGCTGGATCGGGAAAAATTCATGGTAGATCATCTCCATAGGTAAGGTGTTGGCAAATGTTCACACTTGGGGTAAAGGAAGCTTCTGATTGACGCAAAGGCGCAAAGACGCAAAGGTTTTGTTGAAGGCTTTGCGCCTTTGCGTCTTTGCGTCAAAACCGAAATGCTAGGAGAAGTGTGAACAATTACATATTGAGGCATTGTAGCACACGCGACTCAGGCTACATAACTGGCTAGACTGGTACTAAGATCCGCCAATTCAGATCCACTGACCGTACCGTTCAGGGTTGCCAGCGCACTGCGCAACCGCGCCACCTGGGCCGACGTAGGGCGCTGAGTCGTCATGGCCAACATAGCATGAATGATCGCGGCATACGGACGCGCCATATCATTCGGTTCAGTGGGTGGCAGTTGATCGAGATCGGTCATCATCTGACGACGTGCGCCGTCCCAATCTACCACATCGGGCATCTCGCTAAAGAGATCGATCAGGCGCAAGCAGCGTTCAACCGGCTCACGACGCGGGAGTGGTGCAGTCGGTGGGGATGGTGAGACAGGTGGAGGCAGGTCAGGCGGCAATGGTTCGCTTGTGCCAGTGATCTGCGCCACCAGACGCTCAAAGCCTGCCTGCAACAGCGACTCGATCTCACGGGTATAGTTGAGCCACGCCCCCACCTGCATCCGAAAGGGATCGGGGATGTCGCGTTGCCGCCCGGCCAATTCCCCCAGGCTGAAGGTGAGCGCAGCGGGGTGGCGCGAACGCAAGACCCGTGCCACCCCACTATCGGTGGCGAGAAGGAGACGAGCCTCGGCGACCAATTCGGCGGTCAGCGAGCGGGCGTGATGTTCACCCAACTCAATCCCGAAGATCGTCATGGCATCACGCGCCTCCGGCTGGGCCGGTTCGTTGTCGTGACCGACGACCCCCGCCGAGGCGACTCGCCAATGCAGGTTGTGGCTCGCAAGCATACGGCGTAACAAAGCGGCGGTGATCGGTGCGCGACCGGTATCGGCGGCTCCGACAATCAGGATCAGCGGTGGCTCGGTGCTCATGGAGGTTAAGAAAATATCCAATGGCGAATGTTACCATGTATGATAGCACGTAACTGTTCTGTTCACCGTAGGGGTGAAGGATCACCCAGGGCATGTGCAAAGTTCTTGGGGCTACGCCCCAAACCCCATTTTTGGTATGTTTTGGCGGCTTCGCCGCCAAAACATACCAAAAAATATCTTCGGGGGCGGCTGTGCCGCCCCCGCACCCCCACCGGAGGTGACTTTGCACATGCCCTGGGGATGATCGGGAAACTGATTGACAGTCGGCAAGGCATCGGCTATACTCAGCGGGAAATTTAACGCAAATTATATACAAGCAACGCAGCTTTGGGAAGATGTTCCTCGTATGAAGGCCGGGCTGCCGTACATGCTTCTTCCACGCGGGAGGTGACGAAACGGGTTCGCCACTACCCGCGTCTTGTTTTTCCCGTCGGTTCAGATACCCACAAGGAGTCCTATGCAATCGGTACGTACCCCCTGGTTTGTCCTGCTGTTGCTGGTGCTGAGCGCCACGCTCGCCGCTTGTGGCGGTGCCCCAGCCAGCCAGCCCACCACCGCCCCCGCCGTAACGACGGAGGCGACCGCCGCTGTGACCACCGAGGCCACCGGTGAGGTTCCCACCACCGAGGCCACCACCGAAGCCACCACCGAGGCCACCACCGAGGCCACCACCGAAGCCACCACCGAGGCCACCGAGGTGAGCGCAGAGCCATACGTCTTCGGGATGGTGCTAGTTGGCACCACCAACGATGGCGGCTGGAACCAAGCCCACTACGATGCCGCCAAGTATGTCGAGGAGCGCATCCCCGGTACGAAGTTCATCTTCATTGACAAGTTGAACTCGGCGGATCGCCCGAATGTGACGACCGAGCAGGCGATTGACGAACTGTTGGCCCAGGGTGCCCAGTTTGTGATCACCAACTCGGCTGAGTTTGGTGATGGTACCAGCGTATCCGTTCAGGGTGGGTCACTCCTGAGTTGCGAGAATCAGTAGAATCCGGCATACTACCGCTATGGACGAGCCAC
>NZ_RYFD01000098.1 GCF_004138135.1 Candidatus Oscillochloris fontis
ATCACGATCTTGACGAGTTGCATTGCCAGAGCGATGCTTAATCGCAAAAGCTGCGGCAGCCTCCACCCGCGTCATTGCGCTGATCAACAGGGTATGTTCAGCCTTTGGATCTGTTACTGCGATCACCCAAGCTGAGCCAGTTTCTGGAAAGTAGCGCTTCACAAGTGCGCTGGTATCAAAATAGTAGGCACTCATCCTTTTGCGCCACGCTGTTCAATAACGATTTGGCTCAGTGGCTTACCACCGATACGCGCAAAACTTGCCTGTACCGCTTCAAGTGTCGCCGTAGACTGCGCCGCAATGGCATGCATGGTCGGAGTCGGCTCAGTAAGCAGACCCGCAGTGCGCAGCACATCACGAGCACGCTCACGATCACTCTTTGGGGGTACTGGAATTAGCCGTTCAAGGAGCCATTCACCGGCTAATATATCAACCGATTTCCCTTCGCGCAGCGCCGCAGCGTGGAGACGTTCGAGTATTTCAGATGGGAGATCAAGCATAAGTACGGTCATAGATTTCTCCTGAAAAGCCCTCTCTTGCATTTCCTTACTCGTATTTCAATTATACCCCACTCCACCCCGGTTTTTCACCGCCGAGGACGCCGAGGAGCGCAGAGGAAGAACCGTAGGGGCGCGTCGCGACGAAGCCCCCGGGATTCTCCATCATTCCGGGGGCGCATCACGATGCGCCCCTAGCTATTCCTTACACGGAACATGCTATACTTTCTTAAGCAACCATGTATGCGAGGTAGGACTTGTGGCATACCGTATCGAGTACACGGATAGTGCGATAGGTGATATCGCCTACTTCACAAAATACGAACGAGGATTAATCGTCACTGCGATTGAAACGCAACTTACCCATGAACCGCTTCGCGAGGTGCGGAATCGGAAGCCGATGGAACCCAATACGCTGGCGCGTTGGGAAGTTCGCGTCGGGAAGTATCGAATCTTTTATGATGTAGAAGTGAGCGATCAGGTAGTACTGGTCAAAGCGGTAGGCTGGAAAGAGCATAATCGGCTCTACATTCGCGGCAAGGAGTATAGCCTATGAAAACCGTAGACCTGACGCACGTTGTTGATGCGGTAGAAGAACTGCTCGATCTTGCAACAAATGATGGCGTCCTTCTTCGATTGCCAAATGGAAAAGTCTTTTTGCTGCGCTCGGTGGCGGAAGATGATGCGGAGTGTGATGATTTTGCTGAGGAAGTTGCACGAACGCGCCAGAATAGTGCCCTGATGGCGTTGCTTGAGGAACGATCACAGGAACCATCACGTATCCCGGCGCATGAGGCACGGCGACGCCTTGGATTAGATGCTTAGGTGCGTCGTGACGCGCCAGTGACGCATCATTCCGGGGCGCATCACGATGCGCCACCGAATGTGCCGCTATCCGGCCCTCACCCCCCTAGCCCCCCTCTCCCGTGGCCTTCGGCCACAGGCGAGGGGGGAAGAGGAACCCGTCATCCGGCCCTCTGCCCCTACCTCCGGCTCCCTAGGGCATGTGCAAAGTCCGATTCCCCCCTCCTAACCTCCCCCCGTTGGAGGGAGGAATCCGGCTCCCGCCCCCAGCGGGGGCGGGTTGGGGTGGGGGCAACAACGACTTTGCACATGCCCTGTCCGGCTCCCCCCTCGCCTGTTCGCGCAGCGAACGGGAGAGGGGGGCTGGGGGGGTGAGGGCCAACCACCCACCCTACCCCGGCCACTTCCCGTACTTGCGCACATACGCGACCTTGTACGCATACACCATGGCATCAGGATGCCCAAGTTCCTGCTCGTAGGCTACACACATATCCAGCAACCCCAGCGCCTCGCTGACCTGGCCTTGGCCTACGAGTGCCATGCCCAGATTCCAACTCGCAATCGCTTCCCCGCGCCGGTCGCCGATCTCGCGGGCGATCACCAAGTGTTGCTCATAGAACCCGATGGCGCGGCGCGGATCGCCCAGGCGCCAGTAGGCCAAACCCAGGTTGCCCAGGACAGCCCCTTCCCCGCGCCGGTCGCCGATCTCGCGGGCGATTACCAAATCTTGCTCGTAATACTCAATCGCGCGGCGCGGCTCCCCCAGGCTCCAGTAGGCATTCCCCAGGTTGCCCAAATCTTGACCTTCTGCGCGACGATCACCAATTTCACGACTCACTACCAGTGCTTGCTGATGATACTCAATCGCGCGGCGCGGCTCGCCCAGGTCGGCGTAGGCATTCCCCAGGTTGCCCAGGGCTGCCCCTTCCCCGCGCCGGTCGCCGATCTCGCGGGCGATTACCAGACGTTGCTCGTAGAACCCAATAGCGAGGCGCGGCGCGCCCAGGTCGGCGTAGGCATTCCCCAGGTTGCCCAGGGATGCCCCTTCCCCGCGCCGGTTGCCGATCTCGCGGGCAATCACCAAGTGTTGCTCGTAGAACCCAATGGCGCGGCGCGGCTCCCCCAGATCTTTGTAGGCATTCCCCAGGTTGCCCAGGGCATTGCCTTCCTCTCGCCGGTCGCCGATCTCGCGGGCAATCACCAAGTGTTGCTCGTAGAACCCAATGGCGCGGCGCGGCTCTCCCAGGCTCCAGTAGGCAATGCCCAGGTTGCCCAGGAACCAACCCTCAGCATCCCGCCGCCCCAGGCGGCGCGCTGCAGCCAGTGCGGCCTCCAGTTGGGGGATGCGCTCGCTGCGGGGGGTGTAGCGTAGCTCGCCGATATGCACCGTGGCATTAGCATCGTCAATCAGGAGTGTATCCACCTCGCGGCTACCCGCGTGGGCCTGGAGCCAGCGCCGCGCCGCATCCAGGTTGGCACGTTCGCGCTCGAAGTGGGCTAGTCCAAGCACGATCTGATCGCCGCCAGCGAGGTAGTGCTGTTCCGCCTTTTTGGCCTCGGCGATGTAGTACGCAGCATAGCGCAGCCGCGCCGCTCGCTCCTCTTCGCCCAGGCGCTGCACGGCAAAGTGGCGCACCAGTTCGTGCAGGTCGTAGCGATCCTGTTCAGGGTCGTATTCGAGGAGGCTGCGCCGGTAGAGTAGGCTCAGGTCGTCCCGCAGCCGTTCGGGATCGTCGGGCTCGACCACCGCTGCCGCTGCTGCGAGGGTAAAACTGGCGCCAAAGACCCCCAACTGGGCTAGGGTGGCCTGCACCTGCGCTGTGAGCCGGTGGTAACTGAGCGCAATCGAAGCCTCGACATCCGTCTCAGGGTCGGAGTCGCTGTCGGGGTCTTTGAGCGCCGCTAGGGCGCGCTTCTGCTCACTCAGGCGGGCGATGTAGTCGGCACTGCGCAGGGTGGGGTCGTTGTGCAGCAGGCTGGCAGCGATGCGCAGGGCTAGGGGCAGGCAGCCGCAGGCGGTGGCGATCTGTTGGGCGGCGGCGGCATCCAGGCGCGGGCAGATGGTAAGGAGGAGGCGTACCGCGTCCTCCATCTCCAGCCGGTGCAGGTCAATGCGCTGCATCCCCTTCAGGGTGAACTTCTGGCGGCTGGTGATGAGCAGCGCCGATCCGGCGGGGGGCAGCAGCGCCTGCACCTGGGCGGCGTCTTTGGCATCGTCGGCGAGGATGAGCACGCGCTTGCCCGCTAGGGTGCTGCGGTAGAGGGTGGTGAGTTCGGTGATGCCATCAGGGAGCTTCGCATCGGGGAAGAAGGCATGGATCACCTGTTGCAGCGCCTGCGTCGCGGGCATGGCCGGGTTCCGCGAGCCTTG
>NZ_RYFD01000062.1 GCF_004138135.1 Candidatus Oscillochloris fontis
CCAGCCATACCACACCGGAGGTCTTTGGTCAACCTCCCAGACCTGCTATGAACCAATTTTCAACTAGCACAACCCCCCTATCACTATTCTGATGATCGTGATCTCAATGTAGTCGAATTCGAGCCATTTCGCAATGAAGCGATTGCAAGTGGCGAATCTATTCCGAATATTGCAGCCCTATTAGAAGGCAATGCCACTGAGGTTGTTGAACCAAGCCCAATAAGTAGTAATACAGATACTACTAATTCCGTAGTTCAAACCGTAGAATCCGATCCAACCACAGTTGTTGCTGGATCTACGCTCGTTGAAACAGCGAATTCAAACGAAGAGCAAGCGATTACAATACTTCCAACAACCTATCTTCTATGGATCTACTGGGGTCTATTGGGCCTACTTGGTCTGATGTGGATTATTGAGGGAACTACTCAGCGACAAAGAATCATCAATGCATGTGCAACTCTTTTTTCAAACAGCAAAGGTCGTTTTCAGCAGATCAAACTAAACAATGATCTTGCAAACGTCAAAAACCAATACGGACAACTGCTCACCGAACTCGGAAAGCGGGCCTGGGAACAACAGATCATCCACCCAAGCTATGTACATATGTTCGAGATACTTGGCAACTTCTTTCAGGAACGTACCCGTTTGCAGAGTGAACTTGGTGCTCTAGAAACCCAACTTCAGCGCCAGAACAACCAGCACACACAGATCAAAGCTGACTACGCCGGGCGGATCAAAGCGGTGCAAGATCAGCAAAAGATAACCAACAACCGCCTCAATCAGATGCGTTCAGCGAACCAAGCCAGTGAAAAGCAACTGCGGCAAATTGCGCTCGAAGAACAAAAGATCCATACCGAAATTCAAACAATGCAACAGCGGCTCACGCTACTCGCCAACACAACCGCCCCTGATCGTGAGAGCCAGATAACAACCTTCAATGGTGCCATCGCAGCCCTAGAACAGAAACTGATCGCGCTACAAGGGCAATCACAAAGCATCCAGACCGAAATATCGCGGGTACATGGCGAGCAAGTTGCTCTGATGAGTGAGGTTACGGTGTTTGATCAGCAGATCACCCAACTTCAAGCCGAACTACGCCAAGTCCTTGATCCTATTGAGCGCCAATCTGAGGAATTCAAGCAACAGCAACGTCAGCAGAATGAAACGATCAGTAGCATTATGCGCCAGATCGAGAGCAGTATCAGCGAACTAGGCATTCAGGTTGCCCAAGCCCATCCAAGCCATACCAACCTAGACCCATTGTACGCCCGGATGGAGCAACTTCAGCAGCAGATACGTGAGTATAGCAACCAGATCGATCTTCTGCGTGCGCGTCAAGCGACAGGAGATGGCAGCGCAGTCCGAACCGTGGTACTTCTTGTTGTGGTACTCCTTGGGAGTATCAGTGTGATCGTGTGGACCATTGTAAACCGAGTGCTCCTATGACACCACGCGCCAAAAAATATGCTATACTACCCGACGGCGTGTCTAGCACGCCAAATACACACACTCCCCTAGGGCATCTCCTCCTGCCACGTCTGCGTGGTTCGGATGCCGTAAGCAGGGAGTGGCGGTATGGTACAAACCAAGTTTAAGGAGCAAGAGTCTAGCAATGACCCAGCAAACCCCGCGCGTCGTATCGATCAAGGCCCTCCTCGAAGCCGGTGCTCACTTCGGCCACCAGACCAACCGCTGGAACCCGAAGATGCGCCCCTACATCTTCACCGCTCGCAACGGTATCCACATCATTGACTTGCAGAAGACCGTCGCTGGCGTTACGGCTGCCTATCGGTTCGTCGCTGACCTGACTGCCCGTGGCGAGAAGATTCTCTTCGTGGGAACCAAGAAGCAGGCCCAAGAGGCAATCGCCGAGGAGGCTGGCCGCTCCGGCCAGTACTACATCACCCAGCGTTGGCTCGGTGGCACCCTAACCAACTTCTCCACTATCCGCGCTCGTCTCAAGCGCCTCTCCGACCTCGAAGCCCAGCGTGATCGCGGTGACTTCGCCCGCCTGACGAAGGCCGAGGGTCTCAAACTGGAAGAAGAGATCGGCAAGCTCAACCGCGTCTTCGGTGGGATCAAGACGATGGATCGCCTGCCCGGAGCGCTCTTCGTGATCGATCCGCACAAGGAGTCGCTGGCCATCCAAGAGGCGACCAAGGTTGGGGTACCGGTTGTCGCGATGGTTGATACCAACTGCGACCCGGATATGATTGATTATGTCATCCCCTGCAACGACGATGCCATCCGTGGTATCCGGCTGATGACCAGCAAGATGGCCGATGCGGCCCAAGAGGGTATGGATCGTCGCCAGTCAATGCACGAGAACTAAACTACCTGGACGAGGAGGGGGTTCTGGGTCGGGTTCACCGCTGCCCAACCCCTCCCGATCTGTTTGATAGACTATCTAAGGAGAGGGATCGTGGCTATTTCTATCGAATTGGTGAAGGAACTCCGTGAGCGCACCGGCGCTGGTATCAAGGAGTGCAAGGACATCCTTGAGCAGACGGCGGGTGACATGAATAAGGCCATCGAAATCCTGCGCGAGCGCGGGATTGAGGCCGCCGCCAAGAAGGCAACCCGCGAGGCCAACGAGGGGCTGATCGGGGTCTATGTTCACTTTGGCTCGCGTATTGTGGGCATCGTTGAACTTAGTTGTGAGACGGACTTTGTCGGGCGTACCGAGGAGTTTGGCAAGTTGGCCAACGATATTGCCCAGCATGTCGTCGCGCTCAACCCGCGCTACATCACGGTTGATCAGGTGAGTGATGAGGTCGTGGCCGAGAGCGGTCAGACCCGCGAGAAGTTCGTTGAGGAGAATGTGCTTCTCGCCCAGCCCTTCGTCAAGGAGCCATCGCGCACCATCGAAGAGAAGCTCAAAGAGGCCATCGCCAAGTTCGGTGAGAACGTCGTCGTTCGTCGCTTCGTGCGCTACGAGGTCGGTGCCTAAGAGCAGGAGGCCGGAGGCGGGAGGGGAGGGCATTCCAAACGGCCCCGCCTCCTGCCTTCTTCATATTCTATGCAAGAACCAAAATACCGGCGCATTCTGATCAAACTGAGCGGCGAGCAGATCAAGGGCGATGACGGTGAGAGCGTCAGCTATACGATGCTCGATTTTCTGGCCCAAGAGATCGAGAAGGTCGTTCGGCACGGAGTGCAGGTTGCGGTGGTGATCGGCGGCGGCAATATCTGGCGCGGTAATCAGTCTATTGAGCGCGGTATGGATACGGCCCAATCCCACTATATGGGGATGCTGGCAACCGTGATCAACGCCTTGGCGATGCAGGATGTGCTCGAACAGCACGGCCTCTTTACCCGCGCAATGACGGCGTTGAAGATGGACGAGGTCGCTGAACCCTACATCCGACGCCGCGCTACGCGACATATGGAGAAGGGGCGCGTGGTTATCTTCGGTGGCGGTACCGGCAACCCCTACTTTACCACCGACTCAGCCGCCGCACTGCGGGCAGCCGAAGTCCATGCCGAGGTCATCCTGATGGCCAAGAATGGGGTGGATGGGATCTATAATGCTGATCCCCGCCGTGATCCGACGGCGGTGCGCTTCGACCATATCACCTACATGGACGCACTCAACCGGGGGCTTGCGGTGATGGATAGTACCGCCCTCACCTTCTGTATGGATAATCGCATCCCGATTATTGTCTTTAATGCCCTTGCCGCAGGGACGATTGAACGGATCGTCATGGGCGAACAGGTTGGCACGCTGGTGAGCAACGATCTAGGAGAGGCGCGATGATCAACGATGTACTGAGCGAATTTGAAGCAAGTATGCGCAAGGCAACCGAGGCACTCAAGCATAACCTCGCGACGATCCGTACCGGTCGCGCATCAAGTGGGATGGTTGAGCATCTACAGGTTGAAGCCTATGGCACCCATATGTCGCTTAACCAACTCGCCAATATTAGTATTCCTGAATCGCGCTTGATTGTCATCCAACCCTTTGATAATGGGATGATCAAGGTGATTGAGAAGGCGATCCAGAATTCGGATCTGGGGATTAACCCCGGCAACGATGGTCGCGTCATCCGCTTGGCAGTGCCCCAACTTACCGAAGAACGCCGCCGCGAAATGGTCAAGATGGTGCGCCATCGGGTTGAAGAGGTGAAGATCTCGGTACGGAACCAGCGTCGTGAGGCGATGGACGATCTCAAACAGCTTGAAGAAGAGAAACTGATTAGCGAGGATGACCTGCATCGTGGGCAGGAACGCATTCAGCAACTCACGGATCGCACCACTAAAGATCTTGAACAGATCGGCAGTGAGAAGGAAGCCGAAGTCTTGGCGGTCTAGCGCCTCCAGCGCTGTCTGCTATTTTATGTGGTGATTGTGCCTACCGTCAGCATACCAGAGAAGGCCATGAGCAGCACCGAGAGCACGCTCGAAGGGGTGCCGCGCATCCCCGCCCATATCGCCATTATTATGGATGGTAATGGGCGTTGGGCGCAGCAGCGCGGTCAGCCGCGCATGGCAGGCCATCGTGCCGGCACCGAGAATATTCGTAGTATTGTCAGTGAGTGCGACCAGATCGGGGTGCGCTACCTGACGATCTATGCCTTCTCGACCGAGAATTGGAACCGCCCCTCGCTTGAGGTGCAAGGGCTGATGCAGATCTTGGGCGATTTTATTGATCGCGAAACCAAGAATTTGCATGCCCAGCAAGTGCGCCTGCGCCACTTGGGGCGGCTGAGTGGCTTGAGCCCACGCTTGCGCCGTAAAGTGCAGTATGCGCTCGATCTCACCCAACATAATACTGGCCTCACCTTGGCGGTCGCCTTTAATTATGGCGGGCGCGCCGATATCGTTGACGCAACCCGTGAGTTGATCACTGCGGGGGTACGCCCCGAAGAGATTGATGAGCAGATGATCAGTGATCATCTCTATACACGCGGGATGCCCGACCCCGACATTGTGATTCGTACTAGTGGCGAGCGCCGTATCTCCAATTTCATGATCTGGCAGGCGGCCTATAGCGAGTATTGGTTTACTCCTGTTCTCTGGCCCGATTTTCGGTCTGAGCATATCCATCAGGCAATACGCGATTATGGACGGCGCGAACGCCGCTTCGGCGGACTCTCCGAGCAAAGCTAGCTCCCTGGCACTCCGTGTCGCCAGTGTCTCTGTCCTGATTCCAATCGTGATCGCTGCCGCCTGGTGGTACTGGTCTGCGGCGATCTTGGTTGGGTTCAGTGCGGTACTGGCCACCATCGAGTTGTATGGGATTATGCAGCGTGGTGGCTATGCACCTCGGCTGTCGGTTGGGGTTACCATCAGTCTGCTCCTCTGTGGCGCGGCGGCGTTCCAAGATGTGATTCCGCTTGATCTCGGTGAGGCGGTGATCGGAATCTCGATCCTCTTCGCGTTGACCTATGAGATCTTTCCGCGTGATCGCAGTACGAGTCTCGTCAATTGGGCACTGACCTTCGCCGGAGCCTACTATATCGGTGGCTTGCTCAGTTACTTCATCCTGCTGGCTCAACTCCATACTCCCCTGCGTGATGGGTGGTTGACCTTCCTGCATATTCCCCCCGCAACCTCTTGGATTCTCCTCGTCTTAGCTGTGACATGGCTCCAGGATACCGCTGCCTATTTTGTCGGGCGCGCCTTCGGAAAGCATCGCATGGCCCCCATCCTCAGCCCCAAGAAGAGTTGGGAGGGTGCGGTCGGTGGCTTTGTCACCTCGGTGCTGACCGCCATGCTGGCGACGCTCTTGCTTGGCTTGCCGATCAGTTATGCCGCTGCCGCCTTGATCGGTGCCGCTGCGGGTATCGCTGGCCCGATTGGTGATCTGGTCGAATCATTGATCAAACGCCAGATTGGGATCAAGGATTCCGGCCAACTCATCCCCGGCCACGGTGGAATTCTGGATCGCATTGATTCCCTCATCTTTACTGCCCCCGTCATCTATTATCTGATTCTATTGACTCTGGGTTCGTGATCTCGTACACTGTTTCTATATTTTTTGCATGGTATGGGCAACCTCAGCCTCCCGGCGGGGGTTCGGGGGAGGCTTTGCCTCCCCCGAAGAACTTTTTTTCTCATCTATTGGCGGCTTAGCCGCCAATAGATGAGAAAAAAGCAGGTCTGGGGCGCAGCCACCCCAGACCTCCACCGGAGGTGGACGTTGGACACCAACCCCATACCACGATCCAAATCTACCTCTGGAGTAGTTCAATGACCACAACCCTGATCTCAATCGGTGCCTTTTTATTAATGTTGGTAATATTAGTTCTTGTGCATGAACTAGGCCATTTTCTGACCGCCATCTGGATGGGGATCAAGGTTGAGGAGTTTGGAATCGGCTACCCACCGCGTGCCTTGGTGATGTTTGAGCATAAAGGTGTGAAGTATACGCTCAATTGGCTGCCCCTGGGTGGTTTTGTACGTTTTGCAAGTAATGATGAGGGCAAAGAGGATAGTCTGTATGGTGCTGGGGGCAGCTTGGCCGCCGCAACCCCGTGGCGCAAGATTCTGGTGATGATCGCCGGCCCGCTCATGAACCTCGTGCTGGCCATGGCGGTCTTTGGGGTCATTTTTGCCCTTCAGGGGGTGCCCCGGCCAATGCCGGGTCAGCAGATCGGCGCGGTCTTTGAGGATACTCCCGCCGCCGCAGCGGGGATCCAGGTCGGTGATGTTCTGCTCAGCCTTGATGGCTTGGCACTCACCAGTAGTGACATGATCGGTCAGGCAGCGCGCCAGAGTGGTGGAGAGCCGATCCCAGCCGTGGTGCTGCGTGATGGTCAGGAGGTAGCGCTCACCGTGACCCCTGGCCCCTGGAGAAGCCCCGATGGGGCGAGTTACGAACTTGGCTTCGGGTTTAGCTATTCGCCCTATGTGGTGATTGAGCAGGTGAACCCGTTAGCGGCGCTCTGGATGGGTACCACCTACAGCATCGATCTGACCGGCCAGATGCTGCGCTCGCTCGCCTCGCTACCCGCAGCGATTGGCGGCATCTTCTCGCCAACTCCCTCGCCCGCCGGTGAGCCGATTGGCCCCATTGGCATCGCCCGTGCCACCGGCGAGGTGATCCAGCAACCCGGTGGGTTCCTGGCCTTCTGGAACCTGACCGCCATCCTGAGCCTGAATCTCTTCTTGCTCAACCTGTTGCCGATCCCGGCGCTTGATGGTAGCCACATCATCTTTGCGATTATTGAGTGGTTGCGTGGAGGCAAGAAGGTTCCACCTGAAAAGGAAGCCCTGGTGCATGCCTTCGGCTTCGTCGCCCTCATGAGCCTGATGCTGGTGATCACCGTCAATGATGTGATCAATGCCTTTCAGGGGACACCTGTGCTAGGGAATTAACCCATGATTCGGGCGAGTGAAGTAGGTGAGTATCTCTTCTGTGCCCGCGCTTGGTGGCTGCGGCGCGTGGTGGGGGTGCGTACTGGTGAAGGTCAGGCGCAGCACCTCTACGCAGGCACCCTGCGCCACGCCCGCCATAGCCAGAGCGTCGCCCGCAGCAGTGCGCTACTCTGGCTCGCGACACTCTTGCTGCTGCTGGGCGGCTTGCTCCTGCTCGTCGGCGCGGCGCAACGCCACTTCCTCGCTCTATGACCACCCTCGCCATCGCGCTGATCGTCCTCGCGGTTGCAATGCTCATTCTCGCTCTGCGTACACGAGCCGCAACGGGTATCCCCTGGGCACCCATCCTCAGCGACGATGCCCAAATCGGGCACTCGCCCGCACGCACCCTCGTGTCACGGCGCTACCACCTCAGCGGCAAACCCGACTATATCATCGAACGTCACGGGCGCCAGATCCCGATTGAGGTGAAGCCGAGCCGCACCGCACGCCAGCCCTACCACTCCGACCTGATGCAACTGGCCGCCTACTGCCTGTTGATCGAAGAGACCACTGGCCAAGCTCCACCCTATGGAATCCTACGCTATGCCGAGCAGAGTTTTCAACTGCGCTATACCCCGTCTGTGCGGAACGAACTGCTGAGCATCCTTGATGAAATGCAAACAGCACTTGAGGCTGAGGATGTCGAACGCAACCACGACCAACCCCAACGCTGTGCCCATTGTGGGCTGCGGCACATGTGTGATGATGCGCTGGTCTAACCCGGCATAACCAATGAAAGTGTGGTATCATGCTCCTTACTCATCAAGACATCATAGCTAAAATCGAGGCGCATCTAAGCGATCAACATAGTATCACCGCATTGGCCAAATGGGCGCTTGCTCGATTTTATGCCATCGAACAAGGTGTTGATACCGTCAATGAAGACGACAGCGAAACCATAGCCGATGTGCTTGATGCACTGATGTTTGCCGATGAACAGCCCTTTGCGCTGGACGATGCCGACCTGCGCCGGCTCATCGCCCGCCTTGAACCTCTATGAAGATCCGACAACACCCCCGTATGCGCGACATCCTGGTTGGTGATGAGGTCTATTCCTACCAAGAGAACCTCTTCGCCCGGGTCGCAGATATTTTCCCCTCAGCAGTCTGTGTCAAAATCGGGATTCTCTCACTTGAGGATGACCTAGAGATTACCCTCGCGCCCCAACTCTGGCGTGCCGCCGACATCGAGAATCTCTCGGTCTGCCGCTATTGCGGCAGCCGTGAGAATATCCACACCGAGGTCGGAACCGGCATTCCCTTCCGTGTCTGTACCACATGTAAGCCACTCGAAGACCCCAATTAGCCCCCGACAACCTAATTCCCATCAAATCCTCTATGGTAGAATAGATCGAACGCACCGCGTCTACCACATAGAGGGGGCCGATGGGCACCGTACAACAGATCATTCGTTTGGGCCTTGAGGGGCTGCTCCTTAACCCCACAGCCTATCGTGATCAGCGCGACTCGCCGGAGGGTCTGCGCCGTGGTTTTATGCTGATTCTGGTGATCGGGTTGCTGGTGGGAGTGTCCAGCCTGATCGGCGATCTGGGGGAAGCTATCACCCGGCCCAGTGCCGCCACGATCAGCCAGACGGTCTACGATGGGCTACGCGATATGCCCTGGTATCAGGATCGGCGCGAGGCTGATCCCAACTTCCCCGACCAGTTTGATCAGATCTTCAACCAGGTCAATCAGAGCATCCAGATGTTCAGTGGCGGCATCGGGCGCAGTATGAGTGGCGTGATCACCACTCCGTTGATGATGCTGCTCGGATGGCTGATCTTCAGCCTGATCAGCCATCCAATGGCGCGCGCCTTGGGGGGGCAAGCCAGTTTCAGCCAGACGATGGCCTGTACGGCATTGGCGGCAGGAGCCAACCTACTGGCGATTGTCCAGGTTGTCCCCTTCGCCCAAGTAGCCGGCACCGCTCTGCTGGGCCTGATTGCCAGCTATGTTGCCATCCGCGAGGCGCATCAACTCCAACCCTGGCGGGCCTTTTGGGCGACCATGATTGGGCCGATCATGTTGGGGGTATTGGTCATCATCACCGCCTGTATCGGAACCTTCCTTGTGATTGGTGCGCTGAGTGCGGCGCTACAGGGGGTAAACTAACTCATGATGGACACCTTTAACGGCGCACTTACCCTCAACCAAAATTTGTTGCGAGGGATGCGTGAATCCCCGGATGTGGTGCGGCGCGGCCTTATGTTGGTACTCTTGGTTGGCCTGCTTGTTGGCACGGTGCAGGCGATCAGTACGAGCATCAGCAATGCCAATACGAGTGGCATCGTGGCGCAAGTTGAACTGGCGCTTGATGAGAGTATTGAACAGCAAGCCCTCTCAGCAACCACGGAAGAGCAACGTGTGGTGATCGGGATCTTGCGTGAGAATAAGCCGGCGATTCTCGATCTCGTACAGACGATCATCAATCTACCCACACCAACCCCGCGCCCAGTAGGGCTGCTCTTCCATGCACTAGGGATGATCGTCAGTACCCCCCTGAGCTACTTAGGCAGCCTGCTGCTCGCGGTGGTCTTTGCGCACATCGGCGCCCAACAGCTCGGCGGCACCGGCAACATCCGCCAGATGCTTGGTATGGGCGCACTCAGTGTCGCCCCGCATGCCCTCGATGCACTCAGTTTCATTCCCGTCTTCGGAGCAACCCTGAGTCTTATCGCCTGGGCGTGGGGGCTAGTCATTCTGATTATGGCCACCAGTGTAGCGCACCGCCTCGATAGCGGCAAAGCCACGATTGCGGTGCTGGTCTACCCCTTGGTTGGCGGGCTAGTCTTGATGCTGAGTTGCTGTATCCTGTTCTTTATGAGTGTTGCGCTAGGCTGAAAGTGCATACGCCCCGCCACGGCTGAGAATGGTTGCGCCGAGGCCAATACTGGCCAGGAGATAAAAGAGCACCAGACTCCAGAGCGGGGCGATTGCCCCAACCATGCCGAGCGGAATAAGGAGCAGAGCCGTCCCCAGGATCAGGGCGCTAGATTCAGGCAGGCGAATGCGGGTAGCGACTGATCGCGCTACCCCGGCCAGAGCGAAGAGATATGGCGTTTGGAGCAACAGGAAGAGTGGCAGCAACAGCGGCAGCCCGATCAGAGTCAGCGCCAGCAGCCCGGCAACGACCAACCCGATCAGAGCCAACAGGAGCGTGGTAAGCACCCCCAGCAGCGCCGAACGAGCCGGAGCCTGCTGTAAGACCCGGCTCACCCCCAGGGTACGGTGCGGCCAGACCGTGGCGCAGGCGAGAGTCAGCAACAGGCCAAGAAGTGTCAGAACGAAGCTGACCAGCGGCAGAGGAATATTGCCGAGTTCGCCATCAGAACCGGGGCGGAAGAGCATTGCCATATCAGCCAGCAGCAAGCCACCCGCTGTAACCTGCTCACCAAGCACCCGCCCTGCCACCTGGGTCGGGTTAGTGCGCGTCACCCCCCCCCCCAGCGCTAAGATATTGCCCGTCACATGGGCATCGGGGCCGAGTTTGATGTGCCCAGCATAACTGACCACATCACCATTGACCGTACCGAGGATCGTGATCGAGCTACTCCAACTGGTCACATCGCCCTCGACGCGGCCCGCAATCAGGAGCGGACGCCCGACGGCTGCGAGATCACCCTGCACGACCTGATCGGCAGCCACAATGATCGGTTCAGGCCCCTGGGCCAGCGCCGGGCGCGGCGCAAGCGCCAGAGCCAGCATCAGTACAACCAGCCAGCCCATCCAGCGTCTCATAGGTGTGCCTCCAGCCGCACCCGGCCCTCATAGTGGACAAGTTGCCACCAGATCCAGCCACCAGCCATAATCACCGCGATGATGCCCAAGGTTGCCACCCCAGCAGTCAGCACCAGATTGATCAACGGCTTGGCCGCAAGGGTCAGGAACAAGAAGAAATCGCCGAGACCGCTGCTGAGGTCGTCAAAGAGACTGGCCGGACCACTACTATCGAGTAGGATACCCCAACTGCCCAAGCTGATCAGCGCCACGAAGAAGACCGAGACCACCGTACCATAGATACGGCGCAGACGGCTAGTTGGCGTGGGGTGTGGGGTAGCGAGGGAGGCAATCACCCGACCAGCCAGATCGGGAGGCGGATCAAGCGGCACAGGTTGGCCATAACGGGCGAGCAAGCGGCGCGTCTCCTCCTCGGCAACTACGAGCAACTCCTCGGGTGTCAGGTGAGCATTTTGGTCTCCCATGATTCCTCTCCATCCGTACACAAAACATGGCGTAACATTTTACGAGCGCGATGCAAGCGGGTCTTAACCGTCGCTTCGGTCAGATTCAACATCTCAGCAATCTCTAGGTACGAGAGATCATGCCAATAGCGCAGGAAGGTAACACTTCGGTAGCCTTCGGGCAAGGTTTGGAGCGCCTGCTGCACCGTATCTTGCTGTTCGCTCTCTAGGGCGCGGCGTTCCGGGCCAGCTTCGTTACTCGTCAACCAGAAGGCCACATCATCCAGGGTCAGCCAATTCATACGCCGTCGTCGCAGGCGATCAATACAGTAATTGGAGCCAATAGTTAAGAGCCAGGTGACAAAACGGCGGCTTGAGTCATACGTATCTAAGCGGCGATAGGCACGCAAAAACACCTCTTGCACCGCATCTTCCGCCTCTTGGGCATTCCCAAGCATACGGTAGGCTTGATTATAGAGCGCCCCGGTATAGCGATTGACCAGATCAGCAAATGCCGCTTGATCCCCGGACTTCGCACGGCGAGTGATCAGCGCCTCCTCAGCCAAGAGATCCATCGCGTAACTCCCCTGCTCCAAAGCATGGTACGCATCAGAGCGACAAAGGTTTCAGACTTGCACAACTACGCAGCATCGTGTACCATCAGGAAGCATACGTTGTATCTTGAGGGTTAACAAACCCCATCAGGCAGGTTGGGAGGGAGCAGTGGCAGGGAGCTACAATCGCGAACAGATCCGCGCCGCACTGGCCGAGACTGACCCAGCATATAGTTTTTATCTCGACCTTGAGAGCGGTACGGTGATCAAAGTCCCCGACACCGAGGCCACTCCTGAGGCCGAAGCGCTGCGCAACAGCGTCATGGATGGCTATGGTGATCGCTACCGTTATATTCCCGGTGGCAACCCGGCTCCCTCCGACGCTGACGTACAGAGCTGGATGGAAGCCGAGGGGCTGTAATAAGACCGCAAGAGGCAGCATCGCCATTCTGTCTCCTGCGGTCTACTTCTCATAGGGTTTACCTGCTGCTGCCGGGCCGACAGAGCGCCCGATCAGACCGGCAAGTACGATCACGGTCAAAACATAGGGTAACATCTGGAGGAACTGAGTTGGTACTGGGCCACCGAAGAGTTCAACCTTCAGCATCTGGAAACGAATCCCCAGTGCCTCAGAAAAACCAAACAACATCGAACCACCAAACGCGCCAAAGGGCGTCCAATTACCAAAGATCATCGCGGCAAGTGCAATAAAGCCCTTGCCTGCGGTCATCCCATCATCAAAACCCCCGACCTTTTCGAGTGAGAGCCACGCCCCACCAAGGCCAGCAATCATCCCTGAGATGGTGATATTGATATAGCGGGTACGACTAACATTGATCCCGACCGTATCAGCGGCGCGGGGATTCTCACCGACGGCACGGGTACGCAAGCCCCAACGGGTATAGAAGAGAACGATGTGGGTAAGCAGCACCAAGATGAGCATCGAGAAGAAGATCGGCTTACCAATAAAGAAGATCGGGCCAAGGATGGGGATTTCGGCGAGGCCAGGAATGCTGATTTCAGGCAACGTCGCGAGGCTCTGGCCAGTGTTCGCGGTCTGAATAGCTGAAACCTTGGGGATAATATACTGGCGACGCATATACCCAGTGACCCCTATCGCCAGAATATTGATCACGGTGCCACTCACAACCTGATCAACCTTAAAACTGATCGAGAGCAAGCCGTGGAGGAGCGCAATCAGGCCACCGAGTAACAGCGCGGCCAAGACACCAAACCAGATATTGCCGGTCGCAACATAGGCAGCAAAGCCGAAGGCCGCACCGGTAAGCATCATGCCCTCGATAGCAATATTGACCACCCCAGAGCGTTCGGCATAGATTCCGGCCAGTGCGCCGAGCGCTATCGGGGTTCCTGAGCGGAGTGTCTCGATGATGATAACGACCACATTGGCCTGCTTACCGGCGGTGGCCCAGATCAGGATCATGGGGAAGAGCAGCACCGCACTCGCCCAGAGCATCGCGGTACTCACGCGGGTACGAGCGCTTATCTGGGGCTTGTGGGTTGTGTCGGAGGGACGAGAAGCCAATGAAGGCGAACGGGTAACAAGCGCCAACCCGCCAGCAACCACGTAGAAAATGGCAATACCAACTTGGGTCGGGGCGGTAGGAACGGGGAGGACAGGCCCTGGGATGCCAAAGATGAGTTTACTCAACGTAGGTTTCGTATCGGTCAACTGAGGCAGATAGGTTACCAGCATCAGCAGACCGATCAGAACGAAAAAACCAGCGATGACCTGGCGGCGGGTGATGCCCCGGCGGCGCTCGGGCATGGGGGTCTTCCTTTCTCTGCACTCTTCTCGAAGAGTATGATAGCATAAGAGCAACGTGCTTGGTTGTGGTCATTTGTTGAAGAAGCTATGCAACATCAACCTTCTCTCACTGTGACACCCAGCCCGCTCCAGTTGATCGAGAGCCTGCTCTTCGTGGCTGGCGAAGCGATCAGCGTAGGGCAGATCGGGCGGGCACTAGAATTGGACGAAGCGGCTATTGGAGCCGCAATCGCTGAGTTAGAGGCACAGTGTATTCATCGCGGCATCCGGGTACAACGGCATGAAGATCTGGTACAACTGGTCAGTGCGCCGGAGAGTGCGCGGGTCATCGCCCGCTTTTTAGGGGTAGAGGCCAACGGGCGGCTCTCGGCGGCAGCGCTAGAGGTATTGGCGATCATTGCGTATCGCCAACCACTCACGCGCGCCCAGATTGACGCGGTGCGCGGCGTAGATAGTAGCGGAACCCTGCGTGCGTTATTGGCACGAGATCTGATTAGCGAGGCGGGTCGGCTTGAAACAGCCGGACGCCCCATTCTCTACACGACAACGCCGCTCTTCTTACAACACTTCGGCTTAACCAGCTTGGCCGATCTACCCGCGATGGAGTTGCCCATATAATTAGGCATGGGCAACCCATGCCCCACTTTGTGTTGTTTTTTGGCGGCTGTGCCGCAAAAAAACAACACAAAAGATCGTCGGGAGCGACGAACCGCCTCCGAACCTGCAGCAGAGGTGGTCGAGAAGCGACAAAGCAGAAGCCCACACCTTCTCCACAGATGACCGCATGTTTTCCACATGTCATCTGCGAAGAGTTGTGGAACACTGACATGGGTCTAGAGGTTTTTGTAATGCGCTACAAGCGTGGTGAAAGTAATGACAGTCGGAAGAGTTATCCACATGGCGGGAGACAAGGTTATCTACATCGGTGGGAAGATCGCCCACTCTTATCCTAGGTAAGCCCTGTAGATGAATGGCACAGACTATAAGTATCCCTTATGGATTCGGCATACGGTATAGCTTGAAAACTTAGACATGATCGAGTATGATCAGCAACATACCACGAGGCGCTTGCCGCCTTCCCCAGCGCGATGACGTGACGGGCAAGGAGCGAACCTGGCCCGGCGTCGGGTGCTCTATCTTCGGAATTTCAACAGGCGAAAGCCGCTTCATGCAGGGTGCATCACTTCGGGGCATTCGTCCCTGGATTTTTGCGCCTAAAGGCAGGCAATCGTGAATCTCACGCAAATCTGGCAGGCAGCGCTTGGCGCCATTCAACTCCAGACTTCGCGACAAGATTATGAGACATGGCTGCGTGGCACCACACTACTCGCGCTTGATGGCGGGTTAGCAACCGTGGGCACCGCCTCAACCTTCCATAAGGAGGGGCTAGAGAACCGTTTTATGGCCCCGGTGCGGCGGTCATTGGGCGATGTTGTCGGCTACCCGGTACAAGTTCGGGTCGTGATCGCCAATGGCGTGGCCAACCGGAATGAGAACTATGGCCCGCTCTTAGAGCCTGCCAGTGAGGAGAGTGAGAGCAGTGATCGGGCAGTACAGCTTGATCTATCGAGCGCGATGCGCACCGGGATGCTCAATCCAAAATACACCTTCTCGCGCTTCATTGTCGGATCAAGCAATCGGCTGGCCCATGCAGCATGTCTGGCGGTTGCCGATAATCCTGGCCAACACTACAACCCGCTCTTCCTCTACGGGGGAGTAGGGCTCGGCAAGACCCACTTGCTGCATGCGATTGGCAACTATGTGCTTGATCGTGATCCTGAGATCAATGTGCTCTATGTATCGAGTGAGAAGTTTACGAATGACATGATCAATGCTATTCGGCGGCAGCAGACGGAAGAATTCCGCATGCGCTACCGCAATATTGATGTGCTATTGGTAGATGACATCCAGTTTATTGCAGGCAAAGAGGGAACCCAGGAAGAGTTCTTCCATACCTTCAACACACTCCACTCGGCTGCCAAGCATATTGTAATCAGTTCGGATAAGCCGCCCAAGGCCATCCCGACACTTGAGGAGCGGTTACGTTCGCGCTTCGAGTGGGGGCTGATCGCCGACATCCAGCCGCCTGATCTTGAGACCCGCACGGCGATTCTGCGCACCAAGGGTGAGCAGATGAATGTGGCGATTCCGAACGAGGTGATAGACTTCCTCGCCCACAAGGTGCAGAGCAACATCCGCGAACTAGAGGGGAGCCTCAACCGGGTGGCCGCATTTGCCGAACTGCACGGGCTACCAATCAATGTAGATGTGGCCACCAGCGCACTCGCCGATCTGCTAGGAAATACGCGCCGCCGCCGGATCACCCCGGATCAGGTCATTATGGCGGTCAGCGATCACTTTGGGGTTGATCTGCGCATCTTGCAGGGGCGTGGACGTTCACGCAATATCGTTGTGCCGCGTCAGGTGGCGATGTATCTGCTGCGCGAGGAGACGGAGTGTTCGTTGGTGGATATTGGTAAGTTGCTCGGCGGGCGCGACCATACGACGGTGATGTATGGCTGCGATAAGATCTCTGAAGAGATCAACACCGATAACCGCTTACGCAATGAGATCTTGAGTATCCGCGAGCGGCTGTACAATCAGGCCGCGTAGGTTTTGCGAGCAAAGCGGGGCGCAGGATTCTGCGCCCCGCTTTGCTGTTTCTTGGAGATGTGGGCGCGGCGTGATGCGGCTGCGTTGGTTGACCACAGAGGGACGCAGAGGGGGCGTTGTTGCGGTGGTGTTTCCTCTGCGCACCTCGGCGTCCTCGGCGGTGAATAACCGGGGCATGGTATTCTTCTACCGCAGAGAAGGCAGAGGGACGCAGAGGGGGCGTTGTTGCGATGGTGTTTCCTCTGCGCACCTCGGCGTCCTCTGCGGTGAATAACCGGGGCATGGTATTCTTCTACCGCAGAGGACACAGAGGGACGCAGAGGGGGCGTTGTTGCGATGGTTTTTCCTCTGCGCACCTCGGCGTCCTCTGCGGTAAGCCAGATCAACCGCAGAGGAGGCAGAGGGACGCAGAGGGGGCGTTGTTGCGATGGTTTTTCCTCTGCGCACCTCGGCGTCCTCAGCGGTGAATAACCGGGGCATGGTATTCTTCTACCGCAGAGGACACAGAGGTGCGCAGAGGATGGAAGGGTATCGGGCAACCCAAAGGGGCGTAGGGGCGCGTCGTGACGCGCCCACGGGATGCGGCATCATTGTCGGGGCGCACGGGCAGGGCGCATCGCGATGCGCCCCTATACCCCTCAAGCTACGCGATGTGGTGTCATCAAAACGCTGGAAATCATCGCCCCCCAACCAACACGGGCGTT
>NZ_RYFD01000063.1 GCF_004138135.1 Candidatus Oscillochloris fontis
CTCCGGAATACCCCAGCCATGTGCCCCCCTCTCCTGTGGGCGAAGCCCACGGGAGAGGGGCTGGGGGTGAGGGCCATCCGGCGGCGAACTGTCACGTGCCTACGAACCTTGTCAAAGACGCCAAGGCGCAAAGCCTTGTTAGCGCGAAGAAGTTCTGGGATGCGCCGCATGGCTTCGGCAAGCGTGGCTTCGACAAGCTCAGCCAACGCCAGCGGCGCGGTGGCGGTGGCTGAGCCTGCCGAAGCTGAGCTTGTCGAAGCCACCGCACCGCATTTCAGTTTTTCCAAAGTGCCTTCGCGTGAATAACATAACAGCTATGCTTCGTACCGCCCTGCGCCACCTGCGCTTCCCCACCCTGATGCTGGCCCAACCAGGCCAGCGGCGCTATATTCTGCCCTGGATCGCCTCGCTCATACCGGGGGCGGGGTGGCGCTCCCCACGCCCCTGGTTGGTCTTTGATGCCATCGCCTACCTGAACCGTCTCGATCTGACCAACTGGCGCATCTTTGAATATGGGAGTGGCAGTTCCACCCTCTACTGGCTCCAGCGTGGGGCCACGCTGATCTCAGTCGAACATGATCGCGCTTGGTACCAGATGGTGCGCGCCCATCTTCCCGCCCATGCCCGTATTGAGTACCGGCTGGTGCCGCCAGAGCCACTCATGCCCGCGCTGGCCGATCCCGATCCATCCGATCCACATGCCTACATCTCCTCGCACTATCCCCAGGATGGCAGTTCCTACCAGCGCTACGCCACCCAGATTGATGCCTGTGCCGATGCCAGCCTCGATCTGGTGCTGATTGATGGCCGCGCCCGTCCGGCGTGCCTCATGCACGCCGCCCCAAAAGTGCGCCCTGGTGGTATGCTGATCCTCGACAATTCGGATCGCCCGCGCTACCTGCCTGCGGCCCAGGTATTCCTGCGCGACTACCAGCCGCTTGTGTTGTGCGGGGCGATCCCGTTCTTGGCCGCCTTCTCGCAGACGACGATCAATATCCGTAACCCATGAGTTTCCCGATCCCGATCATCCTGCTCATCTACCGCCGCCCCCACACGCTCGCCCAGGTGATGGCGGTGCTGCGCAATCTCCAACCTAGCCGTCTGCTCATCGTGGCCGATGGGCCGCGCCCAGCGTTCCCTGATGACCCGGCTGCGGTTGCGGCGACCCGCAACGTGGCCGAGGCGCTGGATTGGCCTTGCGAAGTAACCCGCATCTATGCCGAGGCCAACATGGGTCTGCGCAGCCGCGTCGAGAGTGGCATCAGCGCGGCCTTTGAACTGGTCGAACGGGCGATCATTCTGGAGGAAGATTGTGTGCCGGGGCCGAGTTTCTTCCCCTTCTGCGCCGAGTTGCTGGAGCGCTATGCCGATGATCCACGTATCCTGAATATTTCGGGTACCAACTTTGCTCCCCATACGCCTGGGTTGCCCAGCTACCGTTTCTCGATCTACCCGCACTGTTGGGGTTGGGCCACGTGGCGCCGCGCATGGCAGATCTATGACGGCCCCATGCATGCGTGGCCCACGTTGCGCACTACTACTTGGCTCGAAACCTACCTGGGAGATCGGCGGGCCGCCCAGGCATGGCGGCGCACCTTCGACCGCACCGCTGCCGAAGAGATCGACTCGTGGGCCTACCGCTGGCTCTATAGTTGTTGGCGGCAGGCGGGGCTATCCATCACCCCCAGCCGTAACCTCGTGCGCAACATCGGCTTTGGGGATGGTGCGACCCACACTACCGCCGCCGATGGCCCGTTTGCCGCGATGCCGGTGGCCGATCTGGCATGGCCGCTCCAGCATCCCACCCAGGTCTGCGCCGATCCACGGGCGGATCGCGCCCTCCAACGCACTGTCTACCATCCCGATTTGCGCTGGCGCATCGGCTGGTGGCTTACCCGCCAGTGGCGGCGGGTGGGAAGGTAGTGGATCGCCCTAGGTAATATGTTCGTAGAAAGAATAGTGTAGGCTAATAGCCACAATGGTTTTCACATGATGAGAGAACAACGGGGGCAATCTTCATGAAAGTCGTTATTCTCTGTGGTGGTCAAGGTACCCGTCTACGCGAAGAGACCGAATATCGCCCCAAGCCCCTGGTGGATATTGGCGGGCGACCTATTCTCTGGCACATCATGAAACTCTTTGCGCACTATGGGATGCGTGATTTTATCCTCTGTTTAGGCTACCGTGGCAACATGATTAAAGAGTATTTCCTTAATTATGAAGCAATGAATAATGATTTTACGATTCGATTAGGTCAAGAGCAGACTATTACCCATCATCAAACCCACCAAGAACAAGACTTTCGTGTCACTCTTGCCGATACGGGCCTAGATTCAATGACAGGAGCGCGAGTAAAGCGTGTTGAACGCTACATTGACAGTGACCTCTTCTGTGTTACCTATGGTGATGGTGTGAGTGATGTTAATCTTCAAGACCTAATAGCTTTTCATAAACAGCATGGTCGGATTGCTACCGTCACGACTGTCCGCCCAACATCGCGCTTTGGTGTCCTCGATCTTGATATTGAGTCACGAGTACACAGTTTTGCCGAGAAACCCCAGGTAGATGGATGGATTAGTGCGGGTTTCTTTATTTTTGATCGGCGTTTTCTTGAATATTTAAGCCCAGAGACGGGATGTGTCCTTGAACGTACTCCATTAGAGCAACTTGCACGGCAGGGTGAATTGATGGCATACCGTCATGATGGCTTCTTTTATGCGATGGACACGTATCGCGAATATGTCTATCTGAATGAGTTATGGAATAGTGGCCAAGCACCGTGGGCCGTATGGAATAATCCCAATGAGTAGTACACGCAATTCGCTCCAACCATTTTGGCGTGATCGGCCAACGTTTGTCACTGGTGCAACTGGATTAGTCGGGAGTTGGCTTGTCCGGCGACTTCTGGCGGCAGGGGCCGATGTGGTCTGTCTTGTGCGTGACTGGGTACCTCAGTCCGAGTTGGTGCGTTCCGGCGATCTGGGGCGGGTCAAGGTTGTACGCGGTGATGTGCGTGATCAGGCATTGTTGGAACGCGTACTCGGTGAATATGAGATCACGACCGTCATTCACCTTGCGGCCCAAACGATTGTTGGTATTGCCAATCGCAACCCGATCTCGACCTTCGAGACCAATATTCAGGGGACGTGGGCATTGCTTGAGGCGTGCCGACGTACTCCCAGTGTGGCCCAGATTGTGGTTGCCTCTTCGGATAAGGCGTATGGCGATCAAGAGATCTTGCCCTACCATGAATCAACTCCACTACAGGGCCAACACCCCTATGATGTGAGCAAGTCGTGTGCGGATCTGATTGCCGCGACCTATGCTAAGAGTTACCAACTCCCGGTGGTGATTACCCGCTGTGGTAATTTTTATGGTGGTGGTGATCTTAATTGGAACCGCGTCGTACCGGGTACGATCCGTTCCATTCTGCGCGGGGAGCGTCCGATCATTCGCTCGGATGGCAGCTATATCCGCGACTATTTCTATGTCGAAGATGGTGCCCATGTCTACATGACCCTTGCGGAACAGTTGGCTCAGCGCCCCGAACTTAGCGGCGAAGCCTTCAACTTCTCGAATGAGATCCAAGTTACTGTCATAGATCTCGTTCAACGTATCATTCGGATGATGGATTCCGATCTTGTCCCAGATATTCGTAACCAGGCCAGCAACGAGATCCGCCACCAGTACCTCAGCGCTGCTAAGGCGCGGACACTCCTCGGTTGGTCGCCGCTCTATACCCTTGATGCTGGTCTCGCGCAGACAATTGCCTGGTACACGCACTTTTTGGAAACAGTTTCATGAAACCACGTACTCTCACCTGCCGTGCATGCGGTCACCATGATCTGATCACCATCTTGGATTTAGGAATGACCCCGTTAGCGAATGCTCTGTTGCATGCCGATCAGCTTGATCAACCAGAGCCGACCTTTCCGCTGATCTTCGTCTTCTGCCCGCAGTGTACACTAGTTCAGATTACGGAATCGGTTGCCCCTGAAGTCCTCTTCCGTGAGTATGTCTATTTCTCATCCTTCTCGGATGCGATGCTGAAGAGCATGCAGCACCTCGCAGATCGGTTGATCCAAGAGCGCCACCTCGATTCAACCAGTTTGGTGGTTGAAGTCGCAAGTAATGATGGCTACTTGCTCCAGTTCTACCAACAGGCAGGCGTGCCGGTGCTCGGCATTGAACCAGCGACCAATATTGCTCAGGTAGCCGAAGAACGAGGAATCACGACTATCAGTGAATTCTTTGGGGCTGATCTCGCCCGTACCTTGGCGGCACGCGGTTCCTATGCTGATGTCATCCACGCCAATAATGTGTTAGCCCATGTGCCCGATCTCAAAGGGTTTGTGGAGGGTTTCCGCCACATGCTCAAACCCGATGGTATTGTTGTGATCGAGGCTCCCTATGTCAAAGATCTGATCGATCATACCGAGTTTGATACGATCTACCACGAGCATCTCTGCTACTTCTCACTCACCACACTCGATCATCTCTTCACTACGCTGGGGCTACGGATTATTGATGTGGAACGCATTCCTATGCATGGCGGATCGCTGCGGGTCTTTGCAGCGCGTGTCGAGAGTACCCAATCACGGACAGATCGGGTGCGCGATCTGCTCGCCGAAGAGGCGGCATGGGGCGTGGATCAGGCCACCTTCTACACCGATTTCGGTCGTCGGGTAGAAGAGCTACGCCACTCTTTGCTCCAGATGTTGCATGATCTCAAAGCTCAAGGTAAGCGCATTGCGGTCTATGGGGCCTCGGCCAAAGGCAGTACCCTGCTCAACTTCTTTGGGATCGGCCCGGAGATATTAGAATATGTGGTTGATCGTAGTACGGTTAAGCAGGGGCGCTATACGCCCGGTACCCACCTGCTTATTGCGCCACCTGAGCGTTTGCTCGCTGATCGGCCTGACTATGTTCTGCTGCTGACATGGAACTTTGCCGACGAGATCCTTGCCCAACAGGCTGCCTACCGTACACAGGGCGGCAAGTTCATTATCCCGATCCCTGAACCAACGGTCGTTTGAACCAATGATCTTCACCGCAACCAAACTGATGGGTGCCTACATTATTGACCCAGAGCCGATTGGTGATGAGCGGGGTTTCTTTGCCCGTACATGGTGTCGCTACGAATTCCGTGATCGGGGTCTGTGTTCCGATTTTGTGCAGTGCAATATCTCGTCCAATGCACGGCGGGGTACGCTGCGGGGGATGCACTACCAAGCCGACCCGCATCCCGAAATCAAGTTGGTACGCTGTACCCATGGAGCGATCTATGATGTGATCATTGATCTGCGCCCCGCCTCACCCACTCGCTATCAGTGGGTGGGGGTTGAATTAACCGCCAAGAACCACCGTATGCTCTACATTCCGGCTGGGTTTGCACACGGCTTTCAAACCCTTGAAGATGAGAGCGAGGTCTTCTACCAGATGTCGGAGTTCTACTACCCTGAACTGGCGCGTGGGGTGCGTTGGGATGATCCGGCCTTTGGGGTGGTCTGGCCACCTGCCGAACGGATCATCTCGGCGCGGGATGCGGCCTACAAGGATGTGGTATGACACGGGTCATTCTCACCGGCGCGAGTGGCTTTATTGCTCAACACACGCTTGCCCCGCTGCTGGCTCGTGGCTATGAGATCCATGCGCCGGTGCGCCAGATCCCAGCGCAGTCTATTCCAGGGGTAGTGTGGCATCAGGTTGACCTGCTCGATCCGATGGCGGTAACGAACCTGATGGTGCAGGTTCGCCCCCATTCGCTCCTCCACATGGCCTGGTATGTCGCGCACGGTCACTATTGGCGCGCACCTGAAAATCTGGCATGGGTACAGGCGAGCCTGCACCTGATCCAACAATTTTGGGCTGCGGGCGGCCAACGGGTAGTCTGTGCTGGTACCTGCGCCGAGTATGATTGGCGTCATGGCTATTGTGTCGAGCAGGTAACTCCTACTGTGCCCCAATTGCTCTATGGAACGGCAAAGCATGCACTCCAAACGCTGCTCAGTGTGTATGCGACCCAGCAGCAGTTGAGTTTTGCATGGGGGCGCATCTTCTTTCTCTATGGCCCGCATGAGCCACCGGCCCGTTTTGTAGCCTCGATCATCCAGGCATTGCTCAATGGCCAGCCTGCCCCCTGTTCACATGGGCACCAAGTTCGCGATCTGCTCTATGTTCACGATGTGGCTGATGCTTTCGTCACGCTGCTGGCGAGTGATGTGCAGGGGCCAGTGAATATTGGTTCTGGACAACCAATCTCGTTAGGAGAAGTTGCCGAACAGATCGGCCAGATGATCGGGCGTCCCGATCTGATACAGCTAGGGGCACGCCCAACCCCGCTTGATGATCCACCCTTTTTGGTCGCATCGGTGCAGCGCCTGCACCATGAGGTGGGGTGGCAGCCTTCGTACCGTCTGCATCAAGGCGTAGAGGCCACGATTGCTTGGTGGCGCTCACGAGAACGCTAGGAGGAACTATGCGCTTAACCATTGATACCGAGGCAAAAACGCTCGTCGTTGAGGAACATGAATCTGCGTATCAGGTAGATCTCTACTCGAAAACAGCGTTTGAACTTCTCTCGCATCATTGGCTCAAGGTGGGCTGGAACCAGAAGTATCCCTACACCTTTAGTTGGATGGGCCGCCCAATCATCCAGATTCCTGAAGACATGATCCGCATGCAAGAGGTGATCTACCACGTGCAGCCCGATGTGATCGTCGAGACGGGGGTGGCCCATGGAGGTTCACTCATCTTCTACGCGAGTCTGTGTAAGGCCATGGAGCGCGGGCGTATTATTGGGGTGGATATTGAAATTCGTCCCCATAACCGTGTCGCCATCGAGGCGCATGAACTGGCACGTATGATCACCCTGATCGAAGGTAGTTCGGTTGATCCTGCCATCGTGGCGCATGTCCATTCCCTGATCAAGCCCAGCGATAAGGTACTTGTCATCCTCGATTCCAATCATACCTACCAGCATGTCTTGGCGGAACTTGAGGCGTACCACGATCTTGTGACACCGGGATCGTACATTGTCGCAACCGATGGCAGTATGGGCATCCTCCATGATGTACCACGCGGCCAGCCGAGTTGGCTGCATGATAACCCGACTGCTGCCGCGCACACCTTCGCCCAACAGCATCCCAACTTTGTGATTGAACAGCCCGTCTGGCCCTTCAATGAGAGTGATCTCACCAACGTGATCACCCATTGGCCCGATGCCTGGTTACGGCGCATCGCATGATCTCGGTGAGCCGTAACATCCTCGCTAATCTCTTCAGCAAAGGCTGGTCTGCCGTGATGGGCCTAGCCTTTGTGCCGTTCTATATCCTATTGCTGGGGATGGAGGCGTATGGCCTGATTGGGCTTTTTGCGACGCTTCAGGTGATCTTTAGCCTGTTGGATTTGGGGATCACAACGACTCTCAACCGTGAGTTGGCGCGCTATTCTGCTTTGTCAGAGAAGGCCCAGGAGATGCGCAATCTCTTACGGACTTTTGAGATCATCTATTGGGGGTTGGCCATCCTCATCGGCCTGATTATCTACGGTATTGCGCCATTTATTGCCCACGATTGGGTCAATACCAGTTCCTTGGCTCCGGCTATCGTCACCCAATCGATCCGTCTGATGGGCCTCGTCCTGGCGTTTCAGTTTCCCCTAGGGTTTTATGCCGGTGGCCTGCTGGGCCTGCAACACCAAGTACTCAATAGCCTACTGCAAGCAACAGATGCAACGCTGCGCTTTGGTGGTGTCGTGCTCGTACTCTGGCTGATCCAACCCACCCTCCAGGTCTTTTTTGGTTGGCAAGCGCTCGTAAGTATGGTCAGTACGCTGCTCACCGTGACCATACTCTGGCGGATCATGCCTCATGCACCGCGTCGGGCACGTTTTGATGTGGCCCGCTTGCAGGCTGTGTGGCGCTTTGCGGCTGGGATGTTGGGCATCTCGTCTACCGCCATTCTTCTCACCCAGATGGATAAGATTGTGCTGAGTAAGGTCTTACCCCTGGAGCAATTTGGCTACTATAGCCTCGCCGGGGTGTTGGCGAATGGGGTAGCCTTGCTGACAACTCCCGTCTTTAATGCGCTCTTCCCACGCTTCTCGCAACTGGTGGTGATTGGCGATCAAGCCCAACTCCGTGAAACGTATCATCGCAGTTGCCAGATTATGGCGGTGATTATTATTCCCGTGACGGTCATCTTGGCATGTTTTGCGCCGGAGATCCTCTTCCTCTGGACACGCAACCCGACCACGGTGGCACAGACCCATCTCCTTGTCACCCTGCTGGTAACCGGAACGGCACTCAACGGCCTCATGAATCTCCCCTATGCCCTCCAATTAGCCCACGGATGGACGAGCCTGGTCTTCTGGATTAACATCGTCTCCATCCTGATCTTTATGCCACTGATATTTGTTCTGACCTCGTTCTATGGGGCAGTCGGAGCCGCCATCGTCTGGTGTGGTCTAAATGGAATGTATGTGTTGGTTCAGATCCAAATAATGCACCAACGCTTACTTCCTGGTGAACAGTGGCGCTGGTACCGCCAGGATGTCGTGCAACCGTTGGTGGTTGCGTTGGTGGTGGCGGGGCTAGGGCGTTGGTGGTTACCGACAACGTCGAGTATGCTGGTGAATGCCCTGCTGCTTCTGGTGATTGCTACGGCTACATTCTTTGCAACGGCGCTCTCGGTTACTGTACTACGTCAGTGGATGTGGGCACAATTGAAACCTAGATTGGCAGGTTTGCGCCATGGTACTCACTGATCCTCCTACCATTACGACCATTATCCCAACCTATCGCCGCCCGCAGTTGCTGCGACGGGCGATTCAGAGTGTTCTTGCTCAGACCTACCCGCACTTCCAGATTTGGGTCTATGATAATGCCTCCGGTGATGAGACCGCAGATGTGGTGGCTGAGATGGCGGCCCGTGATCCCCGTATTCACTACTATTGCCATCCAACCAATATTGGTTCGATGCCCAATTTTCAGTTTGGTCTGAATCGGGTTGCGACCCCCTTCTTCTCCTTTCTCTCAGATGATGATCTCATCTTGCCAAATTTTTATCAGACGGCACTTGCCGGTTTTCAGGCCCATCCTGCGGCGATCTTTTCTGCAACCAATGTCTTGTGTAGGGATTACCAAGATCGTCTACTCGCAGTTAGTAATCTTCAATCAGGTTTTTATCCCACACCAGAAGGTTTGTTGATGATGTTACGGCGTGAACATCCAACATGGACGGGTATTCTCTTTCGCCGTGAGGTACTAGAGACGGTACACGAGTTTGATCTTGCAACGGGTATTATCTCGGATTTTGATTTTGAATTGCGTATAGCGGCGCACCATGCTTTTGTGTTTAATGAAGAACCGGGTGCGGTCTTCTATATGCATCCTTCATCACTCTCTCAAGTCGAGTTTGCTAACTATCAACGTATTTGGCCCGCATGCGAACATGTTCGTGCTAATATGATGCGTCATGAGCACCTTACCCCTACGGTGCGGGCCGAAGCAGATCGTCTGCTCGATGCGTGGATCTACAGATCGCTGATGTTTATTAGTATTGTGGCGACTCTGCGCTGGCAGTTTGAGGATGCCTTGCGTAGCGTGGATCTGATGACGCGCTATACAACATCTCGTGCGCAAGTGCGGGGTCTCTTTTTGATTATTCGGCTTCTGCAAGCCTTTCCGCTGCTCATCTTCCCACTACGCTGGAAGTATGAGACATTGCGCATCATCCGTCGCTTTTTGTTACACATTCGTTTAGCGCTACGTGGCATCGGGTGATCGCTTCCCGACGCATCCTCCACCTCAGTTTCTCCGACACCTACGACGGGGCTGGCCGCGCTGCCTACCGCCTCCACACTGGCCTCCAGGCCCACGGCTATGACTCGCACATGCTCGTGCAGCACCGCCACCTGCACGATCCCAGCGTCCATGCCGCGCCACGCGGGCGATTACGGCGCTACCTGCCCACCTACCTCGATCATCTGCCCCTGCTCGTCTACCCGCAGCGCCAGATCTTCGCCGGCTGGAGTGTCGGTTGGCGCATGAACCGCCTACCCCGGCTGGTGGCTGCGTACAACCCCGACATCATCCACCTGCATTGGGTGGGCAATGGCTACCTGCCCATCCGCGCCCTCGCCGCCTTCGGTCGCCCGCTGGTCTGGACGCTGCACGACATGGGGCCGTTCACGGGCGGCTGCCACTATGATGCCGGGTGCGGGCGTTATGCGCAGGGCTGTGGGGCATGCCCGCAACTCGGCTCGTGCCACCCGCACGATCTGAGTGCGTGGTCTGTGCAGCAGAAGCGGGCAGCCTGGGCCGATCTGCCGCTGACCCTAGTTGCACCCAGCCAGTGGATGGCCGCGTGCGCCCGTTGCAGCCCGATCCTGGCCCAACACCGCTGCGAGGTCATCCCCAATGGCCTCGATCTGCATCGCTTCCACCCGCAACCCAAGGCGGCGGCGCGGGCTGCCCTGGGCTTGCCCCTGGATCGCGATCTGCTCCTCTTTGGGGCTAACAATAGCCTCGCCGACCCACGTAAAGGCGCGGCCCAGCTTGAAGCTGCGCTGCACCAGGCCGGGGCAGATGGGCACCTCCGCCATTCCAGCGCCGTCATCTTTGGGGCTGTGGCCCCCGCGACGTTCGCCGGTCTGCCCACCCACTCTATGGGCTACCTCAACGACGAGGTGCGTCTCGCACAACTCTACGCCGCCGCCGATCTCTTCATCGCGCCCTCGGTGCAGGACAACTTCCCCAACATGGTACTCGAAGCCCTCGCCTGCGGCACCCCCGTCGTCGCCTTTGCCGTCGGTGGCCTCCCCGACATGATCCAGCACCAGCAGAGTGGCTACCTCGCCCAACCCGGCAACCCCCGCAATCTGGCCAACGGTATTGCTTGGGTACTCGCCCACCGCGAACACCTGACACCCACGGCACGTACCTTTGACCTTGCAGCAACAATACACCAACATAGTAAACTCTATCAGAACCTCAGTGACGTAACTGTTCACGCTTCTCCTAGCCTCTAGGTTTTGACGCAAAGACGCCAAGGCGCAAAGCCTGCAAGATATACCCCAATCAAACCCTTTGCGTCTCTGCGCCTTTGCGTCAACACGGGATTTCTTTTACCCCAGGTGTGAATAGTTACTCAGTGACCCACAATTGACTCCACCCTACCCCTCTGCTACAATCCTGCGGCGTCTCTTGAATCTATACTATGAACCTACCCTCTAAAACCTATGATGACAGATCGCCCGCTCATTTCGGTGATCATGCCCTGCTACAACGAAGAAGCGACCCTGCCGATCATTCTTGAAAAAGTCAAAGCCGTTAATCTCGACAAAGAGATTATTGCGGTGGATGATCACTCCTCCGACAATACCCTCCAACTCCTTCAGGCTGAGGCGGCCCGTAACCCACGCTTCAAGGTGGTGAGCCACCCAACTAATCGTGGTAAGGGTGCGGCGGTGCGCAGTGGCATTGCCCATGCACGCGGCCAGATTACCATCATCCAGGATGCCGATTTGGAGTATGATCCTAATGACTACTATGATCTTGTCCAACCCATCGTGGATGGACGCATCAATGTGGTCTTTGGCAGCCGTTTTGCAGGCCGCCACACCGGCATGTACTTCTGGAACGCAATTGGCAACAAGGCACTCACCTTCCTGACCAACTTTCTCTTCAACTGCTGGATCTCGGATATGGAGACATGCTACAAAGTCATGCGCACCGATATTATCCGCAGCCTAAACTTGGAGAGTAACGATTTCCGACTCGAACCGGAGATCACCGCCAAGGTACTGAAACAGGGGCACCGTATCTACGAGGTGCCGGTGAGCTACCTGGGGCGCACCTATGAAGAGGGCAAGAAGATGAAGTCGAGCCAGGGCTTCTACGCCATTCTCGCGCTCTTGAAGTATCGGTTGCTACCCTAAAACAATAAGGAATCTCCCTTTGCGCATCGCAATGCTCAGTGTCCACAGCAGCCCACTCGCCCGCCTAGGTGGCAAAGAGGCGGGCGGGATGAACGTCTATGTGCGCGAGTTGGCACGTGAGTTGGGGCGGCGCGGCGTGCCGGTGGACATCTTCACCCGTAGCCAGGATCGCCACGTTCCCATGGTGGAACCGCTGGCGTGTGGGGTGCGGGTGATCAATCTGCACACCGGCCCTGCCGCGCCCTACGCGAAGGATTGGGTGCTCACCTACCTGCCCGAATTTGTCAGCCGGGTGCGCTGTTTTGCCGAAGGTGAAGATCTCTCCTACGATCTCATCCATAGCCACTACTGGCTTTCGGGCGAGGCCGCGCTGCGTCTGCGGCGCAGTTGGGGCGTGCCGGTGCTGCACATGTTCCACACCTTAGGTGCGATGAAGAATAGTATCGCCCGTAGCCAGGAAGAGACCGAGACCAGCCAGCGCATCGCCATCGAGCGTAAGCTCATGCACGAAGCGGACGCGGTGGTGGCCGCGACCAGCCTCGACCGTGCCCAGATGGTCTGGAACTATGCAGCAGAGCCGGAGCAGATTCGGATCGTGCCGTGTGGGGTTGATCTGCACCACTTCCAGCCCCAGGCCCAGATCGAGGCGCGGGCGCGGCTTGGCTTGCCCCGTGATGAAGATCTGCTGCTCTGTGTGGGGCGTATGGAGCCACTCAAGGGCATGGATGCCCTGATCCGGGCGCTGGCCCTTCTCGCGCAGCAGGAGCCGACTCGGCGCACCACACGGCGTGTGCTGCTGGTGGGTGGCGAAACCGAGGATCAGTCAGCGGCATGGAACAGTGAACAGCGCCGCCTCGACGCGCTTCGCCACCAGTTAGGCATCGCCGACCGTGTCACCTTCCTCGGTGCCCAACCCCAGGAGCTACTACCCGACTACTTCGCCGCCGCTGATGTGGTGGTAGTCCCCTCCCACTACGAGTCGTTCGGTATGGCCGCTCTCGAAGCGCTCGCCTGTGGTTCGGTCGTCATCGCTTCGAACGTAGGTGGTTTGGCCTTGACCATTGAAGATGGCCGTAGCGGGTTGCTCTTCCCCGCCGATGACCATGTCGCCCTCGCCACCCAGATCAGCCGGGTCTTCGGCGATGCAGATCTGGCCAGCGCCCTGCGCACCGGGGCACGCCAGCGCGCCAGCGAGTATGGCTGGCCGAGTATTGCGCGCCGCATCAACACGATCTACCACGAGTTGGTGGAAGATAACGCCGCCACTCGCGCAGCACAACGCCGATTAGCGCAGGTGTCGTGAGGCTGTTAGTGGGTGTGCAACATCGTCGTTCGCCACACCCCTGCCGTCTGCGGCTCCATCTCCCACACGCTCACATACGCCTCAATCGTCTCATCACCAAACGCATGTGCGACCGAGATCCGGTGGTGGCCATCGAGCACATAGTAGGCGTTACCGGCCCGAATCAACTCAACTGGCGGCAACGAGTGCCCCTCGCTGCGCAGCGCAGCCAAGCTCACCCAGCGTTCGCGGATATGTTCGTGGAGCGGGGCGAAGTGGCGGTCAAAATCGTGACTGCGCCCCTCGCTACCAATAATCTGATGCAGCCGGATGGATTGTACCCCCGGCAGATTGCTACTCGCCATCGAGGTGATTGGTTGATCCTCCAGCGTAGCCAGTGCCGAACTCCGGCGGCAGAGCGCATCGAAGAAGCGCGCCAACCAACTTTGACGTAATGCCTGATCAAAGAGGCGCTGCGCAATCAGGCGGGATTGGATCTGCCATGCCTGCCGACAGGTGTGGCTCTCCTGCTGGGGATGATCACGATCTTGGAAATAGGGGTGTTGGGGTTGCATGGGAGATCCTTCGGCGGCATTGCGATAAGGCGACATTGCCTATGCTACTAGCCTAGCATCATCCCAACGATGGAGCATCAGGAGAAAGACGCTGCTTCTTCTCAGCCTTTAGACTGAGAACATATCGGTCGAAAGGCTGAGTTTCTTCTGAACCGAGCTTCCCGGAAGCTCTCTGGAGACTCGAATGACCAATCTTAGTGGCATCATCGTTGCCGGGGGCAGATCGCGGCGCATGGGCTGGGACAAGCGGCGGGCGCGGTTGTGGGGGCCAGCGGGGCCAACGCTGCTAGAACATACCGTTGCCCTGCTGACCCCTCTCTGTCACGAAGTGATCGTGGTCTTGAACGACCCCCAGGCGTGGCCGGGATTAGCGGCGCGGTGCGTGGAAGACTACTACCCTGGAACTGGCGTCTTGGGCGGCCTCTACACCGGCTTGCGCAGCGCTACCTGCCCAACCGCCCTTGTGGTCGCCGCAGACATGCCCATGCTCAACCCGGCGTTGCTCCAGGCCATGATCACCACCTGCTTTGAAGGTGATATCCTGATACCAGTAGCGCGTAGCGACACCAACCGCAGCGGTTACGAACCTCTGCACGCGATCTACCGTACCCAATGCCTGCCCCATATCCAGGCTGCGCTCACGGCAGGGTCTTATGCAATCCACGATCTGCTCGCCCAACTCCACCTGAGCATCTTCCCTGCGGCGCAGATGGACAGCTACGATCCCCACGGTTATGCACTACGCAATCTCAACACCCCCGATGATCTCGCTATGGCCGAGCCATTGATTACCAATCCCTCTAGCTCAGCCTTGCCTATATGCAAGAGTAATCCAGATCAGGATGAATGAGCATTTGTGGGCCGTAACAATGATTTGACGCATCACAGTGCAAAATCCGTATGATACAACCTCGCTTGACAAGGCCATACCCAAGTATTATACTTTGGCTCAACACTCAGATTTTTGTTTATGTTGAAAGCATGCGCTTGGTGAGGAGCACCACAGGGTCACCTGGGAAGCTCCCCATGCCTAGGGCCCCCACGCCGTGAGCGTCTGGAAAGGGAACCACAATGAGTGGAAAAGCACCAAAGGATCCGCGCTTTCCGGATCTCTCCTACGCCGTACTCCCCGGAGCACGGTCTACGCGAGTATCCGGAGGACGGACGATTGAGGAGCTCGAGCCGGAGTACAAGATCAAAGGGCGAACAACATTTAGTGCGCTTTTCAAGTACGACCCGTTCGACTTCTGGGTCGGCCCATTCTATGTGGGCTTCTGGGGGTTCATTACGGTCTTGGCGATCATCTTTGGTACCTTCTTCTATGTAGATGCCGTGATTATCAAGGGACCGTACTCGTTGCCACAGAACTTCTTCGCTGGGCGTATTGATCCACCCCCAGCCGAGTTGGGTCTGAACATGGCCACGCCGGGACAGCCAGGTTTTGTTTGGCAGATGACGGTCTTCTTCGCTACGTTGGCCTTCTTCAGTTGGATGATGCGCCAGGTTGACATCAGCATGAAGCTCGACATGGGCTACCATGTGGCGGTCGCCTATGGTGTTGTCGTCTCGGCCTGGATCACGCTCCAGATCCTGCGTCCGATAGCAATGGGTCAGTGGCACGAGGGCTTCGTGCTAGGGGTCATGCCGCACTTGGACTGGGTCTCCAACTTCGGTTATCGCTACAAGAACTTCTTCTACAACCCATTCCACGCCATCGGCATTACGGGTCTCTTCACCTCGACCTTCCTGCTGGGTGCGCACGGTTCGCTGGTGCTGAGTGCCTCGCAGTACCGTGGTTCAGAGGGGAGCGATATCGAGGATACCTTCTTCCGCGACGTGCAGTTCTACTCCGTCGGCGAGGCGGGCATCCATCGGCTTGGCTTCATCGTCGCCTGTGGCGGCGTGCTCTCGGCCAACATGTGCATCCTGCTCTCCGGCTGGGTCGTGCAGGACTGGGTGAGCTTCTGGAACTTCTGGACCACTCTGCCCTTCTGGAGCGGCGTGTAGTACATTAAGGGGAGCGATTATGGCAACGATGACACAGCCCTCCGGCGATCTGAAGCTTGGTCCCGACCGTGATGGTCGGATCGGCAAGCCCATCTCTTTGCCGGTGCTGGAGAACCTTGGCTTTGACAGCCAGTTCGGCCCCTTCTACATGGGCTTCTGGAATATGGCTGCCTACCTCTTCGGCCTGATGGCTGCCTTTATCTGGACGATGGTGATGTTTGCCCAGGTTGCTTGGAACCCGGTCGCCTTCGTCAAGTATTTTGTCGTCCTTCAGGTTGATCCGCCGCCAGCGTCGTATGGCCTCTCCTTCCCACCACTTGAGCAGGGTGGTTGGTGGCTGGCCGCTACCTTCTTTATGACCTTGGCGGTGCTTGCGTGGTTCATGCACGTCTATACCCGCGCCCGCACGCTGGGCATCAAGCCCTACTTGGCCTATGGCTTCAGTGGTGCGGTTATCCTCTACCTCGTGATCTACATCATCCGCCCCATGTGGATGGGTGACTGGTCCGAAGCTCCGTCGCACGGCGTCAAGGCGCTGCTCGACTGGACCAACAACGTGAGTGTGCGCTACGGGAATTTCTACTACAATCCGTTCCACATGCTCTCGATCTTCTTCCTGCTTGGTTCAACGGTGCTGCTGGCGATGCACGCCGGGACGATCTGGGCGCTGGAGAAGTATGGGGCGCACGAGGAGTGGGCTGAGTTGCAGGCTCCTGGCACTGGTACCGAGCGTGCGCAGTTGCTGTGGCGCTGGTGCATCGGCTTCAATGCCAATGCCTATAGCATCCATCTGTGGGCCTTCTGGTTTGCGTGGTTGTGTGGTGTGACGGGCGCGATTGGGATCTTTATCAGTCAGCCCGCCTTCGTGGATAACTGGTATCGCTGGGGGATCGAGGCTGGTATCAACTTCCCCGATTTGCCCCCTGCTCCGTTGCAGTAGGGTACTATTCGCACACCAAGAGCGGCGGCAGAGAAATCTGCCGCCGCTCTTGGTGTGTATACCATTTGGGACGTAGCCCCAAGGGGTAGTAGCGACGCAATACCTTGCGTCGCTACCTTGCGTCGCTACCTTGCGTCGCTACCTTGCGTCGCTACCTTGCGTCGCTACCTTGCGTCG
>NZ_RYFD01000064.1 GCF_004138135.1 Candidatus Oscillochloris fontis
ACCATCCTCGGATGGCACGCTGGGATGAAGCAGGAATTTCATCCGCTGATCACATGTGATCACGTAGAAAGTAGCAGGGTAGCCCATGGCAGACACGCCGCGTCCACCGCGTATCGCCTACTGCTCGCCGGTCAATCCGGCGGCATCGGGGATCGCGGACTATAGCGAGGAGTTGTTGCCCTACCTAGGGCAGTATGCCGAGATTACGCTCTTTGTTGAGGATGGGCTGAAACCGAGCAACCCGCAGTTGGGGCAGCATCTAGAGGTGCTGCCCTTACGGCGTTTGCCCAGCGAGTTGCGCCGCCGTGCGTATGATGGCATCGTCTACCACATGGGCAACAGCCCGGCCCACGCCGGGATCTGGCGTGCCGCCCAGCGTATGCCGGGGGTGGTGGTGCTGCATGAGTGGGTGTTACACCACTTTATGCTCTGGTATGCGGCGAATGTGCAACACGATGTGCAGATCTATGTGCGGGCGATGCGCGAGCGCTATGGCGAAGCGGGCGATCATATGGCGCAACTGATGATCCGCTCGCGCTTTACCGATGCAGCCTTCGGGTTCCCCTGCGCTGAGCCGGTGATCGCAGCGGCGCGCGGGCTGATCGCCCATAGCCAGTATGTGGTGGAACGGGCCGCCGCGCTGCGCCCGGAGTTGCCGTCGGCGGTGGTGCCGATGGGAGTCCCCTTGCCGCCCGTCATTCCGCAGGAGCAGGCGCGGGCACTGGTGGGGTTGCCCACAACAGCGGTGGTGTTGGCGAGTTTCGGCCACATCAACGCTTGGAAACGGATTGAACCGGCGCTGCGGGCGTTGCGCAGCCTGCGCGATGCTGGCCATGATGCGCGCTACATCCTGGTCGGCAGTGTCTCGCCCAACTATGATCTGGCGGGCCTAATTGGGCGCATGGGGCTGAGCGATGCGGTAACGATCACCGGCTATGTGCCACGTGCGCAGTTTGAAGCCTACGTGGCAGCGGCGGATCTGTGTATCAATCTGCGCCACCCCACCGCCGGTGAGACGAGCGCGAGCCTGTTGCGGCTGTTGGGAGCCGGACGGCCCACCCTGGTGAGTGCGGTGGGGTCGTTTGCCGAACTTCCCGCCGGGGTGGTAGCGCAGGTAGATGTGGAGGCGGCAGAATCGGATCTCCTGCTGGCCTACTGCCACCTGTTGCTCGAACGGCGCGATCTGGCCGAGGCATTAGGTGTACGCGCTCGCGCCTTTGTCGCCCGCGAGCATACCCTGGAGGCCGCCGCGTTGGGCTATGCACGGTTCCTGGCGCGTCTGTATGGCTGGCCAGTGCTACGGCGGCTACACGCGCACCCCCTGTGGAATCTCGAAACTGCCACCCCGCCGGAGCCACACCCACCTACCGCCACGCCAGCGATGGCGTCGAGCCTCGTGCGGGCGGCGGGGCAGGCGTTGGGCGACATGGGGCTAGATGCGCGGTATGAGGGCTTGTTACGCAGCGTCGCCGAGCGGATTAGCGAGATCGAGTCAGGAGATCCTACACGGAGTAGCGATGACCATTGATATTCTGATCGTCTTTGGCATCTTAGCAGGAACGATAGCCCTTTTTATCAGCGACCGTTTGCGGCTCGATCTGGTGGCGCTGCTGGCGCTGCTGGCACTGCTACTCACCGGCATTCTCACCCCCGCCCAGGCAGTGGCCGGGTTTGGTGATACCACCGTCATCCTGATCGCGGCGCTCTTTGTGGTTGGTGATGGCCTCTTCCAAACCGGGGTCGCCAATGCGATGGGGCGCTGGTTGGGGCGGGTGGCCGGGACGAATGAACTGCGCATCTTGGTGATGACCATGCTGGTGGTCGCGCCGCTCTCGGCCTTCATCAGTTCCACTGGCACAGTGGCGATCATGATGCCAGTGGCGGTGAGTCTGGCACGACGGGCGGGGTTTAGCCCCTCGCGGATTCTGATCCCGATGGCCTATGCCGCGCTGATAGGTGGCATGCTCACGCTCATTGGGACGCCCCCGAATCTTGTGGTGAGCAACGCCCTCGTCAGCGCAGGCCATGCCCCCTTGGGCTTCTTCAGCTTTATGCCGGTGGGGCTGATGATCCTGGTGGTGGGGGTTCTGTTTATGGCGCTGGTGGGGCGCAAGCTCGTTCCCGCCCGCATCAACCCAGATACAAGCGGGAGTCATCGCCAAGTCTCGTTGGCCCAACTCTCATCCGAGTACCTGCTGCTCCCCGATAGCATCGCCCGCCTGCGGGTGAATGCCACCTCGCCCCTGATTAGCCGCAACCTGGCCGAGAGTGGGCTGCGCACCCGTTATGGAGCCACGGTCGTGGCGGTGCAGCCCTGGCCAATTGGGCGTGCCGCACCAGAACATGCCCAACCCGCCCATGCGCGGACTCAACTCCGAGCGGGCGATCTGATCGAGGTGCAGATCCCAGCCGCACGGGTGGCCGAGTTGGTTCGTGAACAGGATCTGGCCCAGTTGCAGGTTGATCCCGATGCCGAATTGCTCAATCGGGATCTGCACATCATCGAGGTGGCGCTCACGCCCCGTTCGCGCTTCATTGATCGGACGATTCGGGAGATCAATGTGCGGAATACCTTCAATGTGACAGTTCTCGGCATTCGGCGGCTGGGCAAACCGTTGGCTGGCGATCTGGCGCAGATCGAACTTCAATTTGGTGACACCCTGCTGGTAGCGGGGTCAAGCGCTGCCTTGGCACCCGTCGTGCAGGAGCAGCGCTACTTTGGTGATTTTGTGGTCGCCTCGATACCGCGTGAACTAGAGGAGCGCTTCGCCGAAGCGATCTCGCCGCGTTGGCCGATTGCGGTGGCGATTATGCTGATCATGCTAGTGGCGATGGTGCTAGGTTGGTTGCCCACCATGACGGTAGCACTGTTGGCGGCGGTGGCAATGGTACTGAGCGGGTGCGTACCGATTGCGGGTGTTTACCGACGTATGAGTTGGGAGAGCCTGATCCTGATCGCGGCGATGTTACCCATGTCCACCGCCTTGCAGGAGACCGGCGGAGCGGCGCTGATTGCTTCGAGCCTCAGCAGCACCTTGGGGGCGATGGGGCCGTTGGCACTGATGGCGGGCATCTTTGTCCTCACCAGCCTCTTCAGCCAGTTCATCTCGAACACCGCCACGGCGGTGCTGCTGGCCCCGATTGCGCTAGAGGCATCCCTACGCATTGGGGTCAACCCGGAGCCGTTGCTGGTAGCCACCGCCTTAGCCGCCTCCACCGCCTTTGCCACCCCGATAGCAACCCCAGTCAATACGCTCGTACTGACACCGGGAGGCTACCGCTTTAGTGATTATGCACGGGCGGGGTTGCCGTTACAGATCTTGATCTTGGGGGTATGTTTGGTGGCTGTACCGTTCTTTTTTCCGTTTTGAATAGCGGTTCGCGCTTGGCACGGGCAAAGTCCTTGGGGCTGCGCCCCGAACCCCCACCGAAGATGGATTTCGCCTATGCCATACTGAGAGGGAAGGAACATGAAGACAGTCATCGCAGCAGCATTGGGCGAGTGTGTGCATGTCGCGGGGGTCATGAACTTCCTGCGGCTTGCCGAGGCAGCCGGCTGGCGCACCGTTTTTTTGGGGCCAGCGACACCGATTGGCGAGGTGTTGATGGCAGCGCAGCGCGAAGCGGCGACGTTGGTGGGGGTTTCGTACCGCCTGACCCCAGAGACGGGTGCGCAGTTGTTGGGCGAGTTTGCCGAGGCAGCGGATGATCTGGCGCAGACGGGGGTGCGGTTTGCCTTCGCCGGGACACCGCCAGTGGCGATGTTGGCGCAGAGTCTGGGCTTCTTCGAGCGCGTCTTTGATGGTAGCGAGGGTGACGAGCAGGTGCTGGCCTACCTGAAGGGCCAAACGCTCACCCAGCCCAGCGCCAGTGACTACCCACAAACCATGGTGGCGCGACGGCAGTGGAAGGCTCCCTTCCCGCTCATCCGGCACCACTTTGGCCTGCCCAGTATGGAGGCGACGGAAGCGGGCATCGCCCAGATCGCCGAAGCGGGGGTGTTGGATGTCATCTCGTTGGGGATTGATCAGGATGCGCAGGAGCACTTCTTCCACCCCGAACGCCAGGATGTGCGCCGGATGGGCGCGGGCGGCGTGCCAGTGCGCAGCATTGAGGACTATCAGCGCCTCTACGCAGCTAGTCGCCGGGGCAACTACCCGCTCATGCGCACCTACTCCGGCACCGACGACTTCATTGAACTGGCCGAGATGTATGTGCAGAGCATCAACATTGCATGGTGCGCCATCCCGCTCTTCTGGTTCAACGCCATGGATGGGCGCGGCCCCTGGGATCTGGAAGGCTCGATCCGCGAGCACCAGGCGGTGATGCGCTGGTACGGTACACGCGGCATCCCGGTGGAACTGAACGAGCCACACCACTGGGGCATGCGTGACGCCCCGGATACAGTGGTCGTGGCGAGTGCCTATCTCGCCGCGTACCATGCGCGGGCGGCTGGGGTGGGCGACTACATCGCCCAGTTGATGTTCAACAGCCCACCGGGGCATAGCGACGTGATGGATCTGGCGAAGATGTTGGCCATATTGGCCATGATCGAACCGCTCGCCAGCCCCACCTTCCGCATCTGGAAGGAGACCCGCACCGGCCTGCTGAGCTACCCGCTCGACCCCACCGCAGCGCGATCCCACCTTGCCACCAGCGTGTATCTCCAGATGGCGTTGCACCCCGACATCGTGCATGTGGTTGGGTATAGCGAAGCCGATCATGCGGCGACAGCCGAGGATGTGATCGAGTCGTGTGGATTAGCGCGGCGCAGCATTGCCAGCGCATTGCGAGGCCAACCCGACATGGCGGCGGATCGCCATGTACAAGCGCGGGTCGCCGAACTGGTTTCCGAAACCAGCATGCTGCTGGAGGCCATCGGCACAATTGCGGGAGCAGACGTGGATGATCCACTGCTCAACCCAGCCACACTGGCGCGGGCGGTACAGATCGGCCTACTCGATGCGCCCCACCTGCGCAACAACCGCTTCGCGCCGGGGAAGGTACGCACCCAGATCATCAATGGAGCATGTATCGCGGTCAACACAGTAGGTCAACCAATAGATGAGCGCAGCCGCATTCAGATGCTGATCGGCTAATTGCCTGGGAGGAACAGACATGCCCCCGACCCCCTACACCATCATCGGGGCCGGTAATGGCGGCAAAGCCATGGCCGCCCACCTCGCCCTCATGGGCTTTGAGGTCGCACTTTACAACCGCACCGCCGATCATATTTACGCCATCGCCAAACGGGGCGGGATCGAACTAGACAGTAATGACCCCAACCTGCGCGGATTCGGGCAACTCAAGTTGGTCACCTCGGACATACAGGCAGCCATCACCCATGGTCAGATCCTCATGGTGGTGGTACCCTCCTCGGCCCATGCCGACATTGCGCGGGCGTGTGCGCCGCACCTCCGTGATGGCCAGATCCTGCTCTTGCATCCGGGGCGCACCGGCGGGGCTATCGAGGTAGCGCGCCTGCTCCGCGATGCCGGATGTCGCGCTGATGTCACAGTTGCCGAGACCGAAACCTTCCTCTACGCCAGCCGCTCGGATGGCCCGGCTCAGGTACGCATCTTCCGCATCAAAGACGCGGTGCCACTGGCCGCATTACCTTCAACCCGAACCGACGCGGTGCTTGAGGCGATCAAAGACGCCTTCCCGCAGTACATCCATGGGATGAACGTACTGCACACCGGGCTGAACAACATGGGTGCGATCTTCCACCCGGCGCTCACCATCCTCAACGCCGGGCGGATCGAATCGACCAATGGCGACTTCCAGTTTTATCTGGACGGAGCCACGCCCTCGGTGGCACGGGTTTTAGAAGTGCTTGATCGTGAACGGGTAACGGTTGCCGCCGCACTCGGCATTCGTGCGCGTACTGCACAGGAATGGCTCGCTTTGGCGTATAATGCGACAGGCAACACGCTATATGATGCGATTCACAATCAGCCGGGCTATGTTGGAATCAAAGCCCCAGCGACCCTCTTCCACCGCTATATTTTCGAGGATGTTCCCATGAGCCTGGTGCCAATTGCGGCGCTTGGACAACGCTATGGGGTGGCGGTGTCGGGGATTGACAGCATCATTCGGTTAGCGTGCATTATCCACCGCACCGACTATTGGCGCAAAGGGCGTACCTTGGAACGCCTCGGCATCGCCTCGTTGAGTGTCACCGAGTTGACTCACTTTGTAGAGACAGGCGTGTGGGAGTAGATCATTTACAGTGGCTATTTCTATAAATAGAGATATACATAACTGCATAGTGAGGAACTACTCAACATTCATACTGTAGAGGTACTATACATCTACAAGCGATCTATGTTATCCTGTACGAGACTTATCCTGAGTACATCATAAGAAAAGATGTTCTGCTATGACCAGCCGGACAACTCTAAACTTGGATGTGGACCTTCAGCGCGGCGTTGTTCCCATCTCGAAGGCCGCCTCATCGCTTGCGTCACTGATCAAGCGAGCGAACAGCACCGGACGCCCGGTGATCGTCACCCAGAAGGGCTACCCCAGCGGGGTGCTACTGCCGATTGAACTCTTCACCCTCCTGAAAGAGCTTGCAGATGAGCATGCTCTGACTCCAGATGAGGTGAGCAGCGATGCTGACGAGAGCAGCAGCGAGAGCAGCCCCGTCGAAGAAGAACCAACCAGCAAGCCGCGTCGCAATTCGGGGCGACGGCGCAATGCGAAGATTAATGAGGAATAACCCATGAAGATCGCTCTAGTGAGTGATAACGGAACTACGATTAGTCGCCATTTCGGACGGGCACGCCAATATGTCGTTGTCACCGTAGAAGACGGAAACGAAGTAGCCCGCGAACTGCGATCCAAGGAAGATTGCCACTCGCACGGTCATGACCATGACCATGACCATGATCACAGCCACAGCGACCCGCGCCATGACGCAATTCTGGATGCCATCCGCGATTGCCAAGTGGTGATTGCGGGAGGTATGGGCGCAGGCATGGATCAGCGGCTACGCAGTGCTGGAATTAATGCCATTCGCACCCAAATTCCGAGTATTGAGATCGCTATCGAAAAGTATCTGAAGGGGCAACTCTCAGATATGGTCGAATTAGTTCATTAGTAGGGGCAAAGCATCGCCTCCTATGGGGTTTGAGCAACACAACCTGGGTTGGAGGGCAATGTTTCGCCCCTACCAACAATCAATGTTGAACGAAAGGTGCAATGGCGCAATGAGCGATCTCGCATTTCAAGACTACTACCCGGATGATCTGAGCCACTGTTATGGCTGTGGGCGGCTGAACGAGCATGGTATTCAGCTCAAGAGCCGCTGGGATGGTGAGGAGAGTGTGGCCTACTACACCCCCAAACCGTATCACACCGCCGTACCGGGCTATGTATATGGCGGCATGCTGGCTTCGTTAATTGATTGCCACGGAACAGGCACCGCAGCGGCGGCGGGCTATCGCGCCGAAGGGCGTGGAATGGATAGCGAGCCACCGCTGCGCTATGTGACTGCGGCACTCAACGTCAGTTACCTCCGCCCCACCCCACTGGGCGATCCACTTGAAGTACGCGGGCGGGTCAAAGAGGTCAAGGGGCGCAAGGTGGTGGTTGAGGCGTGGATCATCGCCGGGGGCGAGGTGTGCGTGCGTGGTGAGGTGGTTGCAGTGCAGTTGCCAGAGGCCATGCGACAGTAAGAATTTCCGGGAAGCTTGAAGCTTCCCGGAAATTCATGAGGAGTTGAGATGCAACCCATGGTCTACTGGTTCACCACCCCCGTTGGCGGACGACTGGGCACGCTGCCCCACCCACGTGGCGGTGCCCTGTTAGCCGAAGAGATGGCGGCCTTGCGGGCCGATGGTGTTGATGTCCTGATCTCGCTACTTGGTCTGCCAGAGCAGGAAGATAGCGGCCTTGAGGCTGAACCGAGCTTGGCGCAGGCAGAGGGAATGGAGTTCCGGTCGTTGCCGATCTTTGATTTTGCCACGCCACCGCTCGATGAAGACACGGCTGCCTTTGTGGCGGCGATTGTAGATGATCTGAAGGCGGGACGGTCGGTGGCGATTCATTGCTGGATGGGTATCGGGCGTTCATCAACCATTGCAGCGAGTGTGTTAGGTGTGCTGGGTATGGAACCCGATGAAGCCTTCGGGGTGATCAGTGCCGCACGGGGCCAGCCCGTCCCCGATACGGTTGAGCAGTGGCACTGGGTCGAACGCTTCATCCACGATTGGGTACATATCCGGCCCAAACATGTGGAGATTCCATGAGTGCGTCTCTCCTTCCTGCCCATGCTCCGCTCCTGCACACAACAGTGGCGGGGAGTCCCATCGCCTATCGTCGCCACGGACGGGGACGACCGCTGCTGCTCATTCATGGCTGGGGCGGTTCTTCCCGCTACTGGCGGGGTACCCTGGAGACATTAGCGGATCAGCATGATGTGATCGCCATCGATCTGCCAGGGTATGGCGATTCGCCCGCGCTACCTGGACATACCAGCGGGCGACAACTAGCCGAACTGGTGCTGGCATTTGCCGATCAATTGGGGCTCGATCAGTTCGATCTCAACGGCCACTCCTTTTCGGGTGGGGTGGCCGCCTACTTGGCGGCACGCGCTCCCCAACGGGTGCGGCGGTTGGTGTTGAGTAACTTCAGCACCTTTCGGAATGAGCGCGAACGCCAGATCGTGGATCAGGTGCATAAGGTGATGACGTTGTGGATGATGCTGCGTCGCCCCTGGATGGCCGAACGGCGCTTCTTCTACCGCACAGTCTCTAGTCGCTTTTTTTACCGAACCCCCAACGATGATGCGCTGCTGCGTGAGAGTTTCGCCGACTTTTTGAAGATGGATACGCAGACGGCGGTGGAGAGCGCGGCGAGTTCGAGCGATCCGGCGATCAACTCCGCCCTGCGCGAGATCCAGTGCCCAACCCTAATCATCGGGGCGCGCCACGACAACATCATGCCCACCCCCGGCACCTTTAAGGCCGCCGAGATGATCCCCACCTGTCGCCTAGTGTGGATCGAGCGCTGCGGGCACCTGCCGATGATCGAGCGCCCGGATGTCTACCACAGTTTGTTGGCGGAATTTTTGGGGTAGAGAGGCAATATGTTGCGTCTAGACGCAATATGTTGCGTCTCTACTAGACGCAATATGTTGCGTCTCTACTAGACGCAATATGTTGCGTCTCTACTAGACGCAATATGTTGCGTCTCTACTAGACGCAATATGTTGCGTCTCTACGTTCCAAACAACCCGCAATTCTCCCGCACCCAGGCAACCAACCGAGTCATTCTCTCGACCACGCTGACCTAGGGGGTGCCAATCTAGCCAACAACACCCATACTTAGCCCAGGATCGTCGCTATGCGCCCCAGTGTCTCGATTATTCTCGTCACCTATAACAGTGCGGAGCATATACCCACCTGCTGTGCTGCGCTGTGCGCTCTGGAGTATGAGCCACGCCCACAGATTGTGGTGGTAGATAATGCCTCGCAGGATGCGAGTGTGGCGCTGGTGCGTCAACACCTACCCACTGCGCTGCTCTTACCGCAAGCGCTGAACCACGGCTTTGGGGGAGGGGTGCAGATTGGCGTGGCGGCGAGCCATGGCGAGTATGTGGTGTTGCTCAACCCCGACACGCTGGTTGATGCGCACTGGCTCGATGATCTGATTGCGACGCTGGACATGCCAGGGTGTGGTATTGCGGGGAGCAAGATCCTCGATCTCGCGGGGCACACGATTCTGCACGCGGGGGGCCAGATCAGCCAGCCGGAGCTGCTCGCCAGCCATCGCGGCTATGGCGAGGTGGATCGCGGGCAGTACGAAGATACGCGGGTGGTGCCGTTTGTCACCGGGGCGTCGTTGGCGCTGCGGCGCAGCCTGTGGGATCGTCTGGGCGGGCTGGATGCGGGCTTCTTTCCGGCCTACTTCGAGGATATTGATCTCTGTTGGCGGGCCAAGGCATTGGGATGGGCGACCCGCTATGCGCCGGGTTCGGTGCTGCGCCACAGTGAGGGTGCCTCAACCGGCAGGGCCAGCGGAGCCTTCTACTACTACCACCACCGCAACCGGCTGCGCTTCGCCTGTAAGCATCTGCCCTGGCTTGATCTGTGGCGCACCTTCAGCCCTGCCGAAGCGCGGCGTTTAGCCCTAGCCGCCCCACTGGATCGCGCAGTGGCGGGGTTGGTCTACCGCGAGGCACTCCCTGATGGCCTCGCCATGCCCGATGCCCCAACCCAAGCCCAGATTCTGGAACACGGACGCATCCTGGCCAGCATCCCCGCGCAGATGCAAGAGCAACCCGATCTGTGGCCAGACGCAGCGCGGCTGCTCTTGGGCTACCCAGCCCCCCAACTCAGCGCACTGCTTGCCGCAACCGAAGCAACGGCACTGCTCCACGAGCATCAGTTCCACTCGCACTTGCCGTTGGTGGCCGCACTGCGCCGAGCCTGGAACAGTGTGGCCACGCGCTGGTATGTGTTGCCCGTGCTGCACCAGCAGACCCGCTTCAACCAGGCGGCGCATGCCAGCTTGGTGGCATTGCGCCAGCAGATGGATGGAGAGACGCAGGTGGCATTGCTGGAGACCCAGTTGCGTCAGGCGTTGCTCTGTTACCGGGTGGTGGCGGGTGGCGCCGCGACGTAGAGACGCAAAATCTTGCGTCTCTACATGTACGGGTGGCGCCGCGACGCAACGGGTGGCGCCGCGACGCAACGGGTGGCGCCGCGACGCAACGGGTGGCGCCGCGACGCAACGGGTGGCGCCGCGACGCAACGGGTGGCGCCGCGACGCAACGGGTGGCGCCGCGACGTAGGGACGCAAAATCTTGCGTCCCTACGACCGTTTCCTACGCTGCTCGATCCAGCGCAGCAGGCGCATCAAGCGCCCCGATTCGAGCCGCTTGATCAGATCTTCAAGCTGGGCAATATGGCGATTCTTCTCGGCAATCATCGCCTCTAACTTGGCCTCGCGTTTCATCGCGGCTGGCTTGGTGTGGGTATCGAGGCGTAGTCGGTCTGCGGCAGCGTATGGCTGGCGACAGAAGTTGACCAGCGGCTCTAGGCTGCGGCTCCAGGTAAACTGGGCGCGTACCGCGTCAAAGGTGGCCGCGTAGCGCCCACGCGGGTCGGGGCTGCTCGTGAGATCGAGCAGTGCTTGGGCAAAACCATCCACATCACCAATACCGACCGCGTAGCCCAGACCTTGCGCGACCACCGTATCGGCCAACGTGTCGCCGGAGGAGACCACCATCGGCAAGCCGGCCCAGATACAATCGAGGAGACGGGTGCGGAAGGCGAAGCGGGTCTCGATATGTTCTTGGTGGGCGCTCACCCCAATATCGGCTTCGAGCAGATAGTTGGCACGCTCATTGTATGGCACCCAGCGGTCGTTAAAGAAGACCGTCTGCCCCAAGAGGCCCAATTCTGCGGCGAGGGACACCGCCCGCTCATACATGGCCATTTCGGGCACATCGGCGGGGTTGGGGTGGCGTTTGCCAAGGAAGAAGAGCTTCAGCTTGGGGCGTTGGGCGCGGATACGCCCCATGGCCGCGATCACCGTGAGCGGATCGAGCCAATCCCAGATCCCGCCGCCCCAGAGGAGGATCGTATCATCCTCGGCAATGCCGGGTACCACGCCACGGAGTACGGGTTGGGTATGGATCGGCGGGGTATCGGGGCAGCCAAAGGGCACCACATCAATCAGCGAGCGGAACGTGGGATCATTGCGGTAGCCAGCGGGGCTCAGGCGGCCCGCGCTGGTGAGCATACCGACCCAGAAATCGCGTTGGCGCTCGCTGGCACAGAGGAAGAAATCGCCCACCTTGAGTTGGTCAACCAATGACGCAAGTGTGTGTTCGGCGATCTGCTGGCCCTGTTCGGCGGGATGCTTGATGAAGAGTTCCAAACCTTCTAGGTAATAGGGATCGTAGATGTCCACCACAAGGCGCTTGTTCAGTGTGCCGATCACCGGATAGCGCATGAGGCTATAGCCCTGGAAGATGATAATGTCGGACTGACCAGCGAGATTGCCGATGGTGTTCTCATCCTCACGCGCAAAGGCGATCATCTGCACCCCAGGCAGATTGAGGTCGGCGCGTTCCGGGGCGGCGAGGGTGACATAGGCGCTCGTACTCAGGCCACGCGCCATTTCTACCGCACGGATGCCGACCCCTGCCAAATTCTCCGAAATCGGGTCGCTACTGATGATCAAGACACGGTGCATCGTCATCCTCCAGCGTGGAGATCAACCGTGTGGCAACAGCCTCCATGGTAGTAGCAAAGATCTCGGCGGTAAATGCCTCTTCGTAACGAGTATAGGCGGCAGCACCAAGGTGCGTCCGTAATGTCGGCGACTCGATCAGTGTTGCTAGATGCTGGGCCAATGCCTGTGCATCACCAGCCGGAGCCAGTAACCCCTCCTGTTCATGACGCACTACTTCACTTACTCCACCCACATTTGTTGCCAAAATAGCCTTACTGAGCGCCATGGATTCCAATAGTGAAATCGGTAAGACTTCATCATAGGAAGAGATGGCAAATATGTCTGCACAGGCTAAATAGGCCAATGCTTGTTGATGATCCAGTTGTCCAGTAAAATAGACATTGCGCTTCGCAGACGGATGGCAGCGCAGGGTATAGTAGTAAGAGGCATCTAACACCGTACCGACCAGATAGACATCAAGTTGATCGCGCATAGCGGGTGGCAGATACGCCAAGGCATCAAGAAGGACATGCTGGCCTTTGCGATACTCAATACTTGCCAGTACCACCAGCGATACGCGCCCCGGATAGCTTAATTGGCGTTGAGATTGGATTTCAGGTGCAAACACCCCATGAGGAATGCACACGGGTGGCTTCATACGTGCAATATCGGCATAGCGTTGGGCAGTTGCAGATACAGGGAAGACAATCTCATCGGCCAAGGCAAACGCCTGGCGAATAGTCGGCTCGGCATCTACTAGATCGCGGCCAAAGCCAGACTCATGAATCCACCAAGCACATGGTACCTCAGTTGCATAGGCAGCGATCACCACCCGCCAGCCCAGGATCGTATTCACCCAGACCATATCATAATCCCGCACCACCATTGCGGCTCGAAGGGCATTATCATAGAGGCCCTCAACCACTCGCACACCAATCCCAGCCGCTTGGATAGCCGCAGCCAATGGCCCATCGTGTGGGGCGGCAATAGTAACCTGATAGCCACGCGCCTGCATCTGGCGTGCGAGTTGGAAGAGGATGAGAGGCGCACCACTCTGCGAGAACTCATGGCTACACAAGAGCATGTGGGGTGGGTGCGACACCTCCCGTTTATGGCGGAACGGTGCATCACGCAGATGGTGTGCCGCTGTTTCAACCCAGCGTGGGGCTGACGCCTCGGCGAGGTGGAAGGCCACCAGAATACGCGCCAAACGTTCAGCCCATGACTCCTCATTGCGTCCGGCTACCGCAGGAATGCGCTCTACTCCAGAGAGGTTAGGATTCACATACGGGTCACCTTGCGCAATCCAGGGTAAGAGTTCTACGGTTGCGCGTATCACATCGGCAACTGGAACATCAAGCCCCCGCGACGCACCCTCGTGGTGGAGGAGTGTCGTCCAAGGCGTATAGACCACCCGCAATCCCCGCGCATACGCATACAGACAGAAGGTAATATCACTAAACCCGATTCGGTAGCGATCATCAAAGCCGCCCACGGCAACAAAGACACCGCGGCGGGTCATGAGGCATGCCCCGGTTACGGCCAGCAGATCGCGGTACCATTCGGATGAGCCAAACGGCCCATAGAGCGGCGTTGCTACACCATCAAAGAGATGGCTGCCATGCCCACCCAAGCCGATAGCAATACCCGCATGTTGGGTTGTCCCATCAGGGCGTACCAACTTACACCCCACAACGCCGACTTCAGGACGTTCGATCCAGCCTACCAACTCATCAAGCCAATTGGCGCTGCGTACCTCAGTGTCATTATTCAGGAAGAGCAGCAGATCGCCCTTGGCATGGGCGACACCCAGGTTGTTCGCCCGCGAATAGTTAAACTCGCCGCTATAGGTGACAAAGGTGATACGCGGATTGGTGCGCAGTTCGGCATAGAAGGCCAGCGTCTGTGCATCGGTTGAGCCAGTATCCACCAGCACGATCTCATAGTGTGGGTAGGCAGTTTGGGTCAGAATAGACTGCACACATGCCCGAATCAGATCGGGTTTATCACGAGTGGGAATGATGATCGAAACAAGGCGACCCGCAGTTGGCCAGACGACATGCAGATCGCTAGGGCTGAGGCGGTGTACCTGGGCATTGGATGCCCCAATCCGATCCAAGTGGCTACGCAAAGCCCGCTCTTGGCCCGCGAGCGCCCAAGGTTTGGCATTCGCTTCCCGTGCTGCCGAACCAGGAACCTGACGCCAATGGTAGAGAATCTGCGGAATATGCGCAATCCGCTGGGTCTGATCAAAACAGCGCAGCGCCAGATCCCAATCCTGCGCCCCATCGGTGGCGGGATCAAAGCGACCCACCGTTTCCACCAGATCGCGCCGGAACAACCCGTGCATCAGGTAGTTGGTGGCCAACATGAGATCGGGGGAGCGTCCAGGCGGCTTAAACCAGGGGCTATGCCGCTGTGTACCATCCTCGGTGATCTTATCTTCATCAAAGTAGATCACATCCACATCAGGTTGGGCGGCAATACATTCGGCTAGGGCAAAGAGTGCGTGTGGTGCGAGCGTATCATCATGATCGGCCAAGAGGACGAACTCACCCTGCGCCATTGCCAACGCCGCATTCGAGTTCGCACTAATGCCGCCATTCGCGCTCAGATACTGTACACGAATACGGGGATCGGTTGCAGATGCCTGCGCCAAGATAGGCGCAATCTCAGGTTGGTTCGAGGCATCAGCGAAACAGACCTCCCAGTGATCATAGGTCTGCTGGCGTACCGAATCGATCATTGCCTGAAGGGTAGCCGGTGGTGGATTAAAGACGGGCGTGATAATACTGATCAATGGGCGTTGTGCGAGGTGCTGCGCCTGCTGGCGTTGTTGTGCGAGATCCTCCGCCGTTGGCTCATAATCAGCGATCCATCGCAGGTAGGGATCTGTATGTACCGGAAGCGCAGCCGCTGTTAGCGGCATACCGGGCATTGAGCGGCGCATACCGGGCATTTTGAGCAGTTCATCAGCAAGGCGACGTACCGCCCGTACCAGCAGAGGCTGGGGTGGGGGTGTGCCAGGGGGTGGAGGCAGAATGGGTGGGCTGTGCCGCAACTCACGCTGCACCGACATAAAGAGGCCCTGTTCAAAGGCGCGGATGATATTCTCTAGCCAGCCAATATACTGATCCCGGTTGCGTAGCTCTTTCTCAAGGTGATGAATGTAGAGATTAGGATTGGGTGGCGTATCGGCGGTTTTTCGTAATCCATGCGCCTCAGCCGAATCACACAGGGATTGGTAATCGAGTCGCGCAGTAATGGCAATGAGTTGCTGCTGTAACGCCAATACCTCGGCTTGCTGATGCACACGCTCCTTCTCTTGCTCAGTTTCCCGCTCATGAGTACGCTGCTCAAGCACCAATTCGCGCAGATCGGTGTTGGCCTTCCATAACTCCCAAAACCGGCGCTCATAATCACGCAGCAGGCGGTGAATTGGCTCGCTACTACGCCGAAATCGAATGGTCCATGGGCTTAAAAAACTCACATCAAAATCTACATCGCGTACAAACCCTTGACGCGCAAAGAGTTCGGCCCAATATTCGATTGGATGAACATTGCAACGGGTATCTGATTTGAAATCGAGTGGTACTGAGGAGAAGAGAATATCATCACTATGCATGCATAGGTTTACAATCGTCTGCTCGGCTTCTGCCTGCGACATATACTCCACAACCTCATTGCAGATAATGAGGTCGTAGTGTTGCCCAAATGCCGCGCTGATTGATCCTACACGCAGGAAAGGTCGCACTGTTTCTGGAGCTTGGCTGATTGCATACTCAGAAATATCTATCCCATCGGCTTCGATCTGGCGTAGTCGGAGTTGTTCAACCAATAAACCCAGGGCACAACCTGCATCAAGTACACGCTTAGGCTTAATATTTACAAGAATCTGATCCGCAATCTGCCCAAAGAAGGCCATCCAATATGTATCACGACGGTAGGGTCGAGTATAGTGCGTTGTATAATGATATTCGTTAAAGCGTTCTTGTGAATTTTGATCTATCATTACCAAATTCCTTTAGTTATATAGCTAGGTAACTCACCTTACGCAGTACGTATGTACGGATAAAGACGGTCTTTCGTGCCAGATCATGCTCCTTGCGTCGCCCGTAGCG
>NZ_RYFD01000099.1 GCF_004138135.1 Candidatus Oscillochloris fontis
GGAATTACCTTCTTGGGCAAACCTCGTTCGGATCACGGGAACATGGCCAGCGGCGCACCTGAAGGCTGGCGTTGGGCGGCACCTCAAGCCTATGTGGAGACTTGCCTTTTTAATGGATACCACTTTTTATTAAGTAGATAAGGTGAATAGCAGTATTAATAACCAAAGGAAAATACATGTATTACTTACCCAATGGAAGAATCGAACGAAATCAGCTTATTATTGGCCAAGAGCCAAAATTTTATATTGAACAAATATCTGTTAATAGCTTTTACTTTCCAGGAGACAATATAATATATGATTTAGATCTTGCTTGTATCGAATTATATGACAGATTTCGCGAAATGGTCTTTCCCGATGAAGACGTATACTATGAATCGCTATCGAATCTTCCGACCTGGATAGCGGCTGCTGGTCATGATTCTGACTTTCCCATGAATTGCATTCAATTCGAACAAGCATCTACCAAATTAGATAATGAGATATGGGTAAGAATGCTGTTTTTATACGACTGCCAAGCGATGATTGGTTATTTACAAAATCGAATCATCGAATCAAAAAGTAAATTAGCACAATTTTACGTTCTGTTCTGTAAGCAAGAACCATTGAACCTCGTACAAAATGGTGTGATATTTGTTTCCGGGGACAGTATAACAGTGGTAATTTCTCTCTTAAGTGATTTAATCGTCACACTATACTCTATAATGGATTTAACTACTAAAATTGCATATCAGTTCGAGCACATGCCGGAAAATTATACTAAATACCCACGACAATCATCGCTTAAAATCCAATATGGTGACAAGAAAAAGTTGCGTTTATTCGCAGAAAACACAATATTTGAAGTAGTTCCGGTTATTAAGTTAATTGAAAATTTGCGACATGAGCTTATTCATAATGGGTACTGGGAGATGTCGCCAAAAATATATTTTCAAATAATTAATGGTGAGATAGCAGAGAAATGGATTCACATGATGGATGAAGATAAGGGTAATATTATTACTTTTAAGAACAGAAAAAGGTTTTTCTCCAGAGGTGAAAAAATCAACATATGTTTACCTGAAATATGCAAAGAATTTTGGAGCCGATTGAAGGTAACTATAGAGATTATTCAAGAGTCTCTATAATTACTTTAACCCATGTCTGCCTAGTAATCAGCCGCCCAACATCGCCTCGCAGGTGACGCCGCTGGCGCGGCCTGCGAACTGGGTGCATTCTGGATATTTCCTGGTGGGCAAACTTTGCTCGGATCACGGGAAGCTGCCAGCGGCGCACCTGAAGGCTGGCGTTGGGCGTCGGGGTGGCCGCCAGCGCTCCGGGGGCCGAGGAATCGTTGCGAACTTCCAATCCCGTTGACGAGTCGGCCACGAGCAAGGCCCGTTGAAGAGTCGGTTTCTATCAGCGCCCGTTGGCGAATCAGCCACGAGCAACGCCCGTCGAGGAGTCGGCTTCGGCCAATGCCCGTTGGAGAGTCCGCTTCGATCAGTGCCCGTTGAAGAGTCGGCCACGTTCACCGCCCGTTGAAGAGTCGGCCACGTTCACCGCCCGTTGAAGAGTCGGCCACGTTCACCGCCCGTTGAAGAGTCGGCCACGTTCACCGCCCGTTGAAGAATCGGCCACGTTCACCGCCCGTTGAAGAATCGGCCACGTTCACCGCCCGTTGAAGAATCGGCTTCGTTCACCGCCCGTTGAAGAATCGGCTTCGTTCACCGCCCGTCACTGATTCCGCGACCTTCATCACCCGTTGGGGAGACGGCCTCGATCACCGCCCGTTGGGGAGGCCGCTTCGATCAGCGCCCGTCGAGGAATCCGCCCCAATCAGTGCCCGTTGAGGAATCCGCTTCGGTCAATGTCCGGCAGGGAGTACACGATGGGAGGCAAGAGGTCATGGCCAGCCCCGCGCCCAACATCGCCTCGCAGGTGACGCCGCTGGCGCGGCCTGCGAACCGGGTGCATTCTGGAAACTTTCTTCAGGACAAACATTATGTTAATCACGGGACACTGCCAGCGGCGCACCTGAAGGCTGGCGTTGGGCCGCAGCGTACCCCAATGCACTGCCAGCGAAAAAAGCTGTATATCCGCACCATATCCGGACATCAATACACGGAGCGAACCAATAGAATATGTGCCAGCGAAAAAAAGCATATCTGCCTATCAAAGTCGCTAGTGGCACACCTGAAGCGATATGTTAAGCCGCTGTAGCCCGTAAAACCAGTTGCCAAATATTCTTTAATACAATATAATACGAGTTGTGATCGGATTGGAATTTGGGCAATATATAGTCATAAATCCTACATACATAGGGGGTTGGGATATGGGTAAGTGCTTTGAGCAAGATAATGTATTTCCGATAATTCTCAGGCTTATTCGGGAGCAACATGCTTTTATTGTTGAAGAACTTAATAAAATTCAGCAAGAACTTCCTCGTCTTGAAGCTATACACTTTGAGATAAATCGCAAGAGGGATGGTATGGACTTTATAACGCACGACCTTTTATCGTCGGCTATGCAAAAGGACACAGAAGGAAAAAGTATAATTGCCAAGGCTAGAAAGCGATGCCCAGAGCATTCAGAAGAATGGCTTGCCGACAATATGATTCAGTGGTGGAGCCAACGGTTTACAGTTCATAGCAATCAATGGTCTCATACCGTAGAACGAAAAGAAATCAGTGGAAGTTGGGCCTATCGTCCAAAATAACCGTATTGATCAAGAAATACCGGATCAACCCGTATATGCAAATGTCCATTCTTGACTATATCAGAGGTGTTTTTTAAACACATACTAGGAGGTAATTCTATGGATAATTCGCGTGAATATGATAATTTAAAAGCTATAAAGCCATACTTGCTAGTTATTCATCCTAAAACTAGAAATACTGCTGTTTACGACAGAAAATACCAACTTATGTTCGAAGGAGCGTCACAGCATCTAATACGCCATGCTGAATCTCATCACACCCAGATAAGGCAAGGATTCAAATTATCATACCCTGAGCAGCAGCCATCTTGGATGAGTTCAGAGAAGCAAGAAGAATGTATTCTCTATCACCTCTACAAAGACTCTTCTGACATAGTTACAATAAGAAATATACCTGAAGGGTAGATCGGAAAATTAAGCCTATTCGCGTAGCGGCCCAACATCGCCTCGCAGGTGACGCCGCTGGCGCGGCCTGTGAACCGGGTGCATTCTGGAGAGTTCCTACAGGGCAAACCTCTTTCCGATCACGGGAACCTGCCAGCGGCGCACCTGAAGGCTGGCGTTGGGCGGCACCTCAACCCTAATGCCCATATCGAGCAGTACAAGCAGTATTGGGTGGACAATCTCAATCATCACCC
>NZ_RYFD01000065.1 GCF_004138135.1 Candidatus Oscillochloris fontis
GAAGCATCGCCTGTGGGCGACCCACCGAGGTAGGGGGTTATGGTGGGCGATGCTTCGCCCCTACGATGGGCGGGGTGGGAGGCCACCGGTATGCCGCGATGCACCCGTAGGGGCGAAGCATCGCCCCCACCAAAAATGGTCGATCCTCCCAGGGGGCGTTAGGGCGATGCTTCGCCCCTGACAGGCGGGCGACCCACCGGAGGTGACGTTGCCCATGCCCTACCCGGAAGCTCAGCGACCGCGATCCAAGGAGACATGCCATGCTACAATAGGTTGAAGATTCGAGCAGTCAGCAGAGCATCGTAGAGCGAGGATCTTGATATGCTTGAGCCGGGTGCGCTCGTGATCCAGCGCTACCAGATCGTGCGCCTGATTGGGCGTGGCGGGATGGGTGCCGTCTATGAGGCGGTGGATCAGCGTCTACGCAATACGGTGGCGCTCAAGCAGATGATCGGCACCTCGATGGAGAATGCCGAGGCGTTCCAACACGAGGCGCGGCTCCTTGCTGCGCTGCGCCACTCCGCGCTGCCTAAGGTGATTGACTACTTTAGCGATAGCTCCGGCTGGTTCCTGGTGATGGAGTTCTTCACCGGGGCCGATCTGGCCGCGCTTCAGGCGCGGCGCGGTGGCCCTTTTCCGCTCCACGATATCCTCGATTGGGCCGATCAGCTTTTGGCGGCGCTGGAGTATCTGCATACCCGCACCCCGCCGGTTCTGCACCGCGACATTAAGCCGCAAAACCTCAAACTTACGCCTGATGGCCAGATCGTGCTGCTCGATTTTGGCCTTGCACGCGGTGCCGATCAGGAATCGAGCTTCTTTGGTTATACGCTTCAGTATGCACCGCTGGAGCAGATTGATGCGAGTGGCACCGATCCGCGCTCTGATCTCTATGCCCTGGCAGCGACGCTCTATCACCTGTTGACCGACCGGATGCCGCCGAATGCGCCGGTGCGTGCCGAGGCGTTGTTGGCCGGGCGGCCCGATCCGTTGCGAGCACTTAGCGATCTGCACCCGGAGGTGACGCCAGAGTTGAGTGCCATTTTTGCCCAGGCACTGGCGGTGCAGCGCGAGAATCGCCCGCCTTCGGCACTGGCGCTACGCCAAGCACTACGCCAGGCGGCGGTGCAGGTGGTGCCTACCTCGGTCGGTGCGGCGGCCTCGGTGCAGCCGCGCAACCTGCGCTCGATCACCGACCCTGGGAGTAGTGCCGAACGGCCCCTCAGTATCGGGTGGGAACAGGTGCGCGATGCGGCGGGGGTGCAGTGTGATTATGTGTTGCGTGAGTTGCAGGGGAGTGCGCGCCGCCTTAGTACCTACCTGCCCGAAACCTATGTCCCTCGCAACATTGAGGCTGATCTGGCCGCCTTTATGGCGGGGCCGGCGGGGGCGCTGCTTATCCTGGGTGATTCGGGGGTGGGCAAGACCTGTCTGCTGGCGCATTGGGTGAGTAAACTACGTGCGGCTGGGGATGCGGTGCTCTTCTACCGTTGTGGTGGTTCGCTTGGCCCCGAAATTGATCGTGAGATTGCGCGTGATCTGCGCCGCGAACTGCCTGAACTCCTGCTCGGTGATCTGCATCAGATTGCCCAACTGGCTGCGGCGGCCCATCGGCGCTTGGTGATCATCTTTGATGGCCTGAACGAGTATCGCAGCGGTGCCCAATCTGGCCCAGAAGCGCTGCTCAAACAGATTGATAGCCTAGTTGGACGAGTGGCTGGCCCACATCTGCGGATTGTGCTGAGTTGTAATAGTGCAACGTGGAAGCAACTTGATCGGGCCGGGGCCACCAACCTCTTCTGGGGAGCCTACCACTACAGCCCCGATGGCGAGTCGGCACTGACCCTCGATCTCTTTGAACCGATGAATCTGGCGCTGGCCTATGAGCGCTACCGCCACTTCTTCCAACTCCAGACTCCGCTGGAGAGCCTGCCGCTCGCCCTGCGCGAGCGCCTGCGTAAGCCGCTGCTCCTCCGCATGATCGCCGAGTCCTACCGTGATGGCCCGGTGGTTCTGGCGGCGCGCGGGCTGAGTTTGGGCATCTTCCGGCGCTTTTTTGATGAGCGGGTACGGCAACGCCGCGAGCAACTCTTTATTGAAGAGTTAGCAGCGGAGATGCTGCGGTTGGGGCAGGCGGCAGTCCCCATCCGCGATCTGGTGCGCAATGACCAACTGCGCCCCGATCTGCTCAATGATGACCCCGACTCGGCCTATACGCGCCTGCTTGATGGCGGTGTGCTGACCGAACTGAGCGGGAATCTCTTCTCCGGCGAGATGGTCGGGTTTACCTATGCGGAGGTCGGCGCGTATGTGTTGGCACGCCACATCCTGCGTGAAGGTGTGGCCCAACAGGGGATCACCGGCGTGATGCGCGGGCTGCTCGCCCAAGCCCGCAGCTTCCCACTGGCGTGGGATGTGGCGCGGACGGCCCTCCTCATCTACCACCAACCCGATGCCTTCGCCGCACTGGCCGAACTCCCCGACGTAGAACCGCGTGAGTTGGTGGTCGAGGCGTTGCTCGAACTCTACGCCGATGAGCCGAATGTGGCCAGCGAGATTATCAAACAACTCTGCCAGCGCGACTCAGAGGAGGCGCGGCGTACCGGCCTCAAGGCGGCCTACTATATCGGCCCACGTGCGCGCGAGATCTTCCTCTGGGCAGCGGCCAAGGGCAAACCCGCGCTGCGTCGGGTGGCGCGTGATGTGCTCTACCTGATCTGGCACAACGACCCCGACTTCACCTATGATCTGCTCAAGGATCTGGTTGGGCGGGTGGGGCCGACGGCGCTGCGCGACCTGCGCAACATTGTGGAGTTCTTCTTTGAACTCTCGGTGGTGATCTATATCAACCACTGCGACCGCCAGGATGTGATTGATCGCACGGTGGATCTCTACTACGAACTGGCCAAACAGCGCCTGCATCTCGACATTATCAATACTGGGATCTTCGGCAAAACGATTGAGGATCTGATCTTTCAGGCAGTGGCGAGCGCCTTCTCGCAGCCGATCCTGGATACGATCATGCTGGCCGAGGTCATGCCGATTGAGCAGTTCTTCGCGCTGCCGAAGAGTGAACGCGCCCTGCTGGTGCAGGCGGCTCCGCTTTTTGATCCGGCCACGCCGTTTGCCGATCACATTGCCACAATTGAGACGTTGTTGCACGGCCAGAATATCTTCTTCAACCTGGTTGGCGTAGCCCAACTGGGGATTCACGCTGCCAGCAACTTTACGGCGAATGAGCCGATCATCCGCGACCTCTTTGAGCGGCTGTCTGGCCCCAGCCGCCTGTGGGTACTGCTCAGTTTCTCGGTACTGATGCCACAAACCCCACCCACCTGGGCGGCGCTGATTGAGCATCTGACTGAGCGCCTCTTCAGCGAACATCCCGATCTGGTCTATGGGGAAAGCCCCAGCATCCTGAATCAGCTCGACATCCTGCTCTTGCCGCTCGGCTTGGCGTATGGCAAGGTCGGGCAGACCATGCCGGTGATCGAGTTGCTGTTGCAGGACGGCATGTTACGCGGCGATGATCGCCAGATTGCGCGTTGTGTGGCCGGGTTAGCGGCGGTGGGCTTCTATCACCCCACCCCGACCTTCCGCCTGCTCGGCGATCTGCTGACTGGCCTCGAACCGAGCGCTTACCCGGAGACACTGCTCACCACCCTGGCCACCATCCGCACGCTCCATCTCGATGCCGCCGATGTCTTTATGCACCGAGTGGGGCTGAGTGCCGACTACCAACGCCAAGTGGCCGCTGCCGCCGACACCGAGCTGGTGCGGCGCTTCATCTACTGGCTCGGCATGTTCAACCAGGTGGTGCATTCCTGCACCTACTACCCCAAGATTCGCCGCCAAATGGCCATGGCCGCCATGGAGATGCTTACCAACGCACGCCAACCGAGCGAGTTCATTGCCGCCTACACCGCCAACGTCTTCCGTATGCTGCGCGAGGCGGGCTTCCGGCTGAGCGAATGGACGACCTGATCGAGGCTATATGTTGTTCACCGCAGAGGACGCAGAGGGCCGCAGAGATAGTGATTCTCTGCGCCCCTCTGTGTCCTCTGCGGTATATTAGTGCGACAAACAGACTGAATAGATCGAAACTTTCTTATGACAACCCGCATCGTCATCCCAGCTTGGTGCATGGATCTCTACCGCTTCACGCGCTTTTCCGCCTTTGGGGCCACGGCGGTGTTGCCGCTCCTCGGTGCGGGGAGCGTCAATCCCGAACTGAGCTTGCGTGACAGCCTGCGCCTGCTGGGGGTTGCGGCCTGCTTCCACAGCTTCGCCTACATCCACAACGATGTCTGCGACCTGGAGCTTGACCGTAGCCAGCCGTTGCGCACCGACTACCCGCTGGTGCGTGGCGATCTTGCGCCCGGCACCGCACTGGTGCTGGCGCTCAGTGCAATTCCGGCGGCCTTCAGCCTCAGCCAAGGCCGTGGGGGGCGCGGATACTTGGCCGCTGCCTGCGTCCTGATGGCGGTCTACAATCGTTGGGGCAAAGCCTGCCCCTTCCCGCCGCTCACCGATCTGGTGCAAGCGCTGGGTTGGGCCAGCCTGATCGCCTACGGTGCAGAGGCGGGCGGAGCGCGGCCCAACCGGCTCACGCACAGCCTGATCGGCTACGAGATTCTGCTCATTCTCATGGTGAACGGCGTGCATGGCGCACTGCGCGACCTTAGCAATGACGCGGCGTGTGGAGCACAGACCACCGCGATCATGCTGGGGGCGAGTGCCAGCCCAGCGGGGCTGCGGATTGGATCGGGCCTGCTCAGCTATGCCGGGGTACTCCAAGCGGCGCTACTCGCGCTGCCCTATTGGGCCATCGCCACCCAGCCACCGGCGACCCAGCGACGTGCCGCCGCAGGCATCACCGCGCTCAGCGCACTCTCACTGGGCCTGCTCATGCGGGCGGCACGCGGCACTATGGTCGCCACCGACGCGGGCATGCTGCACCTGATCCTCCTGCTGAGTACGCCTATCGCACTGGTTGCGCCGGGGCTAGGGTGGCCGCTCCGCGCCACCACCCTGATCGCCCACAGCCTCCCCTTGTTGGCTAATGGGATGACCTACGCAGCGCTGCAAAACATATGACCCTCACCCCCTCGCCCGTTCGCTGCGCGAATAGGCGAGGGGGATGCCGGAGTAGGTGTAAGGGATTTCTTAAGAATTCGGCTCCCCTCTCCTGTGGGTGAAGCCCACGGGAGAGGGGTTGGGGGTGAGGGCCACCGGGTAGCAGGTGAAAGCCCATGAGATGCCGGATCGCATAGCCCCTCTACTCCCGCCCCATACCAGCCTCGGTCAAGAGGCGCGCAAAGCGTTCCATCTGAGTCAGCGCCCGCGCCTGAAGTGTCGAGACATCAGCAATGATCGCCTCGGCCAAGAGCGGATTGTGAGCGATGCGATCACGGGCATGTTCCAACTTCTGCTCGGCTTTGACGAGGAGGTCATGGGCCATGTCCAGGCACCCCTCGGCATCTTCACGTTGTCGTAGTGCAACCATGGGCCATCTCCCATGCACAGGTTTGCCCCTGACAATTGCCATGTGACGGCGGACACGCTCGATGCGGGTTGCCGCATCAGCCAGATAACGGTCGGTATCGGCCATGAGCACGAGGGCAAGCCCTTGATTGAGGGGCACTTTTTGGCGGGCAGTATCAAGCGTGGTCTGTGCCTGAGCTAAGCTCTGGGTCACATCGTTCGCTGTCACTATCGCCTTCCCCCGCTCCTCCTCGACCTCGGCGGGCCAACGACGTGGTAGTGTCGCCATAGTCTACGCGCTTTCGTTCCCGACTCCCTGTGTAGCGCAGTAGTTCATACTGCCGCATCATCGCCTCGCCCAGTTGCCAAAGAATAATTGGCGCTCCTGAAGCAAAGAAACTCAGCCATAGGGTCGTCTCATACGTTCGCCAATCCAGTTTGCTGTGTCGTCGTGCCTCCAAGGCGAGCGGTGCGAGTGATACAACCACCCCACCGGTCACCTCAGCCCATGTGTGATCGGGCTTGATTGGGAAGTGTCGCTCCAGTCGGCTAAGCAGGGTCGCATAGATCATGGATAGGCCCAGCACCTGCAATGGGACGCGCAACAGAACGTTCTCTCCGTTTGTGTGGATATTCCCCTGGAGGATCTCGGTCGACATAATCTGCCTCTTGTTACTAGCTCTGAGGTCTATCATACTACACCTCAGGGCAATTGTACAGTACCTCATAGACCTTGGATTGGCAATTTTGGGAAATTCAAAGGGTGCTTGTTAGGTTGTTATTGGGATGTTGCGCAGGTACTCCTTCGCTGATTGTGCCGCACTGGTCGCAGATGCGGTATTGGAATAGGTTTCCTCCAAATTGCCTTGTTTGGCCAGGAAGGCCCGGCTGTCTGAGAAAACTATACACGATAGTAGAGTTTTTTGCAAGGGGTAAACGGCTCAATAATTGCCCGATAAGATCCTCAAAATACTATCGACAAACAGAAAACTACGTGCTATAGTAGCTCGCGTAGTTCCAGAGAGGCACAATATTGAACCCCTGGATTATCCCAATAAGCACCCAATAAGAACCCATTAAGGATACTGACAATAACCTAAACGGTTCCAACAAGGTGTTTTAGTGGGCCTAGCAAGCAATTTTTGCGTTGATTTGATTGACGATGGAGGCAATCGTATGGTTACGCTCTTCCGGCGCAGTGCGCCACGGCCACGTTCGCGTTCCGCCTCTGGGAGTGCCACTATTGCCAAGCATCGCCTGCGGGCGGTGCTGCGCACGCCGCAGCGCCGCCGGGGTGATGATTCCACCTTGTTGCTGGTACGCCTGCTGCATGAGGATGTCGCGGCCCCTGGCAAGCGGAGGGCTTCGTGATCGCGTTGGCACCAGCTCTGCTTGAGGCGCTCATGGGGGTTGCCAACCGTGTGACCGCAACATTCGGCCCGATCCTGCCCGCGAAGCTGGGTGATTTGACTCAGCCGAGCCTCCGCAATGCCTTTGGCCGTGCCAGCGCTCAGGCGGTAACGCATCTGCGTCGTGAGGTGGCCGATGCTGCGTTGGTGGATCTGTTGCTGGCACTGCTGGCGCATCCTGATCCGTGTGCGGCTCGCTTGCGTGAGTTGGCGGTGGAGGAGTTTTTGCTCGTCCATACGCCCAATCTTGCGCCGTTGATTGACCACTACCGGCGGGTAGTGCGCCCGCTGTCCACCCAGCTTGGCTTGGATCTGCCTTCTTGGCGATGCCTCGCCCCGGCCTTTACGCTCTTTTTTCAGCACTGTTTGCCCGAAGCGCTCGCCGCTCAAGGGCGTCTCCAACCTCACTGGCCGACGCCGAGCCAGCGTAAGACGCTCGATCATGTGCGTCTCAACCAGCCCTCCCGCCCGTTGCTCGATCAGTTGCTGGCTGAACCAAGCCAAACGATTGTGGCGACTCAGGGCGCTCAAATTGCGCATGTCCAACAGACGGTGGTGTATGGCGATCTCTATACCCGCAGCCATCCCGCTCCTACCGATATTGCTGCGCTCTTTGTGCGTTACCGCGCTTTTGTGATCGAGACGTTTGGGACGCTCGATTTTCGTGGCATTATTCAGGTGCAGGCCGCCGCTCGCATCGATCTCGAACAGATCTATATTCCTATCCAGGCGCGGATCGCGGCGGATCGACGCACGCCCCATGGGTTGAGTAGTGCCGTGCCACGCTTACTGCACGAGTATGTGTGTGAGCAGCCCTTTTTGGTGGTGCTGGGTGATCCCGGTAGTGGCAAGAGTACCTTGGTGCGCTACTTGCTCACCCGTTTGGGGCGCACTTCCGCCCACCAGCCCTGTGCGGTTGGTGCCGATTGGTTGCCGATCTTCTTCCCGGTGGCCGCCTTCGCCGATGCGCGTAGCCGTCCTGGTCATGCTGATCTGGCTCCTCTGGCCTACCTGCGCGATTATTATGCCGGGCTTTCGCAGCCCGATTATGGCCCGCTCTTTCTGCGGGCGCTCGAACATGGTCAGGCGCTCCTGCTCCTCGATGGGCTGGATGAGGTGCGAACCGACCGGGGTGGGATTGTGCGCACGCTGGAGGCGTTTGTGCGCGAGTGGGATGCGCAGGGGAATCGTTTTCTCGCTACCAGCCGGAGTGTCGGGTATGCCGATGCGCCGCTTGATCCGCAACTCTTTACTACGGTGGTGATTGAGTCGCTGGATGAAGGCCAGATCAGCGATTTTATCTGGCGCTGGAGCTTGGCCTATGAGGCGTTAGCCGAAGCGGCTAGCCCCGTTGGCGATGATCTCTACTACGAGTTGGTGCGGGATGCGGTGGCTGCCGAGTTGGCGGTGCGGGTTGAACAGCGCACGCGCTCGTTGCGGGCGGTGGTTTTGGCCGATACGAATGTGGCGACGCTGGCGCGCAATCCGTTGCTGCTCACTATTCTGGCGCTGATCCATAACCAGGGGGCGCGGTTGCCCGACCGGCGGGTGGATCTGTACCGGCTGTGTGTCGAGGCGCTCGCGGAGACTTGGAACCGGACGCGCTCGCTCTCTGGGCGCTCGGTTGATCTCTATCTGGGTGATGAGCGGCTTGATGAGCGCTTCGTGGTCAATCTGCTGGGGCCGGTGGCGCTCTGGATTCATCGTGAACAGCCGGGTGGGTTGGTGGATCAGGATGATCTGGAGGCCCATATTGCTGCTACCCTCGTCCAGACCGATGGCCTCCAGCGGCGACGTGCGCGCCGCATGGCGCAGGATTTTGTCGAATTGATGCGCCGCGATACCGGGTTGCTCCAGGAGCGCGGCTACCGCCGCTTCGGTTTTCTGCACCTCACCTTCGAGGAGTATCTGGCGGCACGCGGGTTGCTCGAATCGGTTACTGTTGATGATCCTGATGGCCTCTTCCAGATCTATAGCCGCGAGCCGCGCTGGCGTGAGGTGTTGCGGTTGGCGATTGGTTCGGCTCCGCAGCGTGAGGCGCAGCGTCTTTTGCTGCACCTGCTGGCTACGCCGCCACCACGCGATCACGCGGTGGTGCTGGCGGGTGAGTGTCTGCTCGACATTGGGCATAACGGGGCCAGCCAACGCGCCTGGGAGCAGACGATTGCGGAACTACTGGCGCTGCTGGCCGATCCGGCGACCTCGCTAGAGAGTCGCTTGGCCGCTAGTCGCCTGCTGGGGCAGTTGGGTGATCCGCGCCGCCTTGATGTGGCGAGTGGCGATGCGGTTGCGGGTAGCTATTGGTGCCCGATCAGTGGCGGGGCTTTTTGGTTGGGTGATGAGGGGCTGCAAGCGACGACCCACCGCCCCCGGCTGCACCCGGCTGTGTTGGCGCATGATCTGCGTATCGCCCGCCTCCCGGTGACCAATGCTGAGTTTGCTGAGTTTATCGCCGCCGGGGGCTACCACGAGCGGCGTTGGTGGAGTGAGGCGGGGTGGCTCTGGCTCGCGCATGGCGTGCGCCACCCGGCCTATTGGGAGGATGCCAATTGCCATGCACCTTCCCAACCCGTGGTGGGGGTGGCGTGGTACGAGGCGCACGCCTACTGTACCTGGCTGACCGAGGTGGCGCGGCGGGCGGGTTGGTTGGCCGCCGCTGAGCGACTGCGTTTGCCCACTTCCCGCGAGTGGGAACGTGCCGCCCGCGATACCGATCAGCGGCGTTACCCCTGGGGCGATGCGCCGCCAACATCGAGCCACGCCGCCTACGCCGGGTTGGGGCTGCATGCACCGGCGGCGGTCGGGGCGTTCCCGGCGGGTGCCGCTGCCTGCGGGGCACTCGATCTGCTCGGTAATTGTTGGGAGTGGACGGCGAGCCTAGCTGAGGATTCGGATTCGCCACTGGCCTGCGAGGATGTTGGGCGTGGTGAAACCCCGCTTATCCGGGGCGGCGATCTGCTGCTGGGTGCGCCTGATCTGCGCTGTGGTGTGAGTGGCTGGTACCAGCCCGGTCAGCGGCTACCGACCCTGGGTTTTCGGATGGTGCGGGTCGGTGTGTAGGGGCGAAGCATCGCCCGCCAATCCAGTTCGTATTCCATGCCACATGGTGGGCGATGCTTCGCCCCTACAAGAGGAATCTATGCCACCAACCAATGATCCGATCATCTTGCGTCTGATCTTCCGCCCGCTCACCGGCGGGGCGCTGTTGCGCTGGGAAGCCGATGTGCTGGGGGTGCGCGAGAGTCGCCTGCCCAATCCGTTGCCGCCTGCCGATCTAGGGCTGGTGTTGCGGGCGCTTGATGCGCTGCAAGATCCGGCCTACCCTACCGCATGGACGGTGCAGCAGCAAGAGAGTTTCAGCTTCAGTGCGGATGAGCGCGAACGGCTGAATAAGCTCGGTTTGTGGGCGGGGGGGCGGGTTGCGCCCGATGCTTCGGAGCGGGTCGGGCGGCGGCTCTTCCGCGCCCTGACGCTGGATCAGGCGGGGGCGACGGCTCTTGCTACGATCCGCGATCATGTGGCGGCGTTGGGGCGGACGTTGGGGCTGGAACTCTGTTTTCCACCTACAGCGGTGGAGTTGGCCGCTTTGCCCTGGGAGTTGCTCTGGGACGCGGGGCCAACGCCGCTGCTGCTTAGTCGCGGGGCCAGTGCGACCTGTGTGCGCCGCCTTGATCTGCCCGAAGCTCTGCCGCCACCTCGTGCTCCCCACGGGGCGTTGCGTATCCTCGCCATTTCTCCCGCATCTGGGATCAGTGAGGAGCTGCGCCATGTGGAACGGGTAGCCCGCGAAGTTGCCTGGGAACCGCTGCTCAAGGGCGGGATGGCCGAGATGACCGAGGTTGCCCCGGCGACGCTGGAGGCGTTGGTGGCGGCGATCAACCCCGATATGCCGCCCGACATCATCCATTACTACGGCCACGGGCGCTACCGCGATGGCGTGGGGGCGTTGTTGCTCGACGCGCCGTGTCAGGGCGAAGCATCGCCCACGATGCGCTCGGAACCCCAGGGCTGGGTTGGCGGCGATGCATCGCCCCTACGCACCACAGGGGGTGTCTGGACCCCGGTGAGTGCCCTGGCTCCGCTCTTAAGTCCGGCGGGGATGGTGATTCTGCACGCATGCCAGGGGGCGATGATGGGGGAACACGGCGATCTGCACAGTGCGATTGCCCCGGCGCTCTGCGCGGCTGGCGTGCCGGTGGTGTTGGGGATGCAGTTCACGGTGCGGATTGCCGCCGCCAGTCGCATGGCTGCGGTGATCTACCAGGCGCTCGCCGAGGGGCGCAGTGTTGGGGCCGCGCTGGCCTTTGCGCGGCGGGCGCTCTATGTTGAAGAACCGGAGCGTGTCTCGTGGTATGTCCCTGCGCTCTATGTGCGCTCGCGCACCAGCGGGCCGATCTTCCTGCGTCCGGCAGCACCACCTACTCCCATCCCGCCAACCAAGCGTGCCGCCGCCGCACAACAGGCGATCATCGCCCGCAACGGCGGGAATATCAATGGCCTGCGCATGCAGGGTAGCCCCAGCAGCCGCCAGGTGGTGTTCGCTGAGGGTGGGACGATTCAGGGGGTGGAGATGGTGGGAGGGTAGGAAGCCTAGTAGCGACGCAACATATTGCGTCGCTGGGAGGGTAGGAAGACCTAGTAGCGACGCAACATATTGCGTCGCTGGGAGGGTAGGAAGACCTAGTAGCGACGCAACATATTGCGTCGCTGGGAGGGTAGGAAGACCTAGTAGCGACGCAACATATTGCGTCGCTGGGAGGGTAGGAAGACCTAGTAGCGACGCAACATATTGCGTCGCTGGGAGGGTAGGAAGAACACACGAACGGAAAGGTACCAATGCAGATCGAACGTATCGCGATGAGCAGACCGCATTACCAGACCGGGCGCAAGGGCCGGGTGCGCATGATCGTCCTCCATGCCACGGCGGGGCGCGGGCCGGGCGATCTCAATTGGCTGCGCGCTGGTGGCGATGAGCGCCGCCCGGTCTCGACCCACTACTACATCAGTAAGCAGGGCCGTATTGTTCAGTTGGTGGATGATGCCAACACCGCGTGGCACGCTGGGGTGAGCCGTTGGAATGTGGATGGTAAGCAGGTGAGTGGTTGTAATGCCTACTCGCTCGGTATTGAACTGGAAAACCTGAATAATGGGCGTGACCCCTACCCCACCGCGCAGTATGCGGCGGCGCTCTGGCTCTGTCGCACGCTGGTGGTGCGCCACGACATCCCGCGTAGCCAACTGGTGCGCCACCTCGATATTGCGCCGGGACGCAAGAGTGACCCCGCCGGGTTCCCCTGGCAGCGCTTCGTGGGTGAGGTCTATACCGATCTGGTGCCAGAGACGACAACGCCGCCCGAACTGGTGGCGCAGTTGCAGGCGCATCTGCTCGATCTGGCCTATCGCACGGCAGGCAGTGGCCTCAGCGCGGGCTGGCCCTTCTTTACGATTGCGCAACAGGCCAAACTGGGGATGCCCGTCGCTGCGCCCACCGCCCGCCGCACTGCCGATGGTACCGCGCAGGATGACCAGGATCGCGGCATCCTCTTGGCCGACGCAGGTACGTTCCTCGTCGAGATCTATGCCGGGGATCTGCTCTACGCCCCGCTAGAGGCGCTCGACACCACCCCGCCCGCGCCTACCCAGGTGCAGCGCCTTAGCCAAACGCCTGCCGGGCCGCTGCGTGACGCGCTGCTCGAACTGCTCTTTCGCCAAGCCGACCCGGTGAATGGCTATCGCCCCGACTGGGCGCACCATCAACACGTCCTGAAGAACCTGGCCAGCCTGGGTGTGCCGATTGGCCCCAACCAGCGCCTGACGATCAGTAATGGCACGGCGTATGTTTGCCAGCACTTCGCCTACGATAGCCTCTGCTCGCCCGTGCCGAATTGGAAGACTATCTACCGGCTGAGCGAGTTGAGCGCGGTGGTTGCTGGCAAGCGCCGCATTTCCGGCCTCACTACCGCCCAAGCCACCCTGCTGCGGCGCACCCTGCTCGACAGCCTCTACCGTGAACAGGCCGGGCGGCAGTTTGAAGAACAGGCCACGTTGGTGCGTTACGCGCTCGACACGCAGATCGGTGCGCCGCTGGGTGCGCCCGAAGAACTTGAACTGGGTGAGGCGCACTTCCTACTCATGCCCTTCGCCAAAGATGTGATCGCCTGCCGCCTGCCCAGCGCCGATTGGGCCTACGACCGCCCCGTGCCCACAGGCACCACGATCAATGGCCTCGCCGCCACCCTGGGCGCTGCGGACGAGAACGACATCGGCTGTTTACGTGAATATGTCGCTGGGCGTACCCGAATGCCTGGGACAATCGCGGGGCAACTACTCGGCCAAGCGCTGGCCCACCCGCGTATCCACGATCTCAGCCGCTGGCATGACGCGCCCCAACCACCCCAGGCGATCAGCCAGATTGTTCTCTGGCCGACCCTTGGCCCCGCCGCCAGCGACCTCACCTTGCCAGTGGTGGCCTTCTGGCACTACTACATCCAGTGTGATGGGACGATCATCCGGCTGCGTGATGCACCCGCCACCACCCACATGATCATCGCCAGCGAAGGCGATGTGAACCAAGCCAGCCCGCGCCAGCGCAGCGCCCTGGCCTGGCTGCTGCGCATTCTGCATGCCACATGCGCGTTCGATCTGAGCCAGATTCGGATTGGGGTACCGCGGTAGCGACGCAAAATATTGCGTCGCGTCGCAACGCGATAACCAGATCATAATCATATAGGAGGTTCCCATGCTCCCCTCTGCATTCATCAACCACGAACATACAAGCCCCGGTTTACCCTTTGAGTTGTGTGTTAGTCCCGATTTTTCCGATCTCTTAGCTGAACCAATCACCCACGGCCTGAAGCCGATCACCATCAAGGTGATCGGCGTGGGTGGTGCAGGCGGCAACGTGATCGTCCGCCTGCTCGGCAGCGGCATGCAAGGTGCCGATCTCATCACTGTCAACACCGACTACCAGGCGCTCCAGGTCGCGCACACGGCCACCCAGATCTGTTTGGGGGAGACCACCACACGCGGTTTAGGGGCCGGAGGTGATCCGGCGGTGGGGCAACTGGCGGCTCAGGAGAGCCAGCGCTACCTGCGCCAAGCCCTCGACGGTGCCGACATGGTCTTTGTGGTAGCCGGGATGGGCGGCGGGACGGGGACGGGCGCGGCGCCGGTGGTGGCCAAGATCGCCCGTGAAATGGGCGCACTTACGGTGGGGATCGTCACGCGCCCCTTCAAGTTTGAGGGCAACCGGCGCGCCAACGTGGCCGAACAGGGGATCAGCCAACTGCGCACGGTTGCCGATACGATCATCACTATACCGAATGACCGGATCGTGCAGGCATCGGCGCGTACCACTTCGATCACCCAAGCCTTTGGCATGGCCGACCAAGTACTTCATTTTGGCATTCAGGGAATCATAGACCTGATTACCCGTCACGGTATGATCAACGTGGATTTTGCCGACATTCGGACGATCATGAGCGAAGCTGGCTCGGCCCTGTTGGGGATTGGGGTGGGCAATGGGGCCAACCGCACCGCTGATGCAGTCCGCCGCGCCATGGCATGCCCGCTGCTGGAGGGACGCATCGAGGGGGCCAGTCGGCTGCTACTCAACATCGCCGCCAATGACGATATTGGCCTCTTCGAGATCCATCATGGCGCAGAGATGGTCGCCAAGGCGGTTGATGCGAATGCCAACATCATCTTCGGGGCGATGATTGACCCCAGCCTGCCCCCCGGCATGGTCAAGGCAACCCTGGTGGCCACTGGCTTCCGCGCCACCCCGCCACCCGACCCAACCAAGCCGACGCGGCTGCTCAAGCGCATCGCCCCGCGCCAACCCAGCGTCCCGATGCCCCCCAGCCCACCCGCCCAACCCCATATCCCACCCGTCACCCCAGCGGCAGCGGCCAGCGCAGCGGCTCAGTTTGACGTGCCACCCTTCCTGATGCGGGCCAATCGGCGTCATGAGCCATGAGATCATCCCGTAGGGGCGAAGCATCGCCCGCCATGGAACAGAGGAACCCGAAGGCGCTTGGCGGGCGATGCTTCGCCTCTACTAATTACCCCAATCTTGTGAGAACCCTAATGCATCAACTGAATCTTTGTCGCACCGACCCTATCGTGGCCATGATCTACGACCGCTTCAGTGCAAATATGGTGCGGGTGCCCGATTCGCGCATCCGCCCGCTCTCGATCATTGCGGCGCGCCACGGGCGCAATGCGTGGCGCGGTAGCCTGCTGCCGCTGCTCAGCAACCCACGTGCCTTCGGCATCCGCCCGGAGACCTCGCAACTCACCGATGTGAGCGGCAAGCGTTCGCGCCGCGTCACACTCGATCTGGGGATGCACATTCTACGTGGCTTCCTCAAGGGATTCGGGTTGCCCTCCGCCGACCTAACCAGCAACGTGGGGCGCGCCACCTACCTCAGCTTCGCCTTTCCCAATGTGCGCCGGGTGGCCTACGATCTGGGCGCACTGGGCTGGGCGCTCGCGGGCCAGCAGATTGATCGCGGCAACCCCGCCGCCGCGATCTTCTTTGGCGATCAGCGTCACGAACTGCTCCTAATCGACTCGGTGCTGATCAGTAACCAGATCAGTGTCATCTTCACCAACGAACGCGGCCAACAATCCGATCTCGATGTCTCGGCGCTGGCCAAGATCTTTGCCGGTGCCGAAGCGCACAGTAAAGGTGAAGGCGAAGCCGAGATCATCCTCAAGAGCGAGAAGGAACTCACCTTCGCCTTCACCTGTGTGCGTCTCTTCCTCGATCACACGGGCGCGATGACCGCCATGCCGCCCGATCACCTGCTGCGCACGCTGGGCATCCCCGACGAGCCACCGCCTCAGGTGCGTTACAGCCCGGATCGGGTCTTGTTGCATGCCCAGCCGGGGTTGGTGATGTTCGATATGTAGGGTATGTGCAACGTCACCTCCGGTGGGGGTTCGGGGACGGGGCATGACGGGGGATGGTGGGGCATGGCGGGGCATGGTGGGGCATGGCGGGGGATGGTGGGGCATGGCGGGGCATGGCGGGGCATGGCGGGGCATGGTCATGGTGGGGCATGGTGGGGCCGGGGGATCATGGAGGGGCGAAGCATCGCCCGCCAACATGTGTGGGGTTTCCCCGGCCATCAGGTGGGCGATGCTTCGCCCCTACGGGATGGCGGGGCATGGCGGGGCATGGTGGGGCATGGTGGGGCCGGGGGATCATGGAGGGGCGAAGCATCGCCCGCCAACATGTGTGGGGTTTCCCCGGCCATCAGGTGGGCGATGCTTCGCCCCTACGGGATGGCGGGGCATGGTGGGGCATGGTGGAACCGGGGGATCATGGAGGGGCGAAGCATCGCCCGCCAACATGTGTGGGGTTTCCCCGG
>NZ_RYFD01000066.1 GCF_004138135.1 Candidatus Oscillochloris fontis
TGCGCGAGGCGGGTGTTGCCGCTCCGCAACCAAGATCGCGAAGCGACTATGTCGATGTGCCGTTTGCCTAGCCGGGTCGGGTGTTTGGAGATCGGCCACGATCACCGCCCATCGCACGATTCGTCCATGGTCAGCGCCCATGGACGAATCGGCGGCGATCACCCCCCGTTGACGAGTCACGGATGGGAGGCGAGAGGGTTATGGCCAGCCCCGCGCCCAACATCGCCTCGCAGGTGACGCCGCTGGCGCGGCCTGAACCTGGGTGCATTCTGGATATTCCCTACGAGGCAAACGCCATGCGGATCACGGGAAGCTGCCAGCGGCGCACCTGAAGGCAGGCGTTGGGCCTGCTGCTTCCTGGCATTCTGGGTGGGCGCGGGGCGGGGATCGGAGTCCGTGCCAAACATGGAACCATGCAGCCCCATCAAATTCAGATCATCACGAGCCAGCATCGTGCCAGGAGCCAGCATCGAGCCAAGAGGCAGCGCGGGTGCCAATGGTCAGATCGCGTCAATGGGCAGTATCGAGGCAGTGGCCAACCGTGTGCCAAGGGGCAGCATCGTGCCAAGGGGCAGCATCGTGCCAAGGGGCAGCATCGTGCCTATGGGCAGCCGACTGGCCGAGGAGTTGGTAGCCGGTGCCTCTGCCCACGAGGGCGTGGAGCCACACCAGCTCACGCTCCACGCGGATCGGGACGCGGCGATGACATCCAAGACGTTGTCTGCCCTCTTGCGCGACCTGGGGATCGCCAAATCCCATAGCCGTCCGAGACGATTTCCGACGATAATCCCTATTCGGAAAGCCAATGCAAGACGATGAAATATGGCGCAACGTACCCGGAGCGGTTTGCTAGTCTGGTCGTGGAACCCCAACCCTTTCCTGATGATCTGTGCCCGGATTTGGGGGTTCGGGGCGTAGCCCCAAGAACTTTGCACATGCCCTGCCCGAAAATATAGCTCCATTGCGTCTGCTACCCACATCGGCTACAATACAAGAAGCTAGAAATAGTGCGTGTTGGATGCACGGTTGAGTAATGTAATAACAACTCACGACTTCCAGATAGTCACGCAATAGATCTTATCAGTGTGCTTGTTGAGTGCAATGAAGATGAACATGTTCCTAAACTCATCTAGGCGTGATCCATGTCCTTCCGTACTCGCCTAACCCTCGCCTACAGCGGATTTTTTGCCCTCGCACTCTTTCTGCTCGGCTTGGGGATCTATTTCTCAGTTCGCCAGTCACTCTATGGCGGCGTCGAGCGCGACCTCTGGGCCGCGACCCAACAGGTGCGCGCTATCTTCAATGCGGGTGGCCTCGAACCTATTCGTACCCCCAGCGGCGAGATCTCGCTCTTCCTCAAGGGTGAGTTCATTCAGATCTTCAATAACCCCAACCTTACCGCGCAGGTCTTTAGCCCTACCGGCGATCTCCTCGATAGTACCCCCAACCTTGATGGTCAAGACCTAGCACTGCCGTCTGGCTCGCTAACCCTCGGAGCCGACCAGATCAATACTGGGATTATGTCGCTCCGCGAGATGAATAACATCCACATCCAATCACTCGTCACGCCGCTGGTGCTCAAGAATGGCCAGGTGGTGGGGATTTTGCAGGTTTCGCGCTCGCTTCGGGATGTTGAGTTGACTTTACGTATGTTGACGGTGATCCTCTTGGGGGGCAGTGCTATCGCTATTCTGATTACCGCCATGGGGACAACTCTGCTCTCCTGGCGTGCGTTGCTGCCGATTGATATGGTGACGCAGACGGCCCAAGGCATTGTGCGCGCTGAAGACCTCGGCCAGCGCGTGCCCGTCCCGCCCCAACAGGATGAACTCCACCGGCTGACGGTCACCATCAATGATCTGCTGGGGCGTATGGAGACGCTCTTCAATACCCAGCAGCGCTTTGTCGCCGATGTGAGCCACGAACTGCGCACGCCGTTAGCGGCAATGCAGGGTAACCTCGAATTACTCGCACGCGGGGCGACTAATAATCCAGAGATCTTGGATGAGGTCATGGGCGACATGCGCCGCGAAACCGCCCGCCTCATCCGTATGGTCAACGACCTGCTCGTCTTGGCGCAGAGCGACACGCGCCGCCAGATCCGCGCCGAACCGGTGGAACTTGATACCCTGCTCCTCGAAGTCTACCGTGAACTCCGCCCCCTCACTGGTGAGGTCACGCTACGCCTTGGTGAAGAGGATCAAGTCTTAGTCTACGGGGATCGTGATCGCCTCAAGCAGGCACTTTTGAACCTGGGCGTCAATGCCATCCAACACACTCCCCCCGGCGGCTATGTTACTATGGGGCTGGAACGGCGCGAAGGGTTTGCCTGTCTGAGTGTGGCCGATACCGGCGAGGGCATCGCCGATAGCGATCTTCCCCACATCTTCGACCGTTTCTTTCGTGCCGACCGTTCCCGCTCACGCCATAGTGGTGGAGCCGGCTTAGGGCTCTCGATTGTGCGCTGGGTTGCCGAGGCCCACCGTGGCTCCGTCACGGTGGCGAGTATACCCGGTCGGGGGAGTACCTTTGCGATCTGGTTACCTCTACCAGAAACCGATCAGGGTTCAATGCCTGATTCTATGGTAGATCCAGAGTTTGAATGAGTGGAGTAGTGTTAATGGAACAGGAACAACGAATGGAAGCAGCATCAAAGCGCGATTGGGGCCGCATCGGAAGAAATACGGTCGTCGCTCTGCGCTATGGTTTCGGAGCCTTCTTCCTCTACGGGGCATACCACAAGACGGTGCGTGGCTGGATGACCAGCCCGGTCATGCGTGAACACTTTGCTCAGCGCCTCAGTGAACTCGATCCTGAATCCTTCTCGGCATGCTACCTGCGCCACTTCGCCATCCCCTGGTACCGCCCGGTCTCAATTGTGCTCACAATTGGACAGATGATAGTGGCCACTGGGATGCTGTTGGGGCTTGCGGTACGCCCCACCGCTGGGCTATCGCTCTTCCTGCTGATGAATATCAGCGCCGGGGCGTTCTTCAATCCGAGTATGCCGCCCTTCCTGGTGGCTGCCGTCCTCTTTATGACGACGCCCTCCGGGCAGTGGTTCGGCTTGGATAAGATCTTGCACGCCAAGTACCCGGATTCGCCGTTATTTAAGTAGGGGTTCTTTTCTATACCCCTCCTCCCTACCCCCTACCCTGAAAGGGGAGGGGGTGATATATTTCCGGTGCTGAAGCGCACGCTTTGCGTGCGCTTCAGCACCGGAAAAGCGATACCCCCCTCTCCCGCGTGCGGGAGAGGGGGCAGGGGGGTGAGGGCCAAATAGCGGGCGGCAGCGCCAACCCCGAAGGCTCCCTACTTTTTCTTGCGTGTGCTCGGCTTCTTCGCTGGCGCGGGCTTCTTGACGGGCGCGGGTTTCTCCGCTGGAGGTTCGCTCTCAACCACTGGGGCCAGTTGCTCCAAACTGTTGCTGGCATAATCGCACTTGGGGTAGCGCGAACAACCATAGAAGGGGCGGCCAAACTTGCCGCGCCGACCCATCAGTTCGCCCTCGTGACACTTCGGGCAGGCCACGCCGGTGGGAACGGGTAACGGCACGGGCTTGCCGTCCTTCCCGATGCGGCGAGTGTTGGCACACTCCGGGTAGCCCGAACAACCCAGGAAGGGCCCGAAACGGCTCTTCTTGATCACCATGGGCCGCCCACACAGGTTGCACATCACGTCGCTCGTTTCGGGCGCACTCGCCTTGTCGAGCACGATCTTGCCATCCGCATCACGGTGGAAGTCGCTGGTGAAGTCGCACGAATCTTCGCTAACGACCTTGCTCTTGCTGTAGCGCGAACAGGCCAGAAATTCGCCGTTGCGCCCGAACTTGATCGCCAGATTGGCCTGCCCACACTTCGGGCAGACGATGTCGGTCAGGATCTCTTCACGCTTCACATTGCGCATCTCGTTCTTGGCGTTCTGAAGCGTGTTCTGGAACGGCCCGTAGAACTCATGCAGCACCGGCACCCAACGCTTACTGCCCTCGGCAATATCATCAAGTTGCTGCTCTAGCGCCGAGGTAAAGTCGTAGTCCACGATCTTGGGGAAGTGCTGCACGAGCAGATCGGTCACCACCCGCCCCAAGGTGGTCGGCACCAGTTTCTTCTCGGCCAGTTCCACATACTCGCGCTCCTGAATCGTCGAGATAATCGAGGCATAGGTCGAGGGCCGCCCGATCCCCAACTGCTCCAGATCCTTGACGAGGCTGGCCTCGGTGAAGCGCGGCTGCGGCTCGGTGAAGTGCTGGATGGGCAACAGGGCCAGCAGGTTGAAGAGCTCGGCCTCGCTGAGGAGTGGCAAGCGCCGCTCACTATCCTCGTCCTCTTCACCCTCATCCAGGCTCACGTTGTAGACCGCCAGGAAACCGGGGAACTTGAGCACACTCCCGGTCGCACGGAAGGTGTAGGGGGCGCTCGTGGCTTGCGGGTTGGTGAAGGCCCCAATATCCACCGTGGTGCTATCAAAGACTGCTGGTGCCATCTGGCTGGCCACAAAGCGCTTCCAGATCAGGTCATAGAGCCGCAAGAGATCCCGGTCGAGTTTGGCGGCGACGGCATCAGGGTGGCGGGCACTGCTGGTGGGGCGAATCGCCTCGTGAGCCTCCTGGGCCGCCTTGGCGCGAGTCTTATAGATCGGTGGCTTCTCTGGCAGATACGCATCGCCATACATCGCCGCGATCACCTGACGCGCCTCCTGCTGCGCCTCAGCAGCCACATTGGTGCTGTCGGTACGCATATAGGTAATCAAACCTACCGTACCCTCATCGCCGCCAATGTCAATCCCCTCATAGAGCCGCTGGGCCAGCATCATGGTTTTTTTGGCTCCAAAGCCAAGTTTGCGGCCCGCCTCCTGCTGCAACGTGCTGGTGGTGAAGGGCGGCGCGGCACTGCGGCGCTTATCGCGGCGCACGATCTTCTGCACCCGATAGCGCGCATCTTGCAGATCGGTCACGATAGACTCGGCCTGCTCCTGGTTCGGCACCGCGAACTTATCGAGCTTTTTACCGTCGCGCTCGATCAGCACCGCCCGGAACGAGTCACGCTTCAGATCGCTGCCCTGCTTCGAGAGATCGGCCTCTATTGTCCAATACTCCTGGGCCACAAAGGCTTCAATCGTCTGTTCGCGCTCGACAATCAGGCGCACCGCAACTGACTGTACGCGGCCCGCTGAAAGCCCGCGCTTCACCTTGTCCCACAGCAATGGGCTGAGTTGGTAGCCCACCAGCCGATCAAGCACGCGCCGCGCCTGCTGCGCATCTACCAAATTGGTATCAATCTGGCGCGGATTATTGATCGCGTGCTGCACCGCGTTGCGCGTGATTTCCTGAAAAACCACCCGAAAGATCGGGGTGCGCTTGGGCACATTCACCGCCTGGGTGATATGCCACGCAATCGCCTCCCCCTCACGGTCGGGGTCCGTTGCTAGGTAGATCGCATCAGCACCGCGCACTGCTTGGCGCAACTCACTGACCACCTTCTGCTTGGTCACTTCATAGACCGGCGCAAAGTTATTCTCCAGATCGATGGAGAGATCCTTCTTCGGCAAGTCACGGACGTGGCCCATGCTGGAAGTGACCCGATACCCGCGTCCGAGATATTTTTGGATCGTCTTCGCCTTAGCTGGCGACTCGACGATAACGAGTTTATCGCCCATACCATCTTTCTGAATAGCTATAATTGCGCCCAGAACCGTTATAGCACTATACGCAGGCTATGATCTCTTGTCAAGTAGGGGCGAAGCAGTAACTATTCACACTTGGGGTAAAAGAAACCTCGTTTTGACGCAAAGGCGCGAAGACGCAAAGGGTTGTTGCAGGCTTTGAGCCTTGGCGTCTTTGCGTCAAAATCGGAATGCTAGGAGAACTGTGAATAGTTACGCGAAGCATCAGCATGGCATGAGCAAAGTCCTTGGGGCTGCACCCCAAGCCCCAATTTTTGTTGTTGTTTGGCGGCTTCGCCGCCCCCGAACCCCCACCGGAGGTGACTTTGCCCATGCCTCGCCCCCCTACAAGGCCGGTTTGACTCCTCAGGCACAATTCTTTATCCTAGAGACCGATTGGTTACAATCACCCGAAAGGAACTCCGATGCGACGTAGCGTGCTCCTGATTATCCTGCTGGTTGCCATGCTATTGGGCAACCTTCCCGCGCCAACCCAGGCCCAGGAACCGATTCAGCAGATGCGTGCCTTCTGGGTAGATGCGCTGCATCCCGGTTTCTATAACCATGCCCAGGTGGATGAACTGGTTGAGAATGTGGTGCGCGCCAATGCCAATACGATCATTGTGCAGGTGCGGCGCCACGGCGATGCCTGGTATAACAACAGTTTTGAGCCACGGGCCGCCAATCCGCTGCTCGCTCCCGCCGCTGAGTTCGATCCCCTCGGCTATCTGATCGAGAAGGCGCATAGCATGGGTGTGCAGGTGCATGCCTGGATGGTGGTCTCGGTCACATGCCGCTCCACCGACCCGCTCTGGGGGCATCCCAATCACATCTGTACCACCCACGGCCCCGAAGCCCAGGGGGCTGAACGTTGGACGACCGCGACCTTTAATGGTACCCAGGTGGGCGATCTGGACTTCGGGCATCCCGAATCGATCAGCTATATGGAGCGCGTGGTGCAACATGTGCTCCAAGCCTACCCCAACCTGGATGGCCTGCATTGGGACTATATCCGCCTCTCTGGGATGAGCTACGGCTATAACCAGGTGAGCCTCGAACGTTTCAACCGCACCTACGGCAACCCCATGAATTATCGCCCCGATCCGGGTGATTCGCTCTGGAGCCAGTGGCGCCGCGACCGGGTGACGGAGACGGTGCGCCGACTCTATATCCGCGCCAAGGCGATCAATCCGCGCATCCAAGTCAGTGCGGCGACGATTACCTGGGGCGGCTTGGGCAGCACCGGCGATTGGGCCGAATCATCGGCCTATCGTCAGGTCTTTCAGGATTGGCCGGCGTGGCTTGAAGAGGGGATTATTGATTTTGCCGTGCCTATGCACTATTTTGAAGAGGGCGTGCCGCGTTCCCGCGCCTGGTATGATGGCTGGCTGGCCTTCGACCATACCCACACCGGGCGCAGGGCGATTGTGCCGGGTGTCGGGGCGTGGCTAAACACCTCAGGCCAGAACATCGGCCAGGTGCAGCGCGCCCTCAGCCCCAATGAACAGGGCCACACGCTGTCGGGTGTCTCCTTCTACTCCTACGCGGTTCCCTTCAATGGCTCCAACTTTAACGCCCGCCGCGCCTTTATGGACGAACTGCGCAACGGCGTCTTTGCTCAGCCAGCGCGTGTGCCCGAATGGCCCTGGATTGCCAACCCTACCGGTGGCCATCTGCAAGGCATCGCGACCGTTGAAGGTCAAATCGTGCCAGAGGCCAAGATTAGCCTCATCCATAACGAAGTCTGGCTGCGCGACATCTACGCCTCGGCTGATGGCTGGTTCGGAGCGGTCGAGCTGCCCCCCGGTGAGTATATCATCGCCATTACCCGCGCCGATGGAGTGCAAAGTTGGCTACATACAACCGTCACCGCCGGGTTTGTGACGAGTCTGTAAGGGCGGCTGCGCCGCCAACAGATGAGTAGGGTCGAAGCATCGCCCGCCATGGCGCAGGGGAACCCGGACAAGGTTGGCGGGCGATGCTTCACCCCTACTTACGTTCATGTCAATGGGCAGCGAAGTCACCAAAGCCATGTAACTTTGTTGTTACTTTATGTGATACGGTTGTGATGCGTTGCGTTAGCCTTGATACCCGCAGCAGCATTGCTGCCTACATATAGATACGACCCATGCTTACCCATAATGATGTTAAACGCGCACTCTCGCTCTACAACCTTGGCGAACTCCGCTCGGTCTGTTCCGCCGCCCACGGATTAGTTAATGAGACCGCCTTCGCCGAAACGAGTACCGGACGCTATGTAATTCGGCGTAATCAGCGCCGTTTAGGGCGTGCATCGCTCACTTTGCGCCACCAGCTCCACGCATGGTTGAGTAGCCACGAGATCCCGTGTCCACGCCTCATCCCGGCGATCAATGGCGAGACCTCGGTCGAGATTGACGGGCGCATCTTTGAAGTCGCCACCTTCCTGAGTGGTGAGGACTACTGCGCCAGTCGGCCTGCCCAATCGGCGAGTGTGGGATCGGTGCTTGCCGACTACCACGAGGCAGTCCAGGGCTTCCCCGGTCAGCCTTCACCCCAAGCACCACGCTACAACCCCTCCATCCTGCTTGGGCTAACCGAGCGCCTGCTCCAGCGCGATGTCTTAGGCGATCTGACCCTCCAACTCTCCTGGTATGATCGCCGCGCCGCTGAATTGCACGCCCGCCTGACCGATACCGACTACGCCAAACTCCCGCATGCCCTCATCCACGGTGATGTCCACCGCGACAATATGCTCTTCCTCAACGATGATGTCTCGGCCCTCCTCGATTTTGATCAGGTGACGATTGATGCGCGGATTGTGGATGTCGCCGATGCGCTGGTGGATTTCGCCCAAGGCAAGCCACCCCAGAACTGGTCGCCCTGGGGTGTCTATGCTGGCCCGCTCGACACCGAACGCGCACGTTTGCTGCTCGACAGTTATGACAGTATCAGCCCACTCACCAAGGGTGAGTGTAGTGCCCTGCCAATACTGATGGAGGTGCTCTGGATGCAAGGCAACCTACGGCGGGTCCTCACTACCGCCGAGGCCGAGCCGGATTACCACATCGAGGTGCTCGATCAGGGCCGCTGGTTGGCCGAGTGGATGCAGCAGACCCGGTTATAACCATACGCGAGACGGCCCACCGGGCCGTCTCTACTTCTTTCCCCCTAATACGCGGTGAATCAAGAAATCAATACTCACAAAGAGAATCAGTCCCACCAGCAATAACCCCCACCATGGCATTGAGACCCACACCACAATCCGTAGCCGCGACCAGATCAACCAGAGTACAAAGCCCAATGCTGCGAGGGTGAGCAGGGCTGAATAGGCGCGTTGCATCTGCATCGTTCATGTCCTCTTCATTATGATGTTCCCTCTTTCAATACGCAGTAAGCGTCGCGAAGGTTGCACTACCTCCAGTGGGGGTTTGGGGGCGGCTGCGCCGCCAAAACAGAACAAAAACTGGCTTTGGGGTGTGGCCCTCCCCCCTGAACATCCAAAAATTGGTACAATAACTATGGTAGCCCATGGCACATAGAAAGAGAACCCAATGACGTCTACGCATGGTTTCACCCTAATTCGCGATGAAGCGATCACCGAACTTAATACCCAGGCGCGGATCTATCGCCACGAAAAGACCGGCGCAGAATTGCTCTCGCTCAGCAATGATGACGAGAATAAGTGTTTCGGGGTCACCTTCCGTACCCCACCTGAAGATTCGACCGGCATTGCCCATATTCTCGAACACTCGGTGCTGTGTGGCTCACGCAAATATCCCGTCAAGGAGCCGTTTGTCGAACTACTCAAGAGTTCGCTCAAAACCTTCTTAAATGCCTTTACCTACCCCGATAAGACCTGCTATCCGGTGGCCTCCACCAACCTGCAAGACTTCTACAATCTGGTTGATGTCTATCTCGATGCGGTCTTCTTCCCCCGCATTACCCCAGAGATCCTCAAGCAGGAGGGCTGGCACTACGAGCTAGAACACAAAGATGCGCCGCTCATCTATAAGGGCGTGGTCTTTAATGAGATGAAGGGAGCCTACTCCTCGCCCGAAGGGGTTTTGGGGCGGCTCACGCAGCAGTCGCTCTTCCCCGATACGACTTATGGCCACTCGTCGGGCGGCGATCCCAAGGCGATCCCCGATCTGACCTACGAGCAGTTTAAGCACTTCCATACAACGTTCTACCACCCCTCCAATGCGCGCCTCTTCTTTTATGGTGATGACCCAGAGGAGGAGCGCTTGCGCCTGCTTGATGTCTATCTGAGTGAGTTTGAGGCGATCAATCCTGCCTCGCAGATCGCGATGCAGACGCCATTTGAGGCTCCGCGCACCTTTGCATACACCTACGCTGCTGATGATACCAGCGGCAAAAAGGGCATGGTCTCGCTCAACTGGATGCTGGAGGCCGAACAGGATGTTGAGCGGATTCTGCGTTTGGAACTGCTCAGTTATATTCTACTGGGCAATGCTGCTGCCCCGCTGCGCAAGGCACTGATCGACTCGGGTCTCGGTGAAGACCTCACCAGCAGTGGCTATCACGATGGTCTGCTCCAACACACCTTCGCGGTTGGCTTGAAGGGCATTAAACCGGCTGATGAAGAGCAGGTCGAGACGCTGATCCTCACCACGCTGGCCCGCTTGTCCGCCGAGGGGATCGATCCTGAGACCATCGCGGCGGCACTCAACACCTTCGAGTTTAGTCTGCGCGAGAATAATACCGGCTCCTTCCCACGCGGTCTGAGCCTGATGCTACGCGCCCTAGACACCTGGCTCTACGATGGTGATCCGCTCGCCCCGCTGCGCTTCGAGCAACCCATGGCCAACATTCGCGCCGCCGTGGAGCGTGGCGAACGCATCTTTGAAGAACTCATCCGCCAGATGCTCCTCGATAACCCCCACCGCATCCGCGTCCTCCTCCAACCCGATTCGACCCAGGCTGAACGTGAGGCTGCCGAGGAACGCGCCCGCCTGGAGGCAATCCGCGCCACCATGAGCGATGCTGACCTCGAACGGGTGGTTGCCGAGACTCTCGCGCTCAAGGAGATGCAGGAGCGCGCCGATCCGCCAGAGGAACTGGCCAAGATCCCGACCCTCACCCTGGCCAATATCGAGCGCCAAGGCAAGAATATTCCTACCAGTGAGACGCAGATCGCGGAGACCACCGTACTGCACCACGATCTCTTCACCAACGGGATTGTCTACCTGACGCTGGCCTTCGACCTGAAGATGCTGCCTCCGAGCCTACTGCCCTATGTGCCGCTCTTTGGGCGTGCCCTCACCGAGATGGGGACCCAGAACGAGGACTTTGTGAAGATCCTCCAGCGCATCGGGCGCGAGACGGGTGGCGTGGGCGCGGGTGCGAGTACCGCGAGTAAGGTGAAGAGTGGCGAGGCGGTCGGCTACCTGATGGTGTCGGGTAAATCCACGCTAGAGAAGGCCGAGGCGATGTTGGCGATCATGCGCGACATCTTGCTGACGGTCAATCTCGACAACCGCGAGCGCTTTAAGCAGATGGTGTTGCGCTCCAAGGCCGGGCGCGAGTCGAGCCTAGTACCGAGTGGCCACAGCTACGCCCGCCAGCGCCTCGCGGCGCGCCTCAGTGCCGCCGAGTGGGTAGACGAGCAGATGGGCGGGATTGAGGGTCTCTTCTTCATCCGCGAGCTTGAGCAGCAGATCGAGCAGGATTGGCCCACCGTCCTCGCCAATCTCGAACAGGTGCGCAGCCATCTCATCAATCGGCGCGGCATGTTCGCCAATGTGACCCTCGATGCCAACAGTTACCAGAACTTTAGCCCGCAGTTGGCTGAATTTCTCAGCAACCTGCCCGCCACGGACTACACCCCCGCCGAGTGGGGCGTGAGTACCGCTCATCTGGCTGAAGGACTAACCATCCCCGCCAAGGTCAACTATGTGGCCAAAGGCGCGAACCTCTACCAGTATGGGATCAAACCCAACGGCAGCGCCTCGGTCGTAATCAAATTGCTCAATACCGAATGGCTCTGGGAAAAGGTGCGCGTACAAGGCGGAGCCTACGGCGGCTTCTGCGGCTTCAACCGCAACAACGGACTCTTCACCTACACCTCGTACCGCGATCCCAACCTCGTGGCGACACTCGACATCTATGATCGCACCGGCGACTTCCTGCGCAACCTCGCCATTGATCAGACCGGGTTAGAGCGAGCGATTATTGGTACCATCAGCGACATAGACGGCTACCAACTCCCCGACGCCAAGGGCGGTACCGCCATGTGGCGTCACATCCTGGGAGCCAGCGATGCGTATCGCCAGCAGTTGCGCGAAGAGATCCTCGACACGACCATCGCCGACCTACACGCCTTTGCAGACGCGGTGGATGCCGTGCGTGAGCAGGGTATCATCACGGTGGTTGGTTCCGCCGATGCGGTCGCGGCGGCCAACCAGGAGCGACCGGGATTATTAACTCCAGTGCGGGTGTTGTAAATTTGTTCACGCAGTAGGGGCGAAGCATCGCCACCAAGTTAGCCACCATTCCCCAACTACATGGTGGGCGATGCTTCGCCCCTACACGATGATCGGGGAACCCGGCAAAAGGAAGATCGCTCATGACCGAAGACCGCAAGGAACAGATCAGTTGGTACTTCTACGACTGGGCCAACTCGGCCTTCTCGACTACCGTCGTCACCCTCTTTCTCGGCCCATACCTCGAAAGTGTCAGCAAAGCAGCAGCGGATGCCGACGGCCTGATCTACCCGCTAGGCATTCCCATTGCCTACGGTTCCTTCTACCCCTACATCGTCTCGCTCTCCGTCTTACTGCAAGTCCTCTTCCTCCCCATTCTGGGGGCGATTGCCGACTACTCCAACATCAAGAAACAACTCCTCGGCATCTTTGCCTATGTAGGGGCCTTCGCAACGATGGGCCTCTTTTTTGTGCAGGGTAGCAACTACATGTTGGGCGGCGGCCTCTTCCTGATCGCCAACCTCGCCTTTGGCGCGGCGATGGTCTTTTATAACGCCTACCTGCCCGAAATCGCCAGCCCCGACCGGCGCGACACCGTCTCCTCGCAAGGCTGGGCCACCGGCTACCTGGGAGGTGGGTTACTCCTCGTCCTCAACCTGATCCTCTTTATGAACGCCAAGTCCTTTGGGCTGAGCGAAAGCTTGGCGGTGCGGATCTGTTTGGCCTCAGCGGGTATGTGGTGGGCGATCTTTACGATCATTCCGATGCTCAACCTGCGCATGCGGGCGCAGCGCAAAGCCCTGCCCGCTGGTCAACATTATGTCACCGTGGGCTTTAAGCAACTCGCCCACACCTTCAGCCAGATGCGCCACTACCCCCAGACGCTGACCTTCTTAGTGGCGTACCTGCTCTACAACGACGGAATTCAGGCGGTAATCGCACTGGCCTCGGTCTTTGGCGCAGCCGAGTTGGGCATCCCGCAAACCTACCTGATCGCCACCATCCTCATGGTGCAATTCGTCGCCTTTGGGGGCGCACTCGGCTTCGGCTGGCTGGCGCGGCGCATCGGCAGCAAACACGCAATCATGGTCAGCCTAGTGATCTGGGTTGGCGCGGTCATTTTTGGCTACCTGATGCCCGCCAACAACGTCCCGCTCTTCTTTGTGTTGGGGGCGATCATCGCGGTTGTGCTGGGGGGCAGCCAAGCCATCAGCCGCTCGGTCTTCTCGCTGATGATCCCGGCGGGGCAAGAGGCCGAATACTTCAGCCTGTATGAAGTGAGCGAACGCGGCACCAGTTGGCTGGCCCCGCTCTTCTTCGGCTTGGCGTTACAATTTACCGGCAGTTACCGCATCGCCATCGTCTCGCTCATGGTCTTCTTCATCATCGGGCTGATTATCCTCACCCGCGTTGATGTGCGCAAGGCCGCAATTGAAGCGGGAAACACGGCACCCGCGCATGGGTAACCCACGCCATTAACGCCGCCGCCGACGGGGCGCAGATTGCTGGCCACGGCGCACCATAATCTGCCACCCCGTCTCGGTGTCCATCTGGCGCGCAATCTGTTCATCACTCACCCGATTGGCCTGCGCATCATTGAGCGACGCAATCGTGCGATCCATCGCCTCCTCTTCAGGCGAGACCTGGGCCACATTCTGCCAGAAACGCCAAACCAGCGCGACCAACAGGATCAATAAGAGACCAGCAACCACAAAGAGCAGGTACGCAGTCCACATGAAGCCACCTCATCAGCACAACCGAGCGCTACACCCAGTATACCCGATCTGACCTCCCGGAGCCGTCATGAATCTCAAAACCAGCTACCCGCTCTGGATCATGCGAATCATCTACTGGTTACTCTGTCTGCTTCTGATCAACACATCTATGGCCACCGCGCACGGCCATTTTGGCTAACCTCAACACGATTGACACGCCTAATCTACCATGATAGACTAGGCGTGTTGTCATTTGGCGTTAGGACGGTCTATACGCCCTCGTAGCTCAGAGGATAGAGCAGCAGTTTCCTAAACTGCGTGTCAGCCGTTCGAGTCGGCTCGGGGGCGCCACAGGTTACGTCTTCCTCATACAAAGCGCCGATCCAGCTGGATCGGCGCTTTGCCCATGTGACAACCTAAGACAAGGTTCAACTGAGTTTGCCACGGTTCCGCAACGGTAACACTGATTCGCCACTTCTGATCGTGTATGATGTCACGGGAAGGAGGGTATAATGGAGTGATGACACTGACGTTTGATCGCCTAAACCATAGGGGTGTTGTTAGGATGAACGTGTGTTGATACCTACCATTGGCACCTCCTGAACCGAAAGGAGAGTGGCTCCTATGAGCAAAATTCTGCTGGTTGAAGATAATGAGATGAACCGTGATATGCTCTCGCGACGCCTCCAACGCAAGGGCTATGAGGTCGTAATTGCCACCGACGGCGAACAGGGTGTCGCCATGGCCCAGTCCGAACTTCCTGATCTCATCCTGATGGATATGAGTCTGCCGGTGTTGGATGGCTGGCAAGCCACTCGTATCATCAAGGCTCAACCCGCCATTGCAGCGGTACCCATCATTGCCCTTACGGCCCACGCAATGGCTGGCGACCAAGAGCGCTGCTTTGCCGCAGGCTGCGATGACTATGATACGAAGCCGGTTGATCTGCCCCGTTTGTTGGCCAAAATTGAGGCTCTGCTCGCATCATAATTACATTCCAAGGAGTGTCTCCTTATGTCAAATTCATCCCACGAGCAGCTTCGCCACGCCATCCTCGACCTCTTTCACGAGACGTTGAGCCGCTATCCGCCGCCCTACGCGCCCGGCCCCGAACCCGCCGGTGATCCGCCCTACCGCCTAGGGGATTACCTGATTTATCAGGGCTATCTCTCGCCTCGCAACCTGACCTCAGCTATCAATGAGTCTCTGGCCCACCCGACGCCCACCCGGAAGACCTCGCCGTTAGGGGTAACCCTGGTCAATCACTACAACATTCCCGGCCCGGTGTTGGCCGTCACCCTGTTGCTCCAAACCATGGATCGCCTCGAACAGACACCGAGCCTACCACCACACTTCCTGGGTGAACAACTCCTGCGCGAAGCCGCGCTCTCGCCCGAACAGCTCGCGGTCGTCCTCGAAGAACAGGTTGAGGATTATGCCCATGGTCAGTGGCGCCGTCTCGGCGATCTGATCGCCAACCACGGGTGGCTCGATGCTGAAACCCTCAGCGCAGCAGTGCATGCGGTACGCCATGGCGATGTGTGATCTGGATATGACGACACCCTTCCCCATCACAACAGTGCTCGATCTGGTTGAGGCGGCCTTGCCCGCCTTCAACCAACCCTTGATTGACCAGATGAGCGCCGAGCAGCAGACGCCGTTCCGCATTCTGGTCGCTACCATCCTCAGCCTGCGCACCAAGGATACCCTCACCGCTGTGGTTGCCCCGCGCCTCTTTACACTTGCCGACACCCCGGCGAGTCTGTTGGCCCTCGGTGAGCAGCGCCTCGCCGAACTGATCTACCCGGTAGGGTTTTATCAGAATAAGGCGCGCAGTCTGATCGCAATTGCCCATATGCTGCTCGAACGCTATAACGGCGCGGTGCCTTCCGATCTGGAGGCGCTACTGGAACTACCCGGTGTTGGGCGGAAGACCGCCAATCTGGTGCGGACAGCCGGGTTTGGCCTGCCGGGGATCTGTGTGGATATTCACGTCCACCGGATCACCAACCGCTGGGGTTATGTGGCCACCAAAGATCCCGATACGACTGAGATGACGTTGCGCACGATCCTGCCCACGCAGTATTGGATTCCGATCAACCGTCTGCTGGTCACTTTTGGCCAGAATATCTGCCACCCCACCTCACCCCACTGTAGTACCTGCCCGGTAGCCGCCTACTGCGCTCGCATTGGGGTGACACGTAGCCGCTAAGTCTGAGTCCGCAGATTACGCAGATTACGCAGATTATGCAGATTATGCAGATTATGCAGATTATGCAGATTATGCAGATTATGCAGATTATGCAGATTATGCAGA
>NZ_RYFD01000100.1 GCF_004138135.1 Candidatus Oscillochloris fontis
TGGTGGGGGTGCGTGGACCTAGGTTCCCAGCGGATGCTCCGCCAGTAGGATCGGCGCTGCGGTGTTTCACGACCCGGTTCGGGATGGGACGGGGTGGGACCACCACGCTAACCACACACCCACTGGGATACAGTGAGCGGTTCACTTGTGAACCGTCCTACCGTACCAACTGATGCCCTGCGTGTGCCATTGAGCCGCCACCCGTGCGCGTCGCGCACGCCGGTGGAGGGAAGCCCTCGACTCTGCACTCGAGTCACCTCCACGCCTCGCGGCGCGTCCAGTGCTCGCTGCGTACCCCAGTCATCTCCTGGGAGTCTTACCAGCCTATAGCTGTGAGAGTACTCATCTTGAGGCACATTTCCCACTTAGATGCTTTCAGCGGTTCTTGTTTCCGAACATAGCTACGGAGCCTGCAGGACGCCCCACAACTCCTCCACCAGCGGTTCGTCCAGCCCGGTCCTCTCGTACTAGGGCCAGCTCCTCGCAATACTCTAAGCGCTCAGAGCGGATAGAGACCGAACTGTCTCACGACGTTCTGAACCCAGCTCGCGTGCCGCTTTAATGGGCGAACAGCCCAACCCTTGGGACCTACTCCAGCCCCAGGATGCGACGAGCCGACATCGAGGTGCCACGCTCCGCCGTCGATATGAACTCTTGGGCGGTCTGAGCCTGTTATCCCCGGGGTAGCTTTTGTCCGTTAAGCCACAGCCTTTCCACACAGCACTGTGGGATCACTACGACCGACTTTCGTCCCTGCTCGACCTGTGTGTCTCGCAGTCAAGCACCCTTGTGCCGTTGCACGCGCTCGTGGATGGCCATCCCACGTGAGGGTACCTTTGTGCGCCTCCGTTACCTTTTGGGAGGCGACCGCCCCAGTCAAACTACCCACCAGCCACCGTCCCCGCGGCCTGCGGGTGAGGATGGACCGCAACGAAGAGTGGTATTTCACCGTCGGCTCCCCGACCCCCGCGAGGGCCGGTTCTCCGCCTCCCACCTATCCTACGCATCGCAGCGATCTATCCGATGGCAAGTTGTAGTAAAGCTCCACGGGGTCTTTTTGTCCTGCTCTGAGTTGGCCGCATCTTCACGGCCACTGCAATTTCACCGAGCCCCTAGTTGAGACAGTGCCCAGATCGTGATGCCTTTCGTGCGGGTCGGAACTTACCCGACAAGGAATTTCGCTACCTTAGGACTGTTATAGTTACAGCCGCCGTTTACCGGGGCTTCGGTTCGGAGCTTGCACCCCTCCCCTTAACCTTCCGGCACTGGGCAGGCATCACCCCCTATACATCAGCTTGCGCTTTAAGCAGGGAGCTGTGGTTCTGTTATCCAGTCGCCCGGGCCTGGACCCTGCGGCTGCCTCATGCTCCACCCGCGAGGGGCTTCACACTACGCGCAGCACCCCTTCTTCCGAAGGTACGGGGTCAATTTGCCGAGTTCCTTAACTAGGGATCACTCGTTCACCTTGGTCTCCTCGACCAGCCCACCTGTGTCGGTTTGCGGTACGGTCATGGTTTGTCTCCCGAGCCGACCTTTCTCGGCTGTCCAGGTGCCTCGCCCTTGGCCGTGGATTGCTCCGTAGCCTCGGCATTGCCTCTCGGTCAACGCGTCAGGGGATTTGCCTCCCAACGCTCCCTACCGGCTTACACGGCGCTCGTCTCGCCGCGGCGACTCCCCCCCAGCATTCGGCATTGGTCAAACGACAAACACACGGTATCGGAATATCAACCGATTGTCCATCGGCTTCGCCTTTCGGCTACGCCTTAGGCCCGACTCACCCGCCGCGGTGTACCCGTGCGGCGGAACCCTTGGGCTTCCGGTGGTGGGGGTTGCGACCCCACTTCTCTGTTACTCATTCCGGCATTCGCACTCGTTGGCGCTCCACCAGGGCTTCCGCTCTGGCTTCTCTGCCCCAACGACGCTCCCCTACCGAGGATTGCTCCTCCCGCAGCGTCGGCACACTACTTTGCCCCGTTGAAGCATCGGCGCAGCGCTACTCGACCAGTGAGCTATTACGCACTCTTTCAAGGGTGGCTGCTTCTAAGCCAACCTCCTGGTTGTCTACGCGGCACCACAACCTTTCCCACTAAGTAGTGATTTGGGGGCCTTAGCTGGCGGTCTGGGCTGTTTCCCTCTCGACGACGGATATTCGCACTCGCCGTCTCACTCGCGGTGTTCGCGCGTCGGTATTCGCAGTTTGCCGTCGCTTGGTAAGCGGTGAAGCCCCCGCACAACAACAGTGCTCTACCTCCGACGGCGACTAAGCCGCGGCTGTACCTCAATACATTTCGGGGAGAACGAGCTATCTCCATGTTCGATTGGCATTTCACCCCTACCCACAGTTCATCCGAGCGGTTTGTAACCCACACCGGTGCGGCCCTCCACGTCCTGTTAGGGACGCTTCAGCCTGACCATGGGTAGCTCACATGGTTTCGCGTCTACCTCCGGCGACGATGTCGCCCGTGAAGACTCGGTTTCCCTGCGGCTCCAGCTGTTTCTGCCTTAACCGCGCCACCGAAGGTAACTCGCCGGATCATACTCCAAAAGGCACGCGGTCAGGCTTGACTTACGCCCTAGCCCTCCCACGGCATGCAAGCACACGATTTCAGGGTCTGTTTCACTCCCCTCACCGGGGTACTTTTCACCGTTCCCTCACGGTACTGTTCGCTATCGGTCGCAACGTGTAGCTTGCCTTAGAGGGTGGTCCCCCTCGATTCCGCCCAGGTTCTTCGTGCCCGGACGTACTCAGGTACCGAGGCTCCATCGGTCGTCAGCGGCTACGCGACTCTCACGCGCTCTGGTGCGGCTTTCCAGACCGCTTCGCCTGCTGACTTAGTACAGAGTAGGTGCCGGCCAGCACCCCTTCTCGGCCCTACAACCCCAGACCGGCAACGGTGGCCCCTTGACACCGGCCTGGTTTAGGCAAAAACCCGGTTCGTTCGCCACTACTACGGGTGTGGTTCTCTCTTCCTCCGGCTACTGAGATGTTTCAGTTGGCCGGGTGCCCTCCACTTACGTGGTACCGCCGAAGCGGTGGGTTGCCCCATTCGGAGATCTGCGGATCACAGCCTGCGTGCGACTCCCCGCAGCATATCGGAGCGGTGCCCCGTCCTTCATCGGCACGTTGCGCCATGGCATCCGTCGTGTGCTCATAGTGTCTTCCCTCCGCCTGCGTTCGCGGCGCTCACGCGCGGCGTCCAGACGGTGATGTCTTTAGCATTCGCAGTGCATCAGTTGGTAAGGTACGACGGG
>NZ_RYFD01000067.1 GCF_004138135.1 Candidatus Oscillochloris fontis
CCAGCCATACCACACCGGAGGTCTTTGGTCAACCTCCCAGACCTGCTATGAACCAATTTTCAACTAGCACAACCCCCAACATGGGCGCAATAATGCCATGAAGGACGAAAGGATGTGCGGATGGCTGCCAAGGACATCTTTCATCACGCCATCAAATCGGCCTTGATTAAAGCTCACTCGCATTATTGGTCTATGATCCAGAAATGGAGGAGATTGTCCAATGGATACCGTAACCCAATATCGTACCTATATCGAGCAAATTCTGCGTGATTATAGTGCGTATACTCCATCATACGGAGATATTGATGTCGAACTCATCATGGATTATACTCATGATCACTATCAACTTCTGCGTGTAGGATGGCATAAACAACAGCGAATTCATGGAATCGTTCTGCATATTGATATCCGTGATGGAAAAATTTGGATTCAACACGATGGCACGGAAGAAGGTGTCGCAAATCAATTGGTAGAAAAGGGTGTACCTAAGACTGATATTGTCCTTGGATTTCAGTCACCATATAAGCGTCAATTTACTGATTTTTCTCCTGGATAATAGCCAGACACCCTATGCCTCACCACCTCCACCAGACCATCGCCGGGGCGCTCCTCCTGAGTGTGCGTGGGCGGATCGGCAATGCCCTGCTGCTGACAACTGCACGTGGGCTGGGGCTGCATTGGGATACCGCTCATCTTGTTGGTGTGTGGCGGCAGGTTCCCCTCACCAACATGCCGGGTAGCCCGCTCTCCCGCGCTGCCCAGCAGGCATGTGCGGCGGCGCTGGCCCAGGTGGAGGCTGCCTACTCCCTCGTCGCCCTAGAGGGCGACCCGGAGACCTTTCGGCGCTTGCGTGGCTGTATGGCTGCGCTGGATCGCCTCTTCATGACCCAACTCGATGATCTGGAGGCTGCCCAGCATACCCTCGCTACTAGCCTCGCGCACCTGCTGGCGGCGCAACCCGCCCTGCCCTTCATCCAAGCCCAGATTGTGCCAACAATGCAGCGCACCTTCTCTACGCTGCTGGCGAGTGATGATGCCGCGTGGCGCGCCTACCACGCCTGGTTGATCGAGCGGCTGTTGAGCCAGTGGGCCACCCAGGATCAAGCCGCGCAATCGGTCATTGCCGCACTGGCCACCCCAGAAGAGGCGTTGAGCAGACTCCATGCGTCCGCTGACTCCATCGGTGCAGCGGCCATCCCCACGGTTGATTTTGTCAACCGCAACATGAACGTGCATGGCGATCTGGTGGAGTCGGCGGGAGCCATCCGCTTGGATGACCCGGTAGCCCCGGCGTGTGCGCCGCAGCCCGCCAAAACGGTGCGTTTTCAGAATGATCATGTCCAGGTTCGTGGGAATGTCTACCAGAGCGGTGGCGACTTTCTACGCGGCAGGCAACCCCAAGAGAGTCGCAGCGACAATGTCATCCTCACGCTGCAATGTACACCTACGCCCAACGGGGCGCAGATCCGCTGGCGTACTTCCAGCCACCCAGAGCATACGAGTACCTTCGTCAACCCCTACCCCGGCGCGGCGTTGCCCGCTGTGCTGCGCGCCCTGGAATACCAGCAGCACCCCGCCTTTGGCCTGAGCAGCGCCGATCTGACCGAATTGATCGCCCTAGGTCTGTATGACCAGCACCAAGGGCTACGCCCCGATCTGCCCCGGCGGGTTGGGCAGGCACTCTACACCGCGCTGGTCAACGCCGATGGTAGTATCGCCCTCGCCCTGGCCGCTGCCCAAGCCGCTGCAACTGGCCGTCCGTTGGCAGTGCGCCTCCTCTTGCCGCCCAATGCCATCGAACTCGCCGCGCTCCCCTGGGAACTGCTCTGCTCGGATACGCCAACCCCTTGGCTCCTCAGCGCCACCCCTAGCCGCCAGTTCACCCGGCACCTCGACCGCAGCACCCCACTGCCGCCCCTGCCCCAGCAGCGCGACCGGCCACTGCGCATTCTGGCCCTAACCCCACAGGTGCAACGTAGCCCGCAGGATCTGGCGCTGATACGGGCCAAGCTGGATCAGCTCTGGGCCGAACTGCAAGCACGCCACAGCATTGAAGTGACCGAGATTAGCCCGGTGCGACTAGACGATCTTGCCCATGCGTTACGTTCCGCCCCCGACATTGTGCAGTTCACCGGCAATGGCTGGTACAGCCAGGGGCGCGGCGTCCTCATGCTCGACCCGGCCACACCGGGGAATTCCGCGCATCTCGTCTCCGCCGACCAGATCGCCGTTGCGCTACGCGGCGCACGTATGGTCATCCTGACAGCCTGCCGAGGGGCGCAGGCTGCCGCAATCGAAGGTGGTAGTGCCAGCCTCCTTAGCGGCATTGCCCCGGCGCTCAGCGCCGCCGGAGCACCCCTGGTGGTCGGCATGCAGTTGGGGGTAGAGATTAGCGCCGCGCTGCGCAGCACGGCGGCGATCTACCACGCCATTGCGGATGGGCTTAGTGTTCAGGCCGCCATCGGGCGTGCCCGCGAGGAACTCTATGTCAGCGATGGGCAGCAGCATAGCTGGTATGTGCCTGTGCTCTACGTCGGCACCCGCGAACCAGGCGCGGTGTTTGTGTGATGCGATGCCCCTCACCTCATAGAGTGTATCTCATCTATGCTATACTCGTGCTCAATCTCTCCTCCTTGGGCATTGAAACAATAGAAGGATACCCTTGTTATGCAACGCAGCATCAGCAAGGTTCTGGTAGCCAACCGAGGTGTTCCGGCTGTCAGAATCATGCATACCTGCCGGGATCGCAAGATCCCGACGACTGCCGTCTATAGCACGCCCGACCGCCTCGCCTACCATGTGCGGATGGCCGATACCGCCATCCATATTGGTGAGGCTCCGCCGATTGAGTCCTACCTCAACGCCGATAAAATTATTGATGCTGCGATCCAGAGTAACTCGAATGCGATTCATCCCGGTTGGGGCTTTCTGGCCGAAAATGCCGATTTTGCCCAGAAGGTGATTGATGCCGGTCTGATCTGGATCGGCCCGAAGCCAGAGGTCATCCGCCTGATGGGCGATAAGATCCGCGCCAAGGAGATCGCCAAGCAGTCGAATGTGCCGACGGTGCCGGGGATCGAGAATGTCACCAGCGCCGAGCAGATCATCGAGTGGATGCAGAAGGAGCGCGTGGCCTTCCCGATCATGATCAAGGCGGCTGCCGGTGGTGGCGGTAAGGGCATGGTCAAGATTGATACCACCGAGCAGATCGCGGGCGGGTTGGCCCAGGCGCGCTCCGAGGCCAAGAAGTCCTTTAAGGACGATACGGTGCTGGTTGAGAAGTATATCGAGCATGGTCGCCACATCGAGGTGCAGATCGTTGCCGATGAGTATCAGCATGTCGTTCACCTCTACGACCGCGAGTGTACGCTTCAGCGCCGCAACCAGAAGATCATTGAGGAGGCGCCCTCGACGTTGGAGAGCGATCTGCGCCAGGAGATCTGTGTCACGGCGGCGCGCCTCATGCGCCGGATTGGCTACACTTCGGCGGGGACGGTCGAGTTCATCTTTGAGCCTTCGACCCAGAGTTTCTACTTCCTTGAGGTGAATACGCGCCTTCAGGTGGAGCATGGCATTACCGAGCTGATCACCGGCCTCGATATTGTGAGCATCATGCTCGATGTGGCCGAAGGCAAGCCGCTGCCGATCAAGCAGTTTGATGTGGTGGCCAATCGCTCCGCGCTTGAGGTGCGCCTCAATGCCGAAGACCCCAAGACCTTCTATCCCTCGTTTGGCACGATCACCCACCTGCGCACGCCGCTTGGCCCGAATGTGCGTGTCATCCTGGGTGCCTCCGAGGGTGAGGAGATTCCGCCCTACTACGACTCGCTCTTCATGTTGCTGATGGCCTCTGGTACCGACCGCGCCGATGCGCTACGGGTGATGGATCGCGCTATCAGTGGCGATCTGCGCCTAGAGGGGATCAAGACGCTGGCTCCGCTCCTGCTCAGTCTGATCCGCCATCCCAAGTTTATCGCCGGGGACTTCTCGACCAAGTTTATCGAGGATCATATGCAGGAGCTGGTTTCGGGCTTCCGCGAACGTACCGGCGAGGACGAGATGCTGCGGGTAGCTCGCTATGTCGCTGAGATTTCCGCCCTTGGCCCGCAGGGCTGGATGTAGGAGGAGCCGTTATGCCACGCAAGAATCAGCCCCAGCCCGCTGCGGCTCCCGAATCATTTGCCTTTGTTCGCCCCGGTATGAGTGCGCGTGAGATCGTCCAGGCGGTGCGCGATCTGGATGGTGTCTGCCTCACTTCGGTGAGTATGCGCGATGCCGGTCAGTCCGATTTTAAGAACCGCCATCGCTTCTACGATCTCCAGACGCTTGCGCCCACGTTTAACGAGATGGGCCTCTTTAGCGCCGAGTGTCATGGTGGGGCGCGCTGGCACGTGGGTATCATGAACCGCCGCGAAAGCCCCTTTGAAGAGGTGCAGATGCTGCGGCGTATGATGCCGAATGTGCTGCTCCAGACGCTTATCCGCGAGACCAATCTGTGGGGCTACCGGCCCTACCCCAAGAACGTGATCGAGTATGCGGTCTCGAACGTGGATATTGATGTCTGGCGCTGTTTCTCCTTCCTCAATGATGTGCGCAACATGCGTACTGTCGCTGAGACGGTGATGAAGCGCGGGCGCTTGCTCGAACCGGCGATCTCCTTCACCGTCGCCGATTGGGCCACCGACGCTTACTACCTGAGTGTGGTGCGCGACATTGTGGCGCTGTGTGGCGGGGTTGATGAGATCATCCTCTGCATTAAGGATATGGCCGGGGTGGGCAATCCGGCGCGCATCAGCCAGTTGGTGAGCACGATCAAGCAGCACTACCCCGAACTGGTTATCCACTACCACCGCCACATTACCGATGGCCTGGGCATCCCGGCGCTGCTGGCTGCCGCCCAAGCCGGGGCCAAGATCGTGGATGTGCAGGAGGACGCGCTGGTGCGTTTCTACGGCCACCCGCCCATCCTGGGGGTACAGGCATACTTCGAGGAGAGCGGCATCCACGTCCACCTCAACCGCCCCGCCGCCGAAACGGCCAACGAGAAGGTACGCGAGTGGATCAGCCACTACGAGTGGGCCGAGTCGCCGTTTAAGGGCTACGATCATGGTGTCACCAAGCACCGCATGCCCGGTGGAGCCTTCCCTAGTTCGTTTGAACAGGCCGAAAAGGGCGGCTTCTTCCACCTCATGCCGGCCATCCTGCGCGTGATGTCGCTCTACAACCAGATCGTCTGCTACTTCGACGTGACTCCCGGTTCGCAAGTGACCTGGGTGACGTGTAGCGGGATTGTCAACCGCTACGCCAAGGAGCAGGGCGAGGCGGGCGTCAAGCGCCTGATTGCACTCTTGAGCAAGTTTGTTGAGGAGTGTGCCCAGGACTTCAGCGCCATGAACGAGGCCGAGCAGGCCGAGATGCTGCAACTCTTCCGCAGCGCCCCCGGCGACTTCAAGAACCTGCTGACGGGTAACTACGGCAAACTGCCGGTCGGCTGGCCCGCCGATTGGGTCTACCAGAGCACCTTTGGCGATGAGTGGCAGGCCAAGATTGCCGGGCGCACCGAAGAGTCGCCGCTGGAGACGCTGGCCGATGACGACCTCGGCAAGCTGCGCCTGACCCTCGCCGACGCGATTGGGCGCAACCCCAGTGACGAGGAGTTCGTGCTCTACCTGATGCACCCCAAGGATGCGATCAGTTTCATCGAGTTCCGCGAGAAGTATGGCTATGCCCCGCTGGCGCTGCCCACCGATGTGTGGCGCAACGGCCTCCAGCGCACCGGCCAGAAGGTAGACTTCATGCTCGATGGCAAACCCTACTGCATCGAGTTGGTGTCGGTGGGTGCCGAACACGAGGGTATGATCCATGTGGTGCTTAAGGTCAACAACGTCACCCGCGTCTACCCAGTGGCGACCCCGCGAGCCAAGGCGACCGAGGTGCGCATGGCCAAAGGCCCCAACGATGTTGGGGCAACCATCAACGGTAACGTCTGGCGTATCGGCAACCCCAAGCGCGGCGCACTGCATGTGGGCGATGTTGTGCATAAGGGCGAAGAGGTGGCCAACCTGGAGGCGATGAAGATGGAGAACGCGATCATCGCGCCCTTCACCGGCAAGGTGGCCGAGATCTGCGTCAAGCTGAACGATATTGTTCAGGAGGGCCAGTTGCTCTTGGTGATCGAGAAGGAGTAGAGACGGTTCGGCGGGCCGTCTCTACTTTTTGGAGGTGGTTGGTGGCGCAGCCACCAACCACCTCCAAAAAAATGGTATTATAATAAGCGACAGCTTTTTTATCTCTTAAACTTGAAACACCAGCGAGGGTGCAATGGCTCAGATCACCGAGTTTGTGATGGTGCTTAGCTTGCAGCGCTATAGCCTGGGCTTTTTTGCCCAAGCTGAGGCTGAAGTACGCAAAGAAGTACCCGGCTTCCGTCTGCATATCTTCGAGGATGCTGATGTTCAGCAGCGCACGGCGGAGGTTGAGGCGGCTATTTCGCGCTGCTCGTGCCTCTTCGCCTCGCTGATTACCATCGCCGATACCACCGATCTGCTGGTGCCGATGATTGAGCGCCACGATCCGCCCATCGTCTTTACCTTCGAGAGCGTGCCGGAGGTGATGCGCCTCACAAAAGTGGGGAGCTATGCCATGGGCGGCAAGGGCGGTGGCGGGGGCATGCCCAAGCCGGTGCAGAATGTGGCCCGCTTGTTGGTTGGCAACCGCGAAGAAGATGCCTATTTGGGCTATGTGCGCCTGCAAAAGATTACCAGTAAGCTAGTCAATTTCTTGCCCGGTAAGCGGCTGGCCGATTTCCGTAATTGGACGAATGTGGGCAACTATTGGAATACGCGCAGTATTGCCAATGCGGCCAACATGTTTAAGCTCATCCTGCGCGAGTATTGCGGGATGCCTAAGCTGCATGTCGATCCGCCAATTGAGATTCCTAACTATGGCTTTGCCCACCCCGATGCACCTAAGTATTTTAGTAAGCCCGATGAATTTGAGAAGTGGGAACGCGAACGCCAGCGCACCAGTGGTAAAGGTAAGGCCAAGCCCAAGCCGACCATTGGAACCGTGGCGGTGCTCTTCTTCCGCGCCCATATCCTCACTGGCACCCAATACCCCCACGAGGTAACCCGTGCTCTGGAGGCGGCGGGTTTGCGTGTGCTCCCCATCTTCGTGATGGGGATCGAGAGCCATGTGGTGGTGCGCGAGTGGCTGATGAAGATGGGCGTTGACCTGCTTATCAGTACGATGGGCTTCCCCCTCGTAGGTGGCCCTGCCGGTTCGAGCAAGGCCGGTCTGACCGTCTCGGTGGCTCGCGAGTTGTTGAGCAAGCTTGATGTGCCCTATATGGTCGCGACCCCGCTCTTTGTGCAGGATGAGGAGCATTGGAAGCAGCACGGCGTTGGCCCGATCCAGGCCACGATCATGTATTCGCTGCCGGAGATGGATGGCTCGGTGGCCCCGGTGGTCATCGGCGGTATGCGCGGCAGCGAGATCGGCACCGTGCCGGATCGTCTCGCCCGCATGGCCGAACTGGCGAGTGGCTTTGTGCGTCTGCGGCGTACCGAAAATCGTGACAAGAAGGTCGCGATTGTGGTCTACAACTACCCGCCTGGACAGGGCAACACCGCTACCGCCGCACTGTTGGATGTGCCCGCCAGTGTCATCGCGCTGCTCGACCGTATGAAGGCGGCGGGCTACGATGTCGGCGAGTACCCACATGACCCGGCGCAGTTTGCGCGCTGCCTTGATGGGACGATTCAGTCTGATCCGCCACCTATCCCCGCCGATCATCCCGCGCTCAATCTGCCTACGGTGGGGCGTCAGGGCTTCCACTCCTGGATTCGTCCGCAGGATCAGGATCGCATCAATGCGCGCTGGGGTAACTTCCCCGGTGATATTGCGCCGCTTGGCAAGGATCAGGTGCGGCTGGGTGGGATGCAACTGGGGAATGTCTATATCGGCGTGCAGCCCATGATCGGGATGCCCGGTGACCCTATGCGGCTGCTGTTTGACCGCGAGAATACCCCGCACCATCAGTATGCGCTCTTCTACAAGTGGATCAGCCAGCAGTTTGGTGCTCACGCGCTCATTCATGTCGGAATGCACGGGACGGTCGAGTGGATGCCGGGTGTTCAATTGGGGATGACCGAGCAGTGTTGGCCTGATGTTCTGCTTGGCCAGGTGCCCAACTTCTACATCTACCCGATCAATAACCCCGCCGAGGCCAATATCGCTAAGCGGCGCGGCTACTCGACTATCGTCGGCCATGCCATCCCGCCCTATGGCCGCGCCGGACTCTACAAGGAGTTGCAGGCGCTCAAGGATATTGTCGAGGAGTATCGCGCCCGGCGTGGGCTTGCCGATGAAGATACCCAGTTGGCGATCACCCAGAAGATTGACCTGCTGAACCTGGATGTCGAACTGGCTCGTCGTGAGGGTGAGGATTTCGATGCCTTCGTCTCGCGCATCTATGCCTACCTACGCGAACTTGAAACGACTCTGATTACCGGCAGCCTACACATCCTCGGCAGTGCCCCGCCGGTTGAGGAGCAACTGACACTGGTCACCGAAGCGCTCAAGATCCCGCGTGAGGGCAACCCCGGCCTGGGTGATTTTATGCTCCTGGCTACAGCCGGCGAGCAGCGTGCCTACGAGAACTACGCGGCACTCCTGGCGAGTGCGCGCACTGGAGCGTCGAGTGCGCTCGCAATGCGCGATACGGTCGAGGCAGCGTGTACCGACTTTGTGCAGCGCACCGTCTTTAAGGGCGAGACGGTTGAGCATGCCTACCCCAAACTGCATGCCCACCACGCACACATGCACGGTCTTGTTCACCACGGTCAGGCGATGATCGCGGCGCTCAAGGACAACACCCAGGAACTCGACTTCCTTCTGCATGGGCTTGCAGGCCACTACATCCCCGCCGCTCCGGGTGGCGATCTGATCCGCGATGGCTTGGCGGTGCTGCCCACCGGGCGCAACATCCACAGTCTCGATCCCTTCCGTGTGCCCACGGACAGCGCCTACCAGCGCGGCGTGCGCATTGCCGAGGCGCTGATCGAGGCCCACCTCGCCGAACACAACAATGAGTACCCCGAAACGATTGCCCAGGTGCTCTGGGGTCTCGACGCGATTAAGACCAAGGGCGAGGCGATTGGCATCATCCTGGGCCTAATCGGGGCGCGCCCGGTCAAGGATGGCCAGGGCAAGATCGGACGCTACGCGCTCATTCCGCTGGGGGAGTTGGGTCGCCCGCGTATTGACGTGCTGATGACCGCCTCCGGCATCTTCCGCGACACCTTCGCCGGAACGATAGACATGCTCGACCGCCTCGTGCGCGAGGTGGCGCAGGCCGAAGAGCCGGAGGAGATGAACTTCATCCGCAAGCATGTCAATGCGATGATCGCCGAGGGCCGTACCTGGGATCAGGCGACGGCGCGCGTCTTCACCCAGGCCGAGGGTACTTACGGCACCGATGTGGACGATGCGATTGACGGCGGCGCATGGGAAGATCGCCAGGATCTCGAAGAACTCTTCATCAAGCGCAACGCCTACGCCTTCGGTGGCGAGAAGGGCGGCCAAGCACAGCCCGAAGTGCTACGCTCACTGCTCGGCACCGTCGGGCGGGTCGCGCAAGAGATTGACAGTGTCGAGTATGGCCTGACCGATATGCAGCACTACTACGGCTACTCCGGGGCACTCAAGGCGGCGGCCGAACGCGCCACGGGCAAGAGCGTCACCCTGAATTATGTGGAGAGTTTCACCGCCGAGACCAAAGTGCAGAGCCTCGATCAGGTCTTGCGGGTCGAGTATCGCACCAAGCTGCTCAACCCCAAGTGGTACGAGGGCATGTTGAAGCATGGCCACAACGGGGCAGCCGAGATCGCCCACCGCTTCACCTACATGCTCGGCTGGAGCGCTACCACCCAGGCGGTGGATAACTGGGTCTACGATCAGGCCGCCGAGACCTTCGTGCTTGACGACACGATGCGCCAGCGCCTCGAATCGGCCAACCCGGAAGCGACGCGCAACGCGGTGGGCCGCTTGCTCGAAGCGAACAGCCGGGGTATGTGGCAGGCCGACGAGGAGACGCTGGATCGTCTGCGCGAGATCTACGCCGATCTGGAAGATCGCCTAGAGGGCGTGCAGGATTAATATTGTCGTGGAGGGTGGTGAGGGGGGCGCATCACGATGCGCCCCCTACATGTTCCTTAACCGAATGCCTATGCGTTGCAGATCGGTTGCGCCACCTCCCAATCTTGGTCATGGTGGTTTTTAAGGTTAAGCAGCAACTTTGCAATGTTTGCGAAATTTTACTTAAGGCAACTAAGCTATGGAAAATAATCCTATAAAAGTACGCTTTAGTCAACTTAAATCGTTTATTCTTTATATTTTAATCTTTGTTACACTGTTTGTCGTAACATCCTTATATACCTTACAAGTAAATAAGGTTCAGGTTATGTGGGATGGTGTTTTTTATTTTTCGACGCTTCGCTCGGCCTTCTTTGACCTAGATGTTAACTATATTAACGAGGCGCAGCAATACCCCTGGATGACCAGAACCTACGGCGAATCATTACCAAATGGATTAATCTCAAATCCATTTCCAGTAGGATCTGCCATTCTTTGGTCACCTTTTTACGCGATAGCTGATTTGATATGTCGTACAGAAATGACCTCACCTTGTGATGGATTCGGAAAGGTCTATGTTGCAGCGGTGATGATCGGGACAGTATTCTGGGGTACACTAGGAATTTTTCTTACCCATATTGTCCTTAAAGTACTTTTCCCAACAACTCCAATAGGACTAAGAGTTCTAGCTATTCTTACCACTCTCCTCGGCACGCCCCTTGTATTCTACCTTAGTGTAGATGTGGATTACGCGCACGGTAATCAGTTTTTCGCCGTAGGGCTATTGATTTTCATGACAGTAACACTTCTACGCAAAGAAACGGTAAATATACTCGATGGTCTAGCATATGGAATGACGATCGGATTAGTCTTTCTAGTGCGTTGGCAGGATGTCATATTTGGCCTATTTGCTATACCAGTTTTGATGAACTTGCGACGGACGCATCGCCTTGGCTTTGCACTTGCTACAGGGGTTGGTCTCTCAGTTGCAGCTTTACCGCAACTACTTATTTGGCGAGTACTTTATGGATCTTGGCTAACAGTACCTCAAAGTGGTAATTTCCTTAACCCTAGCAATGCCGAACCGCTAAAATTCTTTTTCTCAACTTGGAATGGTGTTTTTCTCTGGCATCCCCTCATTCTGTTTGGTCTTGTAGGCTTAGCGAGGCTATTTCGCTACCCACGTTTGGGGCGGAGCTATGTCTGGTACATTTTAGCGGTTGTAACAGGGGTTTCTATCGTTATGGAAGTTTTTATTTCAATGATTGCGCGTGATTGGTGGGCTGGTGGAGCGTTTGGACAGCGCAGACTTGTATCCTTAGCTCCTTTGATCTGCGTAGGCATACTGCAGTTATTTGAAGAGATGCGCTTAGTTCATCCTTGGATACATCTCGGTTTTCGAGTAGTCATGGTTCTTCTGATAGCCTTAAATCTCTTGACCTTGCTACGTTATCACCAAGGCGCATTGCCGTTCAATCCATCTGATCCGAGCAACTACCTGTCGAGACAGGTATATGATCACTATGATTATGGACGGCGCTTCACTGACCTTTTAACAGGTCAGAAACCGTAAAAATGCACGCGGGGAGCTAATTCGCTGAGGTCTTCCATGGATCTTCTGCCCTATATCCTCCCACTCGGTACCAGTTTTCGTGTCAAGGATGTCGTTATTGATAGTGACGCCCACAAGGTGATCATCGAATTTGACGCCATTGCCACCGACTGCCCGTGTCCATCTTGTCATCATCGCGCCGAACGCATGCACAGCCACTACCAATTGAGGAGCTACGCTCCACAGCGGTAGAGACGCAAAACGTTGCATCTCTACCGCCGTCCCTCCACCGCATCGCGCTCGATCTCAAGGTTGCGCGTCTCATCGGGGCTGCGCAATGGCAGCCGCACCATAAAGGACGAACCCTGGCCGAGAACGCTCACCACATCCACCGTTCCCCCCATCATTTGGCAAAAGTAGCGGGTCAGTGCGAGACCCAACCCTGTCCCACCATATTTGCGCGTGGTTGAATCATCCGCTTGGGTGAAGGGTTGGAAGAGGCGTGCCATCTGGGTTTCACTCATCCCGATCCCCGTGTCGGTGACCTCGAAGATGATGCATGCTCCTGGACAATCATCATGGCGCGGGAGATGATCTTCATCTTCAACGGCAATCCGCAGGATGATTGTGCCATTCTCGGTAAACTTGCAGGCATTCCCCAATAGGTTGATCAAGATCTGGCGCACCCGTACTGGGTCGGCGAAGATCGATTCCGGCTGACCGCTATATTGGGTGATGAAGTGATTGCCGCGTTGGGCAGCGAGAGGCTCCACTGTCAGATCGACATCGCTGAGCATCGGTGACAGGGCAAAATACTCGTAGCGCAGATCCATCTTCCCAGCCTCGATCTTGGAGATGTCGAGAATATCGCTAATCAGACCAAGCAGGTGGGTACCGGCGCGATGAATGCGTCGCAGATCGCTTTCGAGATCTTCTTCCTGCGCATCTACTGCATCTTCGATCAACAGTTCGCTATAGCCAATGATCGCATTCAGCGGGGTTCGCAATTCGTGGCTCATGTTGGCGAGGAAGGTGCTCTTGGCACGACTCGCTGCCTCAGCAGCATCACGCGCACGTTCAAGTTCTTCCTCGACCTGCTTGCGCCGGGTTGCATCGCGCAGAATGAGCACGTAGAGGCGCTGCTTATTCATGACGATCTGACCCGAACTGATGTCCATCGGGAAGTTATGGGCATCCTTATGCCGCCCGATAATTTCGTCCCCCAAACTGATCAGCTTATACTGGCGATGCAGCGGATCGGGAATGAGGCGTGCAATTGGTTGTCCAATGATCTCGGTACTCGTGAAGCCAAACATGCGTTCGGCAGCCGGGTTGAATGTGGTGATGCGATCATGCTCGTCAATAATCATGATCCCATCAACCGCATACTCCACGATAGCTTGCCGATAGAGGCCACTCAACATCCACTCGCCCGCCAGACTAGCAAGCCGCTGGGCCACTACACTGAGGTCGCTCTTTCCGTTTGGATACGGTTTGACGTTCGATTCGCCGTTACTGATTTGGCTGATCATCTGGCTCAGTTGTTGCACTTCGCTATTGATGGACTGGTACAATGCCAGAAGAAAGATGCCCATGATCAGGGCCAAGCCAATCGTAACAATGACCAACAACAGACTTCCTTGCCAGAGCAATACTCCAGCTAGGCTTATAGTTGCTAGGACAATAAGGGTTGCAGTGAAGGTGAAGCGACGAGTGTAGTCCCAGCGGTGAAGGCGCGTCACAAGCGGCGCTACCAGAGATCGTAACGGCACGTTTCATCTTCTCCTGGGTTTATTTGTGCGTTGTGACTCGTAGTATAACATGGGTGGTAGGGACGAAGCATGTGGCTCCCCCATTGAACTAGGGCCACGTCATGTTACGTCCAGTGATTGAAGTTGCGGGCCACACCCACAATGCCCACCGACGTGGAGTGGATTGGATCTAGCCCGCGTTGGTGGGCGTTGTGGTGCGGCGTTGGGGTGATCAGGTGAGGGCGTGCCGAGTATTGCGTCGAGATGCACAGGCTGGTGTCTTGGGCCAGAATACCAGAAAGAGGGCTTTTATGCCCTCTTTCTTAACTACGGGTAGCGCCATAGGAAATAATGCAGGTTCATGATTGGAGGGTAGAGCCGGAGATGTCTCTACTCTTCTTCTTCCTCATAGAGCAGCAGCGCGGGCCGCCACAAACAATCGCCATAGGCCCTCGGCAGTCGCTTCGGCGCGGAACTGTGGGTTCCAGATCGGCTCGTTGAGCAGGTCGCTGATCACGAAGCCCCCCGCAATCGCAACCCCACGGTAACGACAGATGGCGAAGAGTGCGGCTGCCTCCATCTCTACGGTTAAGACGCCAAGCTGCTGGTAGTGTTGAATTTCGGCCTCGGTCTCGCGGAAGGGTGCGTCGGTTGTCCAGGTTGGCCCAGGTACAGCCGCCACACCTAGCGCCGCCGCAAAAGCGTCACTCAGCATAGGATCTGGCTCCACCAGCGGGTTCGGGTCGTCTAGGTAGTGGTGCGAGACCCCCTCGTCACGGTAGGCGGCGCGACACACGGTGAGATCGCCGATCCCCAATTGCGAACTGAGGCTACCAGCGGTGCCAATCGTAATAAAGCGCCGCACGCCCATCGCTATCAGTAACTCGATCAGCATCCCCGCTGCCGGAGCGCCAATCCCGAAGTCGCCTGCTACCGCCACGCGCCCTCCAGTCGAGGGTAACGGGTAGAGCCGCCCCAATACACAGAGCGACGGCGTGATCGCCTCTTCGATCATGATCCGCCGAACGAGGCTGCGCTGGTAACAGAGGATCACCCCGGCGGGTGCTGGGCCATCCGGGGCTAAGCCCTCGCGGCGGAAATAGTCGAGTTGTTCCAGTGGCTCGAAACGGGCGGGTGATTCGTATTTGCTGCGTTGTTGCGGAAGGGGCATAATGCGGTCTCTGTGCTATACTTCGATTCCAATCCGATCAAGCATCAAGAGTTTGGAGAAACCAATGAAACCTATGTTTCTCATCCTTGTGGCCTGCGCCCTGCTCCTCAGCAGCGCACCCAACCCAGTCGCAGCCCAATCTACCACCACCCTCAATGGGGTAATCTATCTGAGTGGTGCTGAGTCGCTCCCAAGTAGCGCGATAGTGACCATTCAGTTGGCCGACGTGACGATTACCAACGAGCCACCCGTGGTGATCACCGAGCGTATCTTCAGCACCAGCGGGGCGCAATCGCCCTTCTCCTTCAGTTTGCCCTATGATCCGGCCCAGATCAATGGTGGACGACGCTACATTCTCCAGGGTAATATCCGGCTCGCCGGACAGGTTATCTACCGCACCAGTGTCGCCTACCCGGTGCTCACCTTCAGCAACCCTACCAGTAACCTTCAGATGACGATGTACAAGCTGAATGTAGCAAACGTGCCTCAGGCAAGTGCCGGGACGCTGCCGCTGCTGATCGCGCTGGGGTTGTTTGGGTTGGGTGTCGGGGTGGGGGTGGTGCGTAGGCGGTTGATGTAGAGAGACGCAAGATTTTGCATCTGTAGAGGCGCAAGATTTTGCATCTGTAGAGGCGCAAGATTTTGCATCTGTAGAGGCGCAAGATTTTGCATCTGTAGAGGCGCAA
>NZ_RYFD01000068.1 GCF_004138135.1 Candidatus Oscillochloris fontis
GATTTGCTAACGGCGGCTCATGCCGAGGGTTTGCTTACGGATAATCCAAATAATCATGCATAAGCATAGCCTTCAACCTTTGTTAGCGCGAAGAAGTTCTGGGATGTGCCGGTGGCTTCGACAGGCTCAGCCAACGGCGCGGTTGGCCAACGGCGCGGTGGCTGAGCCTGTCGAAGCCACCGCGCTAACAAGCCTCCCTCTGCGTTCTCTGCGTTCTTTTGCGGCCAATAACCGGGATACCCCTTACCCCATCCCCTCCACCCGCTGAATCCAACGCTGCGGCTCGCGGATCTCCTCCATCGTGGGCAGAAACTTTACCCCCTCCCAAACCCGCGTCGCAAAGGCGATACCACGAGCCTCAACCACCGCATTCACAAACGCCTCGCCCTGCTGATACTGCGCCATCTTCAGATCCAACCCGGTGATGCGGTTAAAGAGTTGCTCGAAGAGCGTCCGGTTCTGCTGGCGCTGCGCCATGCGCTGCTCGATCTGATCAAAATTGGGCAACATCTGGCGACCCACCGCATTCATCACATGGTTGCCGTAACCCTCAACAATAGACATCAGCGCCTGGAGTTGCTCGAAGATCACCCGCTGCTCCGGGGTCAACACCGCCTCGATCCAGTGCGTGCCCGTGTTCAGGCTCTGCGCCACCCGGTTGGCCAGGCTGATCAGGCTACTGCCCAGGCTCTCTAGCTGGGTACTGAGCAGATCAAAGTATTGCTGGAGCAACCCGTTAAAATAGTCACGCACCCACGGATAGGCCTCAAACTCAAAGGCGTGCGTCGTCTCGTGCAGCGCGATCCAGAGCCGGTACTCCTCGTCATTCACGCCTAGCCCCGACTGCACCTGGCTGATGTTCGGCTCGACATAATAGAGCGAACCGCGTGTATCGGGATCGGGCGAGAGCAGACTGAGATCGTACTGCCCCAATACCCGGCGCGCCAGATAGCCCAGCAACCCACCGATCTGCGTCCCCAGGAGCTTACTATTCACCCCGCCTAGCAGCAGCGCCAAGCCGCCCTGCGCGCCGCCATTGCGCGCATAGATCTCCTCGATGGGGCGGAAGAGATGCTTAAAGGAGACAAAGTTGGCCTCCAGCCATTCGCGCCGATCAAAAACATAGACCCGATTGACCGGCGCGGGCAGTTCCACCCCCAGGTAGGCGGCGATCAGCGGTTCACTCTGCTTCACCAAGCGGATGTACTGCTCACGGCGAAAATCGCGATCCGGGATCGGCGCTTGCTCCCACTGCGAGACGCGCAGGGCGATGCTGCGAGCCTGCTCCCAATCAATCATCTGGGTGGGGGTGGTGCTGGCCTCGCGGACGCGAGTTTCTATATAGTAACGTGCAGCCGCCCCAGCCGCGACCCCCAACAACAGGATCGTGCCGAACCGCCGCAGATCATGCTCCTTTGCCACGGATCAATCCTTTCTCACTGCGCTAAAAACTATAGGGAGTGTAGCACGTTCTTGCGGCCTCTGTCCAGAGCGGTAGGGGCTTGGGGGCGGCTTGCCGCCCCCCAAAATCTCCCTTTGGGTGTTGTTGGCGGCGCAGCCGCCAACAACACCCAAAACTTTACACTAATACCCGCCCCTCCCCCACCCGCCGGGTGACCCGCCGCTCATCCAGGTGTTCGAGCAGCGCCAGCGCGTAGCGGCGGGTCGTCCCGAACTGATCGCGTAGCTGACTCACCTGCACACTCCCCGTACTGATGATCGTCGCACGCACCCACGCCACCAACTCGGTATAGGTATCGGGTAAGAAGAAGAGATCGGCGGCCACCCGCACCAACAGCCCACGCTCCAGCGCCCAGGCCAACAGTTCCGGGTCGAGATCGGGCGTGGGCGGAGCGTAGGGGCTGCGGGCCATTGCGGATAGTGCCGCATCCAGGCTGCGCCGGGTGGCCGTATCGGGTTCGGCGCGATGCCCAGCGATCCAAACACTCGTCTCGTTCCAGCCGAGCAGCCCCTGCTGCTGCGCCGCATCGAGGCAGAGCGCCAGCAGGCGCGGCGTCAGGCGCAAACGCTGGCGTACCTCCTCACGCGGCATCCCCTCGCGCAGCGGGTAGCGCCGCTGGTAGGCGCGCAGCGGCGGCAGCAGCCGCTCCGTCAGTCGCCCCCAACCCTCCGGGCTGACCAGCGCGACATTGGGCGGGCTACCCAACCGCTGCACGCGCCCCTGCGCCACCAGATCTTCTACCAGGGGTAGCCCGATACCCTCTGGCATCCCCAACTCCTGGAGCAGATCGGCCAACTCACGCGGTGGCCCGGCTCCCAGAGCTTGCAGCAGCAACTCATCGGGGTTGCCGCGCGCCAACGTCTCCAGCCCCTCCACCACCTCGGCGCGGAAGCGGCGATGCCGTGGCGGATGCGGGTCAACCACCTGCCCGCCCGCGACGGTCAGGCTGGGCGAGGCCACCCGCAGGATGCAGCGATCCCCTTTGGCCACCACCACCGGCGCATCAAGGCGCAGTTGCACCCAGCCCTCGGCTCCCGGCTGCAACACCTCGGCATCCAGTAGCGTGATGCGGCAACGCACTTCAGCCGCACCCACAAAGAGATCAAACCCATCATTCTGCTTGATCGGCGGCGCATCAGCCAGCGTGCGCAGGCGCAGATCGAGCATCTGGGTAGGTTGGTACCGCCCTGGCAGACTCAACACATCGCCGCGTCGGATCTGGCTGGGGTGCAACCCGGCCAGATTGACCGCCACCCGCGAACCGGGCAATGCTGTCTCGCCGCGCTGCTTATGTACCTGCAACCCCCGGATACGCGCAGCCAAGCCGTGGGGCAGGATCACCACCTCCTGCCCCACCGCCAGTGGCCCATCAACTAGCGTGCCGGTCACTACTGTACCGAAGCCCTCAATACTGAAGGTACGATCAATCGGCAAACGCGGCACACCCTGTGCTTCGCCACGGGTCGGGGCTGCATCGAGAACCTGATCAATAATCGTCTTTAACTCGTTCAGCCCCTGGCCAGTGCGTGCCGACACCGCCACCAGCGGCGCACCCGCCAGACTCGTTCCGTGCAAGCGGCTGGCCACATCCTCGCGCACCAACTCCAGCCACTCGGCCTCCACCAGATCCGCCTTGGTCATCACCACCACCCCGTGCTGGATCTGCAACAGATCGAGGATGGCCAGATGCTCCGTCGTCTGTGGCATAAAGCCCTCATCGGCAGCGATGATCAGCAGCGCCGCATCCAGGCCACCCACCCCGGCCAGCATATTCTTGATGAAGCGCTCATGACCGGGCACATCAACCAGGCTCACCGTGCGCCCGCTCGGCAGGCGCAGCCACGCAAACCCCAGGTCAATCGTCATCTCCCGGCGTTGCTCTTCGGCGAGGCGATCCGGGTCAATCCCGGTAAGGGCTTTGACCAGGGTGGATTTGCCATGATCAACATGGCCTGCAGTACCAATCACATACATAGAAAGAGATTGTACCAGAATCTCAAAGCCGGAGGTCAAAGCTGCGGCCCGGGAAGCTTTCTCGAACTATACACGTGATAGCATACACCATGCATGAAAAATGTGCCTAAATTCGACGGTGACGTGCCAGTAGCATCACCAACAGGCGGATGTTGGGCGGTAGGTTTGACTCCATAGACCTAATTTCTTTTGTATCTCAAACAATCTTATTTCATTATTTTCGTAAAGAAGTTTTAATAATGTACTATTGCAAAAATCAACATTAATCTTAGAAGAAATAAGTATATAATGTATATTTATGTTCTCTCATTAATACAAAATAGTCTTGTTCCTGTATTGATTTAAGTTTTTTATCGTATTCAGTAATGACACTCGTTGGGTAACGAGAGATATACCCGTCACCTATTGGTTTATTATGGATAGTTTGATAATATAACGCAATAGTAGGCAGTGTAATTGTATCTATAAGTCCTCCATTTTCAGGTAAATCTCTTAAAATTTCGACATATTCAGGAATAATGATATTAGTGCTAGGGATTTGGTTGGGAAGGAAGTCAAATAATAACATGATCCCAAAAATCCCCCCTATCAATACTCGCCTTCGTATTGAACGTATTTGTTGAAACAAGAAGGCGAATCCCATTGCGCTGATCACAGAAGCGCCAAGCATGACCATGACCATCATTCTTACAGGGCATCCAGATAATTTTAACAGAGGAAAAAATGTTTGAAGTAGGGTATAAGGCATTATTCCTGTAAAAATACGTTCTCCTCCAAAATGTAATACTGGCCCTAAAGCCATTATACCAAAAAAGAAACAAATTCCATACCAAAGAAAAAGAGAAGGATAGAGTATGCGAATTTCCTGTCGTTTACGCCAAGTATAATAGATTAGTAAGATTATCGATAATCCGACATAGACACTGCTTTCATAAATATTCCCAGGTAATTTAGACCAATAAAATTCCGTGAATTGAGCAAATTTCCAATATCCTCCTGGAATAAAAGGAGCTAACAGATCAAGCGAGAATTCTAATGGATTATGTTCCCCTATTAAAGGGTCTTTGATTTGTATCAATACTAAAGATCCAACTAAAATCCCTGAAGTGATTAAACAAACAAAAATAAACGCACCAAAAGCAAGGAGATATGCTTTTTTGAGAAGAAATAGGAAATCTTTATTTGAGACAGCATGCCATAATATGATCAGTATCCCTGTAAGGATACAATACAAAAAATAATAATGATCACATAATAGTACACCAAAAAGAATGAGTGCAGTTATAATTGCTCTTAAAATACTTGGATTGACAATCAAACGATACCAGTAAAGCACAAATAGTGGAATCCATTCAAGAGAAACTAATTGTAGATGTCCTTGAGCATGTGCAAAATGATATTGGGAGAATGTAAAAATACATCCTGCAATCAAACTGCTCCAATAGGATCTTGTTGTGAAATAGGCTAACCAAAATGCTGTAAGCCCTCCAATAACAAAGGAGAAGAGGACAATCAAATTATATGTCTCAATTAATGTGAAAATTTTTAATAAGGGAATTCCAAGAAATCCATTGAAAGGATTTAATGTTTGTCCAAGTAGTGATGTTCCTTGCGGATAGTGAAGATATGTTGTATTCCAAGGGTTCTGATGTAGTTCTGTTACAGCTTTATTTATCCACCAAATATTCCATACATTTTGTAATCCATCCCCTGTATCTGTAAAGAAATGTGTGCGAAAACGAAATATTAACGGATATGTTAAAGTGCAAAATATTATCAAATAACCTAATATTGGCGCAATCCACATCTTTATCGGATTTATTAGGAACTTGAAATGTAGTTTTTTCATAATTTTTTAGAAAATTCGCCTTTGCTTGTTTGTTGTTTGACTTCCGTAAATCGTATTGTTATCAACAGTGTATCCCCTGTTGACCAATATAGTATACCATATATTAGCAATGGTATGCAATCCAAAACAAAGACGACGTTTCATCTGTTCTTTTCTTGCAACAGCGCTGCCTGGTGGAACAGGGCATGTGCAAAGTCACCTCCGGTGGGGGTTCGGGGGCGGCGCAGCCGCCCCCGAAGATATTTTTTGGTATGTTTTGACGGCGAAGCCGCCAAAACATACCAAAAATGGGGTTTGGGGCGTAGCCCCAAGAACTTTGCACATGCCCTGCCTGGTAGAACTTCTGCACGCCTAGGGGGCTGTTCATTTGGCACGGTGCCCTATGTACTACACTGACTTTGGTATAAATCGCCTCCCGGAAATTCGTTGCATTGAGAATGGATGAAAGGAGACTCTGATGAGCATGAGCCAGATGACTGCTCATCTTGTGAGCACCGATCTGCGATCCACCGAAGTGCCAAAATGCTAAGGAGTGATGTCTGATGGTGATTTTGAGATGTTGTACATGTTTTGAGTGTATTCTGGTATCATATGTCTAGCGTACATCCCTTGAGCAAACATCGGAGATTTCCATGGCCCGCCACAACGGACGGCTCCCCACTGAACTTCGCAGCATCGAAATTATCCCCGGTGCCGCTCCGTATGCCGAGGGTTCGGCGCTCATCAGTTGCGGTAATACCCGCGTGCTGTGTGCGGCCAGCCTTGAAGAGCAGCTACCGGGTTGGTTGCGTGGCCAGCAGCGGGGGTGGGTGACGGCTGAATATTCACTTTTGCCGCGCTCAACCCATACCCGCACCCGCCGCGAACGCAACGGGGCCAGTGGGCGTACTCAGGAGATCCAGCGCCTGATCGGGCGCTCGCTGCGTGTGGCGGTGGATCTGGAGGCGCTGGGCGAGCGCATGATCACTGTTGACTGCGACGTGCTTCAGGCTGATGGCGGAACCCGCACTGCCGCGATCACCGGCGGTTATGTGGCCCTTGCACTGGCGTTGCGTAAACTGCATGCCGAGGGCATCATCGTTACCAACCCGCTACGCCACGCGGTTGCGGCGGTGAGTGTGGGGATGCTTGATGGCCAGATGTTGCTCGATCTTGATTATGCCGAAGATAGTCGCGCCGATCTGGATTGCAATGTGGTGCAGACAGCACGTGGGGCCTTTGTGGAGGTGCAGGGGACGGCAGAGGGCACACCGGTGGATCGTGCCCAACTCGATGCCCTGCTTGATCTGGCCAGCCAGGGTATTGCGCATCTTATCACGCTGCAACAGGCTGCCTTGCAGTAGGGGCGAAGCATTGCTCTCCATGTGGCGGGGGAACATGATCTGGGCTGGAGGGCGATGCTTCGCCCCTACAAGGCATCGTAGGAGGAGTCGAGGATGCAGGAAGAACACAACCGCGACACTGGCCTGCGCCATCTCCAGCGTGGCATCGCGTTCGAGCGCTCTAATCGGATTGCCGAAGCGGTTGATTCCTATCGGCAAGCCATTGCCAGCAATCCGCGTCTCTCCGAGGCCCACAACGCGCTGGGATTCTACTACCAACGTAGTGGCCTCTTGGCCAAGGCGGCTGAGGAGTTTCGGACAGTTGCCAATCTCTCTGGCGACTTCCTGGCCTATTTCAACTTGGGCTATATTCTGGTCGAACTTGAACGCTACGACGATGCGCTCACCATCTTCCAGCACTGCCTGAGTCTCGACCTCGATGATCCCGCGACCCACTTTGAGATTGCCCTTATCACCTACATCCTGGGCGATTTTCAAGCGGCGCTTGATCATCTACAACGCCCATTGCAGAGCTATCCTGCCGACTGGGAGATCTACAATCTGTTGGGCAAAACCCACCTCGGTCTGCATCACTACGATCAAGCCATGGCTGCCTTCGGGCGCGCACTCCTCCTTGCTAATGGCCCGCAGGCACAGGTCGAGCTACTCGATAACATCAATGCCGTTGAACGCTACCGCGAATTTCGTAGCGTGACTAACGTCAAGGATCATCTCTACGCCCAAGAAGGTGTCGTCTACCTCGGTTCGGCTCAAGATGATGGCCTGCACATGAGCGAAACCCAGGATTTCCACTTCAGTTATGCCGATATTGGCACCACCCTGCAACGCCTGATTGCACTGATCAAGAGTGCGCGCTGGAACCTCACCGCAATTGTCTGCGCCGACATGCTCTCGCGCCCTTTGGCCGATGCGCTCTCTGGGTTGTTGGCTATACCCCAGCGCACGGTTGAGGAACTTGGGGAAGATGATCGCGCCCTCTTTCTGATTGCAGTGGGCCGTGAGGCTGAATTGATGTTGCTGACCCTCGAACGGATCACCTGTCCGACCACCACCTTCTGCCTCGCCCTCAACTGGCTGCGCCACAACAAGCTCCTCCCCGATCTGATTGGCATCACCGCTCACGGTAGTTGTAGTCTGCCCTGGGAAGCCGAACTGCGCCAGCTACGCGCTTCGGGTGCCCCATCCGACCGCATCCAGGCGGGTCTCTCCACCGCAGTCCAACAGGTCTTGCAGGCTATCCACGCTACCCCGATTGATCCCAATCTCCCGCGTCAGATCCGCTACTATACCCGCACCCATCGCAAGTTCCTGGCTAACCCGGAGTAGAGGAGTTGCTTTTTTTGGTGTTTTTTGCGGCAAAGCCGCAAAAAACACCAAAAAAAGATCTGCGGGGGTGGCGAAGCATTCGGTTAAGCCTGAAGGTAGCACCGGCTTCCAGCCGGTCACGATGCGCCACCGACCGGCTGGAAGCCGGTGCTACCCTACGGAGGCGCGTCGCGATGCTTTCCGGAAGTCAAACGTGACACATACACGTAACCGTGATATACTATCTACACGGTTAAGGTTATTTATTGACGGACAGACCATGCCAACACCTCCTCACATCCGTCTCGGTTTTGCCGTGCGTGTCGTCGGTCGGCCTGGGCTTGGCGCGGGTGGCCCGGCGCATCTCAGCCTAGCGCTGGTGCGGCTGGGGGATGTGCTGGGCTATCTGGAGCGCATCGGTGTCCAGTTCTACCGTATCCGCCCCGATCTGCTCGCCCCCCAGGCGCTCGATCAATTAGATGCCTGTGCTGCTCAGCTCGATCTGCTCGCCGCTCGGCTGGCGCGTACCGACATCCGCCTCACGAGCCACATGGATCATGGGGTCGCTTTGGGTGCTGCTGACGCGAACCACGTAACGGCTAATCTCGCGGCAATCGAGGCCACTGCCGCGCTTCTCGAACGTCTCGATGCTCACCGCCCTGCCGGAGGCATCGAGGGCACCCTCGTGGTGCATGTCGGTGCTGCGCACGCCGATCCGGCCAGCCTGGATCGCTTTGCCGCCCGCTTCGCCATGCTCTCCCCGCGTGCCCAATCCCGCCTCGCCGTTGAACACGATAGCGCCGGGTTTAGCTTGGGCCAACTGCTCATCTTGCACCAGCGTTGCGGTATCCCGCTCGTCTTTGATCTGCTGCATTGGGAGATCTTCAACCCAGAGGCCATCCCCCTCAGTTTGGCTTTGGGGCTGGCGCTCGCCACGTGGCCCGCATCAACCCGCCCCGAAGTCCACCTCAGCAGCCCGCGCAGCGAAGCCCACTTGCTGCCCGCCCATGCCAATCATCCGGGGCGCGTCTTGCCGCCGCGCCCCGGCCAACACGCCGACTTCATCGAGGCTGCCGCACTCCAACGCCTCCTCGAAGCTGCGCGTGGGCTACCCGCCTTTGATCTGATGCTAGAGGCCAAAGCAGGCGATCTGGCGTTGCTGCGCCTGCGCAACGATATCGCTCACCGCGCCCCTGCATTGGCGTATGGCGTACAGTAACAAAGCGAACTATAATGTCCGCGATTCTGCGTATCTATAAACCCAAGGAGTCACTTCGTGAGTCAACCACGTTCACCCCAACCGAAGCCCGCAACTCCGCCCCCCGCTATGCCTGGCGTGATCGCGGTCGCTGTCGTCCTGCTCGTTGCTGGTATTGTTGTTGGCCTGATCATTGGTCAAGCTGCGCCATCTGCTCCAGTTGCCAGCCCCACCGTTGTTGCCGATAGTCCCACCGTCGTTGCCGATAGCCCCACGGCCATGCCGGCAACTGCTGTTCCCGCTGCAACCACCGCCACCAGTGCCCCCGATCCCAATGTGCAGATGCTCCCCACCGCAACCACTCGTACCTATGCGGCTGCGCCCGCTATGAGTATTGATCCGGCCAAAAAGTATATTGCCACGATCATCACCCCACGCGGCAATATCGTGATCGAATTACTGCCCGCTATTGCCCCCCAGACGGTCAATAACTTCGTCTTCTTGGTGCGTGAGAACTTCTACAATGGTCTCACCTGGCATCGGGTCCTGCCCAACTTTATGGCGCAGGGCGGCGATCCCAATGGTGATGGCACCGGCAATCCGGGCTACTCTATCCCTGCCGAGTTTACCGACACGATCTCGTTTAATCAGCCAGGAATTGTCGCCATGGCGCGCTCAAACGATCCCGACAGTGCCGGGTCGCAATTCTTCATCACCACCGGTGATGCCTCCTGGCTTGATGGTCAGTACACCATCTTTGGCCGCGTCACCTCCGGCCAAGAGATCGTAATGGGAATCCCGCTGCGTGATCCCCAAAATCCCGCCGATACCGTGCGTCCCGGCGAGACGATCCTCGGTATCACCATTAGCGAAGAGTAGCGACGCAATATCTTGCGTCGGGTCGGGTCGCGACGCAAGATATTGCGTCGGGTCGGGTCGCGATGCAATATCTTGCGTCGGGTCGGGTCGCGACGCAATATCTTGCGTCGGGTCGGGTCGCGACGCAATATCTTGCGTCGGGTCGGGTCGCGACGCAATATCTTGCGTCGGGTCGGGTCGCGACGCAATATCTTGCGTCGCTACTTCTTCTTCCCAAACCAACTGCGCCGTTTGGGGGCCGCAACACTCTGGCGTAATGCGTCGAGATCATCCCCCAGTGCCTCGGTTGGTACTGCGGGGGGCAGATCGGGTAACTTCAACTTCTCTTGGGCCGCTAGATCGCTCAGCGAGATCCGCTTGCCGGGGGTAGCTTTGGCTTCGCTACCCTCTAGAATCTCTTTTACCACCACTGGTGGCGCTTCCAGCGGTTGCGTCATAATTGGGTCGGCGGGAGGCGGCGGTGCGGCGGGGCGCATTGCTGGTTCGGCTATCACCTCAGCCGGTAACCGAATCGTCGCTACTGGTGCTGTAGCTGTCGCTAACGCAATACTTGGACTCGCCGTAATAAAGGGGCTCTCCCCGCTCTCAGCCCCCACCGCCACCATCCACTCCCAGATCTTCATACACCGTTGCTGATCATCACTCGGTAACTGGATCGGTCGTCCACGTGCATCAATCACGATACCCAGCGCACTGCCCGCAATGCCAGCCGGATCAGAGACCACCACCTCGCCAGGAGCGGCAGAACCAATCTGTACCCCCGGTGCAGGCCGCAAAGTCAATTGGGCGAAGCGCCCCGGCGCTAACGCCAGACGCACCATCTCACCGTGGCGCACTGTACACTGCTCGCTCTTGCCGCCTACCCGATTCAGTTCCACCTCCACCGCGACTTCTCCCATTTGCCCGCTGCCCAGCGCAATGACACAGGTGGCTAGGGGCGTATTATTGCGCAGGTCACGGTCGAAGATCGTGACCGCTGCATCGGTATGGAAGCTGGCTAAACTACCGATGACTGGTACCAAGCCGAGGCTGTCCAGGTGGATGTCGAGTATCGGTTGGCGCTGATCACTCCCCGCTTGTGTGGCATCGAGTAGCGCTAACAACGCCAATCCAGGGTGGGGCGCGTGCGCCAAGATCCCGCCACAGCCGATCAGCCAGTCATAGTCATCGGGGTTGATCTCATCACGTAGCGTGTCTAGCGCCATCCCAATGGCTTCGCGAGCTAATGCCAGATCTATCGCCAGATCCTCTGGCGTACTCGGAATCAGGTGCGGGCGAAGCTGTTTATTGAGCAAGCGGTGCGTCAATTCGCTCGTACTGATCGGGAAGGGCAGCCAACGCTGTAGCGCGGCCACCCCACGCTCCACCAAGATGTTGCTGATGCCATAACTCACCCCACAACTTCCGACCACCGTTGGGTGGTAGCGTCCGGGTGCTGCGTAGAAGGCCGAACTGCTACTCGCTCCGGCATCCACGAGCAACAATCGCCGTTTATTACGTTCAGCCGCAAAGCGGGTGAGTAGCCCAGAAACATCACAGACGGTGCGGATGGGTGCTTGGCTCATGCGTCGCAGCCCGGCAATCCCTGGTAGTCGGGGCAGAATCTGTTTCTCGTACAGCCGCGACAACTCCTGGCGAGTTGCTGCTAGGCGCTCCTCGTCTAGTGTTGGACGCAGATTTTCCACCACGAAGATCTCGGCCCGATCTGATAATGCCTCGATCACCCGCTCTCGTGCCTCGCTATTGCCCGCATAGAGAACCGGACGGGCATGCACATCCTGGCGCTGCTGTCCGTTATGATCAATTGTTGTATGCACCGCCGTCAAGCTCACAATATGCGCCAGCCGGTTGAGTGCATCAATTGCCCCATGTTCAAGACCGCCTGCGATGACTACCGCATCCGGACGCAGATTGAGCAGTGACTGTACCTGCCGTTCGATCCACGAAAGTCCGCCACTCCCAATAGCGGCTTGTCCGGTCGCATCATCGAGGGTGACCGTCTGGAGCAGGGTTGTATAGGTGGCATGAATGGCGTGGCGGGCACTACGCGCCGAGAGATCCGCCGCAATCGCCGTAATTACCAGCGACATTGATCCAGCGCCACTCGTGACTACCACCAGATGATCAATCCCGTCGCGATCCTTGCCCTGCGGCATGATCAACTGTCCCTCGCGCAACAGTTGTCGCCCGGTCATCTCCGCGATCTGTGCGCTGGCCTCCAACACCGCGTAGAGTGCATTCTGATAGGGTGGCTCGATGCTACTGTTCGTCTCGGCGTGGCCGATCATCCGGCTCTCGCCATCCACCTGATCCACCAGAGTCACTCTGGTGATCAAGCTCCCGATCTCAGCAATCAGCACAGATCCGCGTGTCTCAGCCATATCCCCTCTTGTGGTTGCCACATATGTCAATTAGCCGAAGAACCCGCGTACCCAATCAACAATGAAGGCCAGCCGCTCATTCAGCGCAGTGATATAGGTTAGCAGGCTCCCCGCCAGGAAGAACCCAAAGGCGATCATGAGCAACCAACGCCCAAGGCGGGCACTCGTCTGGACAATTGCTCCGCCGGGTGTCTCGTGGGGTACCGTAAAGTAGAAATAGGAGAGAGTCAATACCACGCCGAGAACTAGGAGTACGCTACCAATCGCCTGGGACGGGTCATTGCTGATCGGGCGCACCGTATCCAGAAGTTGCGGTGCCAAGGTTCCAACTAACGCTCCTCCTAGTGCGAGCGCCGCGCCAACCCCAAAGACTAGCGCTAGTGGGATGTTGGCGACCCATGAAATCTGTTGCCGAGCGACCATACGCGCCAGTAACAGAATGCCAAGCAGGAACGGTAGGATGAGTACTCCCAGCACAGGTGGCTTATCCAATGCTCCTAGCATTGTGATCGCATTTGGACGCAATACCTGGTGGTAGACCACCACAAACGCATAGCCGAGCGAGACCCCCACAAAGAGATACTGCACCGTCCGAAAGGCTGGATTATCACCCAGCAGGCGGCTAAAGACGATCAGGGTCAAGACAACCCCAACCAATCCGCTGATCAGGCTCAGCATATCGCCGGTCACGCAGCACCTCGCTGAGTTCTACGGGCGCGCGCGATGGCCACGCCGAGGCTACTAACGATCACGAGCACAACCAATGTCACGATTGCCAGCCCTTGTTGCCCACTCGCTTGGGCAATCATGCGCGTATCCGCGTCCTTATTTTGGGCCTGGAGTGCCAGTGCCCCCGATAACCCGGCCAGATGGTAGACATTGGGGAGGCGCAAGTAGGGTTGCACCAACGGCTCAGCCTCTTGTGGAAGCAAGAAGGTAATCGGTACCGCAGGTGCGGCGGTGTGAATCTGTTCCATCCATGCCTGAACATCCTGTGGTTGATCGGCCATCACGATGATCATGGCCAAATCGCTCAGGCTTGCAATGCGCGGGCTGCCATCGAAGTTGGTGGCGACTAAGCTGGGGGTTGTATCACGGCCCTCAAAGTCACTCACAAGCTCACCCCGCAGATCCTGCGCCAAACGGCGCAGGGCGATTTCGCCACCGGGGCGATAGCCCAAGAGAATGTAGTCACGCCCACCTAAGGGGTTGCCGTCCGGGCCGACGTTATACCCGGCAGTGCGGAGTGGGCCACGGAGTTCAAACGAGAGCATGGTGCCCTGCAAATTGGTGCTGAGCAGGATCAGCTTGGTTCGTTGAGCGATCAATCGGCTGGTGACCGCTGCTTCCAGTGGGCGGAGTTCGGCAGCCCGTTGCGCATTCCACTCATAGGCGATCAGCACCACATCGTCTTCGCTCAGCGTTGCAAGTTGGTCTTCTAAGGCAACCGCTCCCGCTACACTGGGGGTGGTGGTTTGGAACGGGGTGCTGAGTTGAGGAATGATCATGCCTACGAGCAGCACGAGCATAAACAACCCGTAGAGCACCCGATCTAGGCCAATCTTTTGCCACCGGCTTGGTACCGCAGCGCTCGGTGCCTCAACGGGTGCCGGGTAGGGGCTGTGAACGAGGCGCTCTAGAAGCGCGATCGCTTCGAGTTGTTCTGCACTGCGTTCGTAGATGCGCCGGGCGGGTAGTGCAACGGCAGTGGGTTCTGGCACCATCGAACTGACGTTGTCATTCTCGCTCTCATCGCTGCTGCCTAGCCGGGTGAGCCAATCAAGAGCTTTGCTTTCAGGACTCGCTTGGATTGGCTCTGGCTCAATCGGGCGTAGCCAACTTGGTAGCTCGGTTCCCTTGAGGAAATCGTCTCCTTCTGCATCTTCATTCACACGCCGTCGCCGTGAAGTGGTGCTGTCGCCACTGCTTGGGCTGTGAGAGGCCGCTAGTGGAGCAATTGGCTCATCGGTAACACCACGCAACCATGATGGCAGGCTCATATCACCGGTGGTTGCTGCACGTGCGTCACTCGCAGACCCATCGGTGTCGGTGCTGAGCCATGCCGGAAGTTCACCCTCATTGGTTTGAGCCGAGGCATTATCTAACCAATTACCGCGCTCCGCCTCACCTGAAGTAGGAGGGATGGGTGACGCAGGTTGGCGCAACCAATCGGGAACATCTTCAGGGATCGAAGGTGCTCCCGATTGCTCAGGTTGACGTAACCAGTCGGGAATATCGCCACTGGGTGCGGGAGCCTCGGCCTCACCACGCAGCCAGTCGGGAATATCGCCACTGGGTGCGGGAGCGGCAGGCGCGGTTGCAGGCGGCTCGGTCTGGCGCAGCCAGTCAGGAACATCATCAGGGGTGGCGGCGGCGGTAGTAGGAGCCTCGGCCTCACCACGCAGCCAGTCGGGAATATCGCCACTGGGTGCGGGAGCTTCGGCTTCACCGCGCAGCCAGTCGGGAATATCGCCACTGGGTGCGGGAGCGGCAGGCGCGGTTGCAGGCGGCTCGGTTTGGTGCAGCCAGTCAGGAACATCACCAGGGGTGGCGGCGGCGGTAGTGGACGCCTCGGCCTCACCACGCAGCCAGTCGGGAATATCGCCACTGGGTGCGGGGCCACTAAAGGTTGCCGGAGGTGGTTCTGCATCGCGCAACCAATCGGGCACCTCATTGGCAGGGGCGCTAGGTGCAGGCGTGTCGGCCCCGCGCAACCAATCGGGCACCTCATCGGCAGGGGCGCTAGGTGCAGGCGTGTCGGCCCCGCGCAACCAATCGGGCACCTCATCGGCAGGGGCGCTAGGTGCAG
>NZ_RYFD01000002.1 GCF_004138135.1 Candidatus Oscillochloris fontis
CCCGTTGCGGGCGTTCAAGGTGAGCGGGTGGGTAGTGCTATGTCGCAAAAAGACCTGGAAACTTAATTTACGGACTAATTATTATTATAGAAAAATAATCTGCGTAATCTGCGTAATCTGCGGACAAACCTCGTCCTCTGCGGCTCACCCCGCCCCGGCACGGATCGCATCCAACACCCGCTGGATCGCCAATCCATCCGCAAAGGTCGCAGCCGACGCGAGGGCATGGGGCTGCCCCTCCAGCGCGGCCTTCAACGCCACCCCCAGGTAGACCGTCCCCTGCGGGAAGTCGCCGACAATCGCGTCGGGGAAACTCAGGCTATGCGGGGGCGTGATGTCCACAAAGCCAGTGCCGGGGTTGTGCCAGAGCTTGCCGTCGAAGAAACGCAGCGCCCCCGCCGAGCCGTAGATCGTCACACTGTTCGGCTCATCGTGGGTGGCCACCGTCGTCGCCATGATCACCGCGCTCGCCCCATTGATGAAGCGCAATGTGGCCGCCATATAGTCATCGGCAGTGACGGGGCGTACCTGGCCAGTCGCGTCGCTGCGCTCAGCCACAAAGGTGTGGGTGGTACCACTCGCGGCGCTCACCTCATCCCCGATCAAGTAGCGCAGCAGATCAATCTGATGCGAGCCAATCGCGCCCAGGACACCCCCGCCCTGGAGCGCATCGCTCCACCAATTCCAGGAGCGCTGAAGATTGCTGCGTGAAGCGTTGATCGCACGCACCTCCGCGTGGCGCACCGTACCGATCCGCCCCTGAGCGATCAGATCGCGAGCGTAGCGGATGGCGGGCAAAAAGCGCAGTTCGTGGTCAATCAGGGTGAACAGTTCTGGGTGCGCCAGCGCCGCCTTGAGCATCATATCCGCCTCACCCGCATCGAGCGCGGTCGGCTTCTCGCACAGAACGTGCTTACCCGCCTCCAGTGCAGCCAGCGTCATCTCACAGTGCAGCGCGGGCGGCGTGACAATACTGACCACATCCACCTGCGGGTGAACGATCAGGTCGCGCCAATTCTCACCATGCCAAGGCACACCCAACTCCCCCGCGATCTGCGCCGTCTTGGCGGCATGGCTCCCCACCAAGGCCACCACATCCAAGCCCGCACTGCGGAAGGCCGGAACCTGGATGCGTGCGCCCCAGCCAGTGCCGATAATACCGATTCCTGGCATAGTGTTACTCCTTCCTAATACTTCGGCAGACTCGGATCAATCTCGTCGGCCCAGCGCAACACCCCACCCACCAGATTCTTCACCCGGCGAAACCCAGCATAGTGCAGAAGTTCGACTGCACGTTCACTCCGCACCCCACTGCGACAATAGACCACGATCTCCTGATTGGGGTCGAGTTCATTCAGCCGAGCAGACAACTGACCGACCGGGATCACCTGGCTGGTGCCGGGGATGCTCGCAATCGCAACCTCATAGGGGTTACGTACATCAAGGAGGAAGGGGCGGGTCGTGTGTTGGAGTTGTTCAGCCAATTCGTGCGGAGTAATCTCATCGTCGCTGGTGAGCTGGCTTATCGTAGGCAGCATTGGAGCGCACATGGTAGCCTCATCGCTTAGGGTAAGAATGTGCGGTTGCGTCCCGCACACCGGACACGCCGGGTTACGCCGCAAACGCAGTTCGCTAAAACGCATCGAGAGAGCATCATAGAGCAGCAAACGTCCGATCAGCGGTTCGCCGATCCCCGTAATCAGCTTAATCACCTCGGTCGCCTGGAGGCTACCGATCACGCCGGGGAGCACCCCCAACACCCCGCCTTCGGTACAACCCGGTACCAAACCAGCCGGGGGCGGGGTCGGGTAGAGGCAGCGGTAACACGGGCCTTGGGGCGGCGCAAAGACCGTCACTTGGCCCTCGAAGCGGAAGATACTGGCATAGACATTCGGTTTGCCCAGCAGCACCGCCGCATCATTGACCAGATAACGGGTGGGGAAGTTGTCACTCCCATCAACAACAATGTCGTAGGGGCGCAACAGATCGAGCGCATTCGCAGCACTCAGGCGGGTCGGATGAAGGCTCAGTTCAATCTGAGGATTAAGATCGGCAAGGCGGCGCTGAGCTGCTGCGGTCTTCGCGTCACCGAGCGCGGCGGTACCATAGAGCACCTGACGTTGCAGGTTAGTCAGATCAACCGTATCGTGATCAATCAGCGCCAGATGGCCAACCCCAGCCGCCGCGAGATAGAGCGCCAGCGGCGAACCCAAGCCACCCAGGCCCACCAGCGCCACCTGGGACTCTTTGAGGCGGCGTTGGCCCTCCATACCCAGTTCGGGCAGAACGAGGTGGCGCGCATAGCGACTGATCTCATCACGCGAGAAAGTGGTACTCAAGCGAGATCCTCCGCGACAAAATCGGCATCCAGATCGGGCAGCCACCACGCCTGCAAAGTAGCGGCGCACCCGCCCCAAACCGCCTGGATCAAGAACGAAAAGCTCGGCCCCGCCCCCGCAGCCCCGTGGCGGTCGTAGGGCGAGGGCTGGGCGGGGGCGTCGGGGTGGGAGTGGTAACACCCCACCACATCCAAGCCTAAGGCGCGGGCCTGCCGATCCACCAGGAGGTAATCGTGCGGATCGAGGTAGAAGTGGCGACGCCGATCATCCTGACTACGATTGGGCACCGCCACCACCGCCTGCACCATCTTAGTGGTGCCATCAATCTGCCCCAACAACCAGCCGACACACTCCTCTGGGTAGGCTGCCTCGGCATAGTGGGCAATCCTATCAGCAAGCTGTGGAGCCAGAACGATCATCGCCCGGCTCGATAGCGCATTATTGCCACTTTGAGCGTATTGAGTGCCAAGGTGGAACAGCGCTGACGCGAGCGTACTACCTCACGCCCCAACATCTCAAATACGTCCTCATCATCCATAGACTCAATTGTGATGAGGAACTCGTCTTGGAGATACTCACACAGAATCGAAGCCCCAGCCTGACTAATCGTACATCCACGGCCCTCAAACGAGAGGCCAATGATCCGCTCAGTCGCCGGATCAATCTTCAGGTAGAAGGTAAGAAGATCACCACAATCGGGATTGCCCCCCGAATGCACCAGATCAGCATCCTCCAGCCTCCCTGAATGACGTGGGTGTTCGTAGTGGTCAAAGAGACGCTCAATGATCTGTTGACGATCCATGGTGGGTTTCCAAGCAAATTATGTTGTATCGTAGGCGTATTGTAGTGCCGGAAGCGCGGGGATGCAAGTAGGGGCGAAGCATCGCCAGGGCATGGGCAAAGTTCTTGGGGCTACGCCCCAAACCCCATTTTTGGTATGTTTTGGCGGCTTCGCCGCCAAAACATACCAAAAAATATCTGCGGGGGCGGCGCAGCCGCCCCCGCACCCCCACCGGAGGTGACTTTGCCCATGCCCTGGAAGCATCGCCCGCCCATATAGCCCGTTTTTGCCATGCCACATGCGGGGCGATGCTTCATCCCAACAAGACCCGTAGGGGAAGTATGAAATGGAGTTACATTCGATACGTTCTATCGGCAGGTAGTGTTAGAATAGAGACCACAGTAAGAGAACGTGTTAACCAGATTCTAACGACATGAACATGACACCCTACATCCTTCCCCTGATCGGGGCTGCCCTTCTTTCAACTGGGGTAATGTTCTATACATGGCAACGTCGGAGTACCGCCAACGCCATGGCCCTGAGCTCCACCGCCTTTGCCATTACCGAATGGTTAGTAGGCTACGTAATGGAACTGAGCAGTGCCAGCCTTGCGGGCAAGATCGCATGGGGCAAGTCGCAATACATTGGCATCGCTCTTATCCCGGTCACATGGTTCATCTTCTGTTTTGTCCACACCCAACCAGGACGGCGGATCGCCCCGCACTACCTCGTCGCACTCTTCACCCTGCCCAGCATCACTATGCTGCTGGCACTCACCACCGAACAACATGGCCTCATCTGGAAAACCATGCACCTCGCGGAGAACGCCAATATCCCCAGCCTCTCAGTGACCTATGGGCCATGGTTCTGGATTCACTCGGCCTATTCCTACCTCATCTTGTTGATCGGTACCGTACTGATGCTGCAGTCTTTGCGCCGGAGTCAAGGACTCTATCGTGGCCAACTGATTGCCTTGATCATTGGCGTCGCGGCACCATGGCTGGGGAACATTCTCTACCTCTCCGGGGCCAGTCCCATCCCTCACCTCGATCTGACTCCATTTGCGTTTAGCATCAGTGTCACCGCTCTCACCTGGGGCATCTGGGGCTACCGGCTGATTGATATTACCCCCATTGCGCGCGACCTGATCATTGATGGTCTACGCGAAGGGGTGATCGTTATCAATAAACAGGGCCGGATTGTTGATCTCAATTCAGCGGCGAGTACCATCATCGGATTACCGCCCCATATGGTCTTAGGAGCACCCTATGCCGATGCCTTAACGCCTTGGCCGCACCTGATCGATCTCTTGCAGCAAGCCCTTACCACCACGACATCTGATCACTGCCTCACGAGTGAGATTGCGATTGGCCAAGCTGAAGCAACAATCCGCTATGCGATTGAACTTGATCCGCTGATTGATCACCAGCAGCGCACGATTGGTCAGGTGATGACCTTGCGCCGCTTGCTCCACGATGTACCATCGGTTGCCTCGGCACCGCGATCTGCACCTGCTTCTCAGCCCAATATCCCCGTTCATAGCCCCAAACCTAGAGTAACCTTCTGGAATTGGTTGCTCGGCTTCGTCTTAGTGGAAGCCAAGGAGGATCTTCCAGTCCATCCAAATACCAACCATGTATGGATTCAAACTCAGGAGCGCATCTTTACATCAATGATGCGTTTAACCTCGCTTCTGGGTTTTATTGCCCTATTCATGGCTCAAACCACGATGTTCGTATTTACACCCGTCGTTTATCTGGTCAATCTTGCGATTGTCTGTACCATAGGACTATTGGGTATTATACGTGGCATTGACTTTCGTTGGCGAACACACTTGTTTGTAATAATCATTTATGGATTATCATTAATCGAGATAGTTAATTACGGTTTTTCTCTGGAATCATTTATTTATCTATTTGGTTTTATCATTGTATCTACGTTACTCATACATCGTGCAGGTGTCATTTCTTTGTTCATCAGCTTTGTAACATTAGGAATATTCTCTTGGTTGATAGGAAAAGGCGTATATATTCCAAAAGAACAACGAGAAAGTATTACTCCGAGTACCTTTGAATATGGTATCACAAGTACAGTAACATTTCTCGCCGTAACTTCCGCCGTTACCTTTGCCATTTACACCTTATTGCGCAGCCTCAACCAATCGTGGCAGACCGAGACCCAAATACGGCATCTGCTCGAACAAGAGCGCGACATGCTCGAACAACGGGTCAGAGAGCGCACCGTACAACTCTCCACCACTCAACAAGAGTTGTTACAGAAGAATGCTGATTTGCGCAAATACTACCGCGCACTTGAGCAGAGTGGGAATACCATTGTTATTACGGATATCCACGGTGACATTGAATATGTAAATCCCCATTTTGTTGCATCAACGGGGTACACGGTAGAAGAGGCATTAGGCCAGAACACGCGCATCATGAAATCTGGTGAACAAGACCCGAAATCCTATCAAGAACTATGGCAAACAATCCTATCAGGACATATCTGGCGAGGAGATTTTCATAATCGGCGTAAAGATGGCACCCTCTTCTGGGAACGAGCAACCATCGCACCCATTCAGGATGACAATGGTAAAGTCACCCATTATGTAGCGGTGAAAGAAGATATTACCGAGATTAGAAATTTACAGATGCTCGCCAATGAAGAACATGCACGCGCAGAAGCACTATTATTAAATGTCCTTCCAGCAGAAATCGCCCAACGGCTCAAACTACGCAATTCGGTAGAGGAACCGATTGCTGATTATATGCCTAGTGTCAGTATTTTATTTGCGGATCTGGTAGACTTTACGAGCTTCACTGCGCAACTTCAACCGAAAGAACTGGTTGGAATCCTCGATAAGCTCTTCTCGCAATTTGATGACTTGGTGAATAGTTATGGCCTAGAAAAGATCAAGACGATTGGTGACTCATACATGGTTGCGGCAGGCGTCCCCAAGGCATGCAAAGATCATGCCGTCAAGATCACAAGCTTGGCCATAGACATGATACGAGTTATCACCAATGAGCAGTTAAAGATTCATGCAAGTCAAGCAACCAACTTTACCTTTAAGATCCGGATTGGAATTAACTCCGGGCCGGTTGTGGCAGGAGTATTGGGGCGCCAGAAGTTCATTTATGATCTGTGGGGTGATACCGTCAATGTCGCCAGCCGCATGGAATCCCATGGGCAATCCAACATGATCCAAGTGACCGAAGCCACCTACCACATGATCAAACAGCAGTTTATCTGCGAACCACGTGGGCGGATCGAGATCAAGGGCAAGGGGATGATGCCGGTATGGGTGGTGGTGGGCGAATGTCCGTAGGAATGCTATACTATGCTTCTTGGAATGCAAAGTACTATGAAACATACTGAAATATCGCCTGATGACAATTACCGAATTACCCACTGAGCGCGATGCCGCCTATCAGCAACTCGCCGTTGAGACCGCCCGCCGTCGCACGTTCGCGATCATCTCCCACCCAGATGCCGGTAAGACAACGCTGACTGAGAAGTTGCTGCTCTACTCTGGTGCGATTGACCTCGCCGGTTCGGTGCGTACCCGTAAGAACCAGCGCCACGCAACCTCCGATTGGATGGCGATGGAGCGCGAGCGCGGTATCTCGATCACATCCACGGTTCTTGCGGTTGATTATGCCGACTGCCGAATCAATCTTCTCGATACGCCTGGTCACCAGGACTTCAGCGAGGATACCTACCGCACGCTGATGGCGGTGGACAGCGCGGTGATGGTGCTCGACGCCGCTAAGGGGATTGAGGCGCAGACCCGCAAGTTGTTCGAGGTCTGCCGCCGCCGTGGTGTGCCCATCCTCACGTTCATCAATAAGCTCGACCAGCCCAGCCGTGAGCCGCTTGATCTGCTCGATGAGATCGAGCGGGTGCTACACATTCATGCGGTGCCACTGAACTGGCCGATTGGCTCCGGGAGTAGTTTTCAGGGGGTGTACGACCTCCAAGGTGGCCAAGTGCTCCGCTTCGAGCGCACAGCCCACGGTGCGTACCGCGCCCCCGTGCAGGTTGCCTCGCTCAATGATGCGGCACTCGATACGGTGATCGGTTCCGCCGCCGCCCAGCATCTTCGCGATGATGTCGCCCTCCTCGATGGTGCCGGTGCCACGTTCGAGCGCGAGACGTTCCTGCGCGGTGAGGTGACGCCGGTCTTTTTTGGGAGCGCCCTGAATAACTTCGGCGTTGAGCCGTTTCTGCAAGCCCTGACTGACCTCGCGCCACCGCCTGGCCCGCGTGATAGCGACCGGGGGCCGATCAACCCGATCAGCGAGCCCTTCTCCGGCTTCGTGTTTAAGATTCAGGCCAACATGGACCCGCTACACCGGGATCGCACGGCCTTTATCCGCGTCTGTTCGGGCCGCTTCGCCAAGGATATGCAGGTCTTTAACCCACGCCTCAACAAGAGTATCCGCCTCACCCGCCCCAGCCGGATGTTCGCACGCGAACGCGAGACGGTGGCCGAAGCTTTCCCCGGTGATGTGATCGGTGTAACCAACCCCGGTGCCTTCGCTATCGGCGATACGCTCTGTGCCGGTACGCCACTTCAGTACGCCGCCATCCCGCGCTTCGCCCCCGAACGCTTCGCTGTGCTGCACAACCGCAGCCTCTCCAAGCATAAGCAGTTCCATAAAGGGCTGGGGCAGTTGGTCGAGGAAGGGGTGGTGCAACTGTTGTACGATGCAGAAGGTCAGCGCCGCGAGCCGATCTTGGCTGCGGTGGGCGATTTGCAGTTCGACGTGGTGCGGGCACGCATGTCCACCGAGTACAACGTCGAGACCGACATTGAGCCATTGTCCTACGTCGCCGCTCGCTGGCTCGGCTGCACACCAGAGGTACTCGATCAGACCCGGCTGCCGCCCACGGTACGCCACGTGCGTGATGCGCACGAGCGTCCGATCCTGCTCTTCACCAGCGAGTGGGAACTGGCCTATATCGAGCGCGAGCGGCCCCTGCTCATGCTGCGCGGGCCAGACGGTTAAGCATCGACATGAAATTTAGGGCTACCCCGCCCTAAAATCCACGCTTGGGGCTGCGCCCCAGACCCGCTTTTTTCTCGAATGGTGGCGGCAAAGCCGCCACCATTCGAGAAAAAAAGTTCTTCGGGGGAGGCGAAGCCTCCCCCGAACCCCCGCCAGGAGGCTTACATTCATGTCAATGGGCGCACTCGCTGCGCCTCTTCCTACTCCTGCGTCACACCAACCACCCAGGTGATGAAGTTCTCGGTGGCATCACCCGTCCGTTCGGCAAGGGTGTGGCCCTGCCCCCAGACGGTGGTAAAGTCAACGTCTTCAACGCCGGTATAGTCCTTCAGTGCGAGTGCGAGATTCATCTCCACGGTGGTAGCCGTATCGCCCTGCTTGATACCGGTGCGGATGCGCCAGTGCGGTGCAATCGTCGCGGTCTGGTAGCCATCGTAGGCGGGCAACAGATAGTACATCGGGTTGTAGGCATTCATACGGTACGCGATGCTGTTGCCAAGCTTGTCGAGCGCCTGTATATCCGTTGCATACGCATCCACATAGGCGGCGTCCCAGTCAGCATAGGTGGCATACCGCGCCTGATTGCTCGCAAGGAGTTGCGCCAGCACCGAGTCGAAGTGTAGCGCGTCGCTCGTGTCGTTGCCGAAGACATCATTCTCGGCCTGGCTGCGATCAAGGCTATCGAATGCACCCACACTCTTCGAGGGGTTCTTCTGGCTCATCACAAAGCCCGCAAGGCTGGTGATCTGCGCCGTATTGGTCGTGGCATCATAAACAACCCACTCGCCATCCTTGTTCAGTGCGTCAATATATTCCTGCACCGTCTGATAGGTTGTGGAACTCGCCTCCGATGCGCCTCCCGGCATCATGCCCGCAGGTGGGGTACCCTGCGGCATCTCGCCCGCAGGTGGCCCGCCCTGCCCCGCTCCACCACCAAACCCACCGTCGGGGCGGAACCCACCCGCTGTTGCGGTATACGGAAAGGTCGTATCGGCCAGGAAATTGTTCAGCGACTCTTCGACTGTCGCGAGCAGATAGTCGTAGTAACTGCCTGCGGTATAGATGCCGCTATCGGTCGGCTCAAGCGTCAGGACATTGCCTTGCTCGTCTTTGATCCCCAGTGTATTGATATAGTCTGCATAGGCCGCTGCCAGATCTTTTGAGAGCGCCGAAGTCCATGTGCTCTCAGCGCGGGTTTCAGTCGCGGCATACTGGCCCATATTCCACTCATACGCCTCGTTGGCATAATCCAGGCTCGTGATTGGGCACCACGCCATAACGCCCGCAACCGCATCACTCATGGGTTGCCCCTCGGTGTCGTACATGGCTGCGCCTATCGACTCAAGATAGGGAAGATACAGCTCGCTATCCCCAGTTGTCCCAATCAGGGTACTCTGGGCACCACCACCACTCATACCAAAGACGAAGATGCTATCGGTATTCCCCGGCAACGCCGCCTGGTTATAGCGCAGGAAGCGAATCGCGGCCTTGAAATCGGTGACGCCCCAAGGCGCACCACCGCTATAGGTCAGTTGACCACTGGCATCATAGCCGTTTGCTCGCCCGCGTGCCCCGGCATAGACGTAGATAAAACCAGCATTCAGGTAGCTAGAGAGACCAGCATAACTATACTCGGTTGGTGCCTTCTGGGCCGCATAGCCAGCCGTATTGATCGGCAGCACAATCGGTGCCGTCTGGGCGGTAAAGCCATTGATACTGCCCTGTGCATTCAGTTCGGCGGTGTAGGTACCATCAGCATTCGCCGTCGCTGTCATATAGACACCGGGAACATAGATGCCCAGAGTCTCATAATCGAGAGTCTCTGGAGTCGCCGCATACTGCACCCCAATCTGCCAATAGACATCGTTGTCGGCATCGTAATGCCAGGCCGTATTATTGAAGGTGAGGGCGGCGGCAGAGGAATCCGGGGTTGTAGTGCTGGTTGGCGCAGCCGTTACAGGTGATGGTTCGGTCGTTGGGCTAACGGGAACATCAGGCGTCGCCACGGCTTGGATCGCCGTCGGCACGGGCTGAGACGTGGCAGGAGCGCCACTACAAGCACTCAGACTCAGGAGAACCAACATGGCCAGGAACAGAACCGGGGACGCAGTCACAATACGCTTCACAAGCGTGCCTCCTTAGGCAGTATGCGCGAACGATTCGCGGCGATAAACACAGGGGAAGCGTAACTGGTGCAGGTTCAGATGGTGTGTAGTTTTATGCATGATTTGTGTATACTCAACTGATCAGCCCACGTTGCAAGGCTACAGCCACTGCCTCGGTGCGACTCTGGACATCAAGTTTGGCAAAAATATTACTGACATGGGTTTTGATCGTATTTTCCGACAGACCCAGTTGCAGGGCAATCTGTTTATTGCTCGCTCCGGCGACTAACAGACGTAGCACTTCCGTCTCACGGGTGGAAAGAGCATCGCTCTCCTCGCCATGGTGCATGCGCTGGAGCACTCGTGCTGCAATACCGGGTTCAAGCGCCGCGCCACCACGGGCAATCGAGCGAACAGCCTGGGCCAGATCTTCTGGTATCGCATCTTTGAGCAGATACCCCTGTGCGCCTGCTGCCAGTGCCGGTGCTAAGTATTCGTCGGTGTCGTAAGTGGTGAGTACCAGAAACCGCACGTTGGGAAGTTTCGGGCGGATCTGGCGCATCACCTCGATCCCGCTCAATACGGGCATGCGTAAATCAAGCAGCACGACATCGGGCCGGATCTGATCGATCAATGCAACCGCCTCGCCGCCATCGCCTGCTTCACCCACAACTTCGATATCGGTTTCCCAGCGCAACATAGCACTCAATCCATGGCGCACCACTGGGTGGTCATCAACAACCAACACCCGAATCATGTCTGTTCCTTCGTCTCGTGTGCCGCGTGCAATGGGACACGAACCTCGATCTGGGCACCGCGATCATTCCACAGCCGCAGTCGTCCTCCCAGTGCCGCGATCCGTTCGCGCATCCCAGTAATCCCGAACCCACCCCAAGGGCTGCCAGTAGGCGCTGGAGTAGCCACCAACATGGTCGGTGGCCAGCCGATCCCATCGTCACTAACATGCAGGGTAATGCTCTCTTCCTCGTAGATCAGGCGTATTGTCGCCTGCGTCGCCTGCGCGTGCTTGCGCACATTCGCCAATGCCTCCTGGGCGATCCGCAGCACCTCGGCCTCGATCCGTATCGGTACGGGGCGTGCCGACCCATGCTCACTGAAGATCACGATCAATGCCTGATTGACCGGTTTAGCCGAGAGGCTGCGCAATGCGTCGGACAGAATCCCCTGGTCATCGGCTGGGCGGCGCAGATTCCAGACCGAACGGCGGGCCTCGTCGAGTGTCTCGCGGGCAGTGCGATAGGCGAGATCCAAGTTGGTCTCAATCGCCGCAATCTTCGGATTGTCGCTGTCAAGCATCAAAGCCGTCGCCGCCCGCCGCGCCGCGCCCAGTTGTACCGTTACCCCCGTGAGTCCCTGGGCCAACGTATCGTGAATCTCGCGCGCTAAACGTGTCCGTTCTTCCAGCGCGGCGGTCTCCTGAGCCTGCTTCAATAACGCATCGGTCTGCTGGGCAACCCGCGCTTCGAGTTGGGTACTCAGTTCGGCCAGTTGGGCGGCACGAGCACGACTCTGGCTGAGCGCCTGTTGCAGCCCACCAGCCAGTAATGCAGTCAGAATCGCAATCGTCCAGAAGAGAATAACCCAGAAGCCGAGCGATATGAGGGGCGTATGGGCCACCAGATCGGGCAGCCGCTGTGGGAGGAGATGCCAGTTATTGACTTCGAGGATCGTCGCCGCAATGACCATGACCGTTGCCAGAAAGGCCAGGATCACGCTGGCGATGCGATCAAGAAGGAGGCCCGCAGCACAGATCGGGATCATCATCAGCGCCGGGAGGTAGGTCGTCACACCCTGCTGGAATGCGGCAAATGTTGTCAGGAAGGTCCAAAGCCCGATCAACAGCAGAGCCGAGAGCGTCGGGCGTTGCAGGCGCACCAGCACAATCGTAGCAGCACTAAAGATCAGCAGGATCAGCACCAATGCAAAGAAACTCAGCCCACCCTGATGAATCGCTTGGGGTAACTGGTCGGCGAGGAGGAGCCGGGCGAAGAAGCCGGTGATAAGTGCCGACAGAAATGGAAAGAGTAGCAGGGGTAGGGTATGTAACACCAAGCGGCTGCGGCGGTATGTCTCCTCCTCAATCAGCGGGTTGTGCGAGTCGGATGGTGATTCCATGGCTTGAATTGTACCACTGCGCTCCCTCTGGGTGATCCAGGGCATGGGCAAAGTCCTTGGGGCTGCGCCCCAAACCCCAATTTTTGTTGTTTTTTGGCGGCTACGCCGCCAAAAAACAACAAAAAAAGATTTTCGGGGGCGGCGAAGCCGCCCCCGAACCTCCACCGGAGGTGACTTTGCCCATGCCCTGCTGGGTGAGCAAGAGATCACCCACATGGGTGAGCAAAAGATCACCTGCTCGCATGGTGCTCTGCGCGCCGCTTCACGCTAGTCTAGGGATAGCGAACCTTGATATGCCATACGGAGCAAGCTGATGAGTGCAACCACGTTACCACGCCGCCAGCGCCGCGAGCATTCGCGTTGGATGGGAATCGGTATCGGTATCATTATCGTTGCGATGCTGGCGGCGGTAGCCTTTAACCTCGTGCGCACCGCCGAGCAACCCGCCCTTCATAACACCACTCCCGCCACCAGCGGCGCTCTCGTGGCCACGGTGAGTGGCAGCGGTGCCGTCGTGGCCGCGCAGTCGCTTGATGTCACCTTCCAGACCAGCGGCACCGTCACGAAGGTCTTCGTCAGCGAGGGCGATCTGGTGGTGGCGGGCCAAGTGCTGGCGCAACTCGATACCCGCGAACTGGAATTGAATGTGGCGCAGGCGCAGGCGACGCTAGAGACGGCGCGCGTCCAGCTTGATCAGGCCCGTGACGGCAATGCGACTCAATCCGATATTGTGGCTGCCGAAGCTGCGCTGGCCAACGCCCAAGCCCAACTTGCCCGCAGCGTCAACAACAATGTGACCACAGAAGATATTGCTCAAGCCAAGGCCGCCCTCGTCTCGGCCCAGTCTCAACTCGACGAGTTACTGGCCGGAGCCGAGCATACTGAAGTCGTCTCCGCTCAAGCTAAGGTGGAACAGGCCCAGGCCAGCCTCGACGCCCAACGCACCAGCCTCTCGGTCGCCAAGACGCGCGCCGAGTCACAGATGACCCAAGCCGCCAACGATGTGCGGAATGCCCAAGACGAGTACAGCCGGATCTACTGGAATAATCGTGAGATCGAAGATTCACCGCGTGATCTGACCCAAGCCGAGATTGACCAAGAAGCCGCCGCCTTGCGTAGCGTCAATAGCGCCGAAGAGTCACTGATGCAGGCCCAGATCGCCTACGAACAAGCGGTACAGAGCGAGATCAGTGGACTGGCCCAAGCCGAGGCCGATCTCGCCAGTGCCCAGGCCCAACTCGATGACCTGCTGGCTGGGGCGAGCGATTATGCGCTAACCCAGGCTCGCGCAGTGGTGGCCCAACGCCAAGCCGAACTGGATAAGCTCCTGGCTGGAGGTAGCGCAGCCGACATTGCTGCGGCCCAAGCTACCGCAGATCAGAAACAAGCCCAACTCGACCAGTTGACCGAGCCTGCCACACCGAACGACCTACGCATTCGCGAAATGAGTGTGGCGCAGGCCGAACAATCACTGGCGCAGGCCGAACTTCAACTGAGCTATGCGACCCTCACTGCGCCCTTTGCCGGGGTGATCACCAGCGTCACTATCGTACCCGGCAGTGTTGTCGCTGGTAACGCGGCAGTCATTGGGCTGGTTGATCGCACCACTCTGCGTGTCGAATTGACCCTGAACGAGCATGACGTGGCCCAAGTCGAACTGGGCCAGCCAGTGACGCTGACCATCAACGCCCTAGCCGACTGGACGAGTCAGGGGAGCGTTACCTATATCGCCCCGGCGGGTAAAGACAACTCAGGGGTCGTTACCTACGATGTCTATGTGGAATTACCCACAGTTGAAGAGCGAGTACGGGTAGGTATGAGCATTGATGTCGAGATCGAAACAGCGCGAGTGGATCGAGCCGTCCTGGTACCCGCCACCGCCCTCCTGCCCAGTGGTGCGAACCAAGTCGTACAGGTTGTCGTGGCCAACGAAGTACGCGAAGTTATCGTGCAGACCGGCCTAAGTGACGGGCAGTATGTCGAAATTATCAGTGGCCTACAGCCCGGCGACGAGGTTGTGACGCTACCGAGCCTTGAGACGAATATCCCGCGACTCCAGGCGTTACCGTAACTGAGCAGAAGGAACCCCCATGACTGCCCCGATTATCACGCTTCAAGATCTACGCAAGACCTACCAGATGGGCGATGTTATCGTACACGCACTAGCCGGGGTCACTATCACCATTGAACAGGGCGAATTTGTCGCGATTATGGGGCCAAGTGGCAGCGGCAAGAGTACCCTCATGAATGTGATTGGCTGCCTCGACCGGCCTACCGCTGGGCGTTACGACCTCGATGGCGTCGCGGTAGCCGACCTTGCGGGTGATGCGCTGGCACTCGTGCGAGCACAAAAGCTCGGCTTCGTCTTCCAGCAATACAACCTACTCGCCCGCCAAACCGCCCTGCGCAACGTCGAAATGCCGCTCATCTACCGGGGGGTAGCAACCGAGGAGCGGCGGCAGCGCGCCGAAACCGCGTTACGCATTGTCGGGATGGGGGAACGCATGCAGCATCGCCCCAAAGAACTGAGTGGCGGCCAACAACAGCGGGTGGCAATTGCCCGCGCACTCGTCGGTAGCCCGGCAGTGCTCCTCGCCGACGAGCCAACCGGTGCATTAGATACACGCACCGGTGCCGAGATCATGCAGATCCTCCAACAACTCAACCAGCGCCAGGGATTAACCATCGTCCTCGTCACACACGAGCCAGAGATAGCAGCACACACCCAGCGGATCATCACCTTACGTGACGGGCAATTACGCGAGGATCGGCGTAACGAGGCAAGGAGCGTCGCCGCATGAACACCCATAGTGACCATATCCCCATCGCCCTACCAATGTCCGCAACCTCTGGCGAGAAGTTGAGCCTGCTACCACCACTGAGTCATGCACACCAAGCGACCGATCCATGGGAAGTCGTGCGGATCGCTCGCGATAGCCTACTGGCGAATAAACTGCGCTCGATCCTGACCATGCTAGGGGTGATCATCGGGGTTGCCTCCGTGATCGCACTGCTCGCCATTGGTCATGGAGCAAGCGCAGCCATCACCGGCGAGATCGAAGCGATGGGCACCAACGTCGTTACTATCATCCCCGGATCACCGAACAACTCCGGCCCAGGCAGCCGGATCGGCGCGGCCCAGACGCTCACCATTGGTGACGCCGAGGCGATTGCCGCACTGAACCTGCCACTCACCGCAGTCGCACCGAGCCTCAATACAACCACCCAGATCATTGCCCCCGCTGCCGATACATCAGCCACCGTCGTGGGCGTCACAACCGACTACGCAGAAGCCAACACCCTGAGCATAACCAGTGGCACCTTCTTCGATGCGCGCCAGATCGAAAGCCATGCCACAGTTGTCGTCCTCGGTTCGACACTCGCCGAGGAACTATTTGGCAACGGCAGCGCAGTTGGTGAAACCGTGCGCATCAAAGGCCAAAACCTGCGCGTCATCGGAGTGCTCGCCGAAGAAGGCGGCAGTCCCCTCGGATCGGTTGATGATCAAGCCCTCGTACCCATCGGCCTCGCCCAACAGCGCCTCTTCGGTGCGCAAACCCCCGACGGAAATGGCTATCGAGTCACCTCCATCGCCATCGTTGCCAAAGACATCGCCGACCTCACGGCCATCGAGACCCGCATCGCCATCATCCTACGGGATCGGCATCAACTTGCCACCGATGGTGCAGAGGACGACTTCAGCTTCATCAACCAATCCGAGGTTCTGGGCACCCTCTCGACCGTAACAACCCTATTGACCATGTTTTTAGCCTCGGTTGCCGGGATCTCGCTCCTCGTCGGCGGGATCGGGATTATGAACATCATGCTCGTAAGTGTCACCGAACGCACCCGCGAGATCGGATTACGTAAAGCTGTCGGTGCGCGTGAACGGGACATTATGCTCCAATTCGTCGCCGAAGCCTTAATGCTCAGCCTCGTAGGCGGCCTGATCGGGCTCCTGATCGGGTCACTCATTGCGCTTGGCGTAACGCTCACTGGGCTACTTACCGCAACTATTCAACCCACCGCCGTCGCAATCGCCCTCACCTTCTCGCTCGCCGTAGGACTCTTCTTCGGAATCTACCCCGCCCGCCGAGCGGCTCAACTCGACCCCATCGAGGCACTGCGCCATGAGTAGGCTCTGACCTACTCGCTCACCACCACGTCATCGAAGAGAATGGTACAATAGTTTCTATGCTAGACCAAACGCTCAGCCCTGATGATACTCTCGACACTGCGGCCCAGTATTGGGTTACGCGGCTCAAGAGTGCTGGCCTCGATCCCGATGAAGACGAGGCCGATCTTGATGCCGACGAGTTGCGCATGCGTGACGAGCAGCGCCACTTAGCCCGCCGCACCATCGAGACCTATATGGTAGCGCTCAATCTCTTTTTGCGTTGGGCGGAGCGCCAAGGGCGCAGCCGCATCGGGGATCTGCGGCTTGATGATCTGACCAGTTATGCGCGTAGTCTGCGCCGCCGCAACTATGATCTCTCCCAGCGTGCGCAACAGGCGCAAGCAGCCGGGGAACCCATCGAACGGCTCTCGGCACGCACTATTCATGGCTATGTGCGCCCACTGGTCGGCTTTCTGGCCCTGGCCGACTCAGCCGGTGCGCTCAACTTTCGCGTCGCCGCAATCCAGGACGAGATCAAGCGCGTGCTGCCGCGTCTCCCAGAGCCAGTGGCACCCACCCCGCCCGATCTGCGCCGCCTCGTCACCTACTATGATCGCCCGCGTAGCGACGATGACGACCGCACCGAGCGCTTGCTGCTCATTCGGCTGCGCAATGCGGCGCTCTTGCATCTGCTCTTCTCCTCAGGCGCTCGCATCTCCGAATGTTTGGGTTTGGATGTGGGTGATGTGTGCCGGGATCGCAAGATCTTGCAGCAGGCCAGTATCTATGGCAAGGGGCGTAAAGAGGGGCGACTCTTCATCCGCCGGGCGGCTGAACGTGCGCTACTGCGCTACTTGGAGGCGCGCAAATGGCCCCCAGCCAACACCGCACTCTTCGAGTCGCTGGATCGCCGTACCGCTGGCAGCCGCCTGAGCCGCACCACCGGCTGGCGTGTCGTCCACGCCGCCGCCGAGGTGCTCGCCACGCAGTTGCGGCTAGAGGGCAAGGTGGATGAGGCCGATCTTCTGCTCACCACCTCCCCGCACACCTTCCGCCATTTTGTGGGCTACCACCTGCTCAACGAGGGCGTTGCCTTGGCCGAAGTCTCCCAGATCTTGCGCCACCATAGTGTCGAAGTCACCCGCAGTTACTATGCGGCCTACCGCGATGTGCAGTTGCAAGAAGTTCATGATCAGTTTAGTGCAGACCCTTTGGAGGAAGCGCAATGAATCCTTCCCGCCTTGATCGTCTGACCATCGCGATTCAGCGCTCTGGCCTCGCTGGCTTGGCGTTGATGCCCGATGCCAACCTGACCTACCTGAGTGGCCTGACCTTCCACCACGGGAAGCGGCTGACCTTAGCGATCATTCCTGCCCAGGGGCCAGCCTGCATGATCATCCCGGCGCTGGAGGCGAGCCGGGTGGCTGCGAGCAGCCGGGTTCCATTGCGCCTCTTTCCCTGGGCCGATACCGAGGGGCCGATGCAGGCGACAACCCTGGCGCTGAATGCAGCCTTCGGTGCGCAGCCGCGCAATCTGGTGCTGGGGGTGGAGTATACCGCGCTGCGGATGATGGAACTACGGGCGCTGGAGGCGGCATGGCCGGAAGTGCAGGTGGTTGATGCGACCAACCTCATGGCCGAATTGCGGATGGTGAAGGACGCAGATGAAGTGGCGATCATGGAGCGCGCCGCCCAGATCGTTGAGGCCGGGTTGGCCCAGGCGATCCGCCAGATCCAGGTGGGGATGAGCGAGCGCCAACTCTCACGCATCGTGAGCGCCGAAATTCTCGCTGCTGGCGCTGAGGGTGAGAGCTTTGAGAATATTATCGCCTCAGGGCCAAACGGAGCCAACCCGCACCATAGTAACAGTGAGCGCACCTTGCAGCCGGGGGATCTGATCATCATTGATTGTGGGGCGCGCTACCAGGGCTACATCTCCGACACCACCCGCACGGTGGCCTTGGGCGAACCCGACACTGAAGCACGCCAGATCTACGAGTTGGTGCGCGAGGCCAATGCGGCGGGCCGCGCTGCGGCGCGCCCAGGGGCCACGCCAAGCCAGATTGATGCCGCGACCCGTCAGGTGATCGCCGCCGCTGGCTATGGCGATGCCTTCATCCACCGCACTGGCCACGGGATTGGGATCGAGGTTCACGAGTGGCCCAATATTCTCGCTGGTAATGATATGCCCCTGGCACCCGGTACGACCTTCACGATTGAACCGGGGATCTACCTGCCGGGGAAACTGGGCGTGCGGATTGAGGATGATATGCTGATTACCCCCGATGGGGCGCGCAGCCTGACCCAAATGCCCCGCGAGTTGCAAATTGTAGCTGCATAATCATTGTTAGCCCGTGCATATACGGTTCAGAGCAGTGGGGCATATGAGGAAATCTTCGATGCCCTTCGCAACGGCACCACGACGCTGCTGGTCGGTGAGTTGAGCGGCGGTAAGCACTACCTACATCCGCCGCCAGCGGCGCTTCTCACGCGCAAGCAACTCCATCGCCGCGTCCGGCCCCCAACTCCCGCGTGGGTAGGTGGCGGGTACAGGGGCGTGCGGGCTGTCCCAATGCTCAAGAACGGGCGTGATCAAGGCCCATGCGGCCTCGACCTCATCGCGGCGGATGAAGAGCGTGGCGTCACCCAAGAGCACATCGAGCAGCAAACGCTCGTAGGCTTCGGGAGTAGAATCGGTAAACCCCGCCGCATAGCGGAAGTCGAGCGCCACCGGGCGTAACGCCATCTCCGGGCCGGGTGGCTTCAGCCCGATCTGAAGTGTGATCGCCTCGTCGGGTTGGATACGCAGCACCAGCAAATTGGGTTCCATCTCATCGGCAGGGCCAACGTGATCCTCATGCTCGGCGTGGCTGAAGAGCGAGAGCGGCGGTTGGCGAAACTGAATGACCACCTCGGTGAGGCGTTGCTGCAACGCCTTGCCGGTGCGCAGGTAGAAGGGCACCCCCGCCCAGCGCCAGTTATCAATCTGGAGCCGCAGCGCCACAAAGGTCTCGGTGGTAGATGTCGGAGCCACGCCGGATTCATCGTGGTAGCCCGCATACTGGCCACGTACCGCGAGATGATCAATAGACTCGTGGGCCAGGGTGCGGATGGCTTGGAGCACCTTCACCTTCTCGTTGCGTACCGCCTCAGCATTGAAGGTCGCGGGTGGTTCCATGGCGATCAGTGCCAAGACCTGCAAGATATGGTTCTGGAGCATATCGCGGATGGCTCCGGCGCTATCATAATAACCACCGCGTCCCTCAACTCCAATCTCCTCGGCAACCGTGATCTGCACATGGTCAATATAGTTATGGTTCCAGAGCGGCTCGAAGATACTATTGCCCAAGCGGAAGGCGAGGATGTTCTGCACCGTCTCCTTGCCGAGGTAGTGATCAATACGGTAGACCTGGCGCTCGTGGAAGATACTGAGCACATGGGCATTGAGCGCCTCAGCACTGGCCAGGTCATGGCCGAAGGGCTTCTCGATCACAATCCGCGTCCAGCCGTGGCTGCCCGGTTGGGCCAGCGCCGCCCCCTGGAGCCCCGCCGCCCCCAGGTGGCTGATGATACCGGGGTAGGCTTCGGGGGGCGTGGCGAGGTAGAAGAGGCGGTGGCCATGCCCCGCCACCACCCCGGCTTCCACTTCGAGGTGCTCGATGCGCTCGCGCAGGCTGACAAAGCCCTGCGGGTCATCAAAGTTGGCGGCGTGGTAGAAGAGTTGCGTGGCGAATCGCTCCCAATTCTCCGCATCAAGGGGCTGCACACGCCCATGCGCCACCACCCCCGCCCGCTGCTCGGCGCGGAACTGGGCATCGCTCTTGGCACGGCGTGCATAGCCGATGACGCGCAGATTGCCCGGTAACAACCCCTCGCGGCAGAGTTGGAAGAGCGCCGGGATCAACTTGCGCTGGGTCAGATCGCCTGATGCGCCGAAGATCACGAGGCTGATTGGTGTGGGGTGGTGCATAGAAATACCTTATCGACTCACCAACGGCAAATAGACCCCATACTGCATGATTTCAATCGGGCGGCTATTCTCCCAGATCGCTGTACCAACTTCCTGACCCGCCACAAAGAAGGTGAGCGTTTGGCCAGGTATGCCACACCCGGCTGGGGTGGTCAGGCTGGCTGCGGGCACCTTGATCTTCATCTGGGTAGCATGTTGAATCTGGCTGCTCGCACACACCGTCGTACCACTCCGAGCCTCAACCACTTGGCCCACACTCACCGGATGAACCAGCGTGGCATAGAAGGTAGCCGGAGGCTGCGGTACCGTCGCGAGGCTGGCGTTAAGCTGCGGTGGTGCCCCATTGGGCGGCACGATAAACCAGTAGCCATTGCCATACTCTAGGCTATCGAGATCATTCACCCAATTCGGCACCGCGTAGTCATAGATCTTCCAAGGGTTGGCGCTATCGGTGGGAGTATGACTATGGATGGTGGTGTAGTGAACTCCGGCTTGGGCATTCAGGCGCGCCGTAGCGGCACTGATGCTCTCGATTTTTGACCAAGGGTACGAGATGAGATTCCAGCCTTCGCGCACATCCAGTTGGGTCATCAGGGCATAAATACCTGGGCCAACCGCCATCGCGGCGATCTCATTGCGATCTGTATCGTTATGGGTGGTAGTGAGTTGACGCCAACCTGTTCCGGCACTCCAATAGTAGAGCGCAAGTCCACCTTCCGTACCGGCGGGCATTTCTTGTTCCAGATAGGCAATCGTGACTGCCATCTGATTATCTGCCATCTGGGTGGCATTCAGGTTTGAGATGACCCGATAGGGTTGGCCGACCACGACCATCCATGGTGGCGGGGTGGGAATCTGGGCTGCACTCTGGATCGAGTAGTAGGTGTAATCCTTCAATGGATTGCTATAGATCATCAACTGACCGTCGCTGGATATGGCTACCGGTGCCGGACGACAATTGGGTGGGGTACATGGTGGGGTATTGGGTGGCCCAGCAACCCCCGCAGCGGGCACACTCCCCACCCGCACATAGTCGGCTACAACCATCAGATCTGGGGCTTGATCTGGGCTAGGTGGTTCTTGCACCAGCACCTTAGCATATTGTACATTCTCAAGCTCAAGCGTTGCCGCATAGGCCGTCTTATCGGGGCTGAGAATGAGCGTAGCCTCCACCGGATCACCCACCAAGGGGAAGATCCGCGCCTGCAATGTCAGGTTCGGGCGCGCATTGGTCACCCCGGCTGCCGGGATCGTAATGGTGAGGGAATCATTCCCCACCGGGGTCATGATCACATCGGGTTGCCAGTTGGGGCGGCTATTCAGGATCAGCGTACTGGTGCTGTCACTCATGATCGTACAGCCAACCAGATCGAGGAGCGGATCATAGACACACAGCGTATCGCCCGCCGCCGCGCCGTAAGCAATCACCTGATCACGGGTCGGTGCGCCCAGATCAATGGCCTTACTGCCATCCTGTTTGAAGAGGAAGGCGCGTGTACGCGAACCGGGTGTGTAGGTGTAGCGGCTGCCACTCTCATACTGTAACGCAATGATCGGCGTGGTCAGGGCCATCTGCGGGCGATCACCCTGGATCGCAACACTCGTGAGCGCAAGACGCAACCCCGAAGGGCCGGGCACCGCATTAAAACTAGCCGGGACATTCAGCGGGGTATAGAAGCGCTTGATCGTCTCCCAGTCAGCCCGTTGCAGTTCGAGTTGCGAGAAAGTACGGCTACAGTTGGCATCCCACGCGGCGGTACGCGGGTGGAACTCGCTATAATCATCGCGGTAGGGGTCGCTCATCGCACCGGGGCAGGTGCTGATACTAATCACTTTACCCTCGGTATTGCGGCCAATATAGTTATCATCCAGGAAGAAGGCATAGTGGCCGATCTCGTGGGCCAGTGCGCGCGCCCAATCTTCGCCCACCGTTCCAGTCTGGCCGCCATAACGGCTCCAGATACTGCCCATCGAGACACTGCCGGGGGTGTAGGTGCGGCTGGTGATCGGGGCATCAACAATAGATGTTCGGGCGATCCCACCTAGATCGGCATAGGGCCGCAGGCGGTTGGTGGCATAGACATGCACGCCCGCTTCAGGTGGGTTACTCCCATCGGCGATGACGCGCAAGGTGCCGAGCGCCGCTTGACCATCAGTCCAGTCGTAGAGCAGCTCACTGGCACGTTCGAGATCATTCTGCAAGCGCAGGAGGAAGGCCGGATCGTTGCGGGCATCCCACTCCAGATAGATCGGCAGATCAAACAGGTAGAGCGGGCGATCCGTGCTGGCTTCAAGGGTCTGGACACTATTGAGTTGGCGTGTCACTTGAATAGTTGGGCGCCCCGTATCGGCAGCAATCGGGCTAGTATAGAAGAGGCGCACATCGCGCAGATCACTGGGTTGGGAAGGGGCTGGTGCCAATGCCGCGAGGTAGTCACCTTCGGCAACCACCCCACGCCCCATCAGGTAGCCCTGTGTGTTAGTGGTGAGCGTGGTGCCAGTGCTATCACTCAGCGCCGTACCGCCGCGATTCTGGCTTGCAGTGAGCCGATAGACCAGCGCGTTGGTGGCAGGAGCACCATCAAGCATTACCCGAATCTGCGTGCCACGCACGCGGAAGAGCATGCTGCTACTCACCCCCATAGCGCGTGGAACACTCCCGGCGGTCTGACTAGGGTAGCGGTAAATGCCGGAGGCACCAGTACCGGGGCCAGGCGTTACAGCGGCTTGGAGGCGGATCATGACCGTATCTGAACTGCCAAAGAAACCGCTGGCGAAGGTGTCCCAACTCAGGTCGAAGCTATTGCCGCTAGCTGGTGCCGCAATGCCTTGCAACGCTGCCGCACTGATCACCGCAGGTTGCCACGTTCCCCCGCCATCAAGTGAGTAGAAAGCGCGCAACGCCCCCACATGGTTGGATTGGGGATCAGCGAGGCTCACCGGCAGACTGATCGTGGTGGTCTCGATATAGCGAGCCGTAGCCAGCAGATTGGCAGACGGGGTATCGGGGGCACGAATATGCACCTGCGGAGGGGTATCATGTGGGGTTGCAATACCAGCTAGGCCATTGAGGTAGATCTGACCAGAGGCATTAAAGACGGCGACTGCCAGATCGAGATCACCATCAAGATCAGCATCACCGAGAGCAATACCTCGGCTTGCTTGTACCGTTGGTTGCCAATTGGTATCAAGGCTAAGATTTCCGCTACTATTGCGGTAGAGTTGGTTCGCTTGCCCATTATTAGCCACCACAAGATCGAGATCACCATCATAATCCACATCAGCCCAAGCAAGTCCAGTCGTGGCATCTAGTTCGGGCATCCAACTAGGATCGAGAAGCAGTTTTCCGCTCATATTGCGGTAGAGTTGGTTCGGTTGGTTCAGTGCCCCAATGGCCAGATCGAGGTCGCCATCCGCATCCACATCGCCCCAGGCAAGCGCACGAGCTTGGCTGCTGCTAGAGGTTTGCCATGCAGTCGAATCAAGACTCAATTGACCATTGGTATTGCGATAGAACTGACCAGCTTCGCTTGAATTGGCAAGCGCCAGATCGAGGTCACCATCGCCATCCATATCGCCCCAGGCAACTGCGTAGGTATCTGCTGTTGCGCTAGGTTCCAGATCAGTGGTAGCGCTGAAGCCGCTCCCGCTACAGACCCCCGTCGTATTCGGATTGCAGTTATTGCGATAGAGTACGCTGCCCTGATCAACCCCAACCGCCAGATCGAGATCGCTATCGCCATCCACATCGCCCCAGGCAAGGCTGCGCACAGTGCCACTACTGATGGTAATGGTGCTTGGGGTATTGAAACCGCTACCATTGTGTTGCAGGAGTATCACACGGCTTGCGCCACCAATCGCCAGATCGAGCCGACCATCATGGTTCAGATCGCCCCAGGCGAGCGCATTGGCATTCAGGCTACTTGTGTCTTGCCAGAATGGTGCAGGGGCAAAGCTGGGAGCTTGGCTACACACATCGGCAGCGGTCGGGTTACAGGTATTGAGCAAGACCTGGCTATTGGTCTGGGACGCAAGCGCCAGATCGAGGTCACCATCGCCATCCACATCGCCCCAGGCCAGCGCACGGCTGGCCAAAGAGGGCAGATTCCAACCAGTTGCAAGATTGAAGCCGCTACTCAGGGTATTGCGATAGATCAGGAGTGGTTGATTTTCGTTGACGAGTACCAGATCGAGGCTGCCATCATTATCGAGATCGCCCCAGGCGATGCCTTTAGTCTTGAGCGAGGCTGAGGGTTGCCACGTTGGTTCAGGCTCCAGAGTTCCGCTATTGTTACGGTAGAGTTGGCTCCTCTGGTTTAAATTGCCCACAGCCAGATCAAGATCGCCATCGCCATCCAGATCACCCCAGGCTATGCTCGTGGTAGCATTGCTCCCCATACTCTGATCGGGCAGATTGGCTAAACCGATAGTACCACTACATATTCCATTGACGGGGTTACAGGTATTCAAGAAGATCGCATTACCATCACCGTTGTTACCCACGGCAAGATCAAGATCAGCATCGCCATCCACATCGCCCCAGGCGAAGGCTGAGGCATTGGAAGCATTGCTGGTTGGTTCCCATCCATTCAGGGTCAGGCCAAAAGGTGTGCTACACACCCCAGCGTTGGGGTTACAGGTATTGAGGTAGAGTTGGGCGGGGGCATTTACATAGCCCAACACCAGATCGAGGTCGCCATCGCCATCCACATCGGCCAAGGCGAGGCTCTGCGTGCTGGGGAAGGGGTTGGTTTGCCACGTAGCTGGGCTTCCCATATTCCCCGTGCCATCATTACGATAGATCTGGCTGGCCTCTCCTTGATTGCCGAGCACGAGATCGAGGTCACCATCGCCATCCACATCACCCCAGGCCATGCTGGTGGTGTTAGGGGTATCGCTGGTCTGCCAGATGGTTGAGTTGCTGAGGCTGATGCCGATGGACATTCCGCATGGATCACCGGGTTCGCCGCTCTTCACACTACAATTGCGGTAGATCTGACTAGCCTGCCCTTGGTTGGCAAGGCTCAGGTCAAGATCACCATCGCCATCCACATCAACCAGGGCAACCCCCACACTCAGTGCGGGAGCCGGAGCCTCCCAGATCAGGCTGTTACTCATCGTACTACTCGTACTGCATGGGTCATCCGGCCTGCCCGTGCGGATGCTACAGTTGCGATAGACCCGGCTGGGTTGATTATAGTTAGCTACGGCGAGATCAAGATCGCCATCGCCATCCACATCGCCCCAGGCTACTGCCCGTCCGGGTTGCGAGGTCGCTCCCATCCACACCAAAGAAAATGTATCACTCGCAGCCTGGGCGGTTGGCGTCACCAGTGCAGGAATCAGGGTAAGAACAATGCTCATTAGAGCAAAGAGGCCGATCATCCGCATCCAGCGCGACTGGTTTGTGAGTAGCATTAGAGATTTCATGGGAATCACTCCCGACCTGATGGATTCCGAAGGTTTGGTTCAGGATTCCAGGTACATGGATCAATGGCATAGGTAGCACACTCATCACTGGTCAGATCACGGATGGTACGCTGGCTGGCACGTTCAATCAGTTGGTTGGCATTGAGCAGTGCGAGACGCACAAAACCACTTGCATCAGCTATGATCGCTTGGCTCCCATCGGGGCTGAAGCGCACATCATTGGGGCTGCGGCTGCCCATACTATTGAGCACGAGTTGCCCCGTCTGGCTCTCCCACACGCGCACACTTCCATCTACATTTGGGAATACAACTTGGCTACCATCGGCATTAAAGCGTACCCGTTCTGCGCCGCTCGGGTTCTGCTCCAATACCAACTTGGTTCCATCTTCTATATTGTACACAGTTGGGGGCTGATTCTGCCACACAACCGCAAGCCGTAGCCCATGAGGACTCCATGCAACCGCCCTGGTGTTGTTGAAGGTATCGAGTTTGGGAATGAGTAGTCCCGCAGTCACATTCCAGATCAGGAGATCATTCTGGCTGGCGGCAGCCAAGAATTGCCCATCGGCACTCCAACTGAGGCTAGGGATATAGCTGGTCTCGGTGGGAAATGCACGTTCAAGGCTCAGATCATCAACGGACCAGATGCGTACATTATCCTCGGCACCACTCGTGGCCAACATGCGGCCATCCGGGCTCCATGCAAGATCGTAGCACCCACCGGGGTGCGCCATGATCGTCCGTGGCGCATTCAGGTTCGCCAGCGACCAGAGATAGGCTGTGCCACTCGCACCAGCGGCGGCCAAGGTCTGGCCATCGGGGCTAAAGCTGGGGTTGATCAGGTAGTATTCATCGGTGGTGAGGGTGTCGAGCAGGGCTTGGCTGGTAGCATCCCACAGTCTGACCTGATTGCCGTTGCCCGTACTGACGATCATACGCCCATCGGGGCTATACGCCACCCCGTAGACCGCTTGCCCATGCACAAGGTGCAGATCCCAACTACGGATGCTACGATCATACCCCGCGCTGATCAACGTTGCGCTATCGGGCGCGAAGGCGATCCGAAAGACGGCTCCGCTATGATCGCGCAGGCTGATCAATTCCTGGCCTGCGGCAACATCCCAAAGCCGAATGGTTGTATCGTTGCTGGCAGAGGCCAGGAAGGCTCCGTTGGGCGCAAAGGCGAGCTGAAAGATCGAATCGCCATGCCCAAAGAGGGTGCGCTCTTCACGTTGGCTGGCTATATTCCAGACGTGAATGAGCTTATCTTGGCCACTAGTAACCAACTGGTTGCTTTGGAGCGGATGAAAGGCCAGCGTGTAGAGCGGGTAGCTCGCATCCTCCGCATTGCGGCGCTGATCCAACGCCACCACCAGATCCCCGCTCCTGACATCCCAAATCCGCGCCACCCCATCGTTGCCCGCTGTGGCTAACCAGCGCCCATCGGGGCTAAAATCGAGCGCATTGACCAGATCGGGATGCACGAGCGGCGGCGTAGCCGGGCTGAAATCGTCGGTCTTGAGGAGGTAGAGCGTCGTACCATCATAGCTATTGGCACTCAGCAGTTGCCCATCGGGGCTAAACTGGATCTGGGCGGGCAGGGTCGGGCTATAGATCATGGTCGTGCGCAGTAACGCCATCTCCGGGAAGTTCCACAGCCGGATGGCCCCATCGGCCCCACTGGTGGCCACAAGACGCCCATCGGGGCTGAAGGCAATGCCGTAGGTACCGCCCTCATGCGCCGGGTAGCGTTGCGCTTCCTCCAAACTTCCATCGTTTGGCCAACGCAAGACCTCACCATCAAAGGTCGTCCCCACAATATTCTGCCCATCGGGGCTAAGCGCCATGGCAGAGAGATTGGGGGTTTCCAGCACCCAACGCAACCGCGATTCCTGCACGGCTTGTTGGAGGATCTGGCGGATCTCAGGTAGGTCAGGATCACCCGCAGCGGTGGTATTGACGGCGCGCAGGGCGAGCAAGAGGGCACGCTGAGGGTTACTCTGGATCTGCGTATGGGCACCAGCAGCGAGTTCGCGGGCGCGGCTCATCCGCGAGGAGCTTTCGGCGGTCATACGCGCCATTTCGGCGTGCTGGTAGTTGGTATTGGCCTGGGTATAAAAGTTGAAGGCGACGATAAAGGCCACCAGCGCCAACCCGGCGGCAACTGAGGCTCCAATCGCAAGGTTGCGCATCCGGCGCGCAGTGCGGGCGCGCTCCTCAAGGCGACGCTGTTCTTCGCGACAATTCTCAAGGAAGAGCCGCTCTTGGCTGGTCAGTTCGTCCTGATAGGCGGCGGCCCACGTCTCAGCGTCAGCCAGTTCGGCCTCGCGGAAGAGTAGGCTGTCGGGTTGACCCTGAGCCGTCCAGATCTCGGCTTGGCGCTGCAACGGGCTGAGGTGCTCAGCAAACCAACGCGCATTATTGGCGCGAACCGGGGCAATCAGGCGATCATGGGCGAGTTCGAGCCACGACACCCCCCGGCGGCGCTCTTCGCGCACCACATAGGCGTTGGTGAGCGTATCAACCGTGGTCTCATTCAGCCCAAAGCTGGCCTCATTCCCGGCCAAGACCTGGCTGCGGAAGCCCTGGCGGGTGATCAACTGGGTGTCTACCCACGAACGCACCGCCCGTTCACGCACCTGGCCCGCCGCTGCCGCTCGCGCCACCCCGCTGGCATAATACTCCTCCAGCGCGTTATCAATGCTCCCCATCGCCGCCACATCACCCGCACTGATCATCTGGCCCGCCGTCGCCGGAGTGGGGAAACGGCGCTCCCAGAGGCGGTAGCAGACCACCTGCAACTGCACGGGTTCAACGTTCAGTCCGACTCGTTCGACGGCCTGCCCGCTACTATCCTGCACCACCACCTTGGCCAGATCGCGCGCTAAAGCCTCGGCCACCCCAGGTTCAAACGCCACCCCCTGGGTCGCTGCCGGGCCACAGATTGCCTCCACGGCTGCCTCAACCCCCAAGAGGCTGAGGCGAAAACTATTCGCAAAGCGGGTCGGCACGAGATGCGCATACTGTTCGAGCAGCGCCGCCACATACTCCTCGCGGATGGCGAAGAGCGCCCAGCGCCATGGATCGGCCAGTGCATCACCGAGCTGGGTGAAGAATTGCAGCCGCTCCTCCTCACCACTCGGATCGAGGGTTAAGACCTCCTCAAACTGATCGAAGATGAGCACCTGGCCATTGGTCGCATCAGGAGGCGTGCGTTGGTTCAGGTAGGCATCGAGGGTCAGGTTAGCCAACTCAGAAGTAGACAGTTGCTCACTGGTTGGGCGACCCTCCTCCAAACTCTGCATAACACTGAGCAGGTAGCGATTCGCCCCGGCAATCGGTGCGGGTGCCCCCACGCGGATCGTCGGGCGCACCAAAAAGCGGCGCTGTTCGAGACGCGGAACGAGCGCGGCTTGGATCAGCGAGGTCTTACCCGCTCCGGAGGGCGAATTGAGCAACACAATGCGGTCACCAACCAGAAGGCTGAGCAGATCGCGTGATTCACGCGCACGGCCATAGATAGTCTCGTTGCGGCGAAAGGGCCGCGCACCGATATAGGGCGGCGGTACAACGTGATCGGCAGAGGTGTGCATAATCAATCTCAGAAGAAGGGATTTTCATCTACGGTGGCAACTGGGGCTGGCTCGGCTGCGGACCATTTGCGATGGAGTTCTTGCATAAAATCATCAATACTGCCCCAGAAGAGACTGATCTCGGCCCCACGCAGATAGCTCTCCATATAGCGACGGGCGCGTTCGGGGTCGAGGAAGAGACCCTCTTCAGGCAGAATCTGACCCGCAATATTGGCGTAGCGCGAGCGACGTTGGCGACCTTCGGGGCTGATCACACTACGGAAGAGGACGCGAAAACTCCAATCTTCGAGCCGGAAGCCGAGGAAGAGCAGGCCACTATCGGCGAGGGCATCGCTCACCACCGGAGGAATCCACTTCTTATTGCGAGTCACCCCGATCAGATAATCGAAGTAATCATCCTCAGTGAGGACGAGCGAGTCAGGCACCTTGGTGACCCCAAAGAGGTAGAAGATGAGTGGTTGTTCAGGGCTAGGGGTATAGTTGGGGTTATCGAGCACTGAGGGGAAACGCATCAGGCGCTCATTCCAGCGACAGATCTCGACCTTCGGATCTTTGCCAGCGGCGCGCAGCGCTTCAACCAAGAGATTATCGGTACCGGCGCTAATATAGATGCGGAAGGGCAGTTCAGCCAGCACCTTATACGGATCAGCCGGATTCTGGCTGCGGCGCAACTTGCCAACCGCAGCGAAGGTATCCTCCAGGCTCGCATCGGGCTTAAGGTCGGGCAACTGATCGCCAAAGCGCTTGAGCAACTCATTGCGCATATAGGTATTGAGTTCACGGCGTGGCAACTGCGCATCCTGATTGACGGTGAGGAACTCAGCCACCTGGGGGATTTGGTCGCGTTGATCAGGAGCCATGGGGAAGCGGTACTTTTCAGCGAGTGCCTCAGCCGCATGGCGCGGCGGCCCCACCAGCGACTCGTTCATCTGTGGGCCAAGGATGGGGGTACACAGCCCATCGCGGATATTGCCGATCAGCGCGGGCCACTTCTCTAGGTTACTATCACCACTAAAACTAGGCACATACCAGATCTGGCCATTACGCAGGCGCATATAGAGCACCGGCATCCAATGATCAGCGGCATCGCGCACAGTGCCACGCGCCACCGCCATGGCACGATCAATCATGCCATCCTTGCGCAACTCGCGAAAGAAGACCGGCATAAAGCGCTCGATGGTCTGCATCGCGATCTTGCCCTGCATCGCAATCACCGCCGGGATGCCAGCACGGGCCAAGCGCGGGCCAAGCGCGTTCAGTGGCCCACCTTCACTGAAATTTGGTATCGCGGCACTCTCGCACGAAGCCAGGACAATCAGCCGTGGACGTTCGCGCAATTCACTGATCCGAGACACCAGATCGATCCCATCAATCGGGGCCGTCTGAGCATCCGCACCTTCCAAAAAGAGCATCGGCTTGCCCTTGGGAGTCAGCACCCCATGGGCCACAATGTAGAGGATGTCATAGTTATCGCGCAGGGCGGTGATCATGGCGTCCAAACTTGCGCGGGTCGTACCATCACTCGCCAGCGCCGTCACACTGATCGTCTCGCCCATACCGGCACGAGCACGGGCCACCTCACCCGCCACATCAACCGGGTGGAGGCGGAACTTACTCTCCAGATCGGTTGGGTTAGCCACCACAACCAAGGCGCGCAACTCGCTCTGGGGCCGCAAGCGCACCGGCCCCCAGTCGTTACTACTCAGGAAGCGTGAGAAGAGCACGCGCTCGCCAGTGAGCAGCAATGAGCCATCCTTGGGGTCACGCAATGTCTCCCAGCGAATAGTCTGAAGTTCCGGGGCACTCGGATCAAGAAAGAGGCGGATGCGCAACACCCCATCTTGGGCGGCAGTAGCGGCGCGAGCCTCGGCGAAGGCGGTTAGCACGTCGGGTTGGGCGAAGAGCATACCACTCAACGCCCGGCCATACGCCTCATGATCCATCTGTAACGCGATAAGTGCAGGAAGATCGAAACTCGCAAGTACAGGGCGATCCGTACTGAGGCGAATGTCGGCGGCGTCATCGGGGCGCGTAAAACGCAGTTCAACCGTAAAGCTCTCTGCATCACGCCGATAGAGGCCAATTTCTAGATCGGCGAAGCCAGAAGCCATAGCGGTCAACTTTCAGTTAGTGCAGCGGGGTATAACGAATACGTCTAGTACGACTAAGAATAACGAGCATGGAGGGTTTCGTCAAGCGATCTGGGGTCTGGATCAGGACATGGGTAACGTCACCTCCAGTGGGGGGTTGAGGGCGGCTGCGCCGCCAAAACACAACAAAAATGATGGTTTGGGGCGCAGCCCGTAGGTATAGCCGTATCCGTTCACGATGGAGGTAAACGGATTGCCACTCCTACCCAAAACGACAGGTTGACGCAAAGGCGCGAAGACGCAAAGGTTTTGTTGCAGGCTTTGCGCCTTTGCGCCTTTGCGTCAAAATCTTGATGTTCGGGGCAGCGTGAACAGTTACGGTATAGCCCGCGACTTCAGTCGCTGGACGATTCGCTCTTTGTGGTAGTATCTATACCGGAGGCAACGAAAGGATACTATTGATGGGGCACCACCACAGTCACAGCCACGGTCATCACCACCACCACGCACCAACCCACTTTGATCGCGCCTTTGCGATTGGGGTGGGCCTCAACCTCGTCTTTGTGGTGATCGAATTTGGCTTCGGTATTGCGGCGGGATCGTTGGCGCTGCTGAGTGATGCATGGCACAACCTGAGTGATGTGCTCGGTCTCTTGCTGGCCTGGGGCGCACTGGCACTCTCGCGCCGCTTACCCACGATCCACCACACCTACGGCTTGCGCCGATCTACGATTCTGGCCGCCTTAGCCAACGCGGCCCTGCTCCTGATCGCCATCGGTGGGATTGCCTGGGAGGCCATCCAGCGCCTCTTCAACCCCGATGATGTGCCCGGCCTGACCCTGGTGATCGTAGCCGGGATCGGTATCCTGATCAATGGACTCACCGCGTGGCTCTTTGCACGCGGTAGCCACGAAGACCTCAACATTCGCGGTGCCTTCCTGCATATGGTCGCCGATGCGCTCATCTCACTCGGTGTGGTCGTAGCGGGCTTGCTGCTGATGTTTACGGGTTGGACATGGCTCGACCCGCTGGTGAGTCTGGTCATCGTCCTGGTGATTGGTTGGGGCACCTGGGGTCTGGCCCGCGATTCGGTCGATCTGGCGCTGGATGGGGTGCCAGCCTCGGTTGATCCCGTGGCAGTACGCAACTACCTGAATAAGCTACCAGGGGTGCGCGAGGTGCATGATCTACATATCTGGGCGCTCAGCACCACCGAACCTGCGCTGACGGTTCACCTCGTGGTGGAGCAACACATCGAGGGCGATGCGTTGCTGGCACAGGTACGCACCCACCTGCACGACACATTTGGCATTGAACATGTGACAATCCAGTTGGAGATGGGCAATCCCAACTACCCATGTCAACATTGCCCCGACGAGGTGCGCCCTAGCCCAATTGTTCACAAAATAGGTGTCTGAATCAATGCGCCTGCCTGCTTGCCATCCGAAGCAAAGACAATCCCGGCATCGGCATCGCCACGGGTAATACACGTCACCACCTCGGTGACACTGGCCCCATAATAGACCACGTTGCGCAAGACGGCGGCTTCTCCAGCGCTTCCCAACATGCCCCGTTCGGCAAGTTGGTGCAGCAGATCGCGGGTATACTGGCCCACAGCGGTCTGCTCCGAACCCAGGGCGAGCCGCAGGCCCGGTCGGGTCAGATCTTCAGGCTGACGCAACTGAACCGGAGCGCGTGGCGAACTGAGCAACACCAACTGGTTCGAGGCGAAGGGGTAGACACTCTCTGGCCAGACGCGCCCAGAATGCACAACCAGATCCATGGCTTGACGATGGGCGGGCGCAAAGATATCCGCCGTAGCCCCACAGTTGAGTTGGGCACTAAGGATGTAGGAGCCACCAAACGTGAAGCGCAGCGCCACCCCGGCATAATGCGCGGAGAAGTCGGCGGCGATGGTGTGAAAGGCGTTGGCCAACGAAGCGGCGGCGAAGATGTGTAGGGTGCGCGGCGAAGTTGCGGTTGCCTCAGGAGGAAGAAGTGCGGGTGCCTCGCTCGGCAACGCCGGAACCGTGGCAAACCCGGCATTGATCAGGCGCGCTTGCCCCAAGGGCGAACGCACAAAATCCACAAAAGCAGCCACGAGATCGGGCTGTTGGCTATCGGCAACCACCGCAATACTACAGGTCACCGGTGCCGGTTCACGCAGCGGAGCAAAGGGATGATCGAGCCAGCGCAACAGACTCTCCATCTGGCGCACCTGCAATTGCAGGAAGAGACCAGCATCGGGTTGCGTGGCGCGTTGGATGAGTTGGCGGCGCAGATGATCGCGCCACGCACGCACGACGACACGCTGGTTGGTCAGCAGACGCTGCACCACCTCTGGCCCGGCGCGTTGGGCAAAGTAGAGCCGCGCAAGTAGATCCATACGCAGATGATCGGGATCAGTCACCGGGCCACGCAACCACTCGGCAAAGGCCACCCGCCCAGCCTCGGTGAGGATCAGCAACTTACGCGGCGGTGTTTCATGCAGTTCCTCCTCACTCACCACATAGCCCGCCTGGATCAATTTGGTGACGAGGGCATAGAAGTGGCTGAGCTTCACATGCCAGATCTTGCCCAACGCATCGGGCGCACTCAGTTGTTGATGCAGCGCATAGGCATGCAGTGGGCGTTCATGCAGAAAGCCTAAAATGGCATGTTCGATAGTGAGTGGAGATTGCCGCCGTGGACTCATGGTTGCGTTCCTCCGGTGGGGATTTGGGGGCGGCTTCGTCGCCCAACACCAACAAAAAAAGAGGTTTGGGGCGCAGCCCCAAGGAGTTTACCGAAAGGATTATAGCTAATGCCAATGCAGAAACAACCACTCACCTTTGAACTGGGCATACTCGGTTTTATGCGCCAAGAGCCGTTGCATGGCTACGAAATCTACCAGCGCATGCAAGCCAGCGAAGGGATGGGGTTAGCTTGGGGCTTGAAGCAGAACCAACTCTATGCCGAACTCATCCGCCTTGAGGAGGAAGGCTACCTGAGCAGCAGCATCGAAGAACAGGGAACCCGCCCGCCACGGAAGATCTTCCAACTCACCGCGTATGGTGTGCAACACTATACCGAATGGGTCAATAGCCCCGTAATGCACGGGCGCAACTTTCAGCGCGAGTTCCCGATTAAGCTCTACTTCGCCCAGCAGGCGGGGCGCGAGGTGGCTCAACGGCTTATCGCTACACAACAGGCAACCTGTGGCGATTGGCTGGCGGCGCTGCCAGCCAGTGCGGAGCCAGATCTCATCCATGAGTTCCGGCAGAGCCAGATCGAAACCATGCTGGCCTGGTTGGAGACATGTGCAGATTCAATATGAGAGAAACCCATACGTAACCAAAATCGCCTGCCCTTCCGCCGAACGGACAAAATCCACAAACGCCTGCGCTACTTCGGGAGCAGCGCTCTTGGCGAGTGGGGCAATCGGATAGGTCGCAATCGAATTGATCGTCTCAGGGATGCTGATCTGTACCAACTCATCCGCCGCCAACGCCGCATCAGTCGTATAGAGAATCCCGGCGTCGGCCTCCCCTAGCCGCACCTTGGTCAGCACGCTGCGCACATCATCCTCGTAAGAGACCACATTGGCCAATACGGCCTCAGCATAGGTTGCGCCATATTCAGGTAGTTCGCTCGCCTTGCTCAGAACATCGAGCGTATACTGACCAATCGGAGTGGCCTTATCGGCCAAGACCAATTTGAGGCCCGGCTTGGTCAGATCAGCCAAGGTCTGTACTGCCGCCGGATTCTCCTTGGGCAGAATCAGCACTAACTGGTTCTGGGCAAAGTTCTGCTCCTGGCCACTGGCGACCATGCCACTCGCGATGACCACATCCATCTGCTTGAGATTGGCCGACGCAAAGACATCCGCTGGGGCACCTTCGTTGATCTGGTTCGCCAATTGTTGCGACCCAGCAAAGTTATAGACGACCGTTACCCCAGGATTGGCGGCTTCAAATGCGGTGGCGATCTCCTGAAAGGCTGTGGTGAGCGAGGCCGCCGCAAAGACGTTGAGGGTGGTTGTGGTCGCCACGATGGGGGCGGTGCTGGCTTCAGCACTAGGGCTTGGGGCGGCGGGCGTTGCCTGGCCACAGGCACTCAGCAGGAGCGCGAACAGGGCCATGAGCACGAACAGGGTGCGCCGTTGGGACATACGAACCTCCCTTGCTAGAGCTACGGTAATTGTTCACACTTCTCCTCACATCCCGGTTTTGACGCAAAGACGCCAAGGCGCAGAGCTTTTACTAGAAGTTCTAATTACAACCTTTGCGTCTTTGCGTCAACCAAATGCTTCGGTTTACCCCAAGTGTGAACAGGTACCTACGGACTACACGCGCTGACGCAAGATCGCCTTGACCAGCCAGAGCACCCCAAAGGAGACCACCAGCATGATCATGGCTAGGGTCAGCGCAAGATTGAGATCGAGTTCAAAGCCGAGGTAGATGGCGAGCGGCATGGTTTGGGTGCGACCGGGGAAGTTGCCCGCAAAGATGATCGTGGCCCCAAATTCACCCAACGCCCGCGCCCAGCTCATCACCAATCCACCCAAGAGAACGGGCCACGCCAGCGGTACGGTCATATAGCGAAAGACCTGCCACGGACTCGCGCCATCAATCTCGGCTGCATATTCAAGCTCGCGCTCGACGCCCGCAAAGGCCGAGATCGCCGTCTTGATATAGAAGGGGGCCGACACAAAGACCTGCGCCAAGACCACCGCCACGGTGGTGAAGGCGAGGCTAATCCCGATATCGTTGAGCCAGGAACCGAGCATGCCGCGCCGCCCAAAGGCCATGAGCAGGGCGATACCCGCCACCGAGGGCGGCAATACCATCGGTAAATCAATCAGCGTGTCAATGAGACTGCGCCCGCGAAACTGATACCGCGCTAACAGATAGGCCAGGGGGGTTCCGAAGAGCAAACTCAGCGCGGTACTCCACGCCGATGTGAATAGACTCAGGCTGATCGCTTGGCTCACCTCGCGGGCCACGAGGTGCTCAAGCATAACACGCAGATCCACCCGGAAGATGATCGCCAGGATGGGGAAGAGCAGGTAGGCCAGAATCGGCAGGCTGGCAAGCATCAGGCCGAGCGGCGCGAGATTGCTGAACCGCCATGTTGGGCGGGCGGTGAGGCGGAAGGCGGTGCTGCGTGCCATACATTCACCTTTTGATTACTCATTTAATGAATATACGATACAAGAGAAAAGAGGATGTGTCAAGGGGGGATGAGCGCACAGATTTTGACACAAAGACGGAGAGCCACAAAGCAATACAAATTCAGAAAGCTTTGCGCCTTGGCGTCTTTGCGTCAAAATACCGTCAACCCCTTATCCCGCGCTCGATCAACACCTGCTGCAACGCTGGCTCGATCTGGGCCTGGATACTGGGGTTGGCGTAGCCGATCCAGCCCACATCACTCTCGGTATCCAGCGGGGCATCCAGAGTCGCCCCGCGCTCATCGGTCAGGATGACCCCGGCCTTATAGGCGAGCATGATCGTCGCTAGATCGTAGGGATGGCAGCAGATCCCCAAGGCTTCGCCGCGCTGGGCGAGGTGCTGATCGAGCAGCGGGCGCAGGTCGGCCACAAAGCGATCATGACCGGCGATCAGTTCGTAGAGTTGACCGGCGCTAGAGATGTATTGATCCTCAAAGCAGTGGGCCTTACCCGGCTGCGGGGGGCCGAGCGTGGCGCGGATGAGTGCCTCGTCAATCGCGGCCAGTTCCTCGCGTGCTCCGGGGAAGAAGCGGCTGATCATGGCGAAGCCGTGGGCAATGCTGCTCGCCCGCGAGGGGCGGAGCCGAATCGGACTCTGGGTGTCAGTAAGGCGGTTGAAGCGTACCGCATGCAGCGGGCCATCGGCAAAGGCCCAGAGTTGGTCGCTGAGATGTTGCTTCACCAGCGGGATCTCGGTCTGTACCGCCAAGGCAATGTCGGAGAGGCGCGTCGCGGGGCCACGATTGGGCGCGATGCCGGTGAGAATCCAGGCGCTGCGCTTCTGGTACATGAGGCCACGGGTGCCATCAATCGGATCAACTAGCACCCGAATCTGGGCTGCCGCCGCGTCGCTGCCGTGGGGCAACACCACGTAGCCGCCGGGGAGACCCTCGGCGACCAGCACCAGCGGCCACGTGGGAGCCACCCGTTGGGCGAAGAACTCGACCAACAACTCCTCGCTGACCCGATCAATCGCGTAGATGGTATCACCCGCCTGGTCATCCTCGACCACATCGGCCAGATCGTCCACCGCGCTGCGTTCGCACGAATCGATCACGGCGGCACGAATCTGGGCGTGGAGATCGAGGATCAGTGACAAGAGGCGCTCAGGATTGTGGATAGGCATGCAACCCCCTAGCCAACTCGTTCGACCCGCCCCGCCACCTGAAGCGGGGTGGTCAGCGCCAGCAACACCGGGCAGAGGCGGGCAATCTCGCTCTGGATAAAGGCCATCTCAGCATCATCCACCGCCCCAACGAAGCGCAGCGTATAGCCGATATTGCTCGGTGGCACCAGCGCCTCCGGGGTCACATCGAGAGTGCCTCGATAATCGAGTTGGCCCGTCACTTCCACCTCAAACTGCTCAAAGACCACCCCTCGGTCAGCGGCGATCACCATTGCGGAATGAGCCAGACAACTCGCCAACGCCCCCAGGAGCAATTCGGGCGCACTCGGCCCCAGGCCATACCCGCCCAACACCGCCCCGGCATCGGTGACCACCATATGATCCCGGATGCGGATCGGGCGCACCCCGGAGCCTGCCGCGACCGTCACCGAGGCGCGCAGGGGCGTCGGGCCAGCATCGGAGGCGCGCAGTTGCTCGCGGTAGGCATCCACTAATTCGCGCTTGCGCTCCAAATATTCGGGAAGATTCCAGGTGGCTGGCATAGAGGTTCTCCTTCTTCAAGATGCGTGCATGGTGCTGATTGTAGTCCAAGCGTAAGCGATGAGCAATATTGGCCATGCCCGCGCAGAATATGGTACGATACCCGCACGGATCCATCCATACCCACGAGGAGAGAACGGTGACCGACCCGCACTCCAGCGATGCGCACGAGACGCACTCGACTGAGCCAGATGACCAGAGACTATCCGACACTGAAGACTATCGGGATGAGCCGCTACGTAGTGGGAGTGCAGGTAACCGCCGCCTCCTGGTTCTGATCGGTTCACTCCTGCTCTTACTCGCTATTGGTGGTGGGGTTGTTGCCACGGTGATGCCACCGGCGGCAGCCACGCCAGCGGTGAATAACCCCGCTGTTAGCTTGCCGACCTCCAACCTGCCCACCGCCCTACCCTTGCCGCAAGCCATCGGTGACGTAACCAGTACCGAACCCGTAGCTCAAATTGGTGATACCGCCATTACTCGTGGCGACTTTGTACGCACCTACCAGCCCGGTGATGATCCCAGCGCAGTGCTGAAGCAACTGATTCAAGTAGAACTGTTGCTCCGCCAAGCCGAGATCGAAGGCGTGACGGTGGATGCCAGCGAGCTTGATGCTGAAATCGCGGCGATTAAGGGCAGTGTCGCGAGCGAGGAAGAGTTTGCTGCCATGCTCGCCGCCAACCAGATCGAGTCCGAAGAGGCGATGCGCGTCGTGATTGAGCGCAACATGCTGATTGATAAGATGGTACTCAGCCACACCACGATGGAGCAGGTGCATGCGCGCCACATCCTGCTCAGTACCACCGAAGAGACCGTTGAGGCCCGTAAGGCTGAAGCAGAAGCCTTGCTGACCCAACTCCAAGGCGGTGCCGACTTCGCCCAAATCGCTGCCGAAAAGTCGGAAGACCCCGGCTCGAAAGAGAATGGTGGCGATCTTGGTTGGGCTGGGCGCGGCATGTTCGTCGAGCCATTCGATGCTGCGGTCTTTAGTATGCAAAAAGACGAGATCCGCCTCGTCCAGACCGACTTCGGCTGGCATATCATCCAGGTGATTGATCCGCCCGAAGTGCGCCCGCTCGATAGCTCTGATCTGCTGGGCACAATGGCCGGCCAGCAGGCATTTACCGAGACCTTTATGTCCTGGCTCAATCAGATCTATACCGATGCCGAGCAGAAGAACGAGATCACCATCTTGATGACCAATGAACAATTGGTAAGTCAGCCGTAACCTCTCTTCACAATCGCCCCCCATGCATCAGGTAGGGGCGAAGCATCGCCCGCCAACCTCGTTCGGGTTCGCCGAACTACATGGAGGGCGATGCTTCGCCCCTACGGGCCGATGGGGAAACCCGACAATGTGTGGAGCGAGCATGGTGGCGCAATTTTGCGCACACCCCTTTGCGCACACCCCTTTTGAGTGCTACAGTATGAGACATGATGCTCTCATTCATCACGCCATCAGCGCTCTGGGCGCTGCTACTTCTTCCGCTTCTGTGGGGGCTGGCATGGCTTACCCGGCGGATGAATCTGGCCCGCTTGGGCCGAGTGCGCTATGGCCTGCTCCTGCTGCTACGCAGTGTGATGCTGCTGGCGCTGATCTTAGCTCTAGCGGGTACCCAGATCGTGCGAGCAGTGCAAGAGACTGCCGTCATCTTTCTGGTTGATGGGAGTGATTCTTTCGCTCCGGCGCTGCGCCAGCAAGCGCTGGAGTATCTCAATACCGCATACGCCAGCGCCCAACCCGACGATCAAGCTGGGGTGGTAGTCTTTGCCGGGACAGCGGCGGTGGAGCGTGCCCCCGCCCCCGCCACCCCACTGACGCGCTTCACCTCGCTGGTGCCGGGGGGGCGCACCGATATTGCCGCCGCGATCCAACTGGGGTTGGCGCTGCTCCCTGCCGATGCTCAAAAACGCCTCGTGCTGCTCTCTGATGGCGGTGAAAATACGGGGCGCGCCGCCGATGCTGCACGCCTCGCCGCGCTGCGCGGGGTGCCGATTGAGGTCGTCCCGCTCACCGGTGCGGATGGCGCAGATGTGATGCTGACAACCCTACTGACCCCCGCCTCGGCACGGGAGAACCAGCGCATCCCGTTGCGCCTGCGCGTCCAGAGTAGTGTCGCTGGCCCCGCCACGATCACCGTCTTTGGCGATGGGCAACTCATTGCCACACAAGAGATCGATCTACCTGTTGGCTCCAGCGATTTCGTGCTGGATGTCCCATCTGGAGCCGCCGGATTCCGCCGCTTTGAGGCGCGTATCGAGGCTCCCGCCGATACCCAACCGCTCAACAATCGCGCCGCCGCCTTTACGCTGGTCGAAGGGCCACCGCGTATCCTCTTGGTGGCTACGCTGCCCGAACGCGCAGCACCGCTCCAAGCGGTGCTACTCGCGGCTGGGTTGCGGGTTGACGCGATCCTTCCCAACCAGATCCCCGCCGATCAGGTGCGCTTGCGTGACTATGCCGCCGTGGTGCTGGTGGATGTACCGGAGTTGCAGGTGAGTAGTAGTGTCCAAAGTGCGCTGCTTAGCTATGTGCGCGACCACGGGGGCAGCCTCGCGATGATCGGCGGCAGCGAGTCGTTTGGGGCGGGAGGCTGGCGACGCTCCCCACTCGCTCCGGCGCTGCCGGTGGAACTCGATCCCCCCAACCGCGACGAGCGCCCCGATTTGGGCCTCGCGCTGGTGATTGATCGTAGTGGCAGCATGATGGATATTGTGAGTGGCACCCGTACCCGCCTCGATCTGGCGAAAGAGGCGGTCTATCAGGCGACTCTGGGCCTGGATACCAACGACCAACTCGGTGTCTTTGTCTTTGATGAGCAGGCCCAAACCGTGCTGGAGATGCAGAAGCTGCCCGATATTGTTCAGATTGAGACCGTGCTGAGTGGCGTGAGTGAAGGGGGCGGGACGAACATCCGCAGTGGGATCGCGCTGGCTGCCGATGCGATGCGTAGCGTTGATGCCAAGATCCGCCATGTCATTCTGCTCACCGACGGGCAGGCCGATGATAATTATGCCGATCTGATTGATCAGATGCGTGCTGATGGGGTAACGATCACGATTGTGGCGGTGGGCGATCAGACCAACCCGCTCTTGCAGGCGATTGCCCAACGCGGTGGTGGTGCCTACTACCGAGTGTCGGGCGCAGCCGATGTACCCCAGATCTTCCTCGCCGAGACGGTGCGGGTAGCCAAGCGCGATCTGGTGGAAGAGACCTTTACCCCGGCGGTGGCGCTGGCCGCACCGCCAGTGCGCGATCTGTCGGCGTTGCCCGCACTGTATGGCTATAACGCCACGACACCCCGCGATTCGGCACGTACCCTGCTGGTTGCCCCCGATGGCTCACCGATTCTGGCCGTCTGGCAGTATGGGTTAGGGCGCACCTTAGCTTGGACAAGTGACCTGAAGGGGCAATGGGCCAAGGATCTGATCACCTGGAGCGAGTTCCCCACGCTGGCCACGGGGATGATTGATGCGCTCTTACCGCCGATCAGCAATGAAGTGTTGAGCCTGGAGAGCATGAGCGATGGGCCACAGGCGATTCTGAACCTCTACATCAGTGGGAATGATCGCGTGCCTCAGACTGGGGCCGAGATTGTGGGCCAGTTGGTTGATCCCGCCGGAGAATCAACCAGCCTGAGTTTCACCCAGGTTGGCCCCGGACACTACCGCGCCGTCACGGCAGCAGAGATCCCCGGAGCCTATCTGGCCAGGGTGGTTGCGCTCGATGGCGACGGTCAACCGTTGGGATCTGCCAGCGGGGGGTTAGTGGTGAGCTACTCGCCAGAATATGGGCTACGCCGCAGTGATCCGGCCCTCCTCAATGATCTAGCCACACTCACGGGAGGCCGAATCAACCCACCCGCTGAGAGCCTCTTTAGCCCCACCGACCAACGGGTTGGCCAGGTGCGCGAGATCGCCTTGCCACTGATCTGGTTGGCACTGGCCCTGTTACCCTTCGACATCGCCCTGCGGCGGCTCTTCCTGCGGCGCGAACATCTCCCACACATCATTCGTCGCCCGGTTCCAGTCCCCGTTCATGCCGATGATGTCGGCATGGCCCGCCTCCAAGCAGCGCGGGCACGCACCCGCCGTCCAAGCAGCCCGCCACCACCCATACCGCCGGTCGTAGCAACTCCGCCACCTGTGCAGGCAGCGCCGCCATCCGCGCCACCTGCGCCGCCATCCGCCGATTCGATAGAGAGCCTCCTCGCCGCCAAACGCCGCCGAGGAGGATAAGTCCGCTTGTCGTACCGTGCGATCTGCCAAGCAGGAGGAACGATCATGAACACCGACTACTACATCAACCGCATGGAACTGAGTGCGCCTTTAATTGTCGCCATGATCCAAGACATGAGCGCCGAGCAACTACGCTGGCGCCCCGGCCCTGATGCTTGGTCGGCATTAGAGGTGCTCTGCCACCTGTACGACGAGGAGTGCGAGGATTTTCGGGTGCGAATTGATTACACCCTGAACCATCCGGGTGAAGCATTCCCCCCGATTGATCCGTTGGGGTGGGTAACCGCCCGCCACTACCAGGATCGTAACCCGGAAGAGGTACTCGAAGCATGGCTGACTGAACGCCGCCAATCTATTGAGTGGCTACGTAACCTGAATACGCCCGACTGGGGCTTGCGCTGTAGCGACCCGCATCTGCATGATCTGCGCACCGGAGATTTCCTGACTGCCTGGGCCGGCCACGATCTGCTCCACCTACGCCAGTTGGCCGAACTTCAGTGGGCCTACCAAGCCTATCAGGCCGCACCCTATTTCCCCGATTATGCTGGTGATTGGTAGAGCCCAACCAGTACGTTGAGGGCGGTAGCCCTCAACGTACTGGTTGAGCCGCGCTCGATATCCTCTTTTTCACTAGAAAGCTTCGGGGGAGGCAAGCCCATTTGGGGTGAGTTTTTTCACCCCTATCTTTTTTTAGATCCACGTCGTATAATACGGTTCACGGCTACTCATCGTTGCCATCACCCACGTTTTTGACACACAGCGTCATGCAACCCAACACCCAGGGGTAGGCTGCGCGTATATAGAATCGAACCTTGACAAACCACCAGGAATCAAGAGGAGGTGTGTGATGGCAACGCTTGAAGAGATCCGCCGTGATGTACGTCAACTCCCCCCGGTTGATCAAATTCAGTTGATCCATGAACTACTGCGCGAACTTCAATTGAACTATCACATCAGTACTGAAGAAGCACCAACGATCAGTACTGCCCCACCGATTACTCGGCTGAACAACCTCGCCTCGGATTTCTGGTCGGCACATGAGGCGGCTGAAGAACCACATAACTGCTTTGTGCCTAGCCGTAATCGCGGGCTGAAGGAACGGGCGGTTGGTTCGTAGACTTACCGTTCGTGGTGCAGGGGGAAAGACGTTGTGAGGCCAGCCTAGTGCATAAGGCGATCCAGCGTGGCATTCCATGCCTTCATACGATCAGGATTCCCGCCCACATCTGGATGATGGAGGCGGGCCATCGCCTTACGGATCGCATTGATCTCATCTTCGCTGAGATGGCCAGATAGCCGCGTCAGATCAAGGTGGGGATCATGTTCAGGCTCGGCAGTCAGGCCAGCCGCGAGACGTTGCGCACGATGACGCCACATATCACGGTCGTTGGTGAGTACCATATTCTCGCGCATCGTCTCCGAGAGGGTGTTGACCATCTTGGCATGTGCCCGTTGCGCCTCGGTAACCGCAGCTAACGCCTTCTCAAGTTGGCGACGCAGGCTGCGGTTCTGGACATGGGCCTCGTTCAATTCGTTGCGCAGCAGCGTATATTCACGCTGGCTCACACCTTCATCAGGTGGTGGTAGATCATTAGATGAAAGCACGTAATCTCCGGTCTAGGTAGGTATTTCATCAACCGTAAAACGTGAGCGCAGCGTCAATAGGTCTGCACGCATCTGCTCACATGCGGCGATGAGTTGCGCTTTGTGGGTAGCAACTTCGTTCAGATCGCCCAGTTGGGTCAAATGTTCAAGTTCGGCACTCAGATTGGCCAGTTGGTTGGCACCAACCGTCGCGGCACTCGCCTTGATTGTATGCACGGCCCGCTTGACCGACATCACATCACCTGTCTGGATTCCATCCTGGAACGTTCGGATCTGGAGCGGTAGATCTTCGAGAAAGAGATCGATCAGATCAACCACAATCGTAGGGCTACCATCGCCCAAACTCGACTGAAGTTCTTCCAACACATGGACATCAACCGTAGACGCACGCGCCGGTTGATCTGGTGTATTGGCTTGCGGATTGAGTATTACCCGACCGCGACTAAGTGCCGCCACCAACTCCTCGATCCGCACTGGTTTACTGATATAGTCGTCCATTCCTGCGGCGATACAGAGATCGCGATCACTCTGCATGGCATTGGCCGTCATGGCAATAATGCGCGGCTGGCGTGCCGTAGGCACTTCGTTGCGAATACGTCGCGAAGCACCCAACCCATCCAACTCCGGCATCTGGACATCCATCAGAACCACATCGTAGCGTTGACGGGCAAGCGCATCGAGCACCTCCAGACCATTCGCAGCCACATCGGTACGGTAGCCGAGTTTGGCTAAAGTCTTGGTGGCAACCTTCTGATTGACGACATTATCTTCGGCCAGCAGAATGCGCAATGGCAGACGTTCTGCCATAGTTGTATCATATGCGGTTACTAAGGGCAAGGTAGGCTGTTGTTCGGTCACCCGTTTGCCTAAAATGGCCAGCAAGGTCTGGTAGAGTTGGGCGGCCTTGATCGGCTTGGTGATGCTGGTGGCAAAGTTACCATTTGCGATATCCTCAATCCGGCGTCCAAGCGAGGTAAGCAAAATAAGAGGAATATCGGAGGTAGCAGGAGTGGAATGGATCATCTCGGCCAATTGCGAGCCATCCATTCCAGGCATCTGCATATCAAGAATCGCAATATCAACCGCCTCGTTCTGAATCGCCAACCACTCTAGGGCTTGGGGGCCAGAGGCAAAGACATGCACCCGCATCCCCCACGACTCAGCCTGGGTCGTCAGGATGCGGCGATTGGTCTCGTTATCATCAACCACCAGCAGGTGCTTACCAGTAAGTTCGGGGACGGCACCGCGCAGGTCGAGGCGGGGTGGGGCTTCGGCGGCGGGGGCAATGAGGGTAAAGTGGAAGGTGCTGCCCACCCCAACACTACTCTCGACCCACATGCGGCCACCCATCAGCGCACACAGGCGTTGGCTGATCGCCAGACCAAGACCCGTCCCACCATACTGGCGAGTAGTCGAAGCATCAACCTGGCTAAAGGCTTTGAAGAGCCGATTTAGGCGGTCGGCGGGAATACCGATCCCGGTATCGCGCACCGCAATATGCACCTCGAAGAGTTGATCGCGGATACGCCGACCCTCGATCATCACCACCACCTCACCAGCCGGAGTGAACTTGACCGCATTCGCCAGAAGGTTGACCAGGATCTGGCGCACACGGGTCACATCGCCCTCGATTGCCTGGGGCACACTGCGCGCAATCATGTAGGCCAGATCAATCTGCTTTTCGGCGGCGCGCGCCGAGACCAGATCGAGCGCAGCTTCGAGGCAGTCACGCAGATCGAAGGGTTGCTGTTCGAGTTCAAACTTACCCGACTCGATCTTCGAGAAGTCGAGGATATCGTTGATGATAGTTAAGAGTGCATCACCGCTATTACGAATCGTCTCGACAAAGTCGCGCTGTTCTGCATTGAGCGGCGTATCGAGGAGCAGCCCGGTCATGCCGATCACGGCATTCATAGGGGTACGGATCTCGTGGCTCATGGTGGCGAGGAAATCGGACTTAGCGCGAGTCGCTGCTTCAGCCGCCTCCTTCGCCTCCACCAACTCCAGGTGGGTATGCTTCTGTACCGTTATGTCACGCAGATAGATCGCCAAGCCATCGGGCGAGGGATAATCGCGGACTTCAAACCAGCGCTTATACTGAGGTGTATAGGTTTCAAACTGGAGCGTGGTTTGGGTCTTGAGCGCATAGCGATGGTTAGGTTCCATATCTAGGCCCAACGGTTTGGGGAAGATTGACCAAAAATCGTGACCAATCAGTTGGTCACGCGGCTTCCCAAGGAGGCGTTCCGATTCCTGATTGACATAGGTAAAGCGCCAATTGGCATCCACCGCAAAGAAGGCATCGGTAATACTCTCCAAGATCCGTGAGATCTGGATTGTACTCTCACGCAGCGCGGCCTCAGTCCGTGAGCGTTCGGCCAATTCTTGCTGGAGCGCATTGGTGAGTTGCACATTCGCCAGCGCCTGCCCTGCCGCCCAGATCACTGCTTGAGCCAACTCGATCTCTTCGGGCGTAAAGGTGTGCGGCTCAAGCGCATCAATCCCTATCGTCCCCACCACGGTATCACGAATGAGTACCGGCAAGACCAGAATAGCAGCGGTGCCACGGCGTTCAAAAAGATCTGCACTCACCATTGCACGCGGATCAGTATGGATATTATTAATCTGGACGGGAGAACGAGTATGAAAGACCTCCTCGACCAACGCATTGCCAACCTTAGGAATGATCGCTCCCATTCCAGAGGGCCGCCCAGGGACACAGAACTCACTCACCACCTTCAAGTTCAGTTCATCTTCATCAAGCAACGCACATGCAACCTGCGGCACATTAAAGGCACCCGCTAACTCACGGCAGACCACATTCAGTACGGTGGTGACATCGTTCGACATAGTAGCCGAAATGACCCGGTTGAGGAGGAGCGTTTCACTGACGGTACGTTGTTGTTCTTGATAGAGTTGGGTGCGTTCCATCATCACTGCAAGGTGATCAGCAAGCGCACTGAGGAGATCATAATCAGCATTACCCAATTTATGGGGTTTCGTACACTCGATATTGATAACACCCAAAACCTGATCAAGGGAGCGGATGGGCACACAGATCTGAGCTTTGGTGTGGTCAGCATCCGGTGCCTGGTCATTGAGCAGAAAGAGCGGTGAGCCAACCCGCACCACCTGGCCCATTCCGCCCTCACTAATCGAGACATGCGTATTGAGATGCGGTTCACCCGCTTGATACTCTAGAACCAGTTGATCGTCATGGCACAAGTAGATACTAATATGGTCATAATCAAAAGCTTCATAGCTAGCCGAAACAATGGTACGAATGGCGGCACTTACATCCATCTCGTGCGCCACTGCAGTCCGCACATGATCGAGCAGAGCCAACATCCGCGCCTGTTGTTGGGCCTCCGCAGCCAGATGTTGCGCCCGCGCCTCACTCGCAATTCGCGCCTCGACCATCTCGTGGAGGGTGCGAATCTGACGCCGCTGCTCCAATTGCATGACCACCTGATTCCCCAGCACATCGAGGGTCTGGTACTGCGTCGCTGTAAGTTGGCGTGGAACATGATCGAGCACACAGAGCGTTCCTAGCGGAAGACCCTCAGGTGTGACCAGGGGCACACCAGCATAGAAGCGAATATTGGGAGTCTCAGTAACCAAGGGGTTATCGGCAAAGCGCGGGTCTTGTTGCGTATCGGACACCACCAGCGGAATATCAGGCTGCGTAATCGCGAAGGAGCAAAAGCCAATCTCACGCATACACTCAGGGTCTTCAATCCCCACCCGTGCCTTGAACCAAACCCGTTGCGCATCAACCAACGAGACTAAGGCCATCGGTGTTTCGCAGATTGCTGCAGCCAGATGCACAATCTCATCAAAGGCATGCTCGGCGGGAGTATCAAGGATCTGATAACTCTCCAGCGCGGCTTGGCGCTCCGGCTCATTAGGGATAGGAGGAGGTAATATTGGCATAGCGAACTCCTTCGATGCGCCACAGCAGATCTAGCGGGTCTTACGAGCATAATTGGACTGAGCCACCCGCTGCCATGCTGGAGTCGGCGTCGCGGGGCGTTGCATCCGCTGTGCCTCACGACTCAGATGGAAGGCCCAACGTTCGAGAATGGCCCCCAACGGTTTGTTGGGCTGATCCAGCACCGGCGGAACACCACGATTGAGCGCACTCAGATAGGCTTCGGCTGCATAGGGGAGGGCTTGGGCGATTGGGTGATGGAGCGCCAGTTCAATATCTTTGCGCACTAAGCCACCCTGCTCAACGGTCGTATTGAGCAGCAGCAGCAGCTTATCCGGGGCATAATCAAGCTTTACAAAGACATCTAAGGCACATGCGGTAGCCCGCACCGAAGCGATTTCCGGGGCGAGTACCAGCAATACAGTATTGGCACTATCCAAACCTGTTAGGGTCGTCGCACTAAAATCATGTGGCAGATCAAGCACCACATAGGAGTAGTGTTGGCGCAGGATACTCAAGACATGCGCTACCTTCTCAGCCGTGATCAGTTCGCTCTGCTCCGGGCGAGCAGCGGACGCCAAGACATGCACCCCACTACTGTGGGGCATCAACACCTGCTGCAAGAGATCATAGTCAATCTCATAGATCGGAGGCGTCGCCAGATCACCCCAAGTGGTACGCAGTGGCAAGTTGAGCATCAACGCACTCTGGCCACTAATAAAGGCCAGATCCACCAGCGCCACCGGCTCACCCCAGATCTGGGCCAAACCGACTGCCAAGTTGGTTGCCAGGGTCGAGATCCCCACCCCACCGCGCAACGAGAAGAAGGCCAGCGTCTCATTACGAACCAATGCTAGTGGCGGAGCCGTAGCCACCGACATACGGCGCAAGAGCGCCTTCACCCGTGCTTGGAGTTCAATTGGCTGGAAGGGTTTGCTCATATAGTCATCAGCCCCGGCCTCCAAGCCACGCACCCGCTCTTCCAGGCTATCATTGGCCGTCAGCATCAGAATCGGATGCTGGGCAAAGGCAGACATCCGACGTAGACGACGACACACTTCATAGCCATCAATATCGGGCATCATCACATCAAGGATGAAGAGATCGGGACGAAAGGAGACCGCACGATCCAGCGCCATTTGGCCACTTGTCGCCGTTTCGATCTGATAGCCCCCCGGTGCCAACGCCGCACTGACCATCTTCAGGTTGAGGGGGGTATCATCAACGATCAGAATGCGATGGTTTGTAGTAGTCATAACGAGATCTCCAACACCAGCAAAACACCACCAACCCTTGTGCTTACGTATCACCCACCATTTTGCTGGTTGAACGTGGGTGGCGTGGTGCGCAAATAATCTGGTTACGGCCCGCCCGTTTGGCGGTATAGAGTGCATCATCGGCGATTGCGAGCAGGGTACGCGGATCATCACCCCGGCGCAATGCTGCGATGCCACCACTAAACGTGATCGTAACCTCTTTCTTACCAAATTGATGACCGATCATCGCAAAGCGAGCACGCGCATCATCCAACACCCGTAACGCCGTTGGGCCATCAGTTTGCGGGAAGATGAGTAGAAACTCTTCGCCGCCATAGCGCCCAATCGTATCACTCATGCGGAGGCGTTGGTGGAGCAAGCGAGCCAACCCTTTGAGCACCCGATCTCCTGCCGCATGGCCATAGTGATCATTAATCTGCTTAAAATGATCAATATCAATCATAGCCACCGATAAGATCTGTTCATAGCGTTGGGCACGCATGATTTCACGTACCAACTGTTCCTTGATCGAGGCATGGGTGAAGAGTCCCGTCAGGCCATCGCGGGTGAGTTGGGCGCGCATGGCCCGCCCACGGCGGGCGCGGCTGGTCACGGCGGAGACGAGTTGCGGTGCAGTGATCGGCTTGGTCAGGAAGTCATCGCCGCCCTGATCAAGGGCGGCCAGTTGATGATCGCGATCCTGTTCGCCCGACAAGAAGACGATGGGCAAGCTCACAAACTCGGTCTGCTGGCGAATAATTGCGGCAACCTCCGGGCCAGTACAGATCGGCATATACATATCCAACAGCAGTAGATCGGGCTGAAACTCGTGGAGGGCAAACATCACCTCGGCTGGATCATTCAGCACCATGGTGAGCATTCCCGCCTCCTCCAGCATCGCCGCATAGAGGCTACTCATCAGGCGCGAATCATCCAGAATCAGCACGCGGTAGGGTTCAGGAATAAAGGCTCCCGTGAGGCCATCGAGCACCATCACAAGCGCATCCACATCGGAGGGCTTGGTGAGATAGGCGCGGCCCCCGGCACGCAAGGCCCACAGGCGGGCCTCAAAATCATTGCGCTGGGAGACAAAGACAACCGGAACACTCAGCGTAGGATCAAGCAGCGTTGCTATCCGTTGCGGGCCAGCCAGATCGCCTTCAGGAAAGACGATATCCAGAATGATTGCCGCCGGATGGTGGGTGCGCACCGCCTGCTCAAGATCATCAAGCTGTTGAACAACCATCGCACAGTAGCCAAAATGCTCCAACTGAAGAGCAAGATGCTCCCCGACAACCACATCATCCTCGACAATCAGCACCGGCGTCTGTTCTTGTTTGCGTACCGGAATGGCGATTGGCAACGGATCTTGTACCTCAATCGGGAGATCACCCACCTGATGGGCCACATCAATGAGTTGCGTAATCGCCACAGTGATCATCGCCTGCATCTCAGACGGCATGTTCTGGACACCCGTGGCATTCAGATGGGCAAACAGATTTTCAAGATGGGTGGCAACCTCACTCACTTCAGGCAGATTGAAACTTCCGGCTGATCCAGCCAGGGTATGCGCCTGCGCATAGAGCGACGTGATCTGATCGGATGAAAGTCCATCAGCAATGCCATGCTGCCACAGGGCTGAGATAGCCTGGGCGCGATCTTCGAGTTGCTGAATATAGCGCATACGAATAGCCGCTATTTGTGGTGAGATCGAATGGGCATGAAAGGGCATCACTGGACTCCCCAAATGATTATTGGGTAATGGGGACACAATGCACATATCAGATGCACTGCCCTCCTTCGTTCCCTCCAAGGAAAGGAGTGGGAACTATGAGTATAACACTAACGACGTACTTGTTCGATCTGTGCGACCAAACGATGAAATGTCACTGGTTTACTCACATACCCATTAGCCCCCACTTCGAGGCAGCGTTCAAGATCGCCTTCGATAGACAATGCCGTCATGGCAATAATCGGTGTTGTACTGATACTGCGTTCAGCCCGAATCTTCCGTATAGCCTCACACCCATCCATAACCGGCATATGCAGATCCATCAGAATACATTGTGGGCGCAGCTTTCGTACCATATCCACAGCTTCCAGGCCATTGCGTGCCACATGTACGCGGTAGCCATAGGCCGTCAGATAGTTCACCATGGTATAGAGAATGACCTCATGATCCTCAGCCAGCAACAGAAGCGGCTGCTCCAGGCTATCGGGAGCGAAGAGCGGCTCAATGTCAGTTACCGCTGGCAGGTTCCAGGGCAGCATGAGGGTAAAACAACTCCCCACCCCAAGGGTGCTCTGAATATGCACTCCACCATTGTGCAGTTCGGTCAGATGAGCAACCAAGGCCAAGCCCAGCCCGGCACCCTCATGACGGCGGCTTAAACGGGTATCGAGTTGCACAAAGGGGCGGAAGAGCCGAGGTAGATCGGCACGGGAGATCCCGATCCCAGTATCTTCGACCCGCAGATAGAGCAACTGGGCCACTGGATCTCCCCGTACCTCCAATATGACTCGCCCACCCTCAGGGGTAAACTTGACCGCATTGGAGAGTAGATTGACCAGAATCTGTTTCAGGCGGCGTGGATCTGCCTCAACCAATTCGACTTGAGGATCGATCTCGCTCCTGATCTGAATACGTTTGGCATACGCGATCTGGCGCACCATGCGAATACTCGCTGCACAGATTTCGTCAATTTCAACTGGTTCGATCTGTAATTCGATCTTCCCAGCTTCGATCTTTATCATATCCAGAATATCATTCACGATCCCCAACAGATGTTGGCCACTCTCGGTGACCACATCAAGCACCTGCTGTTGGCGATCATTGAGCAAACCATAGACCCCCTCACTCACCGCCTCGGTGAGCGACAGAATAGTATTGAGTGGGGTGCGTAGTTCGTGGGACATATTGGCCAGGAACTCATTTTTGAGTTGGGCTACTCGTTCTAGCTCAGTACCAGGCTCCATGGCGCGCCGCGCAGCCTGATTTTGCTGCCGCTCAGTGATATCACGAACCACACAGGTGAAGTATTCGCCCTGGAGCGAACGCCACGTCGCCAACACAAACTGGGCCGGAAACTCACTGCCATCACGGCGACGCGCATGCACCTCTATCGTCGCATCCAATGCCGGACCTTGACGTTGATCCGCAATCAGGCTGAAGTAAATGGAGGCATCGCGGGTGGCGATCAGCCGATTCAAGGGCTGGCCCATCACCTCCGCAGCCAAGTAGCCAAACATCCGCTCTGCCGCCGCATTCCATGTCAACACATGTTCATCGGCATCAGCGATCATCATGGCATCTGGTGCCGCATCTATCACCAAACGCAAGAGGCGTTCACGCTCACTGATCGCTGCGTAGTCTTGCAGCAGCGTAGCCATCTGTTGTTCAAGAAGTGGCGGTACCGCTACCACATCTCTTCGGTCATGATCGTTCATCATTATCAATACCAACACCCACGGTAATTGTTCACACTTGGGGTAAGAGTCCCCCATCATCGCCAAGTTTCCCGATCATCCCGTAGGAGCGAAGCATCGCCCGCCAACCTCGTTCGGGTTCCCCGATCATCCCGTAGGGGCGAAGCATCGCCCGCCAACCTCGTTCGGGTTCCCCGATCATCCCGTAGGGGCGAAGCATCGCCCGCCAACCTCGTTCGGGTTCCCCTACCACATGGAGGGCGATGCTTCGCCCCTACTCATCTAACGGTAATTCCAATTCGACCGCGATACCCGGCCCATCGGGACGGTTATTTATGCGGCACCTGCCGCCCACCGAAAGACAGATCTGGTTGATCGTGGGTAACCCCAGACCAACACCAGGGATCTGGCCAGTAAATTCGTCATCAATCTGCTGGTAGGGCTGCCAGATGGTACGGAGTTGACTTGCTGAGAGCGTGACCCCATTATCCGTCACCCGGATCATCAGCCGATCATGCTGGCGCTGAAGGAGCACATCAACCACTGGCTGTTTGTGGGGGTGGAATTTACGCGCATTCTCCAGTAGTTCGGTCAGCAATAGCTCGATGGTATTCCGACTCACCCGCAGCATGGCCGATCCCGAACCCAGATCCGTCACGAGGTGCAGATTCTCAACACCCACCTCCTGCCCCAACGGGATGACAACGCCCGGCAATTCGGTCAACGGCATCCCCTGGCCATGGCTTACCATCATGGGCAGATCAAGGTAGCGGAAAATATCATCTACCACTTCCTTGAGTTGCTGTATGCCACCATAGGCCGTGGTAACCAACATTGCCATTTCTGGCTCAAACTGATTACGACGCTGGTGAATCAGCCACATGCCACCCAGCAAACTGGTAAGCGGAGTACGCAGTTTGTGTGAAACAAAGCTGTGGAAGGTCCACATATGACGCTGAACATTGATCTTCAGGGTCACATCACGCATATGAACCAAGCGGCTTCCCGTCATACCCTCAGGAAGATCGAGCAGATCAACCTGGAGCCAAAGCGCCGCGTGGCGACCTTCGGGGCGCACTAGATAGCGGGGTTGGTTCGTAGCGTTGGGCCAGTTGGCCCAACGTTCAGCCGGTTCATACTGATAGAGACGCTGTATGGTGCGCAAGAAGGGTTCATGCGACCGCGACTCTGGGCGTTCATCAAATCCCAAGTAGCGCCACGCCTGAAGATTACCATCGAGTGGGCATCCCTCATGGTCGAGCAATAGATAGCCATCCTCGGAACGTTCAATCGCCCAGAGGAACTGCGCCCGTTCACTATTGACGGTTCGTTGCTCGTCAAGCAGGGTGCGGAAGCGGTTCAGCCGGGTAATCGTGCGAATTCGCGCCCGCAGTTCGGTGCGGTTGAAGGGCTTGGTGACAAAATCATCCGCCCCCGACTGAATACCCCGCAACAACGAATCATGATCGTCAAGCGCAGTCACCATCACCACCGGGATCGTCGCAAAGGCCGGATCGGCACGGATACGCTCACACACCTCAAAGCCATCCATATCCGGCATCATCACATCGAGCAGAATCAGGTCAGGCGCAATCAAGCGCATCTGCGCCAATGCCTCCGGCCCAGATGACGCAAACGCCAAACGATATCCCTCCGGTTCAAGCAGGCTGGCAAGTGCCATCTGGCTTCGGGGTTGGTCATCCACAACTAAGATGAGGCTGTGTGCTTCCACAAGACACCCCTCGGTAACAGTATCTGATGGAATTTCATTGTACACCATCCCAAGCCGCGTTTCCGCTAGGGCATGGGCAACGTCCTTGGGGCTGTGTGCCCCAAACTCCATTTTGGGGGGGCGGCTGCGCCGCCCCCGCCCTCCCACCGGAGGCGACGTTGCCCATGCCCTAGGACGACACACCCCTTGTGGCGCATCGCCACCTTCCATGTGATAAGATTCAAGCCTTGGGAAATTCAACTTCTGGGAATTTCGGTAGGTGTATGCCTAACACGACCACTTCGGCAACGGCAACTATCGCCGCCGCCCCGCTCTTTGCCGATCTTGAACCACATATTCAATCCGCCATTGCTCAGACGGCACGCCGAATCCACTATGCAGCACGCGAGGTGGTTTTTTTGGCTGGGGAGCCATTGGATGCGTTGTATCTGGTGGAGAAGGGCTGGCTGAAGGCGGTGAAGAGTGCAGCGAATGGGCGCGAGCAGACGGTCGCGACCTTTGGGCCAGGTGCGACGCTGAATGATGTGGCGATCCTTGCTGGGGCACCGACGCAGGCGAGTCTGATCGCGCTTGAACCATGCCAGATCTGGTGTATTCCTGGCTCGGTTATTCTGTCAATGAGCGCCCAGTATCCCGCATTGGCGCAGGCACTGATCCGTAGCCTCGCCACGCGCATCCTCTACCTCTCCAACTTGGTTGAGGATCTGGCTTTTCGCTCGGTGGAGGCGCGGCTGGCACGTATGATCTTAGCCCAGGCGCAGGATGGGCGTATCGAGCGTCAGCGCTGGGCAACCCAATCTGAACTGGCGGCCCAGATCGGAACCGTGCCCGATGTGCTCAACCGTGCGCTACGCAACCTGGTGGATGCCGGGTTGATCACGGTCAACCGCCGTCGCATCGAGATCCTTGATCCCACCGGGTTGGCAGCGCGGGTTGATGAGGGCTAAGCTTCGCGGAAGCTAGGTTAGGAACGCGCCTGGCGCGCTGCATTCACGCGCTGCTTGGCGCGCCGCGACTTAACCCAGAGGGGGTAGGTGAAGAGATAGAGGCCAGTCAGGGCGAAGATGACCACCATGACCTGTTGGATGCGTTGGAGGATCAGCCCCACCGCGTTGCCTTGGGTACTGATGACGGCGATCATCACGACGATAAAGACCGGAGCCAGCCAGCGGTGAATGAGGCGTAGGGTTTTGGACATGGAATGTTCTCCCGTGAGTATAGATGCTCTTTGCTCTAGCATACCCACGGAGGGCGTGGTTGTCCTTGACTCAAGTCGGTTTTATGGGGCTGAAGCCCCAAATCCTCTTTTTCTCATATTTTGGCGGCGAAGCTGCCAAAATATGAGAAAAAAGCCGCATCAGAGGCGAAGATGTAACTACTCTCCGTAGCGACATATTCCCGCAAGCTAACGCATAGGGGTGTTATACTTGGATAGTAGTTACCGACTTCCTCAACAACATCTCCACTCAAAGCCTCGCGTGATCTGCGGGTCTGTCTACCCCAGGAGTGGCGCGATGAAAAAGCAGCAACCACATCCGACCCAAGGTGGCAGCGAGCAACGCTTTCTCAACCGTACTGCTGCGGGACGTGCTCTAGCGACATGTTTGATGCCTTATGCTGGTCACGCAGATCCGTTGGTATTGGCGCTGCCGCGTGGTGGCGTACCGGTGGCCGTCGAGATTGCCTATGCGCTGCGCGCACCGCTGGATCTGGCGCTGGTGCGTAAGTTGGGGGTACCCCATCAACAGGAGTTAGCGCTGGGGGCCATCGGCGAGGGTGGCGTGCAGGTCTTTAACCAGGATGTGATTGTATCCCTTCATATTCCGCAATCTGTCATCACCCAGATTGTCGCCTACGAAGCCCAGGAGCTGGCCCGGCGTCGGACTGCCTACCGAGGCGACCGTCCGCCCCCGTCTGTGGCGGGGCGCACGGTCATCCTCGTGGATGATGGGATCGCCACCGGGGCGACGATGCGGGCGGCGATTGATCTGGTGCGGGCGCAGCAGGCGGCGCGAGTGGTGGTGGCTGCGCCGGTCATTCCGCTCAGTACAGTGCAAGAGTTGGGTGACATTGCCGATGATCTGGTCTTTGTGATCGCGCCGGTTGCCTTTGGGGCACTCGGCTTCTGGTATGAGGATTTCCATCAGGTGAGTGATGATGAGGTGCGCAGTCTGTTGGCGCAGGCCGATGCACGGGTGGATCTGAATAATGCCTCCCGGTTTTGACGCCAAGACGCCAAGGCGCAAATTTCAAGATATGCCTCGATTAAAATCTTTGCGTCTTTGCGCCTTGGCGTCAATAAGAAGGCTTCTATTAATCCTAATCACATACCTCTATGGCAACTCCAAACCCGTCCGATCATGCCACCGCCGACTGGGGGGAGATGTATCGTCTCTCTACAGCCGACGCATTGATTGCGTTGGGAACCGGGCCAACTGGCCTTGCGATGGATGCGGCCGAGGCACGGTTGGTTGCGTATGGCCCAAATCGGCTGCCTACCCCGGCGGCCAAGCCGTTGCTGCGGGTCTTTCTGGAGAATTTTACCCACCTGATGGCGCTCTTGCTCTGGGTGGGTGGGATCATCGGTTTCATTGCCCAGATGCCGCAGTTGGCGATTGCGATCTGGTCGGTGAACCTGATCAATGGCCTGTTTAGTTTCTGGCAGGAATTTCGTGCTGAACGGGCTGCTGCTGCCCTGCGGGCGCTACTGCCCGCCCAGGCGCGGGTGCTGCGTGCTGGGGTGGTGCAGGAGGTTCCCCGCGAGGCGCTGGTTCCCGGCGATCTGCTGGTGTTGGCCGAGGGCGATCTGATCGCCGCTGATGGCCGCTTGATCGAGGCGGCGGAGTTGCGGGTGGATCAGGCCACCCTGACCGGCGAGTCGCGCCCGGTGCCCAAGCACTGCGAAATCTATGCTGAAGCAACGACGGATCGGGTCGGGTTGCCCAATCTGGTCTTTACGGGTACCACGGTGGTGGCCGGAACGGCCAAGGCGCTGGTCTTTGCTACGGGTGCGCATAGCGCCTTTGGCCAGATTGCGCACCTCACCGAGACGATAGCGGAAGCGCCTAGCCCGTTGCAACAAGAACTGGCCCGCCTCACGCGGGTGGTGAGTGTGATCGCGGTGAGTATGGGGGGAATCTTCTTTGGGCTGGCGGTGGGGGTGGCCGGGGTCAATCTGGCCGAGAGCCTCATCTTTGCCATGGGAATGATCGTTGCGTTTGTGCCTGAGGGCTTGCTACCTACTGTGACGCTGGCCTTGGCGATTGGTGTCCAACGTATGGCCCGCCGCAACGCGCTGGTCAAGCGGCTCTCGGCGGTGGAGACGCTGGGGTGTACCGAGGTGATCTGTACCGATAAGACCGGTACGCTCACCCAGAATGCGATGACGGTGCGCCAGATCTGGGCCGCCGGACGTATGTTTGAGGTGCAGGGGGGCGGCTATACCCCCGTCGGCGCAATTGTGCTTGATGGCCAGCCGGTGGGGCATGATGCAGATCTCGAAACACTGCTGCGTGCGGCTGCACTGTGTAATGATGCGCGTCTGATTGCGCCGCCTGACCCGCAAGGTGATTGGACAATCCTGGGCGATCCGACCGAGGCGGCATTGCTGGTCGCGGCGCACAAGGCGGGGCTGGATCTGGAGACTGAGCTACAACACGCCCCGCGCATCCACGAGATTCCCTTCGAGTCGCGCCGCAAAATGATGAGTAGTATCCACCAACCCGGCCAGCGCGTGGTCTATGTGAAGGGTGCCCCCAACGAGGTGTTGGCCTGCTGTGTGGCGCTGCGGATGAACGGCGCGCTGCGCCCACTCGATGCCGCACTGCTGGACGAGATCAGCACGATCAAGGACGGGCTGGCCCGTAGTGGGCTGCGTGTGCTGGGCGTGGCCATGCGCGATCTGGCCCCCAACTGCGATCTGAGTAGCGCCGCCACCATCGAGACCGATCTCACCTTCCTGGGGCTGATCGCCATGTACGATCCGCCGCGCCCCGAAGTGGCCGCAGCGGTGACGCAGTGCCACCAGGCCGGGATTCGTATCATTATGATCACCGGCGATGATGGCCTGACTGCCACCACCATCGCCCAGCGCCTCCAGATCGTCACGAGTCCCCAGCCGCGCATGATCAGTGGCAGCGAGTTGGCCCAGCTTGATGAACCTGCCCTGGCCGCTGCCCTTCAGGGCGAGGTGGTCTTTGCGCGGGTGGCCCCGGAGCAAAAGTTGCGTATCGTCAGCGCCCTGCAACACCTCGGCAAGGTGGTGGCGGTAACGGGCGACGGGGTGAATGATGCGCCCGCACTCAAGCAGGCCGACATCGGGGTGGCCATGGGCAAGTCGGGCACCGATGTGGCACGCGAGTCGGCGGATATGATCCTCACCGACGATAATTTCGCCACGATTGTGCATGCGATTGAGGAGGGGCGGGCAGTCTACGCCAACATCCGTAAGTTTGTCAGCTACATCTTCACCAGCAACGTGCCGGAGGCGGTGCCGTTTGTGCTCTTCGCGCTCACGGGCGGGCGCATCCCGCTGGCGCTGACGGTGATGCAGATCTTGGCGATTGACCTCGGTACGGACATGGTGCCTGCGCTGGGCCTCGGAGCCGAGCGCCCCGAACCGGGCTTGATGGCGCGCCCACCCCGGCGACGTAGCGACCACATTATCAGTCGGGGCTTGCTCGTGCGTTCCCTACTCTTCCTGGGCATGATCCAAGGTGCAGTAGCGATGCTGGCCTTCTTTGCTATCTACTGGAGCCAGGGTTATGCTGGTCTGTGGCTTGATCTCCCCGCTGAGGGCCACATCTACCAGGTGGCGACCACCGCCACCCTCGCGGCCATCGTGGCCACCCAGATCGGCAACCTGTTTGCCCAGCGCACCACCCATGCCTCGATCCTGGCGATCAATCCCTTCACCAACCGGCTGATCTGGATCGGTATCGGGATCGAAATTCTCTTGATTCTAGCGATCTCCTACGTCCCATGGCTGCAATGGATCTTTGGGACGGCGGCGCTACCCGCGAGCAGTTGGCTGTTGCTGCTGGCCTGTGTGCCGGTGCTGCTTATTGCTGATGAGCTACGGAAGGCGATTGTGCGTGCATAGTTACGCCTCCCGGCGGGGGTTCGGGGGAGGCGAAGCCTCCCCCGAAGAACTTTTTTTCTCTGATTTTGGCGGCGAAGCCGCCAAAATCAGAGAAAAAAGCGTGTCTGGGGCGCAGCTCCAAGCGTGGGTTTTAGGGCGGTAGCCCTAATGAGAGAAGGAACATATCATGCGTATCATCATCCTTGGCTGTGGCCGAGTTGGTGCGGGGTTGGTGCAACACCTCAGCCTGCATGGCCACGAGATCACTATCGTAGATAGCGATCCCTCCGGCTTCGCCCGCCTCGCGCCGGGCTTCCACGGGCGCATGATCGTCGGGGATGTGTTGGATCGCCAAGTTCTGCTCGAAGCCCAGATCGAGCGCAGCGACGCGTTGGTGGCCGTTACCACCAGCGATGACGTGAACATTGTAGTGGCACGGTTGGCACGGCTGATCTTTCGCGTGCCACGGGTAGTAGCGCGGGTCTATGATCCGCCCAAGGCCGAAATTTACCACCGCCTGGGCATCCAGACCGTCACGACCACCGCATGGACGATCAACCGCATCAGCGAACTGATCAGCTACTCCGAACTAGAACCAATAGCCAACGTGGGTGATCAGGTAGAAATAGTGGCTGCGAGCGCCCCACCGTTGTTGGTCGGGCAGCCGATCAGCCGATTGACTCACCCCGGTGAGAGCCGGGTGGTGGCGATCAGCCGCAGTGGTAAGACCTTCCTGCCCCAATCGGGAACGCTGATCGAGGCGGGCGATCTCCTGCACCTCGTTGTGATCAGCGCGGCGCTAGGGCGGGTGGCAGCACAGTTGCGACATTGAAGGAAGTGTAACTGTTCACACTGCCCCGAACATCACGATTTTGACGCAAAGACGCCAAGGCGCAAAGCCTTCAACAAAACCTTTGCGTCTTTGCGCCTTGGCGTCAACCTGTCGTTTTGCGTAGGAATGATAATCCGTTTACCCTTATCGTGAACGGTTACGAAGGAAGTACACGATGAACATGCTCATTATTGGTGGCGGGCAAGTTGGCTCTTACCTCGCCAGCCTGCTTTTGGCCAACAAACACCATGTCACCGTTGTTGAACGCCGCGAAGAAGCCCAAGATCTGCTGCGGCGCTCAGCACCGTCCGCACACATCATCCTCGGCGACGGTACCGATCCGCAGATCCTCGAATCAGCCGGGGTGCGCGTTGCCGATGTTGTCGCGGCGGTCACCGGCGCAGACGAGACCAACCTGGTGATCACCAGCCTCGCTCGTTTTGCCTTCAACGTGCCGCGTGCCGTTGCCAGAGTGAACAACCCGCACAATACGTGGATGTTCACCCCGGCGATGGGGGTTGATGTGGCGCTCAATCAGGCCGATGTGATGGCGCATCTGATTGCGCAGGCGGTGGGGTAGGTAGCGACACAAAATATTGCGTCGCTATTCATCTGGCGGGCGATAGATCAAGACCGGGAGGGTCGTGCTGCGCAACACCTTATCCGCCACACTACCCATAAACATACGTGCCATACCTTTGCGCCCGTGGGTAGTCATAGCAATCAGGGCCACCCCATCCTTTTCGGCACGTTCGAGGAGCGCATTGGCGATGTGCCCAATGGGTGCGTAGGTCATCACCACATGGCCCTTTGCGCGCAGTGGCACCGCCACTTCCTCTACATAGAGTGTTGCCTGCTGCCATGCCTGCTCCTGCGCCTCCACATCAATCACTGGCTCCACCCCACTGAGGGTAAAGCCGTGGACAAGTGGTTCGACCACGCGCACCAGATCCAGATGGGCAGCATGCGATCCACGCATCTGCAAAACAACGTTGGTTGCCTGTTCGGCTAGTTCGGTACCATCGAGTGGAATGAGGATGTGGTCGAACTGGGGGGACTGATCAAGTTGGAGCGGCGCATCGGTGGGATGAATCGCGAGCGTCGGGATCTGTGACTGACGGATCACCCGATCTGCCACACTGCCCAACCAAGCACGGGCTAATCCGCCCCGTCCGTGGGTGCTGAGCACGATCATCCCCGTATCTACCTCATGCGCGTAGGTACAGATTGCATCCGCGACGACCCCGCGTAGAACGGTATGTTCCACTGGGCCGCCCCAGACCTGTGCGATTCGGGCGGCAACTTCCGCGAGGTAGTTCTGCTCGTGGGCACACAGCGCCAGATCAACATCGGGGTCAAAGAAGGGAGTTCCCGCCGGTGAGAGGGTATTGGCGACCATCTCATGCACATGGAGGAGCTTGATCTGTGCCGACCACTGGCGTGCTATAGCTAAAGCCGCTGGAAGGGCGTGCTCACCAAAGGGCGAACCATCAAGGGGAACGAGGATCGTCTTCATGATCGGGCCTTTCCGATAACTGCCTTACAGCGCTGTAGGACATGGCTCTATTGTACTCCCTGCGGGTTCTGTATGTTAGAAAGACTTGACTAGTAATTGTTCACACAAACCTTATTGTTCACGCGAAGGCGCGAAGCCGCGAAGGTTTTGTTATAGACGTTGCGCCTTGGCGTCTTTGCGTCAATAGCGGAATGCTAGGAGCTACCCAAACGCTGGCCCCTGCGCATAGCTTTGCGCCAATTGCGTTGGAGGAACCCCCAGCACATACTGTAGCCAGAGCCACATGTCGTGGAGCAGTTGGGGGATCGCGCCATTGGCGGTGAAGCGGCGTGCCGAGGTGATCACCTCGGCGGGGATGACATGCACCGATGTCCGGGCGCGAGCCAACTCGAAGAGACGCACATCTTCAAAGAGCGGCCATGCGGGAAAGCCGCCCAATTCCTGGTAGAAGGAGCGCCGGATGACGATCCCCTGATCGCCATAGCTGGTGAGCAGCGAATCCCACCACATCAGGCGCGCAGCCAGGGCGAGGATGGGATCATTACTATCAAAACTGAGGCGGAATTTGGCGATCTGGACATTTGGATCGCTGAAGCAGGATTCGAGGAGCGGGAAGGCATCAGTGGGTAGGCGGGTATCGGCATGCAGGAAGAGTAGCACCTCACCATGTGCCTGTGCTGCCCCGGCATTGCACTGTGGCCCGCGCCCACGTTCGCTCATCACCACCTGCGCTCCGGCTGTCTGGGCAAGATCGGCAGTTGCATCGCTACTGCCGCCATCAACCACAATAATCTCAGCCTCCGCGTTGAGCGCCCGCAGCGTAGTGATGTTTTGGCCAATTCCCGCCGCCTCGTTGAGGGCGGGGATGATGATACTCCATGTGGTCATCTTACTCCTTTAACAAACTCGCCGCGACCCGCGCCAACTCGACATGACCGAGCCGCCCGCCGACCAACCAGCAGGTTGTGGGGCTGGCGCGCAGGGCAATCAGGGGCAGGCGGTCGGGGCTAACGGCGCTCCAGGCGGCAGGGAGAAAGGCAGCAGCACACCCATCGAGGTTGAGCGCTTGCAGCTTGGGTGTCGGGCCATCAGCGGGATTCCAGGCGAGTGGCAGCGGTTCATTGGGCGGCAGATCGAGCGCGATCCACGAGACCATCAACTGCCCCTGGGCATCGAGCGCACAGTAGCCCTCACCGATCCGGTGGGGCGTCAAGCCAGCGGGCAGGAAGCTCGGCATGGGGTGATCACTGGCGGGATCGAGTGGTTCAATCGGCGGCAGCGCGTCGGGGAAACCCGCCGCGATGGGGCCGGAGACCGCCAGTAGTGCCACGCGCAAACCGGGTAGATCAAGAAGTGCCAGAACTGTACTCATGGAACCTCTTGTTCTCCCAAACGGCGTGTCGCGTAGGTCAGTTCACGCCGCCCCACCCCGCTGGTGGTGCCGGTGGCTTCAAGATTCGCCGCTTCGTGGAGCGCCACCTGGGCCAACTCAGCTTCGCCGAGGTCGTGCAGACGGGCAGCAGCGGCGCGCAGCAGGCTCATCGCGCTGGTCGCATCGCCCCGGTTAACGGCATCTATCGCTCGTCGTTGTAGGCGCATCGCCGTAGCACGCCCAGCCGCATAGAGCAGCGCGGGCGGGGTAGGGGCGGGCGTGGCGGTGTAGTGGGCCACCAGATCGGCGCTCACTTCGACATCAGCGCTACTCGCCCGCAGCGCACACAGCCGCCGCCGCGCCCCATTGGGCGCGGGGCGCGGCGGCGTGGGCGGGGCCAGCAGTTCAAGCAAGAGGCGTATCGGGGTGCCGCGCTCCAGATCACCCAGGTGGATCAAGAGCCGCCGTGGGTCATCCCCCAGCGCCTCCAGCGGGGCCAGCGTGGGGCTGATCCGCGTCACCCGGCGCACCTCCACCCCCTGCGGGAGTTGGAGTTCCAGTTGGAGCGCCTGGGCAACCACACTGCGGGCAGCATCGAGTTCTGCTGCCACCGCCGCCGGGATCTGCTCAGCGCGGCGCATAAAACTGGCCCGCCCGCCACTCACGTCGGCTAACCCGGTCAGCAGATCATCCTGAAACTCACCACCCAGCCCCAGTGTACTGATACTCACCCCCGCCTCTGCCGCTTGGCGCGCCAGCGCCATACACGCATCGGCATGTTCGGTAAAGCCATCGGTGAGCAGGATCAAGCGCCGCACCGTCCCCGGTGCGCCCGCGTGGGCCAGTTCCGCGAGGCCCAGCCGCATTCCACTCGACAGATCAGTCTCTTCACCGAGCCGCACGCTGCGCAGCCGCGCAATACCGGCGACCAGTTCCGCCCGCCGATCCCCGCCCATACTGGGCACCAGCGTCAACGCCTGCTCGGCACACGCCACCAGACTGAAGCGATCCTGGCGGTCTAGTCGCTCAACGACACTATGCAATGCGCGTGCGGTATAGTCGAGCGCACTCGGTGAGTGGGCGCGGATCTCGTCGGGGACAGGCCCGGCAATCTGCCAAACCGGCACGCCATCAACGAGAACTTCCTGCGCCCCACCGGCGCGCACCAACTCGCGAAATTGCTCCTCACTCACAATCGGGATGCGCATTGAGCGACTAGCATCGGCCACCAACGCCCAACTGACCGATGCGCCCACCCCGCCCGCATCGGTCGCCAACGTGATCATCGCGTAGCAAATCTGTGATTCGTTACGCGCTGGAAGAGTTATGAGTTGGGGCAGAGTCTGAAGGAGCAGGCTCATAGAGGGTTATGGACAGGCATTGGTTAAGGTTGGCACACCACTAAACACCACTTGAATCGTAGTGCCATCACCAAACGTAATCACCCGCCGACTGCGCGTAATTGCCCGTGGGCCATCGGCACCCTCGATCCGCACACAGGCATCTACATATGTCTCTTCATAGGTATCCGCCACGCCACCATGCAACAGGCCAAGAATCTGCTCCTGGGGAATCGCCAACTTCGCCGGAGCCGTGAAGCCCAGCCATGCCAGGGTTAAGGAACCAGCAAGAATTAAGACAAAAAAGAGCATGAGGACAGCGGGTGCCGATGATTTACGCCGAGGTTTGACAACAACATTCCCTTTGGCTAGGTCTTTACTTGTAACCATCTTGGAAGGTCTTTCCGGTTGTGACACACAAGAACCCCTCTACTCTAAACATTCTATCTTGAGGTTGAGCGCTGTCTAGCGGGTAGATAGTACCAATCTTTAACTAGTCACCCTCGAAGATCCTTATTTGTTCGGTTTTGGCGGCTTCGCCGCCAAAACCGAACAAATAAGGGAATTACGCCTCCTCTTGGGCCTCAACTTCAATCAGATCGGCTCCGCCGGTGACACTACTACCAGCTTTGAACGGAATCCGGCGTACAATTCCGGCGTAGGGGGCCACAACGGTATGCTCCATCTTCATGGCCTCTAGCACCAGCAGCGGTTGGCCCTCGACCACCGTCTCGCCCTCACTCACCAACACCTTCACCAGCGTCCCCGGCATCGGCGCAGTCAGGCTGCCCCCATCGTGGCCATGGCCCGTCCGACCCACCGAGTCGGCGCTGAGTGGTACAGACCGGGTCAGCCGGTAGGCATCGCCGCGCCAAGCAATCAGGAGATCGCCCGCCGCATCGCGAGCCACGCGGAAGCGTTCGCGTTCGGCGTTCTCGAAGCTAAGGATCAGTTCATCGGTGCGCAGCGATGCGACCTGAGTCGTTACTGCACCCTCAGCCGCGTAGATGTGCCATGTTGCTCGTGCACGCTTCACGCGCAGCGTGTGTTCCTCATGGCCAAACGTGAGCGTCAGCGGGGTCTCGATGCCATCGGCGCGCCAGCGGTTCTCGAAGGGCGAACGCGGAGCCACCTGGGTTTGCACCTGCAACTCCCACACCGCCGCCGCCGCAAGCACCTGGTGCGGCAGTGTCTTGGGCGGCGCAGCGTGGATCTGCTGCTCAGCCAAGAAGCCGGTATGGGTCGCCCCGGCAATAAAGGTCGGGTTGGTCACAATCGCCCGCAACAACGGCAGATTGGTGGTCAGCCCCAGCACCGCATAGTCATCCAGAGCGCAGCGCAGGCGATCAATCGCCGCGTGGCGATCCGCGCCAGAGACAATCAGCTTAGCGATCATCGGGTCATAATATACCGTCACCTCATCGCCGCTGGTCAGCCCCGAATCGACGCGCACCCCCGGACCCAAGGGCGGATCGAGCAGCGCCAACTTGCCAATCGCGGGCAAAAACGTGACCGGGTCTTCGGCATAGAGGCGCACCTCAATCGCGTGGCCCCGGAATGTTACCTGCTCCTGGGTGAAGGGCAGTGGTTCACCCGCCGCAACCGCGATCTGCAAGCGCACCAGATCCAGCCCGGTCACCAACTCGGTGACGGGATGCTCAACCTGGAGGCGGGTATTCATCTCCAAGAAATAGTAGTTGCCATCGGGATCAAGCACAAACTCAACCGTCCCGGCATTGACATACCCAGCGGCACGCGCAGCGCGCACGGCGGCATCACCCATTGCGCTGCGCAATGCGGGCGAGAGCGCGGGCGAGGGTGATTCTTCGAGGATCTTCTGATGGCGGCGCTGGATCGAACACTCACGCTCACCCAGATGCACCACATTCCCGTGGCTATCGGCGAGGATCTGGATCTCAACGTGGCGCGGGCGCAGGATCAGGCGCTCCAGAAAGACTGTCGCATCACCAAAGGCGGCCCCAGCCTCACGGCGCGCCCCCTCCAGCGCAGCGGGGAACTCGGCGAGGCTATTCACCACGCGCATCCCCTTACCGCCACCACCGGCACTCGCCTTGACCAGCAGCGGAAAGCCGATGCGCTCAGCCTCAGCGGCGAGGGTCGTTTCGGACTGATCGGCCCCGTCATAACCGGGAGCGACGGGCACCCCGGCCGCGACCGCAATCCGGCGTGCGCCGATCTTGCCACCCATCGCCTCAATCGCCTCGGCGGGCGGGCCAATAAAGACAATCCCGGCCTCGCGGCACATCCGCGCAAAGGCCGCATTCTCGGAGAGGAAGCCATACCCCGGATGGATCGCCTCAGCCCCTAGCGCCTGGGCTGCTTCTATTAGCTTCTCGCCCCGCAGGTAGCTCTGCGCCGCTGCGGGGGGGCCAATCTGCATCGCCACATCGGCCAGCCGCACATGCAGTGCGCCCGCATCCGCCTCAGAGTAGACCACCGCCGGACTGATACCCAACTCGCGGCAGGCCCGAATAATTCGTACAGCAATTTCACCACGATTGGCGATCAAGATACGTTTGAAGGTCATGGATCTCTCCATCTAAAAAGATTTCTTCTTGGGGCTGCGCCCCAAACCTGCTTTTTTCGCATACGTTGGCGGCGAAGCCGCCAACGTATGCGAAAAAAAGTTCTTCGGGGGAGGCTTTGCCTCATAGGCATTCGGTTAAGCGTGAAGGGAGCACCGGCTTCCAGCCGGTCACGATGCGCCACCGACCGGCTGGAAGCCGGTGCTCCCTTCGGGCGTGCGTAGGGGCGTGTCGCGACGCGCCCCTACATCTCCAATTTGGGCAGCACATGCTCACCATAGGCCCGAATCCACTCCTCCTGGTTGCGGCCTACATTATGCACGTAGATCTCGGTAAAGCCAAGATCAATAAAACCCTGAAGCTGGGCGCGGTGAGCCTCAAGATCGGACGCAATCAGCACCCGACCTGCAAAGTTCTCGGCACGCACGAGGCGCGCCATGGCGGCAAAATCCTCTGGGGAACGAATATCCTGCTTGGGGAAATTCATGCCCCCATTGGGCCACTCAGTCAGCGCGTTCTGAAGCGCCTCAGCATCGGTCGCTGCCCATGAGACATGCACTTGGAGCAACTTGGGCATGGTATCGGGATCTTTCCCAGCGGCGCGGGCACCCTGAGCAAAATGATCCAGAATCGTGCGCAACTTCTCGTGGTTCGCAGCGGGGGTGATCAGGCCATCACAGACCCGCCCGGCCCAGCGCAGAGTTTGGGGGCCAGTAGCGGCAATATAGATCGGCAGCGGGCGCTCCGGCAGCGTCCACATACGCACCTTATTCATCTGGAAGTGCTGGCCCCGGTGGCGCACCTCCTTGCCGGTCAGCAACTTCTGGATGATCTCGACCGCCTCTTGCAGCATCTCAAAGCGCACCAGCGCATCGGGCCACACGCCAGCGACCACGTTCTCATTAAGCGCCTCGCCACTGCCCAAGCCTAGCCAGAAGCGGTCGGGGTACATCGCGGCCAGTGTCGCGGCGGCGTGGGCAATCACCGAGGGGTGGTAGCGGAAACTGGGGCAGGTGACACCCGGCCCGAAGCGGTGGCCCGTCGTCGCGCCGAGTGCGCCCATCCAGGAGTATGCGAAGGCATTGTGGCCCTGTTGCGGCACCCAGGGCTGAAAGTGGTCGGCGGCCATCACCCCTCGGAACCCGTGGGCCTCGGCCAAGCGACAATGAGCGAGCAGATCGGTAGGGTGGAACTGTTCGAGCGCGGCAGCGATGCCGATAGTAACCATAGTGCGTCCTTGCTACGATAGGTTAGATGATCAGATCTAATGGAAGATCAGCAATATCCCGCAAGCGTTTGCCATCAATCATTGTATGTAGGAGATCCTCTGCATCAGCATAACCTAATGTATTCACCGTAGATAGCAATTCTGTAAGCGCAAAGTGGTATACACAATCTATATCGCCTGTTCCCAGAGCAATTGAGGCAATTCGGCTTGGTGTTGGTTCGCCCGTAATCACCGCAATGTGTGGTAAACGTCCTTTACGGTTACGTACCAAATTTAAACCCTCAGAACGTGCATTTTGCGCCCGGTCACTCCGCAAAGTCCATTTACATGAAATACTTGCATGCAGAATAGGTTGCGTATTATTACACTTGCGTAGGCTTGTTAAGCGGGCGCATGTTTCGTCAACCAGTATTTCTTGAGAGTTAATCGTAGCATCCATTTCGGGATGCCGGATAATGACCACATCTGGTTTGATCAGATAGTCGCTTCCTAATGCTGCTGCTAGTTCGGGATTGCTCCGTGCCGCATTATCAAGCGCAGCCAAATGAGCATACTGGTCAAACTGTGCAATAGCGAGGCGACCTGCACCTACTCCTTTACTAATTGTCCATGTTCCGGGGCGTAAATGCTGAAGATGAGGGAAGATAGTATCGAGATATTCTTTACAAATAATCTCGAAGTGATTACCTGCCATTTGGCCTGCCATACGAGTGCCAGGATCTCGTTTCCCCAAGATCTCAATAATACCTTTTGCAATGGCTACACTTACTCGACTATCTTTGTCGGCATTTGTGGGGATACCCGCTGCATCAATACGGAGTACCGCACTCAGTAGTGCAGCATGAAAACTGCGGCGGGCTTCGCAAAGGAAGGTTGTACTTGCATTGCTCATAAGCTGATCTTTACTTGATGTAGCCGTCGGACACTCAGTACTTGATACAACTGTGAGGCGACTGCCTGTGCCACAGGTGGAGGGAAGGCATTCCCTACTTGCCGATAGGCTGCTGTTTTGCGTCCGGCAAACTGCCACTGATCCGGAAATCCTTGCAAACGCGCCACCATACGTACAGTCAAGCGGGGCAGACCAACAAAATCAGGTGCCGGTGACTCGTCCCAGATCCCCAGTCCATCAACTCCTAGTGCTGCCCATGCACGACGGGCACGAGTAGGGCCAAGATCAGGGCCACCATGTTTCTTAGAACCACCAACGATTGTTGGGGCAATTTCGTTGGCTCGTGTACGCCAAGCATCAACACCAAGCCAGCCTCGCGCCGCCATTAAGTCGTAGAGTGTCTCACCAACGGTGGGTGGTCGTTGTATACCTACTGGCCATGAGAAATATTCGCATAACTCCTTTTTGATCGCCACAAATACGACTCGTGGACGTAACTGAGGTACCCCAAAATCTGAAGCATTCAGAAGCCGCCAGATGGTCTGATAGCCCAGTTTATGAAGTTCATTAGCGATATAGCGCCGGTAATCCTCAAAGATTGCGTCTAGGATACCCCGTACATTCTCAATCATAATAGCACGCGGGCGAATTTCATCTGCCAATCGTACTGCTTCAGGAAAGAGATTGCGTTCATCCAGGGTTCCAAGTTGCTTCCCAGCCTTAGAAAAGGGTGGGCAAGGTAACCCTCCCGCAAGCAAGTCTATTCCCCGATAAGGTGTTCCATGAAAGGTTGCAAGATTACCTTCAACAACATGCCAATCAGGGCGATTGAGGCGCAGAGTCGCACAACAATGGGGATCAATCTCAATCGCAGCTTGGTGTGAAAAGCCAGCCTGCTCTAAGCCGAGTGCTTGTCCACCACCACCCGCGCACATTTCGACTGAGAAGAGGGTCATAATGAGGTACCATACAAACTAGAACAGGGTTGCGATCTCTATTGTACCCCATCTTGCCATTTGCTTGCCAGCCTAGCCCGCCCCCGCTATACTACAAGCGCACACAAAGCCCAACACCAATGGAGATGCCCCATGCGCGTGCTGTTGCTCGATAACTATGATTCCTTCACCTACAACCTCTACCAGTACCTGTGCGAACTGGGTGCCCAGGTGGATGTGTACCGCAACGATGCCCTCAGTGTGGTCGAGGTTGCCGCGCTGCAACCGGATCGGATCGTGATTAGCCCCGGCCCCTGTACCCCCAACGAGGCCGGGATCAGTGTTGATCTCATCCGCGAGTTGGCCCCACACATCCCGATCTTGGGAGTTTGCCTCGGCCACCAGTCGCTCGGTGCCGCCTATGGCGGCGCGGTGATCCGTGCCCCCCAGGTCATGCACGGGAAGATCTCGCCCATCCACCATAATAACCAGGGCGTCTTTGCCGGGCTGCCCGCTGGCTTCCCGGCCACGCGCTACCACTCACTGATCGTGCGGCGTGAGGATCTACCACCTGAGTTGGAGATTACCGCCTGGACTGAGGATGGCCTGATTATGGGTCTGCGCCACCGTACCTACCCGGTTCAGGGGGTGCAGTTCCATCCCGAGTCGATCATGACGACTGCGGGTAAGGATCTGTTGTGCAACTTCTTGACTGCCTAAAGGAAGCGTTATGATCCTCGTCCTTGCTGGTGGAGTGGGTGCGGCACGTTTCCTTGAGGGCTTGGTGCAGGTGGTTCCACCCGCATCTATCACTGCGGTGGTCAATACGGGTGATGATATGCAGTTTCATGGGTTGCACATCGCCCCTGATCTGGATATCGTCACCTGTACGCTGGCCGATCTGATTGATCAGGGCCAGGGCTGGGGTATCCGTGGCGATACCGATGCCTGCCTCTCCTGGCTGATCAAGCTGGGCGGGCCGGGTTGGTTCAAGCTCGGCGACCGCGATCTGGCGCTGCATATCCGGCGTACCGATCTGCTGCGCTCTGGCCACACGCTGAGTCAGGTGGCCGAGGAGTTTCGGCGCGCTTTGGGGGTGGCGATCCGCATTCTGCCCATGAGTAATGATCTGGTGCCGACCCATATTCTTACCGATGCAGGCGAAATGCACTTTGAGGAGTATCTGGTGCAGCATCGCGCTGTGCCACAGGTACACGGGGTGCGCTTTGTCGGGGTGGAGGCGGCGACCCCCGCACCGGGGGTGTTGGAAGCCATCGCGACTGCCGAGGCCATCCTGATTGCGCCGAGCAACCCGGTGGTGAGTGTCGGGCCGATTCTGGCTCTGCCGGGGGTGCGCGAGGCGCTGCAGTCTAGCCCCGCCCCGGTAGTCACGGTCAGCCCGATTGTGGGTGGTGCGGCGATCAAGGGGCCGGCGGTGCCTTTGATGCGGGCGCTGGATCTGGAGATCTCGGCCTTTGGGGTGGCTCAAGCCTATGCTGGTCTGCTCGATGGGATGGTGATCGATCAGGTGGATGCCGATCTGCGCAATCTGATCGAAGCGTTGGGTATGCGGGTCGCCATCACCGATACGATCATGCGCGGACCAGAGGAGAAGGCCAATCTTGCGCGGGTGAGCCTCGAATTGGCGCGGGGTTGTGGATCGTTATGATCTGTCACGCGGTTATCCCGCTCAAGCCACTCGCCCGTGCCAAGAGCCGCCTCGCTGATCTCCTCACCCCGGAGGAGCGCCAAGCCCTGGTGCGCTCCATGTTTCTGCGCGTGTTGGGCACCCTCGTGCCGCTGCGCGGCAGCCTGCTGGCTGAGGTCTGGGTGATCAGTCGTGACCCAGAGGTGCAGAATCTGGCCACGCTGCATGGGGCGCGCGTCATCTATGACCAAGCCGAGGATCTGAATGGGGCACTCGCCCAGGCCCACGCTACCCTGGAAGACCTCGGTGCGCCTGCAATGCTCGTCATCCCCGCCGATGTGCCCCTGCTCTCCGCTGCGGATGTGGCCGCAATGTTGGATCTGCTCGCGCAAACAGATGTCGTGCTAGTTCCCGACCGCCACGGCCAAGGCACCAATGCACTCGCGATGCACCTGCCATGCCGATTGCCCTTCCTCTTTGGGTCGGAGAGTGCGGCGCAGCATCAGGCAGCAGCGGCGGCGCTTGGTCTGCGCTGCCAGATCCTTACGTCGCCAACTCTGGGGCTGGATGTGGATGATGCGGCGAGTTTGGGTGTGTATAGGGGGATGGAACAATCTTCAACACCATAACCCTGAAGATATGCTATGCTATAGCGTTACTATTATCGGTTCAGGGGAAGCGTTAGGCAGCTATGCTCACTTCGTTACCAATAATTGCCGAAAGCAATGGCACCTCAGCTCCAACTAAGGCTGCGGGGCGTGGTAGGCCACTGCGGGTCGCTCTGGCCCATGATTACCTGAATCAATATGGTGGTGCCGAACGGGTTCTGGAGGCATTGCACCTCCTCTTTCCTGAGGCACCTATCTACACCTCGATCTATGACCCGGATGTCATGCCTTCGTACTACCGCGAATGGGACATCCGTACCTCGTTTATGCAGCGCCTACCTGGCTGGCGTAAGCATTTCCGCCGCTACTTCTGGCTCTATCCAAGCGCGTTCGAGAGCTTCGATCTGAATGAATACGATCTGATCATCAGTAGTAGTAGCGCCTATGCGAAGGGCGTGATTCCACGCCCTGGTGCGGTGCATCTCTGCTATTGTCATACCCCCATGCGCTTTGCGTGGCGCACCGGCGACTACGTCGCCCGCGAGCAGATTAGTGGGGCGCAAGGTGCCATACTGCCCTTCTTGCTCACCTTCTTACGCCTCTGGGATACCTCTGCCAATGCACGAGTTGATGCTTTTGTGGCCAATTCACGGGCAGTGGCCGAGCGCATCCAACGCTACTACGGGCGTGAGGCTACGGTTATTCCGCCACCAGTGGTTCTGCCTCCGGCGAACATGACGCCACCGGGTGATTTCTACTTGGCCGGAGGGCGGCTGATTCCCTACAAGCGCGTCGATCTGATCGTGGAAGCCTTTACCCACCTAGGGCTACCGCTCAAGATCTTTGGCGATGGCCGCGACCGCGCACGCCTGGAGCGTATGGCCGGGCCAAATATTGATTTCTTGGGTTGGGTTGATGAACCAACCCGTAACGACCTCTTTGCACGTTGTCGCGCGTTCATCTTCCCTGGCGAAGAGGATTTTGGGATCACCCCGCTTGAGTCTATGGTCTCTGGTCGCCCGGTGGTGGCCTATGGTGCGGGTGGTGCCCTCGATACGGTGGTGGAAGGCGTCACCGGGCGCTTTTTCTATGAGCCTAGCGCTGCTGCGCTTGCCGCTGCTGTCAGCGCGGTGCATAACGACACCTATGATCCAGTGGTTATCCGCCAATATGCCGAACGCTTTGGTCTCGATCTCTTCTTGAGCCGCATCCGCGATCAGGTTGAGCGCGCAGTTACGGCCAAGTTGGTGCGTTAAGGCCAGCGCCGAAACAGATTTATGCAGCTACGTCTCTATTTCTTGCTCCTTCGCCGTTTCTGGATGCTGATCCTGCTGCTGCCCCTGCTGACCGGCGCGGTCAGCCTGGCTAGTGGCCTGGATCGTCCGAAACAGGTTCAGGCCACCATGCGTCTGATGGTGGTTCGCACGCTCGTGGATCGCAACCATACCGCTAGTCTGCCCGACTTTAATGAGAATTATGTCTGGCTGACGACCGAGTATATTCTTGATGATATGCCGATGGTGGTGGCGAGCGATGCCTTTGCCGATGATATTCAGGCTGCCCTAGTTGCGACTGGCCTCGATCTGCCTGTCGGGGTGTTGCGTAAACGTCTGCATGCCGAGGTGCTGCACCGTTCGGTCTATGTCACCATGGTGGCTGACACCCCCGAACAGGCGACGCAGACGCTCCAGAGCGCTGTGGAGGTGCTGCGCAGCAAGGGGCTGAGCTATTGGGGCCGCTCGGATGGTGGCCTCCAAGTCGTCTTGCTCGATACACCCCAGATCACTGCCACCATGGGCGGCAAGCGCACCGCGCTGGTTGATGCGATCCTGCGAGCGGTGCTGGCCCTCGCAGTTGCGGTGGGCCTCGCCTTGTTGATGACCTATCTCGATGATCGCTTACATACCCCTGACCAGGCCGAGGCGTGGACGGGGGCACGTCTGTTGGCGATACTACCGAAAGAGTAAGCTATGCAGTTGCGTGACTATCTCTCTGTCTTGATGAAGCGCTGGTGGGTGATTGCGCTCACCGCAATGGTGGCTGCGGTGACGGCCTATGGGGTGAGTAAGTTGCTGCCCCACACCTTCCGCAGTCAAGCCGTCTACCTCGCACTTGCTAACCAGGCCGATAACGGGCTGAACATTGTGCTGCGCAACTCCATGAATAGCTATCGCGAAATGGTGATGCAGCCAAGTGTGCTCGATCAGATCAGCCAGGGGCTAGGGCTGGACATCAGTGGCGAGACGTGGATGAGCGATGTGAATATTCAGCCGCGCCCCGATGAACAGAAGATTGTGATCGAGGTTGATGCCACGCGCCTGGATCAGTCGCAAGCTATGGCCAATGCGGTCGGGGATCGTATGGTGGCGGATGTTAACCGCATCAACTCCACCCTGGAAGGAACCGCACGCATCAATGTGACTCGCATCCAAGAGGCGCGGCTGCTCAGTATGAGTCCCAATACCAAGATCAATGTGCTGGCGGGTGCGATCCTGGGGCTTGTGTTGGGCCTGTTGCTGGCCTTCATTCTCGAATATATTGACGATACGCTCAAGAGTAGCAGCGACGTGGAGCGCTTTGTTGGCCTGACCACGCTGGGCGCGATTCCTGAGAAATAAGAGGTTTTTATGACCACCCCATCCTCACCGTTGATTACGCTGCGTGATCCGGCCTCAGCCGCCGCCGAAGCCTACCGCACGCTGCGCACCAATATTCAGTTCTCTAGCCTGGATCGTCCGATCAGGACGCTCCTGATCACCAGCACCGCCCCCGACGAGAATAAGAGCATCACCCTGGCCAACCTGGCCGTGACGATGGCCCAAGCCGAGCAGCGCGTCCTCATGGTGGATTGCGATCTGCGACGGCCCAGCCTGCACACGATCTTCGGGCTACCCAACGAGCCAGGGCTGACCAGCGCGATTCTGGAGCAAAGGGCAAGCGAGTTGCCCATTCAAGCCACCGCTGTCCCCGGCTTGAGTCTACTGGCCAGCGGGCCACTGCCGCCCCGCCCCGCCGACCTGCTCGGTTCGCGGCGCATGAGTACGCTCCTCGAACGCTTGCATGCCAACGCCGACATCGTACTGATTGATACCCCCCCGGTAGTCGCTGTCACCGACGCGGCAGTATTGGCCCCCAAGACCGACGGGGTGCTGCTGGTACTCCAGGCGGGCCACACCCGCCGCGACCGCGCCCGCGAGGCACGCCAGATCCTGGAGAAGGTCAAGGCGCACATCATCGGGGTGGTGCTGAACAATGCGCGCCTTGAGGGTGGCTATAGTTATTAGGCAGTAGAGCAGAAGGAAGCTCCACCGAGGCGTCTCTACGCATCAGGCACCGCAACCTCAAGGCGACGGGCACGAATAATCGAGGCCACAATCGCCACCACCAGGGTGGTGACAATGATACCGAGCGAGAGCACATTCGAGACGTGGTAGTGTTCATGCACCACCAAGTAGGTAATCTCCGGCCAGAGCATCTTCACCCCCACAAACGAGAGAATGAAGGCAAGCCCCGTCTTGAGGTAGTGGAACATACCCATCACCCCAGCCAGCAAAAAGTAGAGTGAGCGCAGACCGAGGATGGCGCAGATATTCGAGGTGTAGACAATAAAGGGATCTTGGGTAATCCCAAAGATGGCGGGGATCGAATCAATCGCAAAGATCAGATCGGTACTCTCCACGATCAACAGCACCAAAAAGAGCGGCGTGGCCATCAGTTGACCATGCTCGCGCACAAAGAAGTGCGGCCCGCGCATCTCCTTGGTGACGGGAATAAAACGCCGCACAATCCGCACGAGGATGTTACCTTCGGGGTGGATCTCCTCTTCTTCCTCCTTACTCAAGAACATGCGCAGGCCAGTAAAGAGCAGAAACGCCCCGAAAATATAGATAATCCACTCAAAACGCTCCAGCAGCGCAGCCCCCAGCAGGATCATCGTGCCCCGCATCAAGAGCGCACCCAAAATGCCCCAGAAGAGGACCCGATGCTGGTAGGCGCTTGGTACACGGAAGAACGAAAAGAGCAGAACGAAGATGAAGATGTTATCAACGCTGAGTGAATATTCGATCAGATAGCCAGTAAGAAAATCTAGTGCTGATTTTGATCCCAGCCAGAAGTACAGCCCCAGGTTGAAGAGCAACGCGAGCGTAATCCACACCACCGTCCAGGTCGCCGCTTCACGGATCGAGACCGCATGGGCACTGCGGTGAAAAACACCAAGATCGAGGGCAAGCACAAAAAAGACCACAGCGTGGAAGCCCACCCAGGCCCAGATACTGATATCCACAGTTCCTCACTCTTCCTCAATAATCGAACGTTGCGGGAAGCGCACCTGCGCACACATCCATGGGCCATCCTCTTCACGGAAGAGTTGGAAACGGCCACCTAAATCTTCATTAACCAAGGTCTCGATGATCTGCAACCCCAGCCCACTACTATGGCTGATCGGTGGTGGCGGGTGCGATGGGCCATCATCGCGCACATTCACAATCACCATCTCATCGCCAAGCAGCGCCGAGATCTCGACCTTGCCCCCCTCAGCGGCGAGGCCATGGGTGAGCGAGTTGCTGATCAGTTCGTTGATCACCAGCGCCAACACAGTTGCATCACGTGAGCCAACCCGTACCGCATCGCCGGTGATCGCAAATTTGATCGGAAAATCGTTATCAACCAGAGTCGCCTTGGTGCTGTCCACTACCTGCCGCGCCACCGCATTGACGGTGGTAACACCCAGATCTTCCCGCGAGAGCAAGTTATGGATGGCAGCAATAGACTGAATGCGCGAGGCACTTTCGCGCAGCGCCTTAGCGCCCTGGCTATTCGGTTCGACACGGCGCAGTTGCATAGCGAGCAGCGCCGAAATCGTCTGGAGGTTGTTACGCACGCGGTGGTGCATCTCTTGGAGCAACGCCGACTTGATCATCAAGGCACGCTGGCTCTCGTCGTACAAACGCGCATTCTCGATGGCAATCGCAGCCTCATCGGCGAAGGTACTGAGCAAGCGCACCTGCTCGTAATCAAACAGATGTGGCTCGGACTTATACAGGCAGATACCACCAATCGTGCGTTCACGCGCCCGCAGCGGCATACAGAAGAGTGAGTGGAAGTTCTCGCGCACAGCCACCTGGGCCAAATCGGGAAAGCGCGCATCCTGGTAGGCATTCATCACCGCCATCGGGCGGCTGTCACGCACCGTCTGGATGATAAAATCGCGCACCCCATCACCCGCACCACCATGGCTCGACACCAACTGGAGTTTACCATCATCCATCTGGAAGATCGCAGCGCGATCCGCCTGGGCCAGTTCGACCGCCTTCTCACTGATCAGGTTCAGCACGTCGCGCAAGCCGATCTGCTCGGCAATACTCTTACTCACCTGCTGGAGGGTGGTCAACTCGCGCAACTTCTGATGCAGCCGCTCATCCGTCTGCTGGTAGAGCTGGGCATTGGCAATAAAGAAGGCCAACTCCCCGGCGGCCACCTCAACAAAACTGATCTCCTCCTGGGTAAAATCGCGTGGCCCAGTCGTCTGGACACTGATCACCCCTTGGAGCTTATCAGCACTAAACTGGAAGCGCTCGGCGCTAAAGAGCACAATCGGCACCGCCAAGACCGAGTGGAAGATCTGATCACCAAGCTGCGGCTCAACGGTAAAGCGCGTCTCCTGCGAGACATCGCGCACCGCCACCGGATGCCCCAACTGCGCCGCCCAGCCCGTCACCCCAGTACCCAACTTGGTTACCACCTGGCCAACGGCGGCAAAATTGAGGCCGCGTGCCGCCCGCAGCACCAGTTCATCACGATGCTTATCGTAGAGGTAGACCGAACATGCCTGCACATGCACCACCTCAGCGACCGTCTCAACCACCGTTTGGAGCGAGGTATCCAGATCGAGGGTCGAGTTAGCAGCGGAGATAATGCGATGCAAACCATCCAACTCCGAGGCACGCGCCAGGAGGCGCGCCTCCCACTCGCGGGTGCGCTGCTCCTCCTGTGCTGCACCAAAGGCGAGCATCAATTCACTCACCACCAAGCCCTGGGGCATCTGGAGACGAACCGCCAGCACCAGGCCCAACTCGGCCAACACCTCCGCCACACCACCCTGCGCATACCAAAGCCCGGCGATATGGCGTAATTGATCAACCCGCCCCTCAACCGTCTGCTCGGCCATCAGCATTTCTAAGACTTCAGCAAGCCCTGGCCAGCTTTCACACAGGGTAGCAATCAGATCGGGCGGCTGCGACGTAACAGTTTCATATAATGACATAGGTATGATCCTCTGCTTTATCCTATGACATTATAAAGATGATAAGATGCAGGCGCAACCGCAGCATACCGCCGGTCAGGGCTGTGCAAAGTCACCTCCGGTGGGGGTTCGGGGGCGACTGCGCCGCCCCAAGAACTTTGCACATGCCCTGTACCGCCGGTGGTAGGGTATTGAAGTTCAGCAAGATCACCGAAACAACAGCACCGGGATCAAGCACGAACAGATCATCGCACTCATCGAACTTGCCCCGCACCTCGTCCACATAACGCCGGTGGCACTCATCGCCCGCATGCCTAGAGGTAATGACCAACAGCCGCGAGACCTTATGGGCGAAGAAGAGCGCACTCAGCGCAACCCCAACTATCACGCCCTGCGCGAAGTCGTGGGTGAGAACAACGACGCCCACCGTGGCAAACGTGACCACACTTGCCGATTTGGGGTTAGTACGCAGGTTCGTCAGCGAGGCCCAGTTGAACGTGCCGATAGAGACCATGATCATCACGGCGACGAGTGCCGTCATCGGGATCTGCTTAACCCAATCGCCTAGTACGAGGACGAGGAAGAGCAGGAACATAACACCGCAAGCATAGCCTCCAGACAACGGCTATACTTAGGGTGAGAAATTCACGCCTAGCTCAGCGTGTCGTGAGCTATGGAGCGCAGCAGCGATGAAGCACGCAGCCTCGATCCGGCGAGCATGGCTACGCCTGATCAAGTACACCCTCAACCCCCTAACTCGCCGAATGGCCCGATCTGGGATCGGGCCATTCAGCCTGATCCGTCATAGCGGGCGGCACAGCGGGAAGAGTTATGAGACCCCCTTGGTGCTCGCGCCCATCCCCGACGGGTTTATGATCGAGCTAACCTACGGGCCAGTCGTGGATTGGTATAAGAATATTGTGGCTGCTGGTGGGTGTACCGTCCTTCACCGTGGGCAGGTCTACGTGATAGACCAGATCGAACGAGTGGAGACTGCAACCGGCATGGCAGCCTTCCCCACATACCAGCGGGTGGTGCTCCGCCTATTGCGCCGAACACATTTTGAGAAGTTGCGGATTCGTGGGTCGTAGGGGTATCCCAGAAGTTCCTCAAGCAAACCCTGCCGGATTATGATAGACTAGCTCTACGGGTCTCTATCGGGCGGTATACAACGGTGTAGAAGGATAATCCACCACTTCTCAGTTCCGGGATTATCTGGCAACCGACCAAAGGAGGTTTTCCGATGACGCATGCAGTTGTAGGGGTTTTTCAGTCATCTGCCGATGCTGAGCACGCACTCGCCGATCTGTTGGAGAAGGGTTTTCTCCGCGAGAAGATCAGCCTTATTTCGCCCAAGAGCGACCATGCCGAGCATGTCAAGATCGAGGGCGCGGAGGTTGAACATGGTGAGGATATTGCCATTGGTGCCGTGGGCGGCAGTTTAGTCGGCGGGGTGCTCGGTGCCTTGGTGGGGATGCTCGTTGTCGGCATTCCCGGTATTGGGCCAATCTTGGTGGCTGGGCCAATTGCCGCCGCTATCGCCGGTGCCGGTGCGGGTGCAGTCGGTGGTGGTATCCTCGGTGGCCTGACCTGGGCGGGTATCACCAAGGACGAAGCGCATGTCTATGAGAATCTGCTCCACGAGGGCAAGACGATCCTCATGGTGCAGACAAGTGCCGATAAGCGTGATGAAGCAGTGGCCATCCTGCACCGTGATGGTGCGGCCGATGCGGTTGAGCTAGAGAATGAGTGGCACCACGAGAAGTTAATTTAGGATCATCGTTGTGATGGTATGGCGGCTGCGCCGCCATACCATCACAACATACAAATATTCGGGGGCGGCTGCGCCGCCCCCGAACCCCCACCGAGGTAGCAGTTCTACTCTCGTGCGAGCAGATCGCGTAATCCATCCCCCAACAGGTTGAACCCCATCACACTCAGGGTGAAGGCCATGCCCGGTGCGAGCGCCAGCCACCATGCCGTATCGAGGTGGTCGCGGCCAGCCGCGAGCAGTGCGCCCCACTCCGGCAGGGGCGGTTGGGCACCCAGGCCAATAAAGCTGAGTCCGCCTGCGGCCAGCAGCATCGTGCCGATGCGCATGGTAAGCAGTACGATTAAGGGCGAGGCGAGGTTGGGTAGAATGTGGCGCAATAGGATGCGCGTATTGCTCACTCCAGAGGCCCGCGCAGCCTCCACATAGAGCATGTGGCTGGTGGAGATCGTACCACTGCGTGCCATGCGGTAGAACGAGGGGATGCCCACTACCCCTAGGGCGATCACGGTTGTGTTGAGCGATGGCCCCAAGCGTGCCACAAAGACAATCGCCAAGAGCAGGCCGGGGAAGGAGAGCCACGCATCCATCACCCGCGAGAGGAGCCGCTCGCCCCAGCCACGGTGGTAGCCTGCGAGCATCCCCATCCATACGCCGGGAATAGCCGCTAATAAGACCGAAAGAATCGACATGCGTAACGCGATCCGCGCACCATGCAGGACGCGGCTATACATGTCGCGCCCGAAGATGTCGGTGCCGAAGGGGTGTTCCAGGCTCGGTGGTTGCAAGCGAATCATCGGTTTCATCTGGTCGGGTGGGTAGGGACTCAGCAGTGACGCAAAGGTCGCCCCCAGGATCAGCAGCAACACCAAGATGCCGCCGATCACCAGATTGGGCCGCAATACGATCCGTCGCCGTGGTCGTCGCGGACGATCAAGAAGAGCGGAGACTGCACCCGCCGCTTCTGCCTGAAACGCCATGAGTTACATCGCCTCCGTGCCCACACGCGGATCGAACCATGCATGGGCGAGGTCAACCAGAATATTCAAGACCTGATAGATGAGTGCGATCAATAAGACCGCCCCGATCACCACTGGGAAGTCGCGGTCGAAGATCGCCTGCACCACTAAGCGCCCTAAGCCCGGCCAGGCGAAGATCGTCTCGATAATAAATGCTCCACCTAGCAAATTCCCCAGGTAGAGACCGAGCATCGTGATCACCGGCAGGATGGCGTTGCGAAAGATATGCTCGCGCCAAACGGCAAAATGGCTCAAGCCTTTGGCATGCGCCGTGCGCACAAAGTCGGCATTCTTTACGTCAAGTAAGCAGCCACGTACCATCCGCGCAATCAGCGCAATTGCGGGCAGCGCCAGCGAGATCGCCGGGAGCACCAGATGCGCCAAGGTGCCTGCACCAAGGACGGGTAACCAGCCCAGGTGTAGCGCAAAGAATTGGATCAACAAGAGCGAGAACCAGAACGAGGGTAAGGATTCGCCCAGGGTGGTGAACATCATCACCAGCAGATCAACATAGCCCCCGGCACGCAGCGCCGCTATCGTTCCCGCCAATAAGCCAAAGAAGACCGCCAACGCCAATGCCGCCAGCGCCAGATTCACCGTCGCCCCGAAGCGCTCCATAAGCAACGTACTCACCGGGCGGCCAGAGATCGCCGACTTGCCCAGATCGCCGTGCACCACCCCCTGCGCAAACTCCAGGTAGCGCACTGGCAGTGGGCGATCCAGGCCCAATTCGCGGCGCTTCGCGGCGATCTGTTCCTGAGACGCCGAATCACCCGCCAGCGTCTGCGCGACATCGCCGGGGATGACATTGAGCAGCGCAAAGACGAGTATGCTGACAGCGACCAGAACCAGGGCTGCACTGATGAGTCGTTTGAGGAGATAGCCGAACATAGTGGGTGGGTGTACGATCAGGCACAGTGCTGTGCCTGATCGTACACAATGGGGTTTACGGTGCAACCACTTGCGCGTCTTGGAGCAGAATGCGCCCCATCGAAGCCAAATGGAAGCCCTCGACGCGCTTGCTGATCGCCAGCACATCCACCGGGATGTAGAGCGGCTGCCACGGCGCATCGGGCATAATCAGCTTCTGCGCCTCGACATACAACGCGGCACGCTTGACTTCGTCCAACTCCTGAGCCGCCTGATCGAGCAGGGCGTCAACCGCAGGGTTGCTGTAGCCAAAGCGGTTCGAGCTACCAATGCGATCCGAGTGCAGGTTAACATTCAACACATCGGCATCGTTGCGGTCATAGCGCCAGAGGATGAGGTGGAACTGACCCTCGGTGGCGGCCTTGGCGGCAGTTGCGGTATCGAACTGCTGGATCTCGACATTGACGCCAATCGCCTTGAGTTGGTTCTGGATCAGGGTCGCAACATCCTCATTGGGTGCCCGCGCAAAGGTGAGCAGCACGAAGTTGAGCGGCTGATCATCCTTGGTCATCGTGCCATCCGGGCCGGGTGCAAAACCCGCCTCGGTCAGCAACTCGGTCGCCTTGGCTGGATCATAGCCCAGTTCCAAATCCTTCAGGCTGGGATCGAAGCCCGGCAGGGTGGGGGCCATCGGCGCAAACGCCACTTCGCCCATCCCATTCAGCGCCGCCATCTGGATCTCGTCCTTGTTGATCGCATGCGAAAGCGCCTGGCGCACCTTCACATCATCAAGCGGAGTCTTGGCCAGATTGAAGCCCAGGTAGATCATGCTGTTCATCTGGGTTTCGATCATCTGGACGCTGCTGTCTTCCTTGAGCTTGCTGATGTGATTGGGCGAGTTGACGAAGATCAGGTCAACTTCACCCGCCTGGAGCGCGGCCAATTGGGTGGCAGCGTCAGGGATGACCTTAAAGACCACGTTATCAATGTAGGGCGCACCCGCATTGCTGATCGTCTCTGGTGCCCAAGCGTAGTCGGAGTTGCGCTCTAGCACCACGGCGGTACCCTGCTGCCACTCGGCAAGCTTGAAGGGGCCGGTACCCACCGGCTGCTGGCCGAACGCATCGCCGGCAGCCGCAACGGCAGTTGGGCTGACAATACTCGCGTAGGGGGTGACGAGGGTGCTAAAGAAGACCGCCGAGGGGGCGCTGAAGGTGAAGCGCACGGTGTACTCATCCACCGCCTCAACCCCGGTCATCATCGCCAGACCCTCACCGGCTGAGGTCTTGGCATCCTTGAAGCGATTGAAGGTGAAGACGACCGCCTCGGCATTCAGTGGCGTGCGATCATGGAAGATGACATCATCACGCAGAACGAAGGTGACGCTCAGACCGTCCTCACTGATCTCCCAACTCTTGGCGAGATAGGGCTTGTAGGTATTATCCATGTCGCGGAAGATCAGAGTCTCGAAGATGTAGGGCAGGATGATGTTCTGCCCCGAACCGGGCGCCGCGTGGGGATCGAGACTGGTCGGCTCAGCCGTGATCGCCCGTGTCACCGTGCCACCCATCACCGGCTCGGTGGCAACCTCGGTCGGTTCAGTGGTGGCCTCGACCGTGGCCTCAACGGTCGCTTCGCTCGTCGCCGCGCTTGTGGCAGCGGCAACCTCAGTCGCTGCGGTGGTTGGCTGAACCACAGGGGTCGTCGCCGCCTGTGGGGCAGCACCACATCCAGCCATGATCAGCACGAGAGCCAGTAGGGCAAGATAGCGCAATGTACGCATGGGCTTCCAAACCTCCTTAACGAACATCTACAACTCGTGGTTAAAACCACGTTATGGGGTTATCTATCCTAACACAGAATCATTTATTGACAGGCAATGAACAAAGGGTGTGCGGCGGGTAATGTTGTAGGGGCAAAGCATCGCCCCTACAAGTATCACCCCAAACCCGCTGCAATCGCCTCCACAAAACCATCAAAAGAACTGAAGTCACTGGCCACGACGGATGGTTCAAGGCCCATACGGCGCGCATTGGCGGCGGTGTATGGGCCAAAGCAGCAGATCGCTGGCCCCGCCGCTGGAGGATCGATCATCGCCAGAAACCCGGCCACCTCACCGGCGCTGCTGAAGGCAATCGCATCTACCGCGCCGCGTCGGATCAGATCGAGTTCAAGCTGGTAGCGTCGCGCCTCCAAGACGCGGGTGCGGTAGGCCGGAACACGCAGCGGGATCATAGCAATCTCCTCCAACCCCGCCACAAAGTTGGGGATGACATCGGGTTCCTCCAGCCCCTCGACGGCGGGCGCGGGAACAAGAATCCGCTGCCCGCGACTCTCTGGGCGCTGCGCCAATTCCGCCACAATCCCACGCGGGCTTGGCTCACTCGGCAAGAGGCTCACCCGCAGCCCCACCTCGCGCAGTCGCTCCGCATCACGGCCAATCGCCGCCAGGTGGCAATGATTGAGTTCCTTGACGGGTATCTGCAAGGCATCACAACGGTGTAGAACGGTTTCGATCCCATTGCGGCTGGTAAAGGCAATCCAATCCAGATGCGCACGCTGATGCAGTGCCGCATCCAGTTCGGTATAGTCGGACAGCAGGTCGGTCTCAATCGTCGGCATGAGGATGGGCAAGCCACCATGCCGCAACACCGCCTGGGCAAAGCGCAGCGCATAGTTGCGGGGGGCCGTAATCAGAATGCGCCGCCCGAAGAGCACTTGCTGCTCCGAGGATACGAGCATTGAGGTATCGGCGATGAGCATACAAATCTCCCAGATATTGACGCAAAGCCTTCAAGAGCGTGTATCATCGCACCCTTTGCGTCTTCGCGTCAGAAACAAGAATTTCGAGGTAGTGCAAACAGAAAGGCCAGATCATTCACATTGGTCTCAGTGGGGCCAGTATGGATCAGATCGCCCAAAGCGGCAAAGAAGGTATAGGCATCATTACGGGCGAGGTACTCCTGCGGATCAAGCCCCAACGCCTGGGCGCGCTGAAGGGTCGTTCCCGTCACCAGCGCCCCAGCCGCATCGGTTGGCCCATCCACCCCATCGGTAGCCAGCGTCAGCAGGGCAATGTCGGGCAACCCGGCCAGATCGGATACTGCCGCCAGCGCCAACTCCTGGTTGCGCCCACCGCGCCCACCTCCACGCAGCGTCACGGTGGTCTCCCCACCCACAATAATGCAGGCGGGGCGCGGCAGGGGATGCTGGCCCAGCGCCAACTCACGCCCAATCGCGGCCAGCAAGCGACCCGCCGCTCGCGCCTCGCCTTGTAGGTAGGTAGTGAGGATCATGCTCTGGAACCCGGCTGCCTGGGCTGCGCACTGCGCTGCCTGCGCGGCATGCAGGTTACTCCCCACTAACAGCGTCGTGGCGCGTGCAAAACAGGCCGCAGCGGGGCCGGGCGTATCGGCCACCTGCCCGGCGAGTCCACGCTGAAGATGCTCGCGAATAGCAGGTGGGAGCGAGGCCACAAGGCCATAGCGCTCGATCACCGCCCAAGCATCGGCAAAACTGGTCGGATCGGGCACCGTCGGGCCAGAGGCGATCACATCGAGGGAGTTGCCGACCACATCGGAGAGCACCAGCGTCAGCAGATGGGCCGGAGCCGCCATGTGGGCCAACCCGCCGCCTTTGATCTGATCAAGATGCTTCCGCAGACAGTTGATCGCCTGGATCGGTGCGCCACATGCCAGCAACTGGCGTGTCAGTGCTTGCAGATCGGCCAGCGCCACCCCCGGCACCGGCAGGCTCAGCAAGGCCGAGCCACCCCCAGAGAGCAGCACCAACACCAGATCAGCGGGCTGAGTCTGAGCCAAGAGCGCCGCCACCTGCTGCGCGGCGGCAATGCTGGCCGCATTGGGGATGGGATGCCCAGCGGCGAGTACGCGCATCCCCGCAATGGGTTCAGCCACCTCCGGCGCCACCACCACCCCGGCATGCAGACGTTGCCCCAGCATCAACGCCGCTGCCGCCGCCATCGGGCGCGCCGCCTTGCCCACCGCCACCAACCAGATACGCCCGATCTGGCCCAGATCATACTGCTGCGGGCCAACCCGGAGCTGCCCCGCATCAACCTGCATAAGCGCCCGCAGCGCCGCTCCTGGCTCAACCGCCGCCAATGCTGCCGTCATCACCGTTGCGACGACATCCGCGTCTTTCATCATGGGGCTAAACAGAATCCTTATGGCTCTCACCCCCATCCCGTAGGGGCGAAGCATCGCCCACCATGGAGCAGGGGAACCCGAACGAGGTTGGCGGGCGATGCTTCGCCCCTACACATGCCGGGTTCCCCCACCATGCCGGGTTCCCCGATCATCTCGTAGGGGCGAAGCATCGCCCACCATGGAGCAGGGGAACCCGAACGAGGTTGGCGGGCGATGCTTCGCCCCTACACATGCCGGGTTCCCCGATCATCCATCGCCCACCATGGAGCAGGGGAACCCGAACGAGGTTGGCGGGCGATGCTTCGCCCCTACACATACCGGGTTCCCCGATCATCCCTCGCCCGCCATGGAGCAGAGGAACCCGAATGAGGTTGGCGGGCGATGCTTCGCTCCTACGAGGACGATGTACGCGCCTTAAAGATCGAGAGTTGCAATTGCGGATCGTGGCCACACGTCTCACACATCCCATCCTTCATCCCAACTACACGCGCCATACCATTAACCCGCGTAATTAGCGTTGCCTGACACGCTGGGCAACGGGTGGTCTGATTTGCTTCGGTGGTATAGATGTAGTGCAGGCCATTCTCGTGGCCAATCCGGCGCGCCCGCACCACCGACGAGGCTGTACCACTTCCCGCATCGCCAGGAAGAAGATGCCAGGGGGTATAGGGGCCAAGAGTCGCCATGATCCACTCGACCAACTCGCGCAACTCTTCGGGGCTATCATTCACCCCATGGTGGATACGAGTCGTCACCTCGATATGGCAGTGATAACGGTCGTGCGCCTCAGCAATAATCGCGAGTGCATCGCGCCAGTTGGGGAGGCCACCTAGGCGAGTATAACTCGCATCACTAAAGCCACGCAGATCAAAACTGATCGCATCCAGGTAGGGGCCAAGCTCCTCAAGCGCTTCGGTCGTAAGGACGCCCGTCGTCACCAGTGCCGTCACGCGGCTAGAGGCGCGGCTGAGTTGGAGCAACGCCAGCACATACTCGTGGGCTACGGCAGGTTCGCCATAGGCCCACACCACTCCTCGGCAGAGCCGTTCAAGGGCGAAATTGGCCGCACGCTCAGCATCAAGGCGGCGCTGCTTGGTCGGATCTTCGGGGATAGCCGCATAGGGACCACGTTGCTGATCCACTGTCGAGGCATAGCCCCAACTTCCGATGGCCAGCATCATGGTATCGGGGAAGAAATGCCACAAGCGATTATCTTCAATCGGGCAGATCGATGCCCCACTGATCATGCCATAGCCTAACAGGCTAATCCCCTCGTCGGTGGCAACCCGCACCTGACAACGCCCGGTTTCACCCGGCCGCAAGGCACAACGCCATTGACATGCCGCACAGTGAAAGGCACCATCGTCATTGGGGGTGAGAAGTTCGGCAAGCGGTGTATCCATACTGTATGTTTATGCTCCTCGTGTGGTAAATGTTCACACGTCTCCTACGGAAGCCCGCTTTGCTGTCACGCTGAGCGAAGCGAAGCGTCCCCGACCGAGACCCTTCGCTGCGCTCAGAGTGACGATGCTCTTTACTCCAAGTGTGAACAGTTACGCGACCCTAGCGCTTTGCCCACCCTTGGGGTATAATGCGGGCGAATTGGGCGACTTGACCCCTCATCATTAGTCTGGATTACCACACTCTGTAGCAGATAGTGTAGCATAGTATCGTACTGCTGCGCCAAGGATACCATGGATCAGACACCTTTACGTCGCCGGATCGGGATTGATGCGTCGGCTCCACCCCCACCAGAACCACCAAGTGTCAATAGTACCTGGGAACAACTAGCTGATCAGGTACCTGAAGATCAGCCACAAGTGCGGGTTCGTTCGTTTGTGCGCGAGTTGCTGGAAACAGCAATCTTTATTCTGCTCATCTTCTTTATTGTGCGCGGGATCGTGCAGAATTTTAAGATCGAAGGCACCAGTATGGAGCCAACGATGCACACAGGTGAATATATCCTAGTGAATAAGCTGATCTACTTTCACTTCGATATCAATGCGCCTTTACGCCTCTTTCCAGGTCAAGAGGCGATTCCCCAAAAGATTATCTACCCCTTTCACCAGCCACGACGCGGCGATGTGGTGGTCTTTGAGTATCCCCGCGATGTGAGCAAGGACTATATCAAGCGCGTGGTCGGCCTACCGGGGGACACCTTGGAGATCCGGGATGGCAAGGTCTTTCTGAATGGGATCGAACTGATCGAACCCTACCTCGATAGTCCAACCGCATGTATGAGCAGCCGCGTGTGTGGCAATGGGCCATTTGTCGTTCCTGAGGGGACGATCTTTGTAATGGGTGATAATCGCAACAACAGTAGTGATTCACGCGAATGGGATTCGCTACCCCTCGACCGGGTCGTGGGCCAAGCGTGGCTGATTTACTACCCGATCAATCAGTGGGGTCTCGTGCCTCACCACGAATATTAAGCTATGCGTATTGCTGTCAATGCCCACCTGTTGGCCCATACCCGCTCCTTCCGCCGCGCCGGGGTCTCCCACTATATCGAACAGACGCTGCTGCATCTAGCGCAGATCGATCAGCACAACCAGTACGATATCTATACCACCCGTGGCCTCGATAATGCCGCGCTGGGGCTACCGGCCAACTTTCATGTGCGCCCTAGCCACCTGCCAACGATCAACCCGCGTATTCGGATTCCTTGGGAACAGTTCCTGGCCCCCACCCTGCTGCGCATGACCAAGGCCAGCCTCTACCACGGCGCACTCAATGTGGTGCCCTTCAACTGCCCGGTGCCGAGCGTAGTGACCATCCATGATCTGGCGTTTATTCGCTTCCCACAGACCTTCCGCGCCTACAACCGCACCTATCTCGATTTCGCCACTCGCCTGAGCGCCCGCCGCGCCACCCGCATCCTGGCGGTCTCCGAGCATACCAAGCGCGAAGTAGTGGGCATCCTGGGGGTTCCCGCCGAGCGCGTGGTGGTGACGCCGAATGCCGCACGGTCCCACTTTCGCCCGCCACCACCCGCCGAACTGGAGGCGTTCCGTACCCGCCACGGGCTGCCAGAGCGCTTCGTGCTCTATGTGGGGACGCTGGAGCCGCGCAAGAACCTCACCACGCTGCTTGATGCCTACGCCGAAGTTACGCGCCGCTTCCCAGATGTGCCGCTGCTGGTCGGTGGGGGCAAGGGCTGGCTCTATGACACGATCTTTGAGCGCCTCGAACACCTCGGTCTGCGCGAGCAGGTCAAGTTTGTTGGCTACCTGGACGAGGAGGAGTTGCCGCTCTGGTACGCAGCCGCAACCGTCTTCGCCTTCCCCTCGATCTACGAGGGCTTTGGCATGCCGCCCCTGGAAGCGATGGCCTGTGGCACCCCAGTTGTCACCTCGAATACCTCCAGTCTGCCAGAGGTCGTGGCCGACGCGGGCCTCATGGTTGATCCGCGCAGCGCCGATGCGCTCGCCGCTGCGCTCTGCCGCGTCCTGGGCGATCCCGATCTTCACGCCGACCTGCGCACACGTGGGTTGCGCCGAGCAACCCACTTCACTTGGGCCACGACGGCGGAGCGCACGCTGCGGGCGTATGAGCAAACGGTGTTGACACCCCCCCCCTACTAGGGTATAATGCGCGTAGATCTCCCGTCAAGACGGGTATACCACTGGCGTGAAGGAGAGCCATAATGCCTATTCCTGGACCATGGGAATTACTAATTATCCTCGTCATTGTCATCGCCGTCTTCGGCGCAAGTCGTCTGGCTGGAATTGGCGGCGCACTCGGCAGCAGCATCCGCGAGTTTAAGAAGGCTGTCCGCGACGATGACGCCCCAAAGGCGGATGAGAAGAAGGTCTAGTATCCCACCGTTGGTGGGTGGTCGGGGGTGGCCAACCGCCCCCGTTTTTTTATGCGAAACGGCTTGAGGTTCTGGTATGGCACAAGATTTTTTTGACCGCGCAACGATTACGGTACGGGCGGGTAATGGTGGCAACGGCGCAGCCACCTTCCGCCGCGAGAAGTTTGTTCCGCGTGGCGGCCCGAATGGTGGCGATGGTGGTCGGGGTGGCCATGTCTATCTGGTGGCAGACCCGGAGTTGAATACGCTACTCCACTTCAGTTTTCAGCGTAAGTTTGCCGCCGAACAGGGTGGCCACGGGCATAAGAACCGCATGTTTGGGGCACAGGGCACCGATCTTGAGGTGCGTGTGCCACCCGGAACGGTAGTGCGCACGGTGATTGATGGGGTGCCGTATGAGATAGATCTGGCGCTCCCCGGCCAACGCCTCCTGGCGGCGCGTGGCGGCAAGGGCGGCCTGGGCAATGTCCACTTCACGACCTCGACCCGCCAAGCGCCGCGCATCGCTGAGTATGGCGAACCAGGTCAGGAGTTGCAGATCGATCTGGAACTCAAACTAATCGCCGATGTGGGTCTGGTCGGCTTCCCCAACGCGGGCAAAAGTACGCTGCTCTCGATGATCAGTGCCGCCCAGCCCAAGATTGCCAACTACCCCTTCACCACCCTCCAACCCAACCTGGGCATGGTCACGGTGGGCGACTATGACCGCTTTGTGGTCGCCGACATCCCCGGCCTAATCGAGGGCGCACATACCGGGGTGGGTCTGGGCCACGACTTCCTGCGCCACATCGAGCGCACCCGTGTGATCATCCATGTGGTTGATTGTGCCGGGGTGGATGGGCGCGATCCGCTGGATGACTACCATCAGATCAATGCCGAGTTGCGCCAATATCGCCCGGAGTTGGCCGAGCGCCCCCAAGTGGTGGCGCTGAACAAGCAGGATCTGCCGGAGGCGGCGGAGAACCTCGCACGGCTGCAAGGCGAGTTGCCGGTTGAGCCGGAGAACCTCGTACCGATTGCCGCCGCCACCCGCGAGGGGGTAGATGCGTTACTCCGCCGCGTAGCCGAAGTGCTGCGCAGCCTCCCCGTCGAACCCGCACCCCTACGCGATAGCGAACTCCCCGTTCTGGATTGGGGCGTGCCCGAAATTGACCCGAACCTGTTTACAGTGGAGCGCGAGGGCGGGCGCTGGCGGGTGCGTGGAGGCAAGATCGAGCGGCTGGTGGCCATGACCAACTTTGATCAGCCCGAATCGGTAGATCGCGTCCAGCGCGTTCTTGATGCGACGAAGATCAGTGATGCGCTCCTGAAGGCCGGTTTGCAAGAGGGCGATACGGTGGTGATCGGGAACCAAGAGTTGCTCTGGTCGGATGCCGAACGGTTTCTGTAGCGCCGCAACATATTGCGGCGCTACGCAACATATTGCGACGCTACGCAACATATTGCGGCGCTACGCAACATATTGCGGCGCTACGCAACATATTGCGACGCTACGTATACACATCCAACCGGATTTCCCCCGCCCCCAATGCAATCACCGGAGCCAAGATGATCTCGGCCAGCAGATCGGGTGGGGGCGGATCGGGCAGGTAGAAGAGATGCGAGCGGCAACTGGTGTCGCTGGCCCCAAAGCCAAGCACGGGAATGCTCAAGCGCGGGTGCTGGCGGCATGCCGCGCACCAGTGGCACTCAAGCCGCTGCGAGCTCGTCACCGCCCAGATCGCCAACAGATCGGTATGGACGCGCAAGTAGTCAATATGCCAGTGCAGACGCGGCTTATCGCGGCGCTCATGGTGGCGCAGCCGCGCCTGCAACCCGCCGGGGCCAAAGGCGCTGCCCACATAGAGATAATAGCCGGGAGCAAAGGCATAGCGCCCCAAACGCCCCACCTGAAGATCGGGCAGGCCAGCCAGCAGGTGGAGCAGCAGAATATAACTACCCATCAGTAGCTGACCCGCAATAACCGCGTATGGCTATACATCCCCGCCGCCTCCAAGGTCTGCTTGGAGCGGTGGTTATGGTACCAACAGCCCGCAATCGGCTGGCGACCAATGCGACGACACTCGGCGATCAAGCCACAGATCGTCGCGGTACCAATCCCGCGCCGCCGGTAGGCAGGCAGGGTGAACATCCCCACACTCGCCACCTGGGGCATCAGCATACTGCGTTCAATCACCCCAAAACCGACACACTCGCCCTGCTGCTCGGTGAGGTAGAGCTTCCCCTGGGCCAAATTATCCTCCAGCCGATCAAAGAAGCCCCCCGCCCCAGCACGGATAACCTCGGCATCCGCCATGGTCGCCATGCGCAGGTGGGTATCCGGCGGCAGCGGCGGCGAGTCGTCGAGGGTCTGGAAGAAGTAGGCTTGGCGATCAATCTGCCGACTCTCATCGAGCGCATGGGCCAAAAAGAGTTCATCGCAAGTCGGCACGAAGGCGGCATGCACATTCTCCAGGCGGCGCACACCATAAAAGATCGCTTGGCCATAGCGCCGATAGGGGCGATCCAACCCGAACTGGGTGATCAGGGTTTCGGCATGAATAGCACAAAACCCCGCCTTCGCCCCATCTACCTCAATCCGATAGTAGTTGGACTCAAGAATATGCTCTTCAAGAAACGAATCGAATGGCGAGGGCAAACTGGCTGCATGCTGACGGAGATCGGCCACAATCGTACCAAACGGGACATGGGTATAGGTCATCGCGACCATAAGTTCTATTTCCCAATACAAAAACGGGCAAAGATCGTATCGAGCAGATCCTCACCCACCGTCTCCCCCGTCATCTCGCCCAGCGCATTGAGCGCCACGGTGAGATCTCCGGCCAGCAAATCAGCGGGAAGCCCCTGTTCACAACTCTCCAGCACCACCCGCAAGTGATCCGCAGCACGTTGAAGAGCATCGCGGTGGCGCGGGCTACTCACCAAGTGCGCGGCCCCAGAGGCAAGCGGCGCTCCACCCAACAGTGCGCGACTAACCGTGCGGCTAAGCAGATCAATACCCGCCCCGGTCGTGGCAGTGGTCGCCACCACCCCCAGCAGATGGGGATGCGCAAAGGGGCTGGGCGGGACGAGATCGGGGTTATGCACGACATCCTGCTTATTCCAGATCAGGATGGTTGGTTTTTCGTAGGTCAGTTCAGCAATCACGCGATCTGCCGGGCCGGGCGGCACGGTCGCATCAAGCACCAAGAGCGCCAGATCGGCCCCGGCGAGCGCCCGGCGCGAACGTTCCACCCCCAACTGCTCGACTGGATCGTGGCTCTCGCGAATACCAGCGGTATCAATCAGCACCACCGGAATCCCGTCCAGATTCGCCGTCTCTTCAAGCGTATCGCGTGTCGTACCAGGAATAGGCGTAACAATCGCCCGCTGAACCCGCAGCAACGCATTCAGCAGCGAGGACTTGCCGACATTGGGACGCCCGACCAGCGCAGCGCGGGCACCCTGGCGGTAGACGATCCCCTGTGAAGCCCCGACCAAGAGCCGTTCAACCCCGGCCAACCCGGCATGAAGCGCCGGGAGATACTCTTGATGCGGCACTTCATCCTCAGGAAAATCAATCAGCGCGGTGAGGTAGGCAAGTGGCTCCAACAACTGGCGACGCAAACTGCGCACCTCCTGAGCCAACCAGCCCCCCAACTGAGCCTGGGCAAGTGCCAAGCCAGCACTCGTCTGCGCACGGATCACATCAAGCGACGCCTCAGCCTGAGTCAGATCGATCCGCCCATTGAGGAACGCGCGCAACGTAAACTCACCCGGACGCGCCAAACGTGCCCCCGCCGCCAAGACGCGAGCGAGGGTCATCTGCACCGGCAGCGGGCCACCGTGACACGAGATCTCAACCACATCCTCGCGGGTGAAGCTACGCGGTGCGCGCATATAGGCACACAGCGCCTCATCAATCGGCGCACCGGTAGTATCAACCACCGCCCCATAACGTAAGCGGTAGGGCCGCAGCGGGCCGGGATGGAGGGGCCGAAAGACCGCCAGCGCAATCGCGTGGGCATGGGGGCCACTCAGGCGGACAACCCCTAGCCCGCCCTCACCGGGCGGGGTGGCAATCGCAGCAATAGTGTCGTCATGCATGTGGTAGATTATAGTACATATGAAGCAAGCGCCCACAATCCTACGCGGACTCATCACCTGGCTCGGCCTACTCGACAGCCTCGCACACCACACCGGGCTACACGGGTTATCCTGGGGGCGCGGGGTTGGCGGAGTCATACTGAGTCTGCTCGGCATGGCCGGGCGTCCCAGGCTACGCGATCTGCTCACCAGCCTACCCCTGGCACTCCCGATCCAGATCGGCATGGCATGCCTCGCCAACCCTCACCTCAACCCCAAACACCAACTCACTCCTGGACATTATGTCAATCGAAGAATCGAACGCCTCGACATCCCCGGCGAATACGGCGCGATCCCAGCACTGCACATCATTCCCGCCAAGGAAGCACGCGCAGCGATCTGTGTTGCCCACGGCTCCGGGGCCGACAAGACCTTCTACGCATGGCGGCTGTGTGAAGCATTGGTAGCCGAAGGATTCGCCATCCTGCTGATTGACCTCGACGGCCATGGCGAGAGTCCGCGACCACAGAGCTACCCAGCGATCATCGAAAGCGTGGGCGCGGCGGCGCGCTGGTTACGCGAGCGCTATGCGTGGGTAGGACTGCTCGGCATGAGCCTGGGCGGAGCCGTCACCGCATGCGCGGTTGCCAACGGCGCACCCTGCGACGCCCTGGTAGTGTGGGAGAGTCCACCCCGGTTACGAGTGGACAAAGCGGGCTACCGGCGCATGCAGATCACGGAGATGCTGCGAGTAGCGCGCCCGCCACTCATCCACCTCTTCCGCGACGGCACGTTCTACCACATCCTCAAGGCGTGGCAGACCAGCGGCATCCGGGCGCAAATCGGCACCTGGGATCTCTTCGACGCGCTGGATCTGGTGGGGAGCTTAGAGCGCATCAAAGCCAACCCACAACGCCCGCCACTACTGCTGGTCTATGCCGGACGTGACGCAGTCCTACACCCAGGGAGCGAGCAAGAAGTCGCACGAGCGAGTGCGGGATGGGGCGAATTCCACCTGGTGCCACGTGCCAGCCACCTGACCTTACCACTTGAGCCACAGACAATCGGGATAAGTCGGGCATGGCTGGGGAAGATGCTACTCTCTCGTATGGTGGCGGCAATGCCGCCACCATACGAGAAAAAAGCGGGTCTAGAGCGTGGGTTTTAGGGCAACAGCCCTAAACATACATGGTCTTTTAACGCGAGCCATTCGGCTCCAGAATCGAATCGATCAAACCATACTCAATCGCCTGCGGAGCAGTGAGATAGGCATCACGACTAAAATCGTGCTCAATCCGCTCAACTGGCTGACCAGAATGTTCAGCCATAATCTCCCGCAACATCCGTTGCAGGCGCAGCATCTCATTCACCGCAATCTCAACATCAGGCGCATAACCCTCAGCCCCACCACCCGCCGGGTGGGAATGGATCGTCGCATTAGGCAACGCGAAGCGCTTACCCTTGGCCCCACCACACAGCAAGACCGTCGCCATACTGGCAGCGCGCCCGACACAAACCGTACAGACATCAGGCGAGATCAGTTGCATCGTATCGTAGATAGCCAAACCAGCCCGCACGACCCCACCGGGGCTATTGATATAGAGCCAAATATCGCGCTCAGGATCTTGATGCTGGAGCACCAACAACTGCGCCACGACCACCGCAGCCATATCATCATCAATCGGCGTGCCGATCATAATCACCCGCTCCTGAAGCAAGCGCGAGAAGATATCCCAACTACGCTCACCACGGGCGGTACGCTCGATAATCGTTGGAATGGGAACGGACGGCATAGAGCCCCCTCATTGAACAGAGATCGCGGGTTTGCGAATTTCAGTATAGCACAGTAACTGTTCACACTTCTCCTAGCTTCCAGTTTTTGACGCAAAGACGCAGAGGCGCAAAGCCTGCAACAAAACCTTTGCGTCTTTGCGCCTTTGCGTCAATCAGAAGCTTCCTTTACCCCAAGTGTGAACAGTTACATAGCACAGCTTTTTTGACGCTGCCTAGCACCTCGGCTATAATGGGGCGCGGAAGGGCCGGTAGCTCAGTGGTAGAGCACCTGACTTTTAATCAGAGGGTCGTGGGTTCGACCCCCACCCGGCTCACCAAACTCAGAAGCCTAGTGTCGTTTCGGCACTAGGCTTTATGATGTGTAGATGATTTTAGTGGTAAGACGCGGTGCCGATGCTACAATATGGATGCAAGGAGTACCCCCCCGATGGCCCAAGGAGCCACCATTTATAACCTAGCCATTGACCTCGCCGATATGGATCGCGGCGTCTATGAGACGCTGGATCTCCGCGTGGCCCGCCATCCCTCCGAGAGTACCGCCTACCTCGTTACCCGCGTGCTGGCCTATTGCCGCGAGTATACCGAGGGCATCGCGTTCAGCCAGGGCATTTCCGCCGGTGACGAGCCAGCGATCTGGGTGCGTGACGCTACTGGTCAGGTGACGGCATGGATCGAGGTAGGCTTGCCCGATGCCACCCGGCTACATCGGGGCAGTAAGTTGAGTGGGCGGGCCGTGATCTATACTCACCGCGATGCGACTCAACTCTGCACCCAGCTTGCCGGGCAGAAGATCTACCACGCCGAGAGTATCCCGGTCTACGCGCTGGATCGCCACCTGATAGATGGCTTGGCCACACACCTCGAACGACGCTGCGCATTGAGTCTCTCCATCACCGAGGGCCAGATCTTCGCTACGCTTGGCGAGGTGAGCCTGAGTGGCAGCATCACCACCCATCGCATCGCATGAACGCACCACCTTACATACATTAGGAGACAAGAACATCTCTATGGCACGTCGAAGATCAGGCCGTACTCGCTCTGATGCAAGCATCGCAGGACTGGGGGTGGTGATCTGTGTCGCTCTCTTCAGCACCTACCGCTGGATTGAAGGTCTATCGAACGAGTGGAGAGTTGCGGTGGTTATCCTCGCACTCTCAACGTTCTGCTTGGTTGCCTGGGCAATCGTCAATCTTATCCGCCACGCACAGCGCCGACGACTCAACCGCATCGCCCTCAGTCAACTCACGCCTACCGAATTTGAGCTACGGGTCCAGCAACTTCTCGCCGACTTAGGCTGGACAAAGTTACAACATCACGGAGGAAGTGGAGATCGTGGAACTGATCTGACTGGTTCTTACCAAGGAAAACGCTATGTCATTCAATGTAAGCGCTATCGAAAGAAGATACCACCATCCCACATCCGTGATCTAATCGGCACACTCTACATCCAGAAGGCGGATCGCGCACTATTGGTAACAACGAGCGGTTTTACTGCCCAGGGCTATGCCGAGGCCCGTAATCAGCCGATAGACCTCTGGGATGGCGAAACCCTCGCCATGCAGATCGAACAAGCCACGGCCCGTCAAGCCGACCCATCACATGTACAGGCGACCCGCAGGCGCATAGCGGTCGTGGTGATTGGAGCGGTCTTGATCAACATCGTTGCTATTGCATACGCCTTTCTGGCAACGGGATCACTACCCTATCTAGGGGATTCTTCTCAATACGCAAGCAGTTGGTCAGGCATCTTACCTTTCAGCCCACTCCATATTCAGCGCCAGTAACCGCGTCAGGATCGCCTCGTTGCTAATGGCGGCGTCCCAGTAATCAATTCCCTTACATACGGAAATAGCCCAAACGGCGCGAGATGTAGTGATCATCTCGTGTTGTTTATTATCCTTATTTCATTGTATCAAATATCACAAAAAAAGTATTTTTTAACGAATTTTGTAACCATATATTTACTTGACATTAACATCTATAGCAAGATATAATCCGCTTTAAGCAATGCTTCCCTCCTCGCAGTAGCATCCTTGCCTCCTCGTAGCAACATCCTTCACTCTTTTATTACACCATATTGCCAAAACTGTATCGTGCCTAATTCCTATCTCTGGAATTAGGCTTGATGTGTCTTCTGCATAGCGTGATATTGGCGCTACGTTGGTACATCCCAAGGTTGGGACACGGAAGAAACGAGGAGACGATGATGTCTAATCACAGGAATTGGCGTTTCACAACCATGGTGGCGGTCGTTGTAGGGCTGCTCGCCGTTCTCGCACTCACTCCAACCGCCCAGGCCCAAGAGGGAACGAGTACGCTGAAGGTGGATCTGAATGGTACGTGGTACAAGGATATTACGGTTGAGCTGTATGTCTCGGATGGAGTAAACGGTACCGTTAGTAATCAACTGTGGACCAAAGGCAATCAGCACGGTGCTTCGCGCACCTACAGTATCAACCCGGGTACGTATGATGTGCGCTTGGTTCAGGGCGGTCAGTCCTGGATTCAAGATGATCTCGTGTGTGGTCCTGGTATCTGCGAAGTCACGGGCTTCAAACAGACCTTAACGCTGGATCTGAGTGGCACGTGGTACAAGGACATTAGCGTCCAACTAAATATGGCTGGTGGTGCGAATATCTGGACTGTCGGCAACCAGCACGGGGCCACTCGCACCTACAACGTCCTTGCGGGTAAATACGATGTTGTGCTTACTCAAGGGCCGCAGAGCAAGACCATCGTTGGCATTGATTGCCAAGCCACCAGTTGTAGTCCACCTGTGCCGCGTAAGACCCTGACGGTGGATCTGAGTGGTACGTGGTACAAGGATATTAGCGTTGCCTTGTACAAAGACAACAATAGCGATCCGAGTGCCGAGACGTTGCTTTGGACGGTGGGCAACCAGCACGGAGCCACTCGCACCTACAACGTCCTTGAGGGTACCTACGATGTTGTGCTGATCCAGGGGTTGCAGAGCAATACCATCCCGAACGTCGTCTGTACGACGGAGGCACCCGGCGCTGATACCTGTGTCGCCAAGGTTCCCAGCGCGATCCTGACGGTGGATCTGAGTGGCACATGGTACAAGGACATTAGTGTCCAACTGAAAATAACTGGTAGTGGGGAGATCTGGACTGTCGGCAACCAGCACGGGGCTACCCGCACCTACAACGTTCTTGATGGTACCTACGATGTTGTGCTGACCCAAGGATCGCAGAGCAATACCATCCCGAACGTTGTCTGTACGACGGAGGCGCCCGGCGCTGATCCGTGTGTCGCTACAGTGCCGCGTAAGATCCTGACGGTGGATCTGAGTGGCACGTGGTACAAGGATATTAGCGTCCAACTGAATATGGCTGGTGGTGAGAAACTCTGGGCGGTGGGCAACCAGCACGGAGCCACTCGCACCTACAACGTTCTTGATGGTACCTACGATGTTGTGCTGACCCAGGGGGTACAGAACAACACCATTGGCGGCATTGATTGCCAGAACGCCAATTGTAGTGCGGATGTGCCGCACACGATTCTGAATGTGGATCTGAGTGGCACGTGGTACAAGGATATTAGCGTTCAGTTGAATAGAGATGGCGGTGAGACGCTCTGGACGGTGGGCAACCAGCACGGGGCCAACCGCGAGTACAACGTCCTTGAGGGTAAATACGATGTTGTACTTACCCAGGGGACGCAGACCCACTCTGTCAGTAGCATTCAATGCACACCTGCCGTGCCGTGTAGTGCTGGTGATGTTGTCGCCGATCTGCCCCTTGACCTGCGCCTCAACCTTGGCGGCAGTGTCACTACGAGCCTCTACGATAGTACTGGTATCTCCATCTGGAGTGTGGGCAACCAACACGGGGCCGAGCGCCACTACAATGTCCTCAAGGCAACCTACGATGTGGTTGTCACCGCAGCGGGTAAAGATTATCGCTGGGAGGACGTAAATTGTCTCGGTGAGGTGTGTGTTCTCGGTAATAGCACGCTCACTGTTGACTTCACGGGCATCAACAGTGTCCATGCCTACATCTACAAGAGCGACAACAAACCCAATCTGATTACCGGGCCACAGGTTGCGCAGCAAACGTGGAAGGATAACACGGCCTCTTTCGGCAACCTCCCCAGCGGTCTCTATGATGTCAAGCTGGTGAAGGGTTCCCAGACGAAGATCATTGACAATGTGATCGTCTTGGGGACAAATCCCGTCCTGAATGATATCGTGACCACCCTGACAGTGAAGTTCCCTGGCATCAGCAGCGTGCATACCTACGTGAGAACCACCGATGGCGCTGCGGTGGATGAGCGTACCTGGAAGAATGACGAGGTTCCCATCACGGTTCTCAAGGGAACCTACAATGTCGTGGTCGTCAAGGGGGCACAGCAGATCATTAAGCCTGTGGACTGCTCTGGCGACACCTGTGTCGTCGAGAACATCGTCGCCCAACTGAAGGTGGAGTTCCCTGGCATCACCGGGGTGCATACCTACGTCAAGACAACCAACGGTGCTGCGGTAGACGAGCGCACCTACCAGAACACTGGCTCGACCACGATCCCCGTGTTGAAGGCCCAAGCTCCCGAAAAGAGCCTCTACAAGGTCGTGGTTGTCAAGGGGGCGCAGCAGAATACGTATGATGTTGACTGTAGCACAGGGATCTGCACCATCAATGGGATCGTCTCCACCTTCACCCTGCACTTCCCCGGTAAAAGCAGCGTCCATGTCTACCTGAAGCTCAACGATGGCAACCCTGGCACCTACGGGGCCGCCGTGGATGAACGTACCTACCAGAAGGATAAAGCTACCTTTACGGCGCTCAAGGGTACCTACGATGTGCTGGTCAGGATCGGCAACGAAAGCTACGTCCTCGATGCCGTTGACCTCAACAAGGATACGTCGGTCTATACCCTCACCATCGTCAAACTGCTCAACTCCAAAGGTACACTCATCGCGACCGCTACACCTGTGGATTACTACGGTGGTACATGGAAGCCCCTGGGAACAACCACGAATGGGGTATTGAGCGTTGCTCTCCCCGGCGCACCCGCAAACTACAGCTTCCGCATGAACTATGCCGGAGCGCGCCAGGAGAAGTGGCAGAATCTGGCGAAAGATCCCATCGTCATCTTCCAGACCGTCAATGTGACGATGGAACTGCGCGATAGTAGCACGAGCCTGATCAAAGGCACGGCCGGGCCGGTACAGTATTACACTGGCACGTGGCTCGACTTCGGGGACAACGACACGCTAGAGGATGGGCAGGTGACGATGGAGTTGCTGCCGCTCAACTACAGCTTCCGCATGAGCTATGCCGGAGCGCGCCAGGAGAAGTGGCACACGGTTACACCTACGAGTTCAGTCGTCACCTTCAATACGGTTCGTGTGACGATGGAACTGCGTGATAGTAGCCTGGAGAAGAACCTGATCACCGGCACGAACGAGACGGTACAGTACTACACCGGTACGTGGCGCGACTTCGGAACCGGCGACACGCTGGAGGATGGGCAGGTGAAGATGGAGTTGCTGCCGCTCAACTACAGCTTCCGCATGAGCTATGCCGGAGCGCGCCAGGAGAAGTGGCAGAACGTGGCTACGAGTCCAGTTGTTACCTTCCAGACGGTCAGCGTGACGATGGAACTGCGTGATAGTAGCAACAAGCTGATCATCGGCACGACCGGGCCGGTGCAGTACTACACCGGTACGTGGCACGACTTCGGGGCCGCCAACGACACGATGGAGAATGGGCAGGTGACAATGGAGTTGCTCCCGCTCCAGTACAGCTTCCGCATGAGCTATGCCGGGGCGCGCCAGGAGAAGTGGCACACGGTTACACCTACGAGTTCAGTCGTCACCTTCAATACGGTTCTGGTGACGATGGAACTGCGTGATAGTAGCAACAAGCTGATCACCGGCACGACCGAGACGGTGCAGTACTACACCGGTACGTGGCACGACTTCGGAACCGGCGACACGCTGGAGGATGATGGGCAAGTGATGATGGAGTTGCTGCCGCTCAACTATAGCTTCCGCATGAGCTATGCCGGGGCGCGCCAGGAGAAGTGGCAGCACGTGGGCAGCAACGCAACAGTTACCTTCCAGACCGGGCAGGTGAATTTCAACACAACCATCACTCCGACTCCGACGCGCTACTATACGGGTACGTGGCGTACCTTCAACAACAACATGCAACTCTTGCCGGGGAACTACCTCTTCGACTTTGCCAACATCCCCGACAAGTACTACACCATCGCCGGGGGGAAGGAGAATAATATCAATCCCTAGCCCTATTCCTCAGCGTATAACCAACGCGGGCGGGTGGCTACGTGCCACCCGCCCCTTACTTTGCAGCCCGCTCCATATTCACCCTCTGAATGCAATGCCTTAATACAAGAGGCCCGTCAGTATTCCAGGGCCAAGGGCCGGGGCGACATAAGCCCAGACCAACTCCCAGCCCCAAAAAACGCCAATCGTGCCGGAAGCGCAACACAAGCGCCTGGGAGGGAATAACCATGACGCCCCCCTACGTCCGCCTTGATAATACTAAACCGTATGGTATTCTAATTACCATGATCGGCCTATCATAAAGGAGCAATCCCATGCGTATTGCGATCATCGGTGCGGGCAACATCGGCGCGACTCTGGGTGCCAAATGAGCCAACGCAGGCCACACCATCTCCTTTGGGGTACGCGATCCCCAAAGCGCGAAGACTCGCGCTGCCCTGAGCGCCGCTCGCCCCCATGCCACTGTCACCAGCATTGCCGAAGCACTCGTTGGCACTGAGGTCGTCCTCCTCTCGCTACCCGGTGATACCGTAGCTGCCTTTGCCCAGGAACACGCCGCTGCCCTCAACGGTACCTTCGTGATTGATACCACCAATCAGTTTGGTCATCCGGTCATGAATGCGATTGCGACGATTGCATGCGTACAATATCGGGCGCAGGTGTGGACAGATCACGAGAGGTAAGCGCGGATGGGAACCACAACCGATTCTGATGCGATGGACACCGAGCGTGTCCCCGGACGCCCACGGGAGCCTGTGGTGAACCGTCGCATCCTTGATGCTGCCCTCCACCTCATGGTTCAGAGTGGCTATATACGCATGACGATGGATCAGGTGGCAACCCTGGCCCAAGTCACCAAGCCCACCATCTACCGTCGCTACCCCAGTAAGATCCAGATCGCCCTAGCCGCCATCGCCTCCTACTGTGATCAGGCTCCCCCTAACTATAACGGTGACACCCGCAATGACCTGATTGCTCAAATGGAGAACTTCCGCCACGGCCTCGACCGCCCCCATGGCAATGCTCGGCACCGCCCTCGCCGAAGAGCACGAGACACCCGAACTGCTCGCTCATTTCCGCGAGTACCTCGTCACACCACGTCGCACTAGCCGAGAATATGCTGGTGGGCAATTACTACGCCCATTACCTGCAGGCTACCCCTTCCCTCCTGATTGGGCTACTCGTGTGGTAGATGCGGTGCTGACAGGTATGCGGTGGTAACCTACATTGCTCGGTAGCTCAAGCGAAGTTATACATAACATCTCTATTCAAAATCGAAGCGACCCATAAACCAGATGCGATCCTCATTCGCACTGAGTCGCAACATCTCACCTGAAATATTAAGAAGATATGGTTGCCACACATCCTGGCTGGGCTGATTTGCGAAGACAAGGGTCGTTTCATTCAACCAGATAGGGTTACTATTTGGTCCAGGAAGATACGTCAATTGGCGTAGATCAGACCCATCAGAGCGCATAATACAAATCTGGCGATCAGCAGTGTTTGATTTAGAATTACGAACGAACGCAATAAAACGACCATCTGGCGACCAAGCGGGAATATCCTCGTAAAAGTCATCTGTATTGGTGAGATTGATTGCACCACTACCATCCGCATTGGCCACGAAAATCTCGAAATTTTTTCCTGTCCAGTGGGTAAATGCAACCTTTCCAGTAGATGACCAATCTGACCAACCAGCATGTTCGGTGCGCCACTGCATGTTCCGACCAGTTGAGAGATGATAGAGGTAATTCCTTGCCGATGCCGAACCACCTTCGCTCGTTTCAGCAGTATAGAGCAATGAATTACCATCAGGAGACCAAGCAGGGAATTGACTATCAAGTTGCGGTAAAGAAGCTTGATATATATCACCATTGAGAGTATCGAAAACCCATATCGAACCAAGCTCATTATCAGATCGAGTTGAGGTAAATGCGAGTCTCTGTGTTCCTGGATGCCATGCCGGATCGAACGCATCACCGCCCGTATCAAGATAGCGCAATTCACGGATTCCAGGCAGAACGATGGCGAGTTGCCATTGTTTGTTGATTCCACGCACAGATATCAAGAGTGGTGTGGGAAGAAACTCGGTGGAAGAGAAATTGATCGGGCGAAAACGTGCGGAGTTCTCAGCATATTCACTGATTCGATCCATGCGCAACGCCTGACTGGAGAGGAGACTACACCATGTTTTTGATCCAACTACTCCATCAATCTCAAGTTCGTTCTGTAACTGAAATTCTTTAACTGCTGCTTTGGTCTGCGGACCAAAAATTCCATCAACAAATCCAGGATGATAGCCAAGGTGAGTGAGCCTTGTTTGTACAATCTGCACATCATCACCGCTCAGACGATCAGTATTTTGTGTATTCAGAAAAAGTGTACGTAGATCTGCACAGGCTAAGTCAGATTGAACCGTTGCTGAACTCAGCAGTAGGTTATCAAAATTGACACGCATCTGACTCTCTGCTTGGACAAATAATCCAATCTGCCCATATCGTTCAGGAAATACTGTCCCGCGAAGAATTACGTCGCCATCAACCAATACAACAAGGGAATCTATTAATCGATCAATCGCTAACGTAATTGGACGATCAGGACGTGGCACATCAAATGAACGAGAATCAGCCTGTATGACATATGGCTGCATCTCACCCATAACCTTCTGTAAGAGTGCTACTTCGCCATCCAAGTTCACCGTCACTGCATAGTAGGCAAGATTTCGATAATCATTTGGATCGCCTTGAACATCAAACATCACACCGAAACGCCCACTCCCTTGAACCGAACGAATATCAACCATTAAACGTGTCGGTATAATATTTATTTCGGAATGAATATCATAGATAATTTGCTGAGGTAATGACACATCGAACAAATAGCCCTCAGCACTATATCCATTTGCATTGCCATTCTGATCCAGATAGAGCGGCGTCCAACCACTTTGAGGTGATGAGAAATCATCATAGTAGACTGGTGTATGAGCAGCAACGACTGGTGCAACTGGTGAATTAGTAGCAGTAGGCGTGATAGCATAATCAACTGATGAGACAAACGGAGACGGCGTTGGGGTAGTGACTGTTGCCACTATACTTGTTGATAGTGCTATATGTGTAGGATTATCTACAATATCAAAAAGAGATTGATTATTGGTTTCAACTACAACAACACTTTGTGCATGGATCAGCATTCCAATAGTTACAATCAGCGCGAAGATTCCAATACCGACCAAGGTGATGATCATTGGACGACGCATGCATCTCTCCTAGTAGCTATGGCTCCCAACTGGGATACTCGCCCCATGTGAATTTTTGTGCTGTTTCGTTACTGAACCACCGCATACGCATGGTTCCCTCGTCTACTATCAGGATGCCGCGACTCGTCGGAGACCAGAGCGCTGTCAGTGGAACGTAGCGACCACGATCAGAGAACAGAACCTTTGAATTACTACCATCATAGTTGGCAATCGAGAGAGCCACTTCGCCTGTAGAAGAAGAAAAGCTCTGGAAGAACATACGTGATCGATCAGGCGACCAAGAGACGGCATGACTCACATCCGTAGCTATGATGTCTCGTGGTAATCCTCGTCCGATTATCTGCAACTGTTCACCATTGGGTTTCACTCGATAGAGAGTAGACACGTTTGTATTAGGATCAACTTGTGTAAACAGCAACAAATCGCCACGCGGTGACCAGATTGGGAAGAAGTTATTCCCAGTTACAAGAACCTTTATCAGTGTACTTCCATCAATATTTGCAGTCATCAAAACTCGAACTGTGTCATCAATAGTCGAAGTTCCAATGTAGGCAATCCGTTGCCCATCAGGCGACCATACTCCTTCGCTGCGGTGGGTAAACTGATCATTTGGTGCAAACTCACGTATCTTCGCATCTGGAGTGACTATTTGGAGTGACCAAATATCTTCTGGGGAACGTTCCGTTACTAACACCTCATCGCGCTTCGGATGCCATATAACCTGAGGAATGGCTAAGGCAAGTGAGATCGTATTGACACGATTCTGAGCAATATCAACGATGTGAAGTTCAGAATCCCCACTATTAGAACTCATCACAGCAACATAATTTCCACTTGGAGCCCATGCCCTATCTGGCAGGATGGATGTAGGTGGCAGCATAACCTGGAATTCAGATTGACCGTTACTCTTAGCGATCAGCAGCGTTGTACCTGATGGCTTTTCAACAATAGTCGCAAAGCGCCCACCACGCGGTGACCATTGTGGTGGCCCAAAGCTTCCATTTAATCCTGATATGCGTAATGGTCGTGGTTCCGTGCCGTCGGCACGGATAACCCCTAGCGAACCATCCGTCAGATAGATAATCTGTTTCGATGCTCGCCATTCCAACCAAGTGAAAATCAGAAAGAGTACCACCAAGCCAATGAATCCAATGCGAAACCAATAGAAAAAATCACGCCACGGAAACGGATCATCCTTTGCCGAAAGGTTCGACGTTCCAGCCCAGAGATGTGTGTTGCTCTTACCATTCTGTGGGGATTGCATAATCTCATCCTTCATCGGCACACTGAAGCGTAAACGTGGCGATATGGCGTTCCCATACATTTGTCTGGCGTACCAAGTATCGTATATCAACTGAGAAAGTCGTCCCAGATGTAATACTACCAAAGACTAGGTATACCTCGATTGGCAGTGAATATTGACCTGCATGAACACGAGGAATACGTATTTGATGTGGCGTTAGTTGTACACCTCGAGGCATCTGTCTTGCCGTCATATTAATTGACTCAACATCATATGACGACGTATTGAAAGCAACCAGTGACCATTTTCGAGTCTGGGTATCTTGGTTAAACTCCAATTCAAGAACACCTGCCCGTGCCAAATGTACTATCACCTCCGGTAATGATTTAATCACGAGATGACGTCCAGGCGCAATATCCCCATCATTACGAGGACTACGTCCAAACTGTGGTGGCACACGCAAATAGAGAGTCGGTACAAACCAACTCATCCGATCTGCCTCAACACCAAAGAGGCTGCGACGCGCTTTAGTAAGAGAGGATTGTATTGATGTACCTTTGGAAAGTAGTTCATCATAAAAAATATCAACAAACTGATGTGATATTTCCGAACGAATTTGTAATTGCATCGCTACAACAGCACCAGCAGCATAGCTCAAGGCCGGTGCAACACCCGTGAGTAGATCACCTTCAACTATCATTGCAGATTGACATGCTTGTATCACTGCGAGATGAACCGTTCCAATCAATAGACTAAACTGTTCAGCACTGATTCGTCGCTGTTTTCCCTGCTGATCACCATCGAGAAGTAACCAACCCTCCTGATCACGATAGACTCCATGGCCTGTATAGTGGACAATGTGTGGTCTACGGACAGCAGAACGCATATATGCATCAAGCCCATTTGGTGTAACTGGACTTAAGATATCATAAGTCAATACACCCTGTTTTTTTAATCTTTCAAATAGATTTATTTGCAATAAACGATTCGAATCTTTCATTGCAAAATGTGGCAAAAGTACTAATATATGAGGAACTTCATTCACTGCAAGTTCTTTTGGTATTGCCTGACCAAATACAATATTACGTTCACATGAAATCTCAACACCAGGAGTCATTAGCAAAAAATGATGTTGACTTCGTAATAATTCCCATGGCAAGGCCGCAAATCCCACACACTGAGGAGGAAAACGTAAGAGGTAATTGAGCGCACGCTCAGAGTTGCGAGCAGATCCAATTGCTTGCTCAATAAGTGCCTTCCCCTGAGCACCCAGCGATTCATAGAGTGCAGCACCAATAATATGTGCCGACTGAGGAGCAACATTATTAAACTGTTCACTCCAAAGACTGTGGTACTTTAGGATCGCTATCTCCGCAGCACTAAAAGAATGCGGTGCTTGAAGCGAATCCAGAGCTTTGATCACTACGGGGAGATCATCAGCAGGGTATGGCGAGACAAATACGGTATTAATACCATCATTTAGCTCACTGAACCAGCGAATAAGCGCATCCGACCCACTGTAGGCAAATTCAAGGGTTAGATTGAGTGTCTGTTTTGCATTCATAGATTATCTTCACCTGAAATAGCAACGGAAATCATCTTAATTTGCCGGAGGCAACATATTATTCAACCTATCTACAATCAATTCACAGGTATTATTTGTGTCGTTTACAATCTGAGGACTTCGAGGATCATACAAACAGCGAGCACGAATATCAATATTCGTAGATATTTGCGGTTGATTTAAGTTGTATGTACTACCGCTGATTACAATATGAATATCCACTGCCTCCAATGAGACATGTTCGTATTTACGTCCGACAACATCCCAATAGCGCAATTGGTGATTCAGTGTACTACTGAGAGGCTCACGGCGCGGCATTGCTTCCTCAATACGTTGGATATCGACTCCTATCTCGGTGAGTACCTGGATAAGTTTCTCCAAAAGATCTCCTGTAGGTGCAGCAGCCGTATCAATACGTTTAGCAGAGACATGCTCATGCTCTTGAGCTAATACCGCGATATTCGCCGTTAGTGTGCCTTGAATCACACTCTTTGCTTTCACACTTGGCCGCGTTCGTGGTAGTGCCATAAGACCCATAGGATCCCATACATGATCAAGCGGTACTTGAATCCCAGACAAGGCCGCTGCAACGGTGATTTGATATGAGCCTTGAAGGAAGGGAGGCGCATTCTTCCCAAGAAGGGGTTCGCTAAAACGCACACTCAACCTTATTGAACCATTTTTCAACATGAGGTTATGCCACATAACCTCAATGTTACTGCCATTCTGTGAATAACGACCAAACTCAACATGGAGAACCTTTCCGAGTTCGACTGGAATGAGCAGCCTACACTCGTTAAGGAGGCATGGTACTTGCACATCCTCTAGCTTAAAGGTAAGATGTAGTGTGTAACTGTCAAAATTTGAAATTTGAGGTGTACACTCTAGTTTATTACGCATACATCGCAGATCAGTATCTGTTTGAAGAACTGTCGGATTGATCTGATACGGAGCATCAAAACGAAGCATTGTACGTGTTGGTTTGCCCTGAACAACAAAAGAAGTATCAATCGGTTGGCGCAGAAGAATCCTATAATCATAGTCAATAGGAGGGTTAAACGTAAGGTATTTACGCCCCTCAAGTGCAACAACCCCTGCAAAAAGATAGTCACCGACTCCGGCTCCACGATAAGATGCATACGTATCACAATACGTGCGGTAGGTACTTAGCGCATCTTCCTCAGGTAGTACTTGAACGGTTACAGTGCCAGCAAATGTACCTGGAGTGGGTGTGGGGGTACTATTGGCCAAATCAAGCTTGTAGTGCTCCTCAATGTCAATCTGGTAAGCCCCAAAAAGTGGGAAATCATTGATTGCTGGGCGCTGACCCTTAGCTTCACGGTGGTAAATGGTATTCCGCTCGATAATCTTCCAAAAGGCGACGCTGAGCATAAAAACAGCCCCAAAGATCGCCGTAGCAAGCGACAGGTAGACAATCCCACCCTCGATATACCCACTCCACTGGTTCATACGTGGCCAGATCAAGAAAATGCCACCGCAGAGGAGAAACACAGCACCAAGCAAACCTATGGCTTGAACCAACGGCTTACTCCAAATAAAGTGCTGAAACTCGCGCACATGCGCCGCAGACTTGAAACGATCATCCAAGGTTTTGAAGCCCGGAAAATCATGCTGCTCCCGCAACAAGGCGATCCGATCCGGGTTTGTCTCCTCGATTGTCAAGTATTGACCCGAATGATGGCAAATACGATGAGCAGGAGCAACATAACTCTCATGGCTACGAACAGCAGTCGTATTATTGCGTCGCAACCGAATGTTTGGCTGAATTTCATCACCAGGAAACTGTATCGTCATATGCTATTACTCCGTGCGTAGAAAATGTAGTCGCTCCTGGATCAACTGACTAAGTTCAACCTGGAGACGTGCCATCTCACTACCTGTCCCATGGTTCATACCCGACATAACAATGCGTACATCCAAATGTCCTGCATTGATTTGCTTTGTGTCAGTGTGCCGTTCAAACTGCAACTCACGGGAAATACTATGAGTAAAGTACTGAAAGCCAAGAATGAGGTAAATATCCTGATGATCGTTGCTACGTATACCCTGAAAAAATACAGGTTTATTTATTGTCAAGTGTGATACATCCATTTCCGAGAGCGAGGATATGACCTTAATCTTCTGAAAACCAAGATCAGCACACGCTTGTTGAATATCTGCTATACGTTCACGAAATTCAAAACCAAGACTAACATCAGGGACTTGAAAATGGAGCAGTGACGCCCGACGACGACGAGTAAAGAGTTCACCTGCAAGAACCTTCATACGAGCAATAATGCGTGTAGATTTATAGATTGGCACTCTATCTAAGATCGGGTGCTGAGGCTTTACTTCACATTGTAGACCAGAAGCCAACATGTTATTAATTTTAATCTGAAATACCCCGCTGAGTATATTATCGTTTTTCGTATTAGGATCATGAACCTCAGCAAATGCTTGGCGTAAGGGTGTTATTAGTTCGCAGATATCAGCATCAGAACCTTCACGTTTTATAAAAGGTACATTGCGCCAGACCATAGCGCGTGTCTGATGATCAAAGAGAGGGAAGGAGTGTTTATTAGGCATACTGAGAGGATGGCGACCCCACTGAAGATCACCATAAAGCAATACAACCAGATCTCTACTTATACCGTCATGCACATATTGCCCAGATCTCAGCATGTACCGTCGGTAAAGTTCAGACTGATCCATCGTGATCATCAGCGTACCATTCCACTTATACGCAACTTTTTTATAGGTTGCCACCGTCAAGGGATGGCCTTTTATGCGCAGGATAACGATACGCTCACCATCAACCGTTGCAAACTCCGGCTGGGGATTGAAGATTTGAGGTACAACATCAGTAAGTGCTTGGCGAAGTCGTTCATCAAAGCTCTGATTTGTATGTTGATTAGCAAATTTCGATAACCCACTTTGAGGTGAATCAAGATGACGAACAACTATCAAACCCTGACCTACCTCAGCATTTACAAGTGACACAAGAGCTCGGCCAAGATCATCTTTCGTAACCTCACCCTTCTCACTCCCTAATATGATGACGTCGGATGTTGAGCCCATAGTAATCAGACCACGAATATCTCCAATAGGCTGAAGTGGTAATGCAGAAGGCGTCTTTTTTGGTAAAGGTTCATTGACTGTCGTAGATCGCCGGCGAACAAAAAACTTACCATCTACTGTATGTGATCCGACCTGCGAGGGAAGTATGGTAACCCGAGCGACAATGATTCCCTGCTCATTTTTTAGCAGATCAGGTTGCGCAAATACCACCGGAGGATTACAACGAAGTGCCGCTTGAAGCAGTCGGTATTGAAGCTGTTCTAGTCTTTTATGCTCATCTTCATCTTTCAAGCCTATGACGCTACCCGATGAGTTCACCCCAATAAGAATCCGCCCACCAGTTCCATTCGCAAGAGCAGTCATACTCTCTGCAAGGAGCGATTCGTGCTGATCAGAATCTATAAATATTTGTATATCACTCTCCTGCTCAAGCAACATGCGTCGCAGTTCTTCGCCGGGAGCAGACATAAACAGAGATTCATTTAATTGTGGCACCCATAGGCTGAGTTTTAATCGCAGATCATTTATGAAAGCATCATTGTTATCAAAGAGCAGGTGAGTGAGGTATTCACTATTAACTGATGGGTCAATAGCTGCACCATCAAATACCGTACCATCCGTTGCAAGTAATGTATCGCGAGGGGTGGGCGGCGTATAGTTCCACTCCCAAACCGTCTCACTACTATTTCGAAGCCGCTTCGTAAGATCAGTACCTACAGGTAGATCGATACGTTGCGTACTCTGATGAGTATCATGAGGAGGAATGCTCAATCGAATTTCACCGAGAGGAACAGGATTACCAGGGGTTTCGTTTGCAAGAATTCGTCCATCATACGGAACCGTGACCGTCACCTGACCAGTTGCAGAGGTGAAGGTAATGATAGTAACATCGCCAACCTCGATATCATAGGTGTATGTCTCCTCGATGATAACCACCGAGCGTGCATCACTATCATTGCTCATACCAATCCATCTCCTTAGTAACAAGGGTAAACTTTATGTCTAGTTACTCGTTCATCAGTCCCTTTATGTCCAGCAACTAGTCAGAAATCTTCGGCACTCATCTGACACCTAGTTAGTAGCAGGATATTGGAAAAACCGCTTGCGACATTATCTTAGCAATTGATCCAAAGACTCATCATGCTCCTTAACAGCCACCTCTCAGCCCCCCACAACATCCATGTCATCGCCATGCACCGCAGCGCCATGCTATCCTCACCATAGCATGTGATCTGAAAGGAGCTTTCCGATGCGTCGCGTGATTCTTCCCTTACTCATCCTTGTCACCCTCCTTCCCGCCTTTCCCGCTGCGGCCCAGGATGATCGCCGCTGTTTCCCGGAAACCGGCTTCTGTATCCACGGGCGCATCCGTACCTTCTGGGAACAGAATGGCGGCTTGCCCGTCTTTGGCTACCCGGTTGGTTCCCAACAAGAGGCGATGGTCGAAGGTCGCCCCTTCCAGACCCAGTGGTTCGAGCGCACGCGCCTCGAACTGCATCCTGAAAATGCGCCGCCCTACGATGTCCTCCTCGGTCGTATCGGTGCCGACCGCCTCGCCCAACAGGGTCGCCCCGATTGGCAGCACTTCCCCCAGGATGCCCAGCGTGGCGATTGTCTGCGCTTCGAGACTGGCCATGCTGTGTGTGGGGCCATCCTGGGCGCGTGGCAGGCCCACGGCTTGGAGTTTGATGGCCGCCCTGGGCCGAGTTATGCCGAGAGTCTGGCGCTCTTTGGTGTGCCGCTCAGTTCGCCCACGCTAGAGGTGCTGGAGGGCCAGGTCTATACCGTGCAGTGGTTCGAGCGCGCCCGCTTTGAACTGCACCCCGAACATGCCCCGCCCTACCATGTTCTACTCGGTCTGCTCGGTAACGAGATCCGCGCCAATGCCCCTACCGCACCACAATCTGCTGGCTCCGAGGTTGATCAGATGACCAGCGTCGGTAACGCGGTCTTCTTTAGTGCCCACGATACCCCCCACGGACGCGAGCTTTGGATCACCGACGGGACGCCCGCTGGAACGCGGCTCGTCAAGGATCTGATCCCCGGCCCAGATGGCGGTAGCCCCCACTGGATGGTTGATCTGAATGGGCTACTCCTCTTTTCCGCCCAAACGAGTGCGTTTGAACGTGACGCGCTCTGGCGCTCGGACGGCACCACCGAGGGTACCTATCCACTGCTCCCGGTCAATCAGGTGGCCGACCCGGTGCAACTCACGGTTGTCGGCAATCGGGTCTTCTTCGTCGCCGATGATGGTATCCACGGCCAAGAACTCTGGATGAGCGATGGCACCAGCACTGGTACGCGCATGGTCACGGAGATCTACCCCGGCGAACAGGGCATCTACCCCGAACAGAACATGCCGATGGGCTTCTTCCCCTTCGGGCTGACGCGAGTCGGCAACCGCCTCTTCTTCCACGCCGAAGCCCCTGGCCACGGCTATAGCCTGTGGGTGAGTGATGGCACAGCCGCAGGCACCCGCTTTGTCTCGCGCCTCACTACCGCCACCACCTCGCCCGAATACTGGGATCTGACCGCCCTGAATGAAACAACGCTGCTCTTCATTGCGCGTACCGGACGCCTCAACTATGGCCTCTACCGCTCGGATGGTACGGCAGAAGGAACCTATCTGATCCGCGATCTCAGCTACACCACCGATAGCGGTGCCATGCGGCTCTACCCACCCGTAAGTGGGCTACGGGCGATAGGAGGGCGGGTCTACTTCATTGAGGGTCTGGCCCTCAAGCAGAGCGACGGGACAGCGGCGGGGACGATCCAGATCTCCCAGTTTTTGCCGGGGCCAGTAGCCGCGATTGACGGGCGCGCCTACCTGCTCTCGCTGAGTCGCCCGTATGGCTTCGATCTCGTCCCGATCAGCCGGATGCTGGAAGAGACGGTGGTTAGCACCATCGCCCCGACCCTCTACCAAGCCAACGCCATGCCCGTCAGCGCCGCCGGACGGCTCTTCATCGCCGTCAACGGCACCCAAGGACGCGCCGAACTCTGGGTCAGCAACGGCACCGAGGCAGGCACCCAACCCGTACTGGCACTCCAAGGTCGCCTCTTCGGGCAGACCGACGGCCTGCAAGCGGAACGACCCGCCGCCACCCTGGGTACACGCCTCATCTTCGCCGCCGATGATGGTGTCAACGGGGGTGAAGTGTGGATCAGCGATGGCACGCCGCGTGGCACCATGATGTTGAAGGATATTCAATAAATTGTAGGGGCGAAGCATCGCCCACCAGATGACCGGGGGAACCCCAACCATGTTGGGAGGCGATGCTTCGCCCCTACGCGATGTTCGGGAACCCGACGATGATGCGGGAACCCCGGCGATAAACGGGATGTCCGGGGAAACCCCGGCGATGATGCGGGAAACCCCGGCGATAAACGGGTTGGCGGGCGTTGTAGGATATTCAGTCTGATGTATAATACGAAATCTCTACCGCAACCATCTGAGGTAATCTATGTCCAAACGGTCACTCATCACTATCGCCTTCATCGTCACCATCGCCATCGCCTGGGCTGCCATTCCTGCCACCAGTAACGCGCAAACCGAACAGCGCTGTTTCTCCGAAACAAACCAGTGCATTAGTGGGCCAATTCGCGCCTATTGGGAACGTGGTGGTGGTCTATCCGTCTTTGGCTTCCCGATCACCGCTCAAACCAACGAAATCGTCGAAGGCCGCCTCCTGCAAGTCCAATGGTTCGAGCGTGATCGGCTCGAAATTCAAGCCAATGGCCAAGTCACCACTGGTCGGTTGGGGGTCGAGCGACTAGGGCAACTCGGCACTCCCTGGCAGCAGGGGCCGGGTGGCGCGGCTGGCCCGGATTGCCAACTCTTCCCAGAGACGGGCTACCAGATTTGTGGAGCTATCGCTACCTACTGGAAAACCAATGGTGGCCTTGAGCGCTTTGGGTTTCCCATCACAGGAGCCTTCGAGACGGTACTCGAAGGGAAGCCCTATACGGTTCAGTATTTTGAACGTCGCCGCTTTGAGCTTCACCCTGAGATTGGCCCGCAGGCAGTTCTGCTCGGATTGTTAGGGCGTGAGGTGCTCGATAACCGTCTTATCGTTATCCAACCTACACCTGCGCCCCAACCAGCGCCAGCACCAGCGCCAAGCCTGCCGCCACCAAGCTACAACAACTGTCAGGCTGATCCCAGCGCAGGCCAAGCCCCCAACTACCCGGTAAAGATCGTGGGCATCAACGATAAGAGCGAAGTGGTCACGCTGCAAAACGTCAGCCCACAGGCAGTCAACCTTGATGGCTGGATCATGTGCAGTATTCGGGGCAACCAGCAGCACACAGGTATTGGTGGCACCCTCGCCGCCGGCGAGCAGCGTGGCTTCGCCTATAGTGGTGGCAGTATCTGGAATAACTCGGAGCAAGATCCCGGCGCACTCTATAACCCGCAGGGGCAGTTGGTGAGCTACTGGGCGGATTGATTATGCTCCCACGGTGGGGGTTTGGGGGCGGCTTCGCCGCCGCCAAAGATATTTTTTTGTTGAGTTTTGGCGGCGAAGCCGCCAAAACTCAACAAAAATGAGGGTTTGGGGTGCAACCCCAATGACTTTGTCCATGCCCTGGACGTTTGGGGTTTACGCCAAAAACTGAAACGTCGCCAGCATCGCCAACACAAACAGCACCGCGAAGCCCCACGGCAGCCCGATCATCCAGCCGAGCCACTGGGTAGCCCGCAGCGCAAAGAGCACCCAACCCCCAATGCCGGAGACCACAAACATCACAGGAACCAGGAATGTCATCCATAAGAGCACAAATGCCCAGGGTACGTCCATGTTGGCAATGCTGATGATGCTGCCAATAGAAAGAAAGGCCCCGCCCAGTGCGCCGATGATGCACACAATCGTATTGAGAATGAGAATAAGCATGATCGGCATGGGGTACTTCCTCGTTCGTTGCTATACTAATTCACCACGCAATACCGTCACCGCCTGGCCCGCCAGCAACACCCGATCTCCGCGCAACTCCACCCGCAGCGTCCCACCACGCGGCGAGGCTTGGTAGGCCAAGAAGGTGCTACGCTCCAGTTTCGCACTCCAGTAGGGGGTGAGGCAACAGTGGGCCGAACCCGTCACCGGGTCTTCATCTACCCCAACTGCCGGGGCAAAGAAGCGCGACACAAAATCATAAGGCTCCGTTCCACGACTCGTCACCATAATGCCGCGCACGGGCAGATCACGTAGCAAACTGAAGTTAGGGCGCAGGTGACGCACCAACGACTCGTGCTCCACTTCAACCAGATAATCGAACTTACTGCGCGCCACCGCCACTAGCTCAACCCCTAGCGCATACGCCAGACCAGCCGGGGGTTCAGTCACTTCAGGTGGGGTGGCCGGGAAATCTAGGATGATCCAGTCCTGATCTTGGTTGGCCGTCAACAAGCCACTACGGGTATGAAAACGGGCCTGCGCTCCAGCCTCCAAATGGCCCGCCTGCCACAACACATGCGCGGTCGCCAATGTCGCGTGGCCACACAGATCCACCTCCACCAATGGGGTAAACCAGCGCAGATCGAAATCACCATCCTCACGCCGTACCACAAATGCCGTCTCGGAGAGGTTCATCTCCCGCGCAACCTGCTGCATCCAGGCCGCATCAGCCGCCGCAGGCAGAACACACACCGCCGCCGGATTACCATGAAAAGGGGTCGCCGTAAAGGCGTCAACTTGGATGATAGGTATTGTCATACCAGAATTATAACGCAGCCGAGCGACTCGGCTGCGTTATTCTGGGGCTGCGCCCCAAACCCCTATTTTTATTGTTGTTTGGTGGCTTTGCCGCCAAACAACAACAAGAAAGATCTTCGGGGGCGGCACAGCCGCATAGAACCGAAGGTAGCACCGGCTTCCAGCCGGTCACGATGCGCTACAGCAAAAAAGCAATACCCCCCTGCCCCCCTATCCTTCGTGCGAGATAGGGGGGCAGGGGGGTGAGGGGTATGACTACTACGCCTCTGGCTTGGCACTATCCTTGATCCGCGAAGCGGTCTGATCCACCGGCAGCAGCTCTTGCACCGCCTGCTGCAACAACTCCTCCGGCACCTGCCAATCCTGATCCTGGTACAAAATACCCATCTCAAGGCCCAGCAACACCCGCCGCAGGTTGGTCACCTCCGCATGCAGGCTCTCCAGATGCTCAGGAGCCAACAATGGTTTCAGTTCGTCACCGAAGGTATTCAACGCCTGCACCAAGGCCAGTGCCGCCTGATCAATCTGGAGAATTGCGGTCTCGTGCATAACCCATCTCCTCTTACCCAAACTTATAGGCGACGCCGTGGCCACCGCGTGGCAGTTGCCAATCCACGTTCTTCAGCGGGCAGCCGATGCGGCAGCTTCCACATTCAACACACGCTTGGTAGCCGACCATGATCTTACCCTGGGCATCCGCAGTAAAGACCTGGACAGGGCAGAAGTCCAAGCATGGCTTGGTGGCGCAGCGCGTACAGACCGAGTGATCACGGATCTGGATGTGGGCAAAATCCTCATCCACGTAGTACTTGATCGAGACCACGAGGTCGTTGATGTTGACCTTAGGCAGCGTGGCGCGCAGTTCTGGGCTAAGCGCTTCTTCTGGCTGCCCTTTCTTCTTCTTCGTCTTCAGTTTCATGGTTCTATCCTCTCATTGCCCCTAGCAACTTGACCATATCCTGCGCCACACCAAAGAAGGAACGGCGCTCCTGCAACATGCCAACAATCTGCCGCTCCATGTCACGCTTGGGAATGCCATGGGCGGTAAAGTAGCGCAACGCCACATCGTTAAGGAAGTTGGCGTAGGTACCCATAAAGTGCGGCGTGCTGTCCAAAAAGTCAGTCATACGGCGGTACTGCTTCATATCCTTGAGGACGAAGCTCGCTTCGAGATCCTGGCGATACTGGTTGAGGAACTTGGCCGAGAAGTCGCCTGCCTGATGGGCATTGAGCGCCGTCAGACCAGCCATGCGTCCGGCGGTCATCGCGAGGTTGGTACCCTCACGATGCAGCGCATCAACCATTCCAGCCGCATCACCCACCACCATCACACCATCGGCGGAGAGCTTGGGCATGCGGTCGTAGCCCGTCTCTGGGATCAAGTGGGCACCATACTCAAACGGCTTGCCACCCTCCAGGTAGGGCTGAATGACCGGGTGGTTCTTGAAGCGCGCCAGCACCTCGTAGGGGCGCAGCTTGTGCTGAATGAACTCATCAAGCAGCATGCCGACGCCAATCGAGATCCCGGCTTTGTCAGTGTAGAGGAAGGCCGTTCCCGGCAGCCCCATCGTCGCATCGCCGAAGATGTCAATCGCCGCCCCCTCGTTAGCCCCATTCAGGCCAAAACGAGCCTGAATATCCTTAGCGGGGAGCGAGATATACTCCTTGACCGCCAGAGCCACAAAGCGTGGTGGTAGATCATTCTTGATCAAGCCCAGGCGCTGGGTGAGCAGATTGTTCACCCCCTCGGCAATGATCACAATCGGCGCATAGACATCCCCATCGGGGCGGTCGGTGCGTACCCCGATCACCTTACCCTTACTATCCTGCAAGACGCGCAGCACCGCCGTGCGCGTCACCACCAAAGCCCCCGCCTTCGCGGCTTGCTCGGCCAGCCAGGGATCAAACTGGGCACGCAGCACCGTATAGGCATCGGCGGGTTCGTGCTTATAGTGCTCGCTCTTGTGCGTAATCCGCACCACACTATCCGGCGCGAGCATCCAGTAACCCTGCTCAGTCAGCGGGCGCTCGAAGGGCGGGTTGCGCTCCCAATACTCCGGCAGCAGATCGGCGATAGCGTGGGTGTACATGACCCCACCGAAGAAGTTCTTCGCGCCGACAAAATTGCCGCGCTCGATCAGGATCGTCTTCAGACCCCCACGCGCCATCGTCAGTGCCGCCGCCGTCCCCGATGGGCCACCACCGACGACGATGGCGTCAAAGGTGTGTTTAGTGGCCATTGCGCATTCCTTTCACCTGTTTGATCAGTTCGGGAACGACCTCATAGAGGTCACCGACAATACTTGCATTGGCCATCTGGAAGATTGGCGCACGCGGGTCGGAGTTGATCGCCAGGATAAAGTCCGTCCCACTCATCCCCACCGTGTGCTGAACTGCACCGGAAATACCGGCTGCAATATAGAACTTGGGGCGCACCGTCTTGCCCGTCTGACCAACCTGATGCTCATAATCCATCCAGCCCGCATCAACCGCCGGGCGGCTCGCACCGACCACGCCACCAAGGGCATCGGCCAATTCACCCAGCAGCTTGAAGCCGTGCGGGCCACCCAGGCCACGCCCACCCGCGACAATCACATCGGCATACTCGATGTTGATCTTCGCCTCACTGGGGATGAGGCGCAAGCGGCGCAGCGGGATGTCGCTCTCGTTCATATCGAGTGCTTCACGGATGATCTCGCCGGTGGCATCGGGGATAGAATCGGGCATCGGTAAGACGCGGGGACGCACCGTGGCCATCTGCGGGCGGTGCTGGCGACAGAGGATCGTCGCCATGAGGTTCCCACCGAAGGTGGGGCGAGTCGCAGCCAAAATCTTCTGCTTGGGATCAATTGCCAACTCGGTACAGTCAGCGGTGAGGCCAGTGCGCATATGGGTCGCAATCATCCCGGCCAAATCGCGGCCCTGCGTGGTTGCCCCAAAGAGGAAGATCTCCGGCTTATACTTCGTGATCAGATTACTGATCCCCACGCCATAGGGCATGGTGCGATAGAACTCAAGGATCGGGTCATCAATCACATAGACCCGCTTGGCTCCATACTGATACGCCTGCGGGGCCGCTCCAGCCACATTGTGGCCGAGCAATACGCCCTCCACCACGCTACCGGGCAAATCATTTGCCAGACGCTGCGCCGCCCCCAACAGTTCCCAGGAAACAGGATGCGGCTGGCCGTCTTCCTGCTCAATAAAGACCCAGATCCGTGGAGAGGAAGTCTCTACCTGCTCACTCACACTCTACCTCCATCATACATGCTTCTGGAGCGTGACGACATGGGCTTGAGCGATCATTGCCAGTGCATCAGCCACCGACTCGCGCAACCCCTTCTCCGCCACCGACAAGATCGCCCCGGCCTCACGCGGTGCGGGGGTGAAGGCTTTGCCCACAATCGTGGGCGAACCTTTAATCCCAACTTGGGTAATATCAAACTGCACCGGTGTATCGGCGTTCCACATCTCAGGTTTGTAGCTCGCCGCTTTGATCATGTTGCTCAACGGTGCGCGCTTGACATGCGCAATCTCCTTCTCAACCGTGAGCAACAGTGGGAGGCTCACCTCAATCACCTCAATACCCTGCTCAATCTTGCGGTGGATCACGGCGCGCCGCTTGACGGGATCAAACTCTTCAATAGAAACCGCATAACTAACTAGCGGCACATTCAGGCGGGTGGCCACCCCCGGCCCAACCTGCCCGGTATCACCATCAATCGCTTGCTTGCCAAAGAGCAACAGATCAACCGGATGTTCGGCCTGAATGGCCTCGATTGTGCGCGCTAACACATACGAAGTAGCTAAGGTGTCAGCGGCACCAAAACGGCGATCACTGATCAGAATCCCCCGATCCGCCCCCTGCTCGACGCATTCGATCAATGCCTCCGCAGCCTTGGGCGGCCCCATGGTGATCACCGTCACCGTTCCCCCAAACTTCTCCTTCAATCGCACCGCCATCTCGACGGCATGGATGTCGTAGGGGTTGATGATCGTTGGAACACCATCACGGATCAACGTGCCGGTCTCAGGATTGATGCGGACATTGGTGGTGTCCGGCACCTGTTTGATTGCGACCACTGAGTGCATAACCTGTCTCACCCTCCTAACCCGACTCTCGCGTACCCTTACTCATCGACTGTATCCCTACATAGTAGCAGGTATACTGAAAAGAGGCGCAATGAAATCTTTTCCGTTCGACATGATAATCATTCCTAAAAGATCTTATCAGACAATCCTTATGGATGAACAGGGGGAAATCTATCACCCATGTTCACCCAAAATAGTAGTTGGAGGAGGGATGGTGTTGGTGGCTACGCCGCCAACACCATCCAAAAAATAGTTTGGGAGCGGCTCGCCGCCCCAAACCCCACCAAAGGTGGGAGGCAGGGCATAGGCAAGAACCCCAATCGGTATGGTTGTTTGGCATCTGCACCGCCCCAAACCTCCACCAGGGGTAGGTAGACCAGAGCATGTGCAAAGTCCTTGGGGCTGAGCCGCCCCCGCACCCCACCGGAGGTGACTTTGCACATGCCCTAGGTGGGTAGACGAGAGATATTGCATCTGGCTTGGGGCTGCGCTATACTCCTGAAGGCTACCATAAGGCATTCTTTAGAAGTGGAAACAATACTATATGGAACGTGTGCGCGCACATGTACACATCTCAGGGCGAGTACAAGGGGTCAATTTCCGCGCCTACGCCCGTGATAAAGCCCGCGCTGCGGGGCTCGAAGGGTGGGTACGCAACCTGAGCGATGGGCGAGTAGAGGCGGTTTTTGAGGGTAGCCGATCTGCGGTGCAACGCATGGTGAGCTGGTGCTACAGCGGCCCGATCCATGCGGAAGTTGAGAAGGTTGATCTGGTCTGGGAGGAGCCAAATGGGAATGAAGGAAGCTTCGCGATTCTCTGGTAGGCTCACAGCGACATGTCCGTATGCAACGAAAGTTGCGCCCTAATCGTCTAACGCACACCGACCGTACCGATGAAAGGGCGCATGATGCAAGGCTCCCGCTGGAAGCTGGTCACTAGTGTTCTGATCAGCCTCGGAATCTTCATACTAGCCATTCTCAACCGGGCCTGGATTGGCGAAGCCTTTGGCCTTCTTGATCAGGCCAAACCCGGTTGGCTTGGAGTGGCATTTGTCGTGATCGGGCTGAGTTACCTCGTCAGTTCGCAAGTTTTTCATGTCGTTTTACATTCACTCGGCTATCGGATGAGCCTGCTGCGGCTATGGGCAACGGCACTCGTCGCGATTGTAATTAGTCAGTCGCTACCCGCCGGAGGGGTGGGCAGTTACGCCTTCCTGATGAGCAACTTTACCCGCCGAGGGGTCTCGCCGGGCGAAGCAGCGCTGTTGGCCTCGTTTGAAACCCTCAGTTATGCGGTCGCCATGCTGATCGTCTTCAGCTTCAGCCTATTCTTTCTCGCTGCCCACGATCTGGTGACGGGGCGGGCAAGTTATATCGCTGCGCTAGTGGGGCTGTGCCTAATCGGTGCCGCCATCTTTCTCCTCACCCGCCGCGCCACAACGCTGCGCCACTGGCTGATCAGCCTCAAGAATGGCCTCGCCCGCCTCTTGGGTCAGCAATGGGGCGATGCCTGGATCAACCGCATCATCACCGATATTGATCGCGGGCGAGGGTTGTTCGTCAGCCGTCGCCGCGATGTCATCCTGCTGGTCTTTATCCAGTTGATCGCCCTCAGTGGACACAGCCTCGCGATGCTCCTGGTGCTCTACAGCCTGGGAGTGCAGACCAGCCTCCCCGCCGTTCTCGCGGCCTTCGGGGTCGCCCTGATCACCTCAACCTTTAATGTCCTTCCCGGCGGGGGTGGGACGGTCGAGGCAGCGCTAGTCGCCGTGCTCACCCAGGTCGGCATTGGCCCCGCTGCTGTTCCGGCGGCAATCATCTTCCGCCTGTTCAATTTTTGGCTCCTGGCCCCGGTCGCCGCTGCCTGTTACCATTGGTTGATGCACGAGACGGTAACGCCGTTGCATGGTGGCACCGGTAGAGACGCTTGCGTCTCTACCGGTGCCAACGGCGTCTCTACTCCGCCACCAACGTCTCTGTCTCCGGCTTGCGCCGCCCAAACCAACCCTGCCACTCACGATGCTCCCAGACCACCAGCAACTGGGCAGCATTGAAGATCGAGGAATAGGTGCCGATGATCAGGCCGATCAGCAGGATGGCGACAAAGTTGCGGATGCTCTCACCACCAAAGAGGAGCAGTGCGGTGAGCGTAAAGAGCGTCGTTAACTGGGTGTTGATCGAGCGCGGCAGGGTCTGGACGATACTATGGTTGACAATATCGTCAAAGACCTCGCTACTGCGGCGGTTGATCAGGTTCTCGCGGATACGGTCGAAGACCACAATCGTATCATGCACCGAGAAACTCAGGATGGTGAGCAGCGCGGTCAGGAAGAGCGCATCTACCTCTAAGCCAAAGAAGGTTCCCAAGATCGAGGCCACACCGAGTACGAGCACCACGTCATGCACCATAGCCAGGATGGCGCACACGCCATAGCGCACCGGGTGCGGAGCCTTGCGGAAGGCCCAGGTCAGGTAGAGCAGGATCACCAATGAGGCGCCCAACACGGCGATGAACGCGCTGCGCGTACTCTCCTGGCTCACGGTGGGGCCAACGCTCTCCAGACGTTCACGTGAGACTGGCCCAAACGTGGTTTGGAGTGCCGTCGTCACGGCCTCAATCTGGCTATTCGGATCAATCGAACTAAGGGCGGCAGTACGTACCAACACCCCAGCGATAGTCTTCCCCTCCACCTCCACCGGGCTGAGTTTCACCAGCGCATTCTCAAAACCCTGTTCGGCAAAGACCCGCGCCACCGCATCGGTGGACACATCTGGCGGAGCCTTTTCCAAGAAGCGCAATTCCCAGAACGCACCACCACTAAAGTCAATACTGGGATGCAAGCCGATGCCCAAGCGCCCGGTCGTTACAAGCGGGTGCAAGAGGAGAAAATAGAGTCCCGGCAGGATCAACACCAACGAGACCGCAAACCACCAATAGCGGCGGCGAACAAGCTGTTCCATAACACAAACCTCTCTGGGCTAGAGCGAGTTAGCCGCCGCTGAATCGGTCGTCACGGGTGTTCGGCGATCAATCCCGAAGAGCCAGGCTCGTTGCTCGCTGAAGAGCGGAGCCGCGAGACGCAGGAAGGTGCGCGTCACCACAATCGCCGTAAAGAGGCTGACCACAATCCCCAGGCCCAGTGTCACCGCGAAGCCTTTGATGATGCTGACCCCAAAGCTGTTGCCAAAGAGGAACAGCACAATACTGGTGATCAGGGTCGAAACACTTGAATCGCGGATGGCCGGCCACGATTCAACAAAACCCATCTCCAACGCACTGCGGATATCGCGCCCACGCCGATACTCCTCGCGCAAACGGGCGAAGATCAGTACGTTGGCGTCAACCGCCAAACCGATGGAGAGAATGAAACCGGCAATCCCTGGCAAGGTGAGCGTGATCGGGATGAGCCGATAGATCGAAAAGCTGATCAGAGTATAGATCACCAGCGCCAATGCTGCCAACAGCCCTGGTAGACGATAGAAGACGATCATGAAGACCGCCACCACCACCAAACCAGCAAGCCCGGCAACAATACTCGTCTCAACCGAGGCTTGACCGAGGGTTGCTGAGACTGTGCGGCTCGTCTCGACTTCGAGCGGAATCGGCAGCGCACCAAACTTGAGTTGGTTGAAGATGCGGTCACGATCTTCGTTACTATTGGTCTCGATCACCCCGGAACCATCGTTGAGCGCACCGTTGATCACCGGGCAACTCACCACCGCACTATCGAGCACAATACACATCGGTTGGCCAATATTGGTGGCGGTAAACTGAGCCAGATTGGTGGCCGATTGGCCCCGGAAGGCAAAGGAGACTGCCGGACGGCTACCGAGCGTCCCACCCTGCGAGAAGACCGGCGACACCTGACTAGTATCCAAATCGCGGCCATCGGTGATGCTCTGGAAGATCGGGCCAAGCGCGGTCGTATCGGTCATGAGGCTCGTATCACCGAGTTGGGGAGGATTCGGCTCACCAGTGGTACGGACAACCGTCCCCTCTGGAATGTATTGCCCCTGCGAGTTAATAAACTCCAGCCGCCCGGTACCACGTAACGTCTCCACCGCCTGTTCGGGATTATCAATGCCGGGCAACTCGACAATGATCCGATCACTGCCCGCCAACTGCACCACCGTCTCACCCACACCCAAGCCATTCACACGGCGCTCGATCACGCCCGCCGCCGTCTCGACATCTGCCTCAGTTGCCGTAGCACTCGTGGTACGTAACAAGACCTGAATACCACCCTGAAGGTCAAGACCTAAGCGAAAACGCACATCACGCCCAAAAAAGTTCTGGCTGGGGGCGAGGTTGATCACAAGCGCAAGAACCGCAATCGCGGCGATCAACAGCAGAGAATAGAGATCTCGACTACGCACGATAAGCCACCCGGTTCCGTTCATTTCTGCTTCTAAACCGCGCAATTATAGTCGTGTCAAAGATAGGTGTCAATGTAACTGTTCACACTTGCTTGGGGTAAAAGAAACGTTATTGTTCACACGAAGGCGCGAAGACACGAAGGTTTTGTTATAGACTTTGCGCCTTGGCGTCTTTGCGTCAAAACCTGGAGGCTAGGAGAAGTGTGAACCGTTACTTACTGCCCAGCGGCGGCCAACGCTGCCCGAATGGCACGATCCAACTCGCTCGCCTTAACCCGTTGCCCATTCACCTCAAAGGTCGGGGTGGCCTCAACCCCGGTAGCCAGCGCCACTTGTAGCGCTGCCTCGATAGCTGCCGTATGGGTGCTATTGGTCAGGCAGGTGGTGAGCGCATTGCGGTCCATCCCCAGTTGGCCCGCATAACTGGCAAAGATATTCTGGGCGGTACTGACGCTGGCCCACTGATCCTGGTTGATGTAGATCATATCGTGCATCTTCCAGAAGTTCTCGACGCCCTGATCTCCGGCGCAACGCACAGCCTCAGCCGCTACTTGCGCGTTGCGGTGAGTGTTAATGAGCGGCAGTTCATGGTAGATAAACTGGATCTTGCCGGTATTCACATAGTCACGATCAATCAGTGGGGCGAGGTTGCGGTCATACTCGGCACAGGAAGGACACTGGTAATCGGCATATTCGATCACCTTCACCACCGCATTGGGGTTGCCCTTGTAGTAATAGCCATCGGCAGTACGCCCCATCGGCGCGGTTACGGGTGTTACTTCGCGCGAAAAACCACCTAAACCGCTAAAGACCCCCACAAAACCTATGGCAAAGACCAGCACGGCCGCAATGCCCATGTAAAAGGTACGCAGAGTTCGATTGTTGCGCGAAACTCGGCGTCCACGCTGGTTTGAGGTGCTCATGAAACGCTCTCCTTCGACATGCGATTGGCCAAACTTGGAGCATTATAGCGGCCTCAGATACGCCCGGTCAAACCCTTGGGGTTCTATGTAGGGGCGAAGCATCGCCCTCCATGCAGCAGGGGAACCCGAACGAGGTTGGAGAGCGATGCTTCGCCCCTACAAGCCACTGCCATACCTTTGCCCCATCTATGCACAACTTGTGATTTTACAAAAGCGGCGCGATAATGGGGATATGCCCTATTTCGCAAAAAAGAAACGGTTTTACTTACAAAACCCTTGGACATATAGGGCAGCCTGTTGTATAATTATCAAAGCATGCGAACTCTTTCTCTCCTCGGCAACGTGGAAGCCATGGCGGTACCGCAGCCTCATTCCTGCCTGCGGGCGGGATCATGTGCCTTGCGATTCGCGGCTAACGCGGTACCTAAAGCTACTCCTCGCCTACGAGGATGTCTAGGGAGGTCACGATGACCAGTGCCGGTACGCCCCCAGTCACTCCGCCTCGTCGTGCAGGAACCACCACGAATGGCGCAGTCAAACCAACCCCCGATGGGTCGCTGCAATCACTCCGCCCCGTCGAGTCGATTCGGCCCCTCAAGATTTTACTCATCACCCCCAAAGGCAATAAGGAAGAGGAGAGCAGTCAGAAGGCACTCTTCTCGATGGCCGTGGGCGTGATCGTGAGCATCACCCCACCACAGCACCAGATTGAACTTGCCGATGAGCTCTTCGGCGATCCGATCAACTATGCTGGCGATTATGATCTGGTCGGGATCACGACCCGCTCGTTGAATGCCAATCGCGCCTACGAGATTGCCGACGAGTTTCGTCGCCATGGCAAGAAGGTTGTGTTGGGTGGGGTTCACGTCTCATTCAACTACATGGAGGCGCTCGATCACGCTGATTGTGTGGTCAGTGGCGAGGCCGAGAATCTGTGGGCGCAGGTCATCCAGGATGTGGCCGATGGCACGCTCCAGCGCCGCTACGATTCCAAGGATTTTGCGCCCGTCAATCAGGTGCCAGAGATTGATTATGAGCGCATCTTCCGCGCCAGTAAGCGCGGGAAGGTAGATGCACGCAAATCCATCCCGATCTATATCACCCGTGGCTGCCCCTTCGTCTGCTCCTTCTGCGTCACGCCCAACTTCACTGGTCGCCTCTACCGTATTCAGTCCACCGAAGCAGTGCGGCGCCAAGTCCTCGAAGCCAAGCGAGTCTGGTTCCGCGAATCACGCTATGGCAAGACGCCCTGGTTCATGTTTACCGATGAGAACCTGGGGGTGAATAAGCAGAGCATGTGGGAGACGATGGAGGAACTGGCGAAGCTGAATATTCGCTTTAGTAGCTTCATTAGCCTCAAATTCCTTGACGACCGTAAGACGGTTGATCTGCTGGTCAAGGCGGGCTGTGCAATGGCGCTGGTCGGCTTTGAGTCGATCAACCAGGAGACGCTCAAGGCGTATAACAAGGGGCGCATCAACACTGCCGCCGACTATGCGCGCATCATTGAGGCGTGCCGCACGTCGGGTCTGCCCATTCAGTGCAACTTCTTGGTCAATCCGGCGATTGATACCTATGAGGATATGGACGCCACCATGAAGTTTGTGGTCGAGAATGCGTTGGTGATGCCGATCTACTCGATCCTGACACCCTACCCCGGCACGCAACTCTACAAGGACTACAAGGCCCAAGATCTGATTGTTGATGAGGATTGGGATAAGTATACGGCGAATAATCTGGTAGTGCGCTGTGAGCGCTATGATCCCTACGATTACCAGATCAAGTATTTGGAGCACTTCCTGGGAATGTTCACCTGGAAGGCGATTGCTCGGCGCGTGATGCTCAACAAGAACAAGCTGATTACGACCGTGACCAGCCTGCTGTTCCGTCGCAATCTTGAGGAGCAACTCGAAAACTGCAAGCAGGGTGTGCGTCGCCCGGTAGCCCAGGATAACCTGCCTCCACCACCAGTGACGAATGAATCCGTCGAGACGGTCGTGGAAGCCCATTGAGAAGAGGTTCTGCATGAGCAGCGTGATTGCGCCCGAGACGACGGAGATTCCCCATAAGCCGTTCGTCGCGCCCACCAAGCGCAAAAAGTGGCTCCTGATTCAGCCGAAGAGTAGCACCCCCCTGATGGTCGATTCGGGGAAGGTGAGTATGCCACTCAACCTGATGATGGTCGCCACAATGGCGAATAACCACTTTGATATTGATTTCATTGATGAGCGAATCGGTGACTCTGTCCCACAGGATTTTAGTGCGTATGATGTGGTGGCGATTACGTCACGCACGCTCAACGCCAGCCGCACCTATGCGATTGGCGACCGGGCACTCGCACAGGGTAAGAAGGTGATCCTCGGTGGGGTGCATCCGACGATGTTGCCCGAAGAGGCGTCGCAGCACGCCAGTACGGTCATCTTCGGCGAGATTGAGTCGATCTATGATGAACTGACCCAGGACATCTACGAGAATACGCTCAAGCCGATCTATAAGCCAGATCCAAGTGCGGGCTGGAAGCCGCTGAATGAGATGCCGCGCACGGATTTCCGCTTTGCACGTAGCTCAAAGAACGCTCGCAATTATTCCGAGCGCTTGCCCCTGCTGGCGACTAAGGGCTGTCCGGTGGGGTGTAACTTCTGCTGTACCCCACGCATCTATGGCAAGACCTTCCGCATCCGCGAGTCTGACCAGATGATTGATGAGATCAAGACGCATCAGAACTTCGCAGGCAAGCAGGATGTGCGCTTCTCGTTCATGGATGACAACATCTGCTTCAAACCGGCCTATGCCAACGAGCTGTTCAATGCCATGGTCGAGCTAGGTGTGCATTGGAATGCCAATATCTCGATGAACTTCCTCGAAAAGCGTGAGTTTGTCGAGTTGGCCGCTGCTGCTGGCTGCGAGATGTTTAATGTGGGCTTTGAGTCGGTAGACCCTGAGACCATTAAGCATGTCCATAAAGGTTCAAATCGTGTCTCTCACTATGGTGATGTCGTAGCCAATGTCCACAAACAGGGTATCGCGATCCAGGGCTATTTCATCTTCGGGTTTGATACCGATACGAATAGTAGCTTCCAGCATACCTTCGACTTCATCATGAAGAATCGGATCGAGTTCCCGGTCTTCACGATTGCGACGCCCTTCCCCGGTACGCCCTGGTTTGAAGAGGTGAAGCCGCGCTTGGCACATTTCGATTGGGACAAGTACGATACGTTCCACTACATGTACGAGCCGGCCAAGATGGAGCGTGAGCAGTTCCTCAAGAACTTCATCAAGGTGCAGCGGGCGGTCTACTCGTGGCCGGGGATTATGCAGCGCATGGCCGGGCGCAAGCTCGATTGGGTCTGGTTGGTGAATCTGGCGATGCACAACTTTACCCAGCGGCTGACGGTGGATATGTTGATGTAGTTAGTTTGTAGAGGCGCATCACGGTGCGCCCCCTATACACCTCTTGGGGCTGCGCCCCAAACCCATATTTGTGCTGGTGTGGTTGGCCGCGAAGCGGCCAACCACACCAGCACAATATTCGTTTTCATGGGAGCCTGCGGGCCCCACACCCCCGATTCCCGTCTCTACTTCTTCACCTCCACCCCTAACAGGCCCAAGAGGACATGGTAAGGCGGCGCATTCTCCGGGTGCGACTCGAAGCGGGCGCGCTCGAACCATTGGACGGTGTAGCTCTTACCGTCGCTGAGAACTTCGGTCTGTGGCTCGCTGAGCGGCATGCCAAACAGCGCGAGGCTTTCACCATAGCTGTAGCCGGAGCGGCCATCAAATTCGAGGCCGTGGGTCCTCCAGTAGGTGAGGAACGGCTCACACAGCGAGTGGCCAGTATCGGCGAAGTAGAGGCAGCCATTGGGGGCCGCCGTCACCTTGGCGAACTGCTGCCAGTCGCGGCTCTGGCGAACGAGCACGTCAACCCCTAAACGCCCCAGCAACACATCATAGGGGCGCGCATTCTCCGGGTGTAGTTCGAGCCGGTTGCGCTCAAACTCCTGCGCCTGGAACGGTTTGCCCTCGATCATCACCATCTGCTGCGGGCCAATCGGGTAGCCGAAGACGGGTAGGCCGCCATTCTGCTGCCAGTATTCGAGAATGCGGCCACAGACACTAAACCCGGTTTCGGGGAAGGTCTGGCATGTGCCACGGCCTACCTCGGCACGGAACTTGTCGCTCAGTTCCTTGGTCAGCCGTAGGTAGAGATCGCCAAACTGGACACTGGGTTCAATGTGGCTGCCCTCGAAGAACTCGTTAAAGCTGGTCAGCACAACCGCCTGGGCATTGCGGTCAATCGCGGTCTGCCACGTGCCCCGGTAATACTCGCCGCCCTGGCGATCACGGGCATGGCCGTTGCGGTACTTGATGTCGTCATACCCCGGCATGACCGTGGCAATAAAGGGGCGATTCTGGCCATTGGCCTTATTGTAGCGATCCAGGCGTCCGGCATAGGAGGCCATGGCCGCACCGGGCCGCGACTCCCAGGTGATGTCAAAGTAGTAGAGCGCGTCATACGCCTCAAGGAAACTGAAGTCATCGGTGCCACCGAACCAGTATTGCTGGCGATTAGGATCGGCTTTGGCACGCAGTTGCTTCCATGTATCGAGATTACCGAGCGAGGGCGGGTAGAACCAGAAGAGCGAAGGCTTGCCCTGGAAGGTGAGATAATTGGGCTTGCTCATGAAGTCGCGCTGGAGCACGCCAATCGCACGGGCCAGATTATCCACGTTCTGCAAGGTACCCCAAGCCGATTGATCGGGAATGATCGCAAATTGCAGATCACGCCCCATCTGCTGCGAGAGTTCCATAATCCGCAGACAGCGCTTATTCAAACGCTCCTCATCGGGGCCGAACCAGGTACAGATCAGGGCATCAATCCCGGCATCATCGGCCTGTTGGATGTGGCGCTTGAGCGTCTCGTCATCGCCACCCGAATAGGTCGGCGCGGGCAGGTCGCTCATGCGGCTGTAGTTCCAATCGCTCGTCTCCCACCAAGGGTAGTAGAAGGCCATGATCGGGCGGTCGGAGACGGCACGGGCAGGTGGCGGAGCAGCGAGAAAGGCGGCGAACGCAGCAAGGACGAGGAGCGGGGAGAGCCAACCAACCAGACGTTGCGGGTTCATGCAAAGCTCCTTGGTGCGGCGAATACGGTATGATCATTGTTATACCAGACACAAGATATTTGTCTAGCCCTACCTCACCGCCCAAACCTCGATCATCCCCATACTCGACCCAACCACAATGGTGGTAGAGTTGGCCGCTAGGCGGTTGAAGCCCGGCACCGGCACTTCGGCGTAGCGGGCGAGCGCACTGAGTGGCCCGCGCCACACCTGGAAGGTTCCGCCGCCCAATGTCACGATTCCCGCGTCACCGAGCAGAGCGTAGGAACTGATAGTGGTGTCGAGCAATACCACAGGGCTACCTGCGGCCCAGGCCAGGATCTTGCCGCTGGCGGTGCGCGCCAGCAGGCTACTCTGAGGCGTGAAGCTGAGTTGCAGGGCACGATCTGGCTCGATGCTGCGGCGCTCGATCTGGGTAAGATCGGCACTGCGCCACAGACTGATCTCACCGGCACTGCTGGCCACGGCAATCTGCTGACCATCGGGCGCAAACGCCACATGGTAGAGCGCCGTCGCGCTGATACCATCACTCTGGAGCACCGGCGTTACCCGCTCAGCCACGCCACTAGTCCGCCACAGACGCAACGTACCATCGTCGCCCACCGTGGCCACCCGTTGCCCGTCGGGGCTGAAGGCGAGGCTGAAGATCGGGCCTTCGTGGCCGGAGAGTTCGCTCTGGAGTTCGCCACTCGGCAGATTCCAGAGGCGCAGGGTACCATCGGCGCTGCCACTCGCCAACAGGCTGGCATCGGGGCTGAGCGCGAGGGTGCGTAGACTCCCCCCAGGACTCTGGATCTGAGTAACCAGAGTCGCATCGGGCTGGTGGATGCTGATCTGGCCGCCCTCATCACCACTGATAATCAGGCTACCATCAGGACTCAGCACCAACGCCGCAATCGCCCCCGCATCGCTGAGCGTGTCGGCGGGGCTGCCGTCGGGATTCCATGTACGCAGACTGCCATCACGCGATGCCGTGAGAATACGCCCATCTTGGGTCATAGCCAGCGCCGTGATGGCTGCGGTATGCCCCATCAACTCCTGCGCCAACGTAGAAGTATCGGCCAGCCGCCAGCGCAGCAGGCTCCCATCGGCCAAGCCCATCAGCACCTCGCTACCATCAGGGTGGAAGGCGAGGCGCTGCGCCGGAGCCAAAAAGCGGGACTCATCAGCAATACCGAGCCAGTGTTTTTCTTCACCCGTAGCCACATCCCAGATCCAGATCGCGCCCGGTTCGCTGCGCCAACCCTCAGAGGCGGCGGCGATCTGCTGGCTGTTGGGTGAGAAGGCCACATCGGCCACCACGCGCACACCCACACTCAAGACTTGCAGCGCCACCAGATCGCTCATGGCCCACACGCCCACATTGCCACCATCATCACCGGCGGCGAGGAACTGGTTGTCGGGGGAGAAGGCAACACTGGTAAAGCTGCCGGGAACGATCATGCCCGCCTCGTCCAGCGGCAAACGCAGCGTCGTCAGGTTGGAGCGTTCGGCCACATCCCAGAGCGAGAGCACCTGATCGGCCTGGGCTGCGGCCAACAAACGCCCATCGGGCGAGATGGCAAGCGCGGCAATTGGCGAGCCAAGGCCGGGAATCCGGCCCAGGAAGCGGCCATCCTCACTAGCATAGAGATCCACCACCGCACCGACACTCACCGCTAGGGTGCTGCCATCCGGCGTAACAGCCAGCGCACTCGGTGGGATCGCCAGCGGCACCCGCCAGCGCAGATCGGCAAGGCGGGTGGCGGCACGCAGTTCGAGGGCGAGCGGGCGCAGCACGACCACGCTCTGGCCATCGGGGAGGTAGGTGGCAGCCAGGGGTATACCAGCACCCCATGTCGCCACGCGACTCAACGGGCCGCCCGGTGTGGGCGAGGGTAAGGGCGGCGGCGCGGTGGGAATCGGTGTTTCCGTAGGCACAACCAGGGTCGGTTGCGGGGTTGGTAATGCAGTCGGAGCCTCCTCAAGCAATGCTGCCGGAGACGGAGAGCGCGCCGCTTCCGGTGGGGCAGGCGGTGCAGCACAGGCGCTGAGGAGCAGCAGAATGATGATCAGTAGGATTCGGTATGGCATGGGGGCTATTATAGCATTTTGGTTTGGGGGTTTTGGGTTTTGGATTGCTGATTGGGGATTTCTCCGACCAAATTTAGTCTCGGCTTCAAAAACTATTAAACGTCGCTTAATCAACGCCTCCTACTATGGCAGGGGTATCGAGACGTGTTCTGGAGTGATGCATGATCTCCATGCGGTGGCGATCACGAGTCTTGTCTGCGTTGATGGCACTGATTTCGGTTTGGGTATTGGCTGCATGTGGTTCACAAAGCGTGGTGGCGACGGATGTTGTAACGAGTACAACGACAGCGTTACCTACAGTCCATCCTGATCAGGGCAAAGCCATTTTCAACGGCCAAGTCGAGATTGATGGCTTTGTCGCCTGCCTCAACTGCCACCCGATCAATCCCCATGCTCCGAGTGGTGTCGGGCCAAACTTGGCTGGCATTGCCCTGCGTGCTTCGGAACGTGTGCCGGAGTTGAGCGCCGCAACATATATTCAACGTTCGATCCGTATTCATGATGAATATGTCGTACCGGGCTATACCGCAGGGATTGCGCGATCATTTGTTGGGCGTGATTTTGATGACGTGTTGAGTGATGAGCAGGTGACACAGTTGGTTGCCTATCTGCTCACGCTCGATCAGCCGCCGGTGAACCCCTACGCCCTGAGTATTGCGCGACATCCAAGTGCTACGCCAGCCCCATCTAGTGCTGTATCTCCGAGCGTGGCGGCAACCACACGGCCAACAATTCCTCCCCCGACTCCTAGCCGGATTGCTGATGCAACCGCTACGCTCACATCTAGCCCGACCCTTATGGCGGCGCCCACATCCAGCCCGACCCTCACGGCGGTGGTTGATACACCCATCCCGACCTTCACGGCCACCCTGCTGCCAACGAGCGAAGCCACACTGCCAGCGCCAACCGCGACGCCTGCGCCTGTACCAACACCAACGCTTGTACCGCCAACGGTTGAGCCGACCCCCACCGCTGAACCCACCGTGGAGGAGCTACCGAGTGCGCCGAATGACCCCGGTATCGCCCGGTATGCACCCTGCGTGACGTGTCATAACCAGCACCCACTCCAGGTGCTGATGCCGCATCCGCTCAATCCAACCTGCAACCAGTGTCATCGTGGTTCACCCAACCAGATCGGCTGTCCATCGTGCCACAGCATGCATGGCATTGACAACAAACACGAAGCAACACCGGATTTGCCATGTGCTTCGTGCCATACATAGATGGTATCTGTCACGTAAGTTCTGAAGTGTAAGGAGCTACTGGTTATGTCTCAGCAACATGAGAACAAGACTCTCTCTCTGGGCGAAACGATTGAGGAGATCATGAATCGGCGGATGAGCCGCCGTGATCTGCTCAAGGGCGCAGTAGGTGTCACCTCGGCGGCCATGTTGGGTGCGCTAGGCTTGCGGGCGACGAATGCGGCAGCCGCCCCCACTCCGGCGCTACGCTTCGCGTCTGTTACACCAACTGCACCGACCTTCGATGATGTGGTTGTGCCGGAGGGCTACTATGCGCGAACCCTCATTCGTTGGGGTGAGCCATTGACCACCAGCGCTCCTACGCATAATGTCTGGGAGCAGACGCCGCAGGCGCAGGCGGAACAATTTGGCTACAACTGCGACTTTGTGGGTTTCCTGCCCCTGCCCTTTGGTTCAAATGTTTCGGATCATGGTCTGCTCTTCGTCAGCCACGAGTACACCAACCCTGAGTTGATGTTCCCCAACTACGACTTTAACGCACCCACCCGCAACCAGGTGGATATCGAACTTGCAGCGCATGGTGTCTCGGTTGTTGAGGTGCGACGCGCCTATGACGGTACCTGGAACTATGTGCGGAACTCACAGTATAATCGCCGCATCACCGGCGAGACCCCCATTCGGATCAGTGGGCCTGTGGCTGGTCACGAGTGGCTGAAGACCAGTGAAGATCCGACGGGGACGCTGGTGCGCGGGACGCTCAACAATTGTGCGGGTGGCAAGACCCCCTGGGGGACGGTGCTGACCGCCGAAGAGAACTTCCATCAGTACTTCGGCAATCTCAGCAAGTTGAGCAGCAGCGACCCGCGTGTGGCGGTGCATAAGCGCTATGGCGTTCCGGCTGAGACGACCGAGTTGCACTGGGAAGCGTTCCACGCCCGCTTTGATGTCTCCCAGGAACCCAACGAGGTCTTCCGCTTTGGCTGGATGGTTGAAATTGATCCCTACGATCCGACATTTACGCCGGTGAAGCGCACCGCGCTGGGGCGTTTCCGCCACGAGGCGGCAACGATTGGGATCGCCAAGAATGGCCAGGTGGTGGCCTATAGTGGCGATGACCAGCAGTTTGAGTATGTCTACAAGTTCATCACCAAGGGCACCTACAACGCCAAGGATCGCAAGGCCAACTTTGGCATCCTTGACGAAGGTACGCTCTATGTCGCGAAATTCAATGATGATGGGAGCGGCGTTTGGATGCCGTTGGTCTATGGTCAGGGGCCATTAACGGCAGCCAACGGCTTTACCTCGCAGGCGGATGTGCTGATCAACACGCGCAAGGCAGCCGATCTTCTGGGTGCAACGAAGATGGATCGCCCGGAGGACATCGAGCCAAATCCGGTGAACAAGAAGATCTACATCGCGCTGACGAACAACAGCGCCCGTGGCACCGAGGGTAAGCCAGGGGTGGATGCAGCCAACCCACGCGCCAAGAACCGCACGGGTCAAGTGATCGAACTGACCGAAGCCGGGGATGACTATGCCAGCCTGACCTTCAAGTGGGAACTGTTGCTCCTGTGTGGCCTGCCCAGCGATGAGAGTACCTACTTTGCCGGGTACGACAAGAGCAAGGTCAGCCCCATCGCCTGCCCCGATAATGTCATGTTCGACAACGCGGGCAACCTTTGGATCGCAACCGATGGTGCGGCCAATGGGATCAAGTACAACGATGGGCTCTTTGTGGTGCCGGTAAGTGGGAAAGAGCGCGGCCATGTGCAGCAGTTCTTCTCCAGCGTGGCAGGTTCGGAGGTGTGTGGGCCAGAGTTGACCCCCGACAACCGCACGGTCTTCCTGGCTATTCAGCACCCTGGCGAGGGTGGCACCTTTGAAAGCCCGGTCAGCACATGGCCGGATCGGGTCGGTCTCCCGCGCCCCAGCGTACTGACCATCCAGGCGTTTGATAGCCGGGTGATCGGGAGTTAGTAGGGGCGAAGCATCGCATCCCCAACATGATTGGGGTTTCCCCGGTCATCTGGCGGGCGATGCTTCGCCCCTACGGGATGACGGGGCATGGCGGGGGCATGTAGGGGCGAAGCATCGCATCCCCAACATGATTGGGGTTTCCCCGGTCATCTGGCGGGCGATGCTTCGCCCCTACGGGGGATGACGGGGCATGGCGGGGGCATGTAGGGGCGAAGCATCGCATCCCCAACATGATTGGGGTTTCCCCGGTCATCTGGCGGGCGATGCTTCGCCCCTACGGGATGACGGGGCATGGCGGGGTAGCCGTTGGCGGGCGATGCTTCGCCCCTATTCCTCCACCAGACTCACCAACGGCGAGCCATCCAAGGGATGCCGACACACCACCACCGGCACCTCGTAGGTCGCGCTAATCAACTCGGCAGTTAGCACCTCGTTGGGGGTACCCACGGCCAGCACGCGCCCGTGCGCAAGGAGCGCCATGCGGTCGGCGACGCCAGCGGCTTGGTTGAGATCGTGCAGCGTGATCACCACCGAGAGGCCGTCGTCGTGGGCGAGGCGGCGGGCCAGGCCGAGGATGGCAGATTGGTATTTGAGATCGAGCGCAGCGGTTGGCTCGTCGAGCAGCAGGATACGCGGCTGTTGGGCCAGTGCGCGCGCCAAAATAACGCGGCGTTGCTCGCCGCCGGAGAGCTCGGTCACTTGGCGTTCGCGTAGCGGGATGAGGCCGGTACGTTCAAGTGCGGCCTGCACTACTTGATGATCATCTGTGTTGAGGGGGAGGAGCCAACCCCGATGCGGGGCGCGACCCAGCCCCACAAACTGCTCGACCGTCAACGGCCACATCTCGGCGCCTTGGGGGGCCAGCGCCAAGCGCCGCGCCAACGGGCGTGGGCGCATATGCCAGACATCCTCACCTTCCAGCGTCACCGTCCCGGCGAGCGGGCGAAGCAGCCGCGAAAGCGCCCGCAGCAGCGTCGTCTTCCCGGCACCGTTGGGGCCAATCAGCGCCAAGACCTCGCCGGGGCGCACATGCAGGCCCACCCCATCGAGGACGGGGCGCCCGGAGAGTGCACAACGCAGCCCCTCAGCAGCAAGCATATCACTCATCGCTGGCCACCCCAACCCAACATCCAGAGGAAGAAGGGGCCACCCAGGAGGGCGGTGAGGACACCCACCGGCAGTTCAATTGGAGCCAGAGCGGTACGGGCGATGCTATCGGCTAGTACGAGCAGGAGCGCACCTACCAAGGCACTGGCGGGCAGCAAGCGCGCATGGCTAGAGCCGCAGAAGAGCCGTGCAATATGCGGCGCGGCGAGGCCAATAAAGCCGATCAGGCCACCCGCTGCGACCGCCGCCGCTGTGGTGAGGCTGGCCGCCGCGACTACCGCTGCGCGCGCTGCATTGAGCGGCAAACCCAGGCTACGCGCCGACTCCTCACCACCGGTGAGCGCATCGAGCGGGCGCGCAAAGAACCACAGGCCAATCAGACCGAGGATGAGTGGCGGGCCACTCATCAGCAACTGGGGCCAGCTACGCCCAGAGAGACCACCGAGCAACCAGCTAAAGATCTCGTGCATATCACGATCACTCATCAGCATGAGCAACGAGACAATCGCGGAGAGGATCGTACTCAACGCCGCCCCCGCAAGCAACAAGGCAGTCGCCGAACTAGCCCCACTGGCGATAGTGATCCCATACACCAGCAGCACCGCCAACATGGCCCCGGCAAAAGCAGCGAAGGGCACCCCCACCCCACCAATTCTCCCGATGATCGCCAGCGTGGCCCCCAAGGAGGCTCCGCCAGACGCCCCGATCACAAACGGGTCGGCCAGAGGCGTGCGGAACATCCCCTGGAACGCCGCACCCGCCCCGGCCAACCCGGCCCCGACCAGCGCCGCCAACAGCACCCGCGCCAAACGCAGATCCCATACAATCGTGACCGCAGTGGGGCGCGTCTCCGGGCTATTGGGGGCCAAAAGCGCCTGCGAGACCTCTTCGGGCGATAACCAGACTGCGCCCACACCCAGGCTGAGGATACCAACGAGGATGAGGATCAAGATCAGCAGTGGTGCCCAGACAATTGGGCGCAGGCGCAGTCGGCTCATCATCAGAATTGCTCCGGGTAGAGGATTTTAGCCAGTGACTCAAGCACATCTACCAAGCGTGGCCCAGCCCGCGAGGCCATATCGCCATCGAGCAGGTAGATACGCTTGTTCTGCACCGCGTTGATGCGCTCCCAACCGGGACGCAACGCCAACTGTTCAGGTGTCAGTTTATCACCGTGTGAGTCGGGGCCGACGATAGCATCGGGGTTACGATCCACAATCGCCTCGGCGCTGACCACCGGGTACTCCTCGCTCGTATCAGCGAAGATGTTGGTTGCCCCGACCAGCGTAATCATCTGGCCAATAAAGGTATTGGGGCCAGCCGAAAGCAGCGGCTCATCAAAGACCTCGTAGAAGATTGACGGACGCTGCTCGACAGGAATCGTAGCGACCGTAGCCTCAACCGCCGCCACCCGCGCCTGCATGTCGGCCACGACAGCCTCGGCCTCAGCGCTATGACCAGTAGCAAGGCCAACTTGGATGATATTGGCATAGACATCCTCAAACGACTTCGGCTCAAAAATGATCGTCGGGATGCCCATAGGAGCCAGCGCCTCGGCGACACTCGCCTGGGCGGTACTACCACCGATCACGAGGTCAGGATTGAGCGCCACCAGCGACTCGATGCTGATCGTCTTGGCCGAAAAGCCACCAATCTCCGGGAGCGCATCGGCCTCAGGTGGATAGTTACAGTACTGGGTATCACCAACCACCTGGGAGCCAGCACCCACCGCAAAGAGGATCTCGGTAATCGAGGGGGCGAGCGAGACAATCCGCTGCCCCGGCGCGGCCAGGGTAATCTCGCGCCCCAGCGCATCGGTGATCTGGATCGCCCCATTGGTCGCTTCAACAACCAGCGTCGCCGTCGGCTCAGGAGCAGGAACCGCAGCAGCGGGAGTCGTCGCCGCAGCGGTAGGAACAACAGCAGTAGAAACCGCCGTAGGGGCGCTAGAACAAGCGGCCAGTACCAGCACGATCAGAACAAGGGTAAAGCTATGGAAGAGACGCAACATCGAAACAACTCCTCAACAGATACAACACAAAAACCCCAACCTGACAGGCTGGGGCGACAAACACTCACGAACTGGACGTACACACGATCAAAACGTGTACGGCATGTTTGTCCTCCTTAGCGCGAGAAGGCAGAAACGATCAACAACGAGGCAGGCTTCCTGGCTTCTGACCTGATTATCGGTCAGTCACAGTTGCGGCACAGCGCTGGACTCACACCAGCTTCCACCTTTACGCCCTAGCATCCGGGCTGTTACGGGTCACCTCGTCGGTATCAACTTGGATAAGGTACCTTGAGACGCTCCAGTATACCATATCTTCGCGTCACCCCACTTATCAGGGGGTATGCAACGATACTTCCGGTGGGGGTTTGGGGGCGGCTTCGCCGCATAGGCATTCGGTTAAACCCGAAGGTAGCACCGGCTTCCAGTCGGTCGGTGGCGCATCGTAATCGGCGAGAAGCCGGTGCTACCTTCGGGCGTGCGTAGGGGCGCGTCGCGACGCGCCCCCCGGCGCGATGATCGGGCTACCGCACCGCTTGGGAATGCCATGGGGCGCGTCGTGACGCGCCCCTACGCGGTATTCCTTAACCGAACGCCTATGCGGCTTCGCCGCCCCCGAAAATCTTTTTTGTTGTTTTTTGGCGGCTACGCCGCCAAAAAACAACAAAAATTGGGGTTTGGGGCGCAGCCCCGTGGAAGGCACAAACACGGGGCGAGCATCACGCTCGCCCCGTATCCTATCATAGCACCTACAGACGCTCCATCGAACCATCAGGGAGCCAACGAATACGTACCCCCCCAACGTCCGTCCACGGCTCTTCCGCAATCTCGTCCTCATCTTCGGGAACAAGTACCGGGCCAGATCCACGCGCCCAGAGCATCAATTCGTCTATCGTATACCAGCCGGACTGATAACGCAGCTGATCGGTCGGGTTCAACCAGAAACGGATCTTACCATCCATCCACTGCCAGCGCTCCAACGAACGCCACTCCTTACCCTGATCCGTCAGCGTGACCTTCAAATCCTCTAGCATCCGCAGCAACTCGGGGAGGGAATGCCGATTGCTATAGCGCAGTTCCAGCAACCGCTGGTTGATTGCATCTCGCAGACGCTCCAGATCCGCAACACTCATGCCCTCGATGTCAATCTCGGTCACGATGAGTCCTTTCTGTGGATATCGGTCAGCCATGCGCGTATGCGCAAAACCCTGGATGCAAATCGTCGTTGATGGCTGTTCCGCCTCGATACCCAACCCAGAGCGGAGAACGCGGGTGACACTCGGCCTGTACTGCGGTGTACGGGCTGGCCAAGGGTTTGTCGCCCATATCTATGATACATCACTTTTGTTACAACAACCTACGACCTCTAGTGGGGGTTCGGGGGCGGCTGTGCCGCCCCCGAAAATCTTTTTTGTTGTGTGTTGGCGGCTACGCCGCCAACACACAACAAAAATTAGGGTTGGGGCGTAGCCCCAAGGGCTTTGCCCATGCCCTGTACGCAGGACTATAGATAATACGCAAAAAGTGGAGCTTTTGGTTCACCCAGAAGAAGGAATCCGCTCAACTTCGGCGCGCACAATCGGGCGACCCCGCGCCTCCCAGCGCCGCTGGTAGTGCGAGGCGAGCAGGTCACGCCGGATGGCCGCCTGTTCTTCCACTGCCCGCAGCCGCAACCCAGGGTACCCCGCCAATAGGCGCAGGAACTCGGTGTACAAGTCGGGCTGATCGGTCATGAAACTGAGGCTCCCCATGGGGGCGAGGGTGCGCTGCATGTGTTCGAGCAGCGCGGGGGCCACCAGACGCTGTTTGCGCTGGCGGGTGCGCAGAAGTGGGGCGGGGAAGTGGACATAGGCCGCATCGAGGCTGGCATCCGCGATGCGCCCGTAGGCCAAGAGCATATCGCTCTGCAAGAACTTGACGTTGCTGAGGCCGCGCTGCGCCGCGATCTCTACCGCACGGTAGAGCGGCTTGAGCGCAATATCTACCCCCAGGTAGTTGTGCTCAGGCTGCGCTGCCGCCAGCGCACACACCAACTCACCGGTAGCGCAGCCAATGTCTACCTCAAATGGGCGATCATTGCCAAAGAGGGCGGCAGAACAGAGAAGCGGGAATAGCTCCGGGGCGGCGTAGACTTCGCGCCCCGGCCAGATCATCAGATACTGCGCGGCAATTTCGGCACTCGGTGGCAAAACCTGAAGCCGCGCAGGGTAACGCCCACGGCCCATACAGCAACCTCAACCATACCTACTATTTATACTTGGGGTAAACGGATTGCCCACTTATGATCGGAGCCTTTTTTGACGCAAAGGCGCGAAGACGCAAAGGTTGTGATTGGTCATGGTGTTGAACACTTTGCGCCTTTGCGTCTTTGCCTCACAATCGGGAGTCTCGGTGAAGTGCTCAACCCTCTCACCGCTGGTACGGCTTGCTGATTGGCAAGCCCACCCCATTCCCCCACTCGGTCCAACTGCCATCATAGTTACGCACCCGTGGGTAGCCCAACAAGTAGGTCAGCAGGAACCAGGTGTGCGAGGAGCGTTCACCAATCCGGCAGTAGGTGATCACGTCCTTGTCGGGTGTGACGCCCTGGGTGCCATAGAGCGCGGCCAGTTCATCAGCACTCTTGAAGGTGCCATCGTCACATATCGCCATAGACCACGGAATATTCACGGCAGTTGGAATATGCCCACCGCGCAGCGTCCCCTCCTGGGGGTACTCAAGCATGTGGGTGCGCTCGCCGGTATACTCCTGGGGGCTACGCACATCCACCAACGCCACGCCCTCATGGCGAATATGCTGGAAGACCTGATCACGGAAGGCGCGAATGGCCGCATCGTCACGGGTTGGGGCGGGGTACTCGGTTGGTTCAAAGCTCGGCACCACCCGGCTCAGATCGCGCTTTTCGGCGATCCACTTAGCGCGCCCACCATTCATGATGCGCACATCCTGATGGCCAAAGAGCTTCATCACCCAGAAGGCATACGTCGCCCACCAGTTGTGCTTGTCGCCATACAGCACCACGGTCGTCTGCGGGGTGATCGCCTTGCGCGCCATCAACCCAGCAAAACGCTCGGCATCCAGGTAGTCACGGATCACCGGGTCATTCAGATCTTCCACCCAGTCAATCTTGAGCGCAGTGGGAATATGCCCAAGGTCATAGAGCAGAATATCTTCATCGCTCTCCAACAAGCGCACCTGGGGATCGTGCATGTGCGCGGCAACCCAATCGGTCTCGACCAGCACTTCGGGATGGGTGTAGGTAGCCATCAGAACCTCTCTTCCCAATCAGACCTCAATCAGCACCCCATCGTCCTCCACCCACACTCGATAGGTGGCAACCGGCTTGAAGGCCGGTAGAGTACGCGCTTGGCCACTGCGCAGATCGAAGATCGCGCTATGCGCTGGGCAAGCCACACAATGGGTATCGGTATCGAGTTCACCCTGGCTCAACGAGGCTTGGCCATGCGAGCACGTGTCATCAATCGCGTAGAGATCCGTACCAACCCGAAAGACCGCCACAAACTTACCGTTGACAACGAAACGATTCGCACCATTCTCTGGCACATCGGCCAGATTGGCGATCCGCATTGCGGGCATGGATACCTCCTTCTACACGCCGTCGGCTTCGACAGGCTCAGCTTCGACAGGCTCAGCTTCGACAGGCTCAGCTACCGCCAACGGCTCCCCAATGCCGCAGCCCGCGCTGGCTGAGCTTGTCGAAACCAGCGCGAGAACGAGAGGCATATTCATAGGCATTCGGTTAAGCATCCTCTTGCGCCCCGGTTTTTGACCGCAGAGGACGCAGAGGTACGCAGAGGGATGGGTTTCGCGATACCTACGGTTCTTCCTCTGCGTCCTCTGTGTCCTCTGCGGTTGAAGAATCCCTACCCGACCGAACCTTCCATCTCCATCTGGATCAGGCGGTTCAGTTCGACCGCATACTCCATCGGCAGCTCGCGGGTGAAGGGTTCCATAAAGCCCAACACGATCATCGAGAGTGCATCGGCCTCCGGCAAACCACGGCTCATCAGGTAGAAGAGTTGCTCCGCCCCGATGCGCCCGACGGTGGCCTCGTGGGCCAATGTGCAGCGATCCTCCTCAATCTCGATGAAGGGAATCGTGTCTGAGGCCGAACGCTCATCCAGGATCAGCGCGTCACAATTGACATTGACCTTCGCCCCATACGCACCCGCCGCCACCTTGGCCAAGCCCCGGTAGGTGGTCTTACCACCATCCTTACTCACCGACTTATTGGTGATCCGGCTGGTCGTCTCTGGTGCCACATGCACCATCTTGGCCCCGGCATCCTGATGCTGGCCCTTACCCGCGTAGGCCACCGAGAGCACCTCACCGCGCGCCTTACGCCCCATCAGATAGACCGAGGGGTACTTCATGGTCAACTTCGAGCCGATGTTGCCATCCACCCACTCCATGCTCGCCTCTTCGAGCGCCACCGCCCGCTTGGTGACGAGGTTGTAGATGTTGTTGGCCCAATTCTGGATCGTCGTATAGCGGAACTTGCCGCCCTTCTTGATCATGATCTCGACAACTGCCGAGTGGAGTGAGTTGGTCGAGTAGACCGGCGCGGTACAGCCCTCGATATAGTGCGCCTCGGCCCCCTCCTCAATGATGATCAGGGTGCGCTCAAACTGGCCCATACTCTCCGCATTGATGCGGAAATAGGCTTGCAGCGGAATATCAACCTTCACCCCAGCCGGCACATACACAAACGAGCCACCCGACCAGACGGCGGTATTGAGCGCGGCATATTTGTTATCCGCCGAGGGGATGATGGTACCGAAATACTGCTTGAACAGCTCCGGGTACTCCTTGAGCGCCGTATCGGTATCAAGGAAGATCACGCCCAACTTCTGCCACTCTTCGCGGAGCGAGTGGTATACCACTTCGCTTTCATACTGCGCACCCACGCCAGCCAAAAACTTGCGCTCGGCTTCAGGGATACCCAGGCGCTCAAAGGTGTTCTTGATCTCCGCCGGAACGGCATCCCAATCGCTCTGCGGGCGCTCACCGGCACGCACAAAGTAGTGGATACTGTCATAGTCAAGATCAGCCAACTCAGGGTTGCCCCACATCCCGGCCAGCGGAACCGGCTTCTGGTTGAAGATCTCCAGCGCCTTGAGCCGCCGCTGGAGCATCCACTCCGGCTCGCCCTTCATCCCCGAAAGCTCGCGCACCACCTTCTCGCTCAGCCCCTTGGGGGCTTTGAAGAGGTAGTTTTCCTCCTGACGAAAGCCGTACTTGGAGTAATCAAATTGCAGATTGTTTGGCTCAGCGGCCATATCTACTCCTCCTCATCATCGTCGTGAATATGGCCCACGCCATAGAGGCCCGCCTTGAGCGCCTTCAGCGACAGTAATGCACACTTGAGACGCACCGGGTTCTTCGCTAGAGGAATGCCGATCAATTCCAGCAGATCCTCTTTGCGATACACCTTGGCATCCTCCACCTTCATCCCGCGCAGTTCGTCGGTGAGTAACGAGGCACTCGCCTGGCTGATCGCACACCCGCGCCCACTAAAGCGCACATCGGTGATCACTCCGTCGGTGATCTGCAAATCCATCCGCACCCGATCCCCACACAAGGGGTTGAACTCCTCGCGTGAGACCGAAGGCTCCTCCAATGTCCCGAAGTTGTGCGGGTGCTTGGAGTGTTCGAGGATCTGCTCACGGTACATGTCGTCCATATACGACCTATCACAAATGGGGCAATCCCCATGTATTACTGAAACAGCTTACGCGCCTTCTCCAACCCCGCCGCCAGCCGGTCTACCTCCTCGGCTGTGTTGTAGATGTAGAAACTGGCGCGCGTGGTGGCCGGAACATCATAGAAGCGGTGCAGCGGCTGGGTGCAGTGGTGCCCGGCGCGCACCGCCACCCCCTCGCCATCCAGGATCGCGGCCACATCATGCGGATGCACCCCCTCCAGGGTGAAACTGAGCGCCGCGCCACGCTGCTCGGTCGTGTGCGGGCCGATGATGTGCAACCCCTCCACGCTGGCTAAACGATCCAGTGCGTGGCCGAGCAACTCCTGCTCGTGCTGGAAGATCGAATCCATGCCGATCCCAGCCAAGAAATCGCACGCTTCACCCAACGCAATCGCCTCACCAATTGCGGGCGTTCCAGCCTCAAAACGCGCCGGAACCCCCGCGTAGGTGCTCGATTCCAGGTCAACCACCTCGATCATCGAGCCACCACCCAGGAAGGGCGGCATCGCTTCGAGGATCTCACGCCGCGCCCACAGCACCCCAATCCCGGTTGGGCCACACATCTTATGGCCACTAAAGGCCAGAAAATCGCAACCCAGCGCCCGCACATCCACCGGCATATGCGGCACACTCTGCGCTCCGTCAATCAGGATCTTGGCCCCCACGGCATGCGCCCGCTCGGCCAATAGCGCCACCGGGTTGATCGTCCCCAGCACATTCGACTGCTGCGTGACTGCAAGCAACTTGACTCCCGGCGTCAGTTTCTGCTCCAGATCATCCAGGCACAAACGCCCCTCGGCATCAATGCCGATATAGTCGAGCGTGGCTCCGGTGCGCTGGGCCAACATCTGCCAGGGCACGATATTGGAGTGGTGCTCCATCATCGTGAGCAGGATGCGATCCCCAGCGCGAATATTCGCCCCACCCCAGGCATAGGCCACCAGATTGATCGCCTCGGTCGTGTTGCGGGTGAAGATCACCTCGCGCTTACTGGAGGCACCAATAAAACGGGCCACTTTGCCCCGCGCTCGCTCGTAGGCAAACGTTGCCTCCTCGCTGAGCTTATACACGCCTCGGTGTACGTTGGCGTTGTAGCGGCGGTAATAATCATCCAGCGCCTCGATCACACAGCGTGGCTTCTGCGATGAAGCCCCGCTGTCGAGGAAGGCCAGTGGCTTACCGTTCACCTGCTGCTGCAAGATCGGAAACTCGCGGCGCAGGGCGAGCACGTCAAAGGTGGAGAGTGTGGCCATAATACTGTACTATTCAGCAGGCAAAATAGATTAGATCTTGCCCTCAATAATCCCTGCCAACTCGTCGCGCAGATCCTCAACCGGAATGCGGTTCAGGGCCGGCTCGAAGAAGCCCATCACGATCATGTGCTTGGCATCATCACGCTTAATGCCACGCGCCTGCATATAGAAGAGCTGCATATCGTCCAGATCGCCACTGGTCGAAGCATGGCCACCCTTCAGCACATCGTTGGTATCAATCTTCAGCCCAGGGATCGAGTCATTACGCGCATCAGGACTCAGGTGCAGCGCATGCTCCTCAAGCCGGGTGCTGGTCGCCTTCGACTCATGCTCGATCTTGATCATGCCATCAAAGACGCTATAGCCGGAGTCATTCACCACCGTCTTAAACTGCATAAAGCTCTCGGCATTGTGGCCGACATGGCGCAACCAGGGCGCGATGACCAGATTCTGCGTACCATTGGCAAAGGTCGCACCCAGCCAATTGACCTGTGAGCCGTTACCTTCTAGGCGCGTCTCGGCCTCGATATGCTGCACCTGGCCCCCCAGCGCCACCGAGGTCCATTCGGCGTTGGCATCGCGGCCCAAAATGAGCTTCTGGCCACCAATATGGTAGACCCCCGCGCCCCAATGTTGCACACTGGCAAAGCGCAGGCTACTCCCCGGTCCAGCGAAGATCTCGGTGATCGGCCCGGCCAACGCCGGTTCGGCATGGTCGTGGGAAATGAACTCCTCGATCAGCGTGACGCTGGCCTGCTCTTCGAGGATAACCAAGGTGCGCGGGAAGATCGCCTGCTTGCTATCGGCCAGGGTATAGCAAACCCGCAGCGGGCGTTCAATTGCCACACCCTTTGGCACATACAAGAAGGCTCCATCCTGCCACAACGCAGCACGCAGTGCACTAAACTTATGCTCCAACGCCAGCACCGCCTGATCCATCTTGGACTGAATCAGATCGCTATGGGTCTTGAGCGCGGCGGCCATGGTGGTAAAGATCACCCCCGCCGGGGCGAGCTCGGCATCCCACTGGATGGCGGTGCCCTGCGGTACTGCCGCTGGCACCAGCACCTCTGGGTCAAGCTCACGCAGATTAGTCCGCCGCCACTCCGGCGGGATTGACTGGAGAAAGTAGTTCCATGCGTCACGGCGGCGCTCCGCCAGCCACGCTGGCTCACCAGCCGCCGCCGAGCGGGCCACAATCTCTTCGGCGGTCATGTCTTTGAGGGTAAGAGTTGTCATGGATTGCTCACCACCTACGCTGCACCGGCCAACTCCTCACGGAGCCAGTCGTAACCCTTCTCCTCCAGCTCCAGCGCCAACTCCGGGCCACCCTCGCGCACAATCCGCCCCTCCATCATCACCGACACAAACTGCGGCTTGATGTAGTTGAGCAGGCGCTGGTAGTGGGTTATCACCAATGCACCCATCTGCGGGCCAGAGAGACGGTTGACACCGTTGGCCACAATGCGCAGCGCGTCAATATCGAGGCCCGAATCGGTCTCATCCATGATCGCCATAGTCGGGGCGAGCAGCGTCATCTGAAGGATCTCCAGGCGCTTCTTCTCACCACCACTGAAACCCTCGTTCAGGTAGCGGCGCGCAAAACCTTCGTCCATCTCCAAGGTGGCCATGCCCTCACGCAGCAGCTTGCGGAACTGCGCCACCGGAATTGAGGTATCCTTGGGGTCCTTACCCTCCTCGGCGCGGTGCGCATTCAGCGCCGCCCGCAGGAAGTTGGCCACCGTTACCCCCGGCACCGAGACCGGGTACTGGAAGGCGAGGAAGAGGCCCAGTTTGCTGCGCTCATCCACATCCAGTTCCAGCACATTCTGGCCCTTGTACCAGATCTCACCGCCGGTCACTTCATACCCCGGATGACCGGCAATAATATGCGCCAGGGTGCTCTTGCCACTCCCGTTCGGCCCCATGATGGCGTGTACCGTACCATGCTGGATCGTCAAGTTCACACCCTTGAGGATCTCCTTATTATCGATCTTGGCCTGAAGATCCCGGATCACTAGATCGTTGCTCATGTGCTCCTCATCAAACAAATTGGCTCAACCCTCAAGCGGGATAATCACCCGCTTCTCAGGCATCTCCGTCGCTGGCTCACGCACGGTAAAGCTACAACTATGGGCACCCTCGCGGATACGGTTCTGGACATCCAGCTTCTCGCCGAGGACATACTCGATCATTTGGCGCTCCATTGCGCAGACTTGGGGATGGAGGTGGGCGACATCGTAGTAGGGGCAGGCGAAGAGATTAATCCCATCGCCATCGGGGGCCACCTCAGCCGGAACGCCACGCTGTTCCAGCAGACGGCGCAGCTCGGCGAGGCGCTGCGTTACATCAGTGCCCGCCATACGGTCGGCATACTCACTCGCCAAGCGCTGGCTCACCCGCGCCAGGATCTCGTCGAGCTTATCGGCCCCTTCAAGGGCGATTAGCTCGCGCAGCAAGAGCGAGATCAGCCGATCATACTGCTTGGGAAAGAGGCTCTGCGCCTTCTCACTCAAACAGTAGATGAGCCGTGGACGCCCCGGCCCACGCCGCTCGGCGCGCGCAACCACGAGGCCATCCGCTTGAAGGTGGAGCAGATGCTCGCGCACCGCCGTATCGCTCACGTCGAGACAAGCCGCGAAATCCTTCACGGTGCCTTCGCCGTGGCGCTGGAGGTATTCGATGATCTTGCCCGCCCCACTCTCCGGGGCATACCCCATGTTGGACATCCGCAGCCTCCTCTAGAACTATGATGCAGTCTAGCAGGGCTACGGGATATTGTCAATAAACAAGGGAAAAACCGTGTTTATTCGCTTTAGCGCCCCTCGTGGCGCTTGGGTGGGGTAATGCGCGGCCCGCGTGCGCCCCCGAATGGCCCCGCCGAGGCTGAACTCTCGGCGGCATTGCCACGCTCACTCGACAAGCTGACGCTGGGTGGCTGGGGGCCATCAGTCGCCCCGACCGCAAAACGACCCACCTCGGCGGCACGCAACTCTTCGGCCTGACGCAACAACTCTGGCGCTTGCTCAAAGTAGAATTCGAGCGCCTGACCATGCACATCCACCCCACTGTAGGCCACGAGTACCCGGCTACCGCTCGGTATCCCCCCCGAAGCGAGCAGATCGGCGAGTGGCGCATCCACATCCTTGAGCAGGCGCTGGCGTAGCGGGCGCGCCCCGAAGCGTGGGTCGAAGCCCTTATCGAGCAAATACTCCTTCGCCTCAAGGGTTACATCCACCTGGATGCCCTGGCGTAGATACTGCTCGTTACTCTCTAGCAGCATATGATCGAGTACCTGGCGCAGCACATCACTGGAGAGTGGGCGGAAGGCGACGATCTCGTCAAGACGGTTGATCCATTCGGGCTGAAACACCTTTTGCAGCGACTCAAAGCCGATCTGGTAGATCTGTTGCCCCGTCGCCTCAACATCCTGATGCGGGGTGCGAAAACCAATCGTGCGCCGGTCGAGAAAATCAACCATCTCCTTCGCACCCACATTGGTCGTAAAGATCACAATACTATTCTGGAAACTGACCCGCCGCCCGCCATTAAGCAGCAGAATCTCGCCATCCTCCATAATCTGGAGCATCAGGTTCCACAATTCGGGCTGGCCCTTCTCGATCTCGTCGAAGAGCACCACACTATTCTCTTGCTCAATAATGTCTGGGTTGAGCAGCGGCTTCTGATCACGCCCAACATACGATGGCGGCGCACCCACCAACGCGCTCACCTCGTGGCCCTGGCTAAAGAGTGAACAATCAATTTTGAGAAATGCCTCACCATCAGGGCGCACCAACTGAGCCAGGGATCGCGCTGTAGCCGTCTTCCCCACCCCAGTCGGCCCAAGAAAGAGCAAGGTCGCCCGTGGACGACGCGGATTGCCCGCTGAAAAGCCGAAGCGTGCCCGATTTAGCACCCGGATCACACTCTCAATGGCACGCTCCTGACCAAAGATCTGCTCGCGTAGCCGCCCCTCGACCACATCAAGCGGGTTCTGATCGCCACGCCGTGCAAGTGACATCCCGTAGATACTATTGGTCATCGCCCTGCCCCTTTAGATTACTCTCTACCTACTCCCAACCAATGCATACAACAAACGTTATGCTTGCCTCTTTTTGAAGCGGAGCCTAGCGTAAGCGCGTAACCGCCGTGGCCAATGCAGCAATGGTGAAGATGAGGAGTGCAATATTGAAAAAGAAGGCGACGACTGGCAGTGCCCCTAGGCCATAACAGACCCCGACCATGATCTGCATACTACGTCCACGCTTACGATTGAGTCGCTCCAGTAGCCGTACCAGCAATTCACCTGCCGACGGCCCCAGGATGAATGCGAGGATGATACTGAAAAAGCCGATCAGGGCCAAACCAAACCCAGCGACAATACTCATCAGGAAGGCGAAGAAGAATGTCACCGCACCATTGATCAGCAGATCGCTCGCCCCCACCTGATAGTTCACCGGACGGCGCGCCCGCGCACATTCCGGGCAGAGCTGGCCCACCGCTGCCGGGCGCACACAATCGGCACAGATCGGGCGATCACAACTCGTGCAGCGCAGCCCCGTCTCGCGGTTAGGGTGGTTGACACAGACATCAAGAATCGGCCCCACGTCACTCGGCAGCGCCAACAGTGCGCTAGGCGCACTTGGCTCCGGCTCATTCCCGCCAATCCCCGTGGGAGCCAGCACCTCACCGGCAGCTAAACGCGCCTCAACTTGGTTCAATGCCACCCGCACCTCATGATGGAGCGGATCAATACTCAACGCCCGCAGCAAGTAGTCGCGCTTGTCGCGGTAGGCACGCACGGTTCCCGCCATGCCGATCAACGCCTCAACCGAATTCGGGTTCAATTCGAGCGCATGACGAAAACTCTGGCGCGCCGCATAGGTATCACCGGCCATCAGCGCTGCCCGCCCCTCCTGGACAAGGACAGGCGCATCACCGATTGTGGTACATTCTGCCATCAGAAGACACCTCCTCCAATGGCATTATACCCCGTAGCATGGTGTGGGGCAAAGGGATATTGCGGTAGCGACGCAATATCTTGCGTCGCCGTTGCGTCGCCGTAGGTAGAGACGCAATATCTTGCGTCGCCGTTGCGTCGCCGTAGGTAGAGACGCAATATCTTGCGTCTCTACCTACGGCATTGCCACCGTGATCGTGCGTATCGTCGTCCACGGCCCGGCGTTGCCCACCTGATCCAGGGGTTGTACGCGCACCACATAGGTACCCGGTGCAAGGGTTGGGGTTTTGACCAATGCCTCTTCGCTGAACCAGACATCCTCACCTTCGGGGTCGGTGCCCACATAAATGCGGTACCCGGCTAACCCGGAGTGAGCATCCTCAACGTCAGGCCAGACGACAATCGTTTGGCTACCCGCATTGAGTTGCAGATCGGGTTGGGCTTGCGGGCTGGTCGGCGGGGTTATATCGTAGCCTACCGGGCCATAACTCGCCACGGTCTGCTTCCCATCTGGCCCCCAGACGCGCACGTAGAGCGTGTGCATGCCCTCACCTACCATACTCAGGTCTGCGTAGCCATCAACATTCTGCGGGAACATGGGTGCATCGGCGCTCGGTTCCACATCCCACATCTGGCTGAGACCGCCACCGGCCCAATTGGTGGTAAAGGCGATCCGCTGATCCTGGTTGTACCAGGTGTTAGGCTGGGCATCGGTCAGAAAGGTGATTTCAGGTGGCTGAATCGCCATCGCCGTCATCACCGTGCCCTGATGCTGACTACAGCCACCAACTTCGGGCAGGACGTAGCCCTCGGCAAAACTGAGCGGCACCGACTTTTTGCCACTCCAGCCATCACGATTGGCGGTATAAGCGGTAAAATGGAGGTGGGGAATCCCCGGTGAACCACGGTCGCCCGCGTAGCCGAGAACTTCACCAGCCTGAAAGACCCGACCCGATTCGGTACTGACCGCACGGCTCAGGTGGGTATACATCGTAAAGAAGCGGTCGCCGTGGCTCAGAATGAGCGTCCCACTCCGGGCCTCCCAGTGCCAAATTTGGCCAGATGCCGCAGCACGGATCGGGGCATCATAGGTTGGGCCATTCACCTGGACAAGATCGAGCGAGTAGCGATCCCAGGCATTGTGGGTGCCACAGGCATAGCCCTGGATGATCTTCCATTCTTCGCCCGGCGGAGTAGGTAGAATGAGTTGTGGGGCAGCGGAAACTGATGTGGGAAGGGCCAGCGTACTGAAGGCGAACAGGGCCGTCAGCCAGAGGAGCAGTGAAGTAAAGTGTGTGCGACGAAGCTGGGGGGCGCGACTGCTCGCAAGAGTCATACGGAGACTCAGCAATACGTACCTCCTGGGGTAATAGGGAAGTCGATCAATCTGGGATCGACGCTGTGACGGTCAGGGTCAGCAGCGCGGTGAAGATACCATAGACTGACGATTTGGTCAAGTGACCTATAATCAAACTATGTCTATTCCATACCTCGATGATCTACGTTGTGGGCGAATTGGCAGCCTCAGCATCAGCGCCGAGGGCCAGTATGCGGTTGACGCCCCACCCTACGGGCCGATTCTCTCCGGCTCATTCAACCCGTTGCACGCCGGGCATCGTGGGATGTCCGCTGCCGCAGCGACGATCTGTGGTGCGCCAACGGCCTTCGAGTTGCCCCTGCGCAATGCCGACAAGGGCGAACTTCCCGGCGACGAAGTCATACGCCGGGCGCGCCAATTTCAGGGCTGGGCGACGCTCATCCTCTCCTGCGCACCCTTCTTCGCCCAGAAGGCGCGGCTCTACCCTGGGCGCACCCTCGTCCTCGGTTATGACACCGCCGCCCGCCTGCTTGATCCGGCATACTATGGAGGGGTATCGGGGCTGTGTGATGCACTCGATCAGATCCGCGCTGCCGGTTGCCGTCTGCTCGTCGCTGGTCGCCTCGTTCATGGCCGTTTCCACACCCTAGCCGACCTCAACCTGCCCAGTGAGTACGTCGATCTGGTGCGTGCCATTCCGGTGCAACAATTTCGGATGGATATTTCGTCAACTAAGTTACGAAGATAAGGGGGTTTTTCTCTGATGTTGGCGGCTTCGCCGCCAACATCAGAGAAAATAGCGGGTCTGGGGCGCAGACCCAACCGTGGGTTTGAAGGTGGCAGCCCCAAGAACGTTGCACATGCCAAAAAAGAGGAAAAACCGATGCTCGACCGCACAGCAATCGAAAAAGAGACCCAAGACACACGCAAACAGTTGGCCGCCATGGAGAAGGAGGTCAAACAACTGCGTGATTGGATGGCCAGCAATGAGCGTGCCCTAGCCGGGATGAATGAGACGCTGCGCCGCATCACCGAGGATGGTATCACCAAGGCACGGGCGGATCTCGCTGTACGTGAGGGCGATCTGCAACGTATGCGCGGCATTATTGCGCACAACGAGAAGATCCTGACCCGCATCAGCGATATTGCACGCAAACGCAAGGATATTGCCACCCTTGAACAGGAACAAGAGCGGCTGATTGTGCTACTCGAACGCCACCGCACCGAGCTACGCCAGCTTGAGCACGAGTATGAGGAGATGATCCGTCCGGCCAGTGCGCCAGCCGCCCTCGTGCCCTGCGAGGTTGTCTTGCCGAACAACTACCGCATCCCGCTCGATCCCGGCAAGGGCAGCTACATGATCGGCTGGTACGACGCCGCAGCCGGCACCGCCCCCGATATTGACCTGCATCCGGTCGGTGGCAGTGCGCAGGGTGTCAGCCGCCAACACGCCGTCATCCGCCTGATTGATGGCCAATGGGTGATTACCGACCTAGGCAGCACCAACGGCACCTTCCTCAACGACATGCGAATGTCGCCCAATAGCAGCACCGTCATCCAGGATCGCACCCGTATTCGGCTGGGGAATGTGATCATCTTTTTTCGCTACATCACCCAGACCACCCGGTTATAATTTGGGGCTACGCCCCACACCCACAGGGCATGTGCAAAGTCCTTGGGGCTGCGCCCCAAACCCCAATTTTTGTGGTGTTTTGGCGGCTTCGCCGCCAAAACACCACAAAAAAAGATCTTCGGGGGCAGCGCAGCCGCCCCCGAACCTCCACCGGAGGTGACTTTGCACATGCCCTGCCCACACCAGCACAACGCTCTTTTTTCGTGGGGGCCGCAGGCCCCCACGCTCCCGCTACGGCGGTATTCCTTAACCGAACCCCTACGCCACGGCACGGATCGAACTCCGTTTGGCCCCGTAGTAGAGCGCCACGATATTGAAGACCATGTGGAAGAGGTACGTAAAGGGGAAGAGCGTAAAGAGTGCCAAGCCCAGCGCGGCATGCACAAAGACAATGCCGTTAATCAGTTCCAGGCGGGCGAACAACTCAGTCCAGATGATCGAGAAGATCAGCAGACGCACCGCGAGGCGATCCCAGGTGATGCGGCCCTTGATCCGCACGCCCTTGGATGCCGCATCAATATCGGCCAAGACCGCCGAATTGCGCCGGGTGAGCAATGTATAGACGAGGTGCAGGTTGCCCACCACCGCAAAGCCTACCGCCACCCAGGTGACATTCACAAAGATCGGGGCGAAGCTGCCAAAGAGGAACTGCGAGGCCAGACTCTCGCCATTTCCAAAGACAATCGCCAACAGGTTGGACGGGGCGTAGTTGAAACTCTGGGCCGTATGGTGGGCAATATTGGGCACCGGCTGGCCCATGGCCATACGCACAAACAGGATCAGCGCTGAGAGGCTATAACCAGTCACCTCGGTGATGATGGCGATATGGTAGAGCATGTAGCCCCGGCTCCAGACCCGGTTGGCGGGCTTGTGGAAGCGCTGCACCGGGCCAGCAAGCACATCCGTGGCCCCCTTGAACAGCCCCAGATCGGCCATATGCACCGGGAAGGTCGCATTGCGGCCTCGCACGCTCCGATGGATCACCAACGCCTTGGCCCAACGGCCCATTCGCAACGCCAAGCCGCCAAAAAAGATGATCAACGCAATCGGGGCATAGATATTGAGAAAGGTCTCCATAGTCGCTCCTTCCTGCATCAGTTGTTGGGAAATCAGGCCACCACCGCATCCGGCACGCGGCGCTGAATGTTGGGGCAGAGTTCGATCTTGTCACCACGCTCGGCCCAGCGGGCATGCACCGCCTTAAACTCCTCAAGCTTCGCCACCGCATCGGGATGTGCCTTGAAGTAGCGCTTGACCACCTCATCGTTGTCGAGCCAGGTCAGGATCTGGGGCGCCACCGAACTCTGGAGGAACTGAACGACCTTGCCCGATGAGCTATGCGAGCGCAGGAACTCCTCGTTACGGCCCCGCAATTGCTTGGGCGTGCGCAAGCGATCAAGCTGGCCCGTGCGCTCCAGCGCATGGCGCACCGCCTCATACACCACCTCAAACATCATGATCGCGGTGCGCTCACCTTCAGCCTGCTTGCCGAGGTTGTAGGTCTTACACACATCATCTAGGGTCAGCATACAGACCACGCAAGGAGTAGTGACATAGTCGGCTTCAGTGTTCTTGATCTGGTTGGCCTTAAAGACCGAGACTTGACGCCGCACCGGGGCATTCTCTGGTAGACGCAAACCACCGGCTCCGCCGTTACAGCAGTAGTTGTACTCGCGGTTGGGCGTCATCTCGATGAAGTTGGTGGTACATGCATGCAGCAACTCGCGCATCAGATCACCCTGGCCCGCCAGACGGGTGGAGTGGCAAGGGTCGTGCAGGGTAATGCTCTTATCGGTCTTATCAATCGGCAAGACCCCCTTCTCAATCGCTTCGAGCAACACTGCATCAAAGAGTACCACCGGGAACTTGAAGGGCCGCCCCAGGATCTCTTGGGCCTCAAAGAAGAGCGAGCGCGTATCGCAGCCACACTCAGCCACCATCACCTGTTTGACACCGAGGCGCTCGGCTTCGTTCTCCCAATCCTCCAGAATCTTGCGCGCTAACTCATGATGCACCACAATATGATCGGCCTCGGTGCCGGTCTCGGCAATCTGCGAGGAGACGGTGTAGTCCACATTGGCCGCATTGAGCAGTTCCATCACCTGGGTCGCATAATCGGGGATGCGCGTATTGGCCGCCGACGGACAGACAAAGAGCGTCTCGGCACCCTGAATATCAACCGGGAGTTCAATATCTTGATGGCAGAGGAAGAGGCTATAACGCACCAGCACATGCGGGATCGTCAGACCAAAACTATGGTTGACCGTCTCAAGATTTTTAATAATCGAATTGAGAGTTGCATTTTCCTGGCTCAAACCTGAATCGGTGTAAGCAGAGCGGGCCATGCGCACCAAGCTACGGGTACTCAGGCCCGCCGGGCACGAGAGAGTACAACGACCACACGCAGTACAGTGCCAAAACGAGGCCATATGCTCGCGCAGATCATCAGTTGTGGGGGTAGGAATAAGACCGAGCGAACCAGCAATCTTGCCCTCTAAGGTCATATAACGGCGGTAGATGTCGCGTACAAAATTGGTTTTATAGGTTGGATGGAGCTTCTCTTCGCCGGTTCCCAGATACCACGCACACGCATCACCACAGCGCTTGCAATCCATACACGCTTCAAGATTCACCACATCTTCGGCAGTCATGTGGGCTTCAAGCGATGCGACGAAACGCTCCATCGTTGCATCCATGCCGTTCCTCCTCTGTTGAGCATACCCCTTAGGGGTATGTAATTGATATACAGATATTATAAGTATGAGATCTCATATATGTCAATGTTGCATAAAAAAGTACAAAAAAAGCCCATTTTACTGGACATGCAACCCCAATTACGGGTGTAGCATCCCAATAAAATGGACACCAAGCGGGCTAGTCTGGCTATCCAACAACCAAAATAATAGGTAGCGGCAAGGATCGAAGCGAAAGAGCGAACCGTCACCGAAACTCGTGGCTCCCCACATCATCGCGATAGATGCGACCGGGGAAACTGATTCGCTCGGCGTTGAGCAACACCCGCCCGCGTGCGCCATTCAGGGTTGCCCCCAGGCCCACCACCGTCACCACATGCCCGCCGGTCATGGTGGTATCGGGCACCGCCGTGCCACCCCCCATGAGCAAGTTGTTGAACATTCCCGTCCCCGTGCGGGCTACTGGGGTATAACGCAGCGCCGCCGGGTTATGGGTCTGGTTGTGGAAGACGAGCACCCCCTCGTCTATATCGGTCAGACCACGAATGGCCCCACCGACCCCAAAGTGGTTGGGGTAGCCCTGAGCCACCAGCGCGATCCCCACGCTGGCCTCGTCGCGCCAGTGAAGGGGGGGGATCTGGTGCAGTTTGCGGTTAATCGCGGCCTCGATTATTGGCACCAGATCGTCTTTGAGGCGCGGCAGCACCACCTGGGCCTCCATGTCACGCAGGCTACAGCGGAGCGTCGTAATCCGTGGCCCCTGATCGGTGATGATGCAGTCTACCCCCAAGACACCCCAGTAGGGCAAGTTCTCTTGACTCAGCGCGGCCACAATCGGGCGGATGAGATGGGTGTGCATGTGGGTACCGAGGCGTTGGGCATAGCTGGAGTTGCCGGTGATCGCGCCCATTCCCGGTGCCCAGGTGCTCTCTGGGGTTGCATCCAGACGATCATAGATGCGTACCGGCAGTAAGGGCAAGGCGGTGCTACCGTCTATGATCGCCGAGAAGCTGACGCTAATTCCACTCAGGTACTCTTCAATGACCACCCCATGGCTACTACTCTCGATTGGGCGGTTAATGAAGAGGGTACGTAAGCCCTCCAACGCCGCGTAGCGATCATGGTACACCCCGCCGCCACCCGCCGGGTGATCCGCCTTAAGCACCACCGGCAAATTCTGGCTGGCCAAGTACTTTTCGGCGTTCGAGAGGCTAGTGAAGGTGCGCCCGCGTGCGGTGGGCAGGCCGTAGCGTTGTAGAAATTCCTTGGCGTAACAGCGGCTCCATTCGAGCCGCGTGCCACGTTGCGAAGCACCAAAGACCCCCATGTGCATAGAGACGACTTCGTCTACCATGCCGATCCACAGACTACCGCTCTCGGCAGGGACGATCATGTCGATCTGTTCGCTAAAGGCCCAGCGCGCCACTTCGGACGGCTGGCTCAGATCCAGGTCTACTTGGGGAGCCAGCAGACCGGCCCCGCCATTCCCCGGCGCACAGAAGATTTCGGCGTTGGGGCTGGAGAAGAGTTTCCAGACCAGCGCGTGGGTTCGACCGTCACTGCCAAGAACGAGTATTTTCATAGGTGGTGTAGGGTATGTGCTGCGGCAACCAAGTTGCGCATCAGCATGACATTGGTCATTGGGCCGGTGCCGCCCGGTACCGGAGTGATCGCCCCGGCAACTTCAGCACTCGCGGCAAAATCCACATCGCCCACCAAACTCCCGTCGGCCCCCACATTGGTGCCGAAGTCCACCACGACTGCGCCGGGGCGGAGCATATCCGCCGTGACCAAGCCGGGGCGCCCGGCGGCCACACAGACGATCTCGCATTCGCGCAGCACCGCGCCAAGGTCGGGGGTGCGCGAGTGGCAGACGGTGACGGTCGCATCGGCTTGGATGAGCAATTGGGCCATGGGCCGCCCCACAATTGCCGAGCGTCCCACCACAGCGGCGCGCTTCCCACGCAACTCGATCTGATAGTGGCGCAGCAACTCCATCCCCCCGGCGGGCGTGTTAGCCACCAGGGCATCGCGGCCCTGCGCCAGTAACCCGGCATTGATCGGGTGAACCCCGTCAACATCTTTGCGGTGGTCAATCTGCATGATCGCCGCGTTGGCATTCAGAGGGGCCGGAAGCGGGAGCTGGAGCAAGATCCCATCTACTTCGTGATCCGCATTGAGCGCGGTGATGTGTGCCTCTAGCTCGGCCTGTGTCGTTTCGGGTGCCAGGGCAATCAGGCGGAACCCCGCGCCCAGCGTTGCGCACAACTTCTCGATACTGCGTACATACCGAGTTGATGCAGCATCACCCAGCACCTGCACCACCGCCAAGCCAGGGGCGCGACCAAGTGCGGTACTCAGATTGGCGATCTCGGTCTGGGTGGCGGTGCGCAGTTCTTGGGCTAGCGCACGGCCATCAAGGATCGTGGCAGTCATACGTACAATCTCATCTCCACAAATGGGCCGTAGCCCTTACTGATTGATTCGCTGGCGAACAATCGCCAAAATCCCCTCGGCCTCTTCGCCCAACCCGACGCTCAGATCTTCAAGCTGGGCGCGGGTTTCGCGCACAAAGATCGTATCCTCAAGCCCGGCGAGATTGATCTCCACATTGAGGATAGCGCTCTGCACGGTGGCACGGGCGAGGAGTGCCGCCACCCCCACATCACTCACGATCAGGCGGGCGCAACGGTTGGAGAGCGAGGTGCAGAGTGGGATGATCGCCGCTGCTGCCTGGGCGATGCGCAGTGGAACATCCGCCGCACTACGGGTCACCTGCTGGATAGCCGCTTTGCGGGTCGCCGCATCGGCATCGGTGGTGCGCGGCAGCTTGTAGGCTGCCGAAAGCCGCCCAAAGACCTCGATATCGGCCTGGGCTAAGTCCTGAAGTTCCCGGCGTAATGCTTCGGAACGATCATGGATGCCACGAACTTCGTCTTCGATCTCGGCGAATTGCTTCTTGCCAATGGTGAGCGAACAGACCATACTGACCAGACCAGCCGCCATTGCGCCACTGGTTCCGGCGACACTCCCTCCACCAGGTGTGGGTGCGCTCGATGCTAAGGCATCCAGGAAGGTTGCAATACTCTGTTCGTTGAGGTTCTCTGTCATGGTACTCAGTTCCTCTTCTGCTGCCGAACGCTGCGGCTGACGCCTTTCATTATAGCAGGCTATGACAAGGTGATACCGCCCCTATGACACAAAAAGCATGCTACACTGCATGTTGTCTGATGTCCCAAGTATCAAAAATCTCTCGAAATGATATGATTCTCATCTTTGTGGGAAGTGGTGGGGGCGCAACTGCCACCGCCGCCGCTGCCACCGCTGCCACCGCCGCCGCTGCCGGTCGCCGCGCTCTGATCGCCAGTGTTGGTCCGTCACATAGCATTCACGCTCTGGTGGGGGTGGCTTCGGCTACTGCGCCGCATCCGATTGCACCGGGGCTAGATTTTTGGACTCTTGATGCGCTCAACGATCTGAGTGCGGTCTGGGGTGAATTACGCAATCGGGTGAGTACCCTGGCCAACTTGCCGATCAATGGCGATGAATTGCCGATCATTCCGGGGAGTGATCTCTTTTTGGCCGTGGCGCGTTTGCGATTGATGGCGGCGAACTATGATCTGATCTGTCTTGATGCTGGCCATCACGATAGCCTCCTGCGAGCGCTCGTGGTGCCCGACACCTTCCGTTGGGTGGTGCGCTTGCTTTTGGGGCTAGATCGTGGCCCTGGTCGTTCGAGTGCTTCGATCTCGCGGGCGTTGTTACCAAGTGCGCTCATGCCCTTCGACTGGATCGCGCAGGTGCAGGATGCCCGCGTTCAGTTGGAACACCTGCGTGATGAGACGGTCAATCCGGCGGCCTTGCGGGTGCGCTACGTGTTACGTCCCGACCGCAGCGGGCTAGAAGAGGCGCTCAACGCACTGCCGGCCATCCAGCTCTTTGGCTTACTGGTCGAGCAGATCATTGCTGGCCCGCTCCTTCCCGAAGGGGTGTTGGCACTTGGCCCACTCATCGCCGAGCAGCGCCAGGTTCTAGCGGATGTGGCGCGGTTCTGGGGCGGGTTGCCCCTGCGCCGCCTTGAAGCTGCGGCGACCCCCGGTAGTGTACCGGGGCTGGCCACCTTGGGTGCCGCGCTCTACCCCGATGGCCAAGTTATTCCCACGCAGGATGCCGTTCCTCCGCTGCGTGTGGTCGGGCCACCCGATCCCCACGTGGCGATCGATCTGCCCGGTCTGCGCCGCGAGGCACTGGGGCTTACCGTCAGTGGCGACGAGTTGATTGTGCGCGCCGGGCCATATCGCCGCCACATCCTGATGCCAGAGGGGCTACGCGATGGAACCGCGATCCGTGCGGCACGTCAGGGCGATACCCTGATTGTGCGCCCGCGAACAGGGTAGTCATGGGTACCTGTTCACAGTTTCTATTTACCCCAAGGGTGAATAGTTACAGGGATTGGTAACTGTTCACACTTCTCCTAGCTTCCAGTTTTTGACGCAAAGACGCAGAGGCGCAAAGCCTGCAACAAAACCTTTGCGTCCTTGCGCCTTTGCGTCAATACAAGATTTCTATTTACCCCAAGTGTGAATAGTTACAGGGATTGGAGATGTTGCGCCGATAGCGGATATCGGCTATACTACGCAACGGTGTTCGCGGGCAGCTCTGCCCATCTGCAATCGGGGCCACACCAAATCCACGGTAAAGGGGGTGAGCAGAACGTATCGGTAGAAGGCGTATCGGGTCGGGGCGGTGCCCCACGCCAGTACCAGACCTGAGCCAGTTGGCTAAACCAGCGGTTCGTTCCCTACCGAACGTGCAGAGCGATGAAAGTTGAGCGTCGTGACGGTGAGACAGTCGAGCAGCTGATCCGCCGATTCAATAAGGGCGTCGTCTCCGAGCGCATCACGAAGACCTTCCGCGAGAAGATGCACTTCGTCTCGAAGAGCGAGCAGCGCAAAGAGAAGCGCCGCCGCGCTGAGCGCAACCGGCGTAAGAAGATCTCGAAGGGTTTCTAACCCAACTTTCAGACGGCATGGGCTGGCGAGTAACACTCGCCCCTATGCCGTTTTGTTATGTCCAGTTACACTTGATACCCCATGCTATAATGGCGATCCATACAACATGTTAAGGATGATAAAGACCCATGTTCGATAAACTTTTGAGTGTCGTCGCTCGTTATGACGAGCTTGGCGAACTGATGGCCCAACCAGAGGTGGTTCATAACCACACGCTGCTTCAGCAATATGCACGAGAACAGCGCGAATTGGAGGCAGTTGTCAATGCCTTTCGTGAGTATCAGCATGCCCGGCAAGCCGCCGAAGAGGCGCATGCGATGCTGAACGAGAGTGGCAGCGAGCCAGAACTGCGCGAGATGGCCCATGAGGAATTGGAGAGCCAGCGCACGCGCATCACCCAGCTTGAAGAAGAGATAAAGCTGCTGCTCCTTCCGCGTGATCCCAATGATGCCAAGGATGTGATCATCGAGATCCGCCAGGGCGAAGGTGGCGATGAAGCGGCGCTCTTTGCGGCCGATCTCTACCGGATGTATGTGCGTTATGCTGAACTACGTGGCTGGCGGGTTGAGGTTGATAGTATCACCGATAACGGGATCGGCGGCTTCAAAGAGGCGGTCTTTGAGATCCGGGGTGAGAATGCCTACAGCCAACTCAAGTACGAGGGCGGTGTCCACCGTGTGCAGCGCGTCCCTGCCACCGAGGCGCGTGGGCGTATCCACACCTCCACCGCCACGGTTGCGGTAATGCCAGAGGTGGAGCCGACGGTGATTGATATTAAGGACGAGGATGTACGCACCGATGTCTTCCGCAGTGGTGGCCACGGTGGCCAGGGCGTGAATACGACCGACTCGGCGGTGCGGCTGGTCTATCGGGGTGGTACGCCGGATGAGATCGTGGTGACGTGTCAGGATGGCCGCTCGCAGATCAAGAACCGCGAGAAGGCCATGTCGGTGCTGCGCGCCAAGCTCTATGCGCGGGAGCAAGAGAAGCAGCAGCGTGCCCAAGGTGCATCGCGGTTGGCTCAGGTGGGTACCGGCGAGCGCGCCGAAAAGATCCGCACCTACAACTTCCCCCAGGATCGCATCACCGATCATCGGATTGGCCAGAACTTCTCCAATTTGCCGGGTGTTTTGGCCGGTGGGTTGGACAAGATCATTGATGCGTTGATCGTTTATGATAATGCCGAGCGCTTACAGGCATCAGGGATCGCATAGAGCACCCAATGCTCCAGCGGGTCAGTAATGCTGAGGGAAACGGCGTAGCGCCACATGGCTTCGACAAGCTCAGCCAGCGGCGCGGTGGCTGAGCTTGCCGAAGCCACCGCAATCGCTCGGAATGACCAACTACTACCGATAATTCGCCTTATCGGCGTGAGAAGCAAGCAGCATAGGGAGATAGCGACAACGCTATGTCCCTTTTTTGCCCCCAACGCCAAGGTACGCACGAAGGAGGAACAGTGTGCTGACCGCAGAACTCGATGAGTTTATTGTGCGGATGCCGAAGGTGGAACTCCATCTGCACCTTGAGGGTTCGATAACGCCCCAGACGTTGCTCGATCTGGCCCAGCAGAATAACTTCGATCTCCCCGCCCATGATGTTGCTGGGGTCGAGCAACTCTTCCACTACCAGCATTTTAGCCAGTTCATCAGCCTGTTTATGCAGATGACCCAGGTGATTGTGCGCGGCGAAGATTTTGCCCGCCTGGCCTACGAACTGGGCAGCGACCTCGCTACCCAAAACGTCCGCTATGCCGAGGTGATGATCTCGCCCATGCAGCACATCCGGCGCGGGATGGATCTCTACGAGGCGATCAGTGGGGCGGCGGCGGGCTTTGCCCAGGTGGCCCGCGAAACCGGCACCCAGATCCGTATCGCCCTAGACCACGGGCGGCAGTATGGCCCCGATCTGGGTTGGCAGGTACTCGATGTGGCCCGGCGTGCCCAGCCCCTCGGCGTGGTGGGCTGGTCTATTGGCGGTAACGAGATTGACTACCCGCCCGAACCCTTCGCGGCGCTCTTCGCGGCGGCCCGCGAGGCTGGTTTGGGGCTGATGGCGCACGCCGGAGAGGTGGTGGGGCCAGCCAGTGTCTGGGGCGCGATCAATGCGTTGGGGGTACAGCGCATTGGCCACGGGGTGCGCAGTATTGAGGACCCCGCCCTGATCGCGGCGCTGATCGAGCGCGGGGTGATCCTTGATGTCTGCCCCAGTAGTAACCTGCGCACTGGCGCAGTCGCAAACTGGGAGGCGCATCCGTTACGCCAACTCTACGATGCCGGGGTGGTTGTGACGCTCAATTCCGATGATCCGGCCTTCTTCCACACGACCATTACCGAAGAATACCGCCACGCTGTGCAGCACTTCGGGTTCACGATTGATGACCTGATCCACGTCGTGCAGAATGCTGCGGCTGCCAGCTTTTTGCCCGTTGCAGAGCGCCAGCGGCTGCATGAACGGATTGCCCAAGAGGTTGCCATGCTGCGCAGTGAGATCGGCGTTTGACAAAAGTGGGAAGGGCGACTATAATACCGACCGTGTTAAGCCCAGGTGGCGGAATTGGCAGACGCGCTAGGTTGAGGGCCTAGTGAGCTAACCATGCTCATAAGGGTTCAAGTCCCTTCCTGGGCACCATCTCATTATCTGGGGGCGATTAGCTCAGTTGGTAGAGCACCTCGCTTACACCGAGGTTGTCGGCGGTTCGAGCCCGTCATCGCCCACCAGTGAGAGTGCCAGCACCACGCCAAGGTAGCTCAGTTGGTAGAGCATCGCACTGAAAATGCGAGGGTCACCAGTTCAAGTCTGGTCCTTGGCACCAGCAACAAGCCCCCCATCGTAACAACGATGGGGGGGCTTTGGGTTGTTATGGCCAACGCGCCTGCGTCTCGCCGGTGGTCAGATCCACGGCGTAGAGCTCGTCGACTGCCAACCAGACACTCTGGTTGCCCCATGTGACCCCACGTAGCGAATCTCCGGCATCTTCGACACGTAGTTCTTTCTTCACCTGGCTGGTACCATTGTTCAGGTTGAGCAGTTCATAGCTGATCGCCTCTGGATCGGCTTGCTGCTCGATCAGGGCAACGCCGCTGGCGAGCAGATGTACGGCTGTGTCGCCCGAATCGTAGATCGCATCTTCGACGAGATCATCACCGAGCAAGACGCGGCTCCAACGTTGCTGGCCACTCTGGGCATCGAGAAGCCAGAGTTCGTAACGCGAAGAACCACGAGTACGCTGGGCGAGCACCAGCAGATCGCTGCCACGCGCTGCCAGTGGGCGGAGGTTATAGTCTTCAGCCTGGGTCAGTAGGCGGGCTTGGCCTTGGCCGTCGCTGGTGTAGATGGATTGATCGCTACTCAGATAGATGTGTCCATCAGCAACGAGGGTATTCTTGACCTCAAAGTTTTGAAATGCCGGGTTGAAGGTGCGCTCTTCACCACCGAAGCTGCCCATTCCCACCCGTAACAGACAGTTGACACTATCGAGCATCCAGTAGAGCGCTTCGCTCTGCGGATCGGCCAGGATGTAGTCGTAGTAGTGCGGTTGATCCACATAGCCCTGCGATTCGTGCTGACAGGTGGGGGCAATCGTGCGCACCAGTTGGCCATCGGCGGGATTGTAGATGAAGAGACCCGCCTCGGTTTCATCTGGCTCTAGGCTATCCGGCACCCCCACCATAGCGCCCACCCGCACCAGTTGGCGCGTGGTCTGATGCAGACGCACCACCCAGAGCGGGGTGCCCTTGTTGGCATTGAGGGCTTGGAGTTGACCATCGTCGCTCAATGCAACGACCACATCACCAAAGACCTGAAGGCAATCCTGGCAGCCATTGGAGAAGATACGGTCGGTGAGCGGCGCTTCCCAGACCTTGCTACCATCGGTGCGGCTCAAGCCAATCAGGCGCGCCTCATCGGCAACGATGATCGTCGCGGCACTGTAGGCAACCAGCCAGGAGGTACCATTCGTGCCCATGGGCGGGCTTTCCCAACGCACCCGGCCCTCAAGCGGGCTGAAGAGGAGCAGCGTATCGCTATCGCGGTCGTAGTTGCGGCTAATCAGCAGCAACTCTGGTTCGCTCGTATCCGTATCCAGGGGAATGGGGGCGCGCCAGACCAGGCGGCGGCCAGGAGCGGCTCCGCCGACGGTGTGGAGTACAGGGGTTGGGGTGACTTCGATCAGGAGTGGGGCGGCCCGGCCTTGCATGCGGGCGATCACCTCGTTCATGCCCAGACCTAAAAAGCTGAGCATAGCGAAGGCTCCGCCCAGCACCCCGATCAGCAGCGCCACCACGGGGATGATCCAGCCCGCAGGGGGGCGACGTTCTTCTCGCATAGACGCGACCTCCCATCCATACCGCTGCGGTTAGTGTGGGGGTTGGGGGGTATATTCCGTGCGCAAGCGGGCAAAGAGATGGGTATCCCGGCGGGTACCATCCACATGTATCCCATCAGATCGGAACGTCCCCTCTCGTATCATACCCGCTTTTTGGGCAGTATGCGCACTGGCCAGATTGCGCGTGTCGCAGCGCCAGAAGAGGCGTTGCCAGGGCCATTCACTGAAGCCCCAATCGAGCAGCGCCCGCAGGGTGCGCGTCCCTAAGCCCCGGCCCGCTTCGTGAGCGGCGATCCACATGCCGATCTCGGCATTGCCATGTTCTAGCCCCTGCTTGGGCAGATGGTAGCCGGTGCCTCCGACCAACGCATCCCCGCGCCAGATGCCCAGTGTGAAGCCCTGGTTGAGATGGTACTGGCCAGCAAAACGGCGGCAGATCGCCTCCGACTCTTCCAGTGACTGGTTGGGCTTGGCCCAGATCATCCACTGGCGTAGGTGCTCATACGAGGCATTTACCGTGTGTTGCAGTGCGGCTCCATCACCGGGGCGGTAGGCGCGTAGGGTGAAGGTGTCGTAGTGGTATTCGAGCGGCGGGATGAAGGTGTCCATAAGAGAACGTGTTGCTTTCAGATCTACACTACCGGATTCTTCTTGGGCTTCCATGGCTTTAACACCGAGATAAAGATGATTGAGAGCAGGGTCAACAACTGCGGGCCAACCGCATAGGACATGAGTTGGTGGTTGGTGAGAAACTGCGGGTTCTGTACGGCAAGCTGCGGATCAGTGGCTGTCAGTGCCTCCATCCCATTGAGCCACGGGCCAAGGAAGAAGGTGCCGAAGAGAATGATGGCGATGGTGAGAACCCACTTGACCGTCACCCATGCCCACTTGAAGAAGCCCCAAGGCGTGAGAGCGCTGATCAGAACACTAGTGATGAGGGTGGCAATCGCTGAAGGAATAATCACCCAGTCGTCAATGCGCTTGAGGATGCTCAGAATGGTATGGGTCTCACTACTACTACTCGGTTGGTAGCTGAAATGGAGCAGCACCATACACAGAGCTGCGCCTACCCAAGTGGATGAGAAGAGGATGTGGAAGCCTTTGAGCCATGCACGACCTTGGGGGGTGAGTTTGGCGGCCATAAAGAGGTTTACTTTCGGTATGGGAGAGCGATGTCGGCAGCTATTGTAGCACTTGATGCTAGTCTACGGATCACCCTTGGGGTCAGGAAACCCCATCATCGCCGGGTTCCCCGATCATCCCGTAGGGGCGAAGCATCGCCCACTGGTTCGGGTTCCCATGCTCCATGGCAGGCGATGCTTCGCCCCTACTTCACCCAAATCCCCTCTGCCCTTGACCGCGATTTAACACCCCCTTAGTCAACCCCGCTTACACTTGCGCCGCAGCGTGTGATGGCTTTGCCTACATGGGATGACTTCTCCATGTCCTACCCCGATCAATCTTTCTCCCTGAGTGTCCTCAGCCGTAGTCCGGCTACGCTGGTTAAGGATTTTGTTGAGAGCTTGTTGCCCGCTCTGGAACCAGTGGAGGTGTTGTACAACGCCACTGGCTTGGTCATGCTGCCGATGCAGGATACGGCCAAGGGTACGACCTTCTATGTGGGTGAGGTGTTGGTGGCCTCGGCGCGGGTGCGGTTGGCGGGTGGCGAGGGCTATGCCGCCTGTCTGGGCCGTGATCTGACCCAGGCGTTGGCGCTGGCGTTGCTTGATGCGGCCTGCGCGGCGGGGTGTTGTCGTGCCGAGATTGCCGCGTTTGTGCAGGCGCAAGCAGCGGCGCTGGAGGCGGAGGATCTGGCGCTGCGGCACCAGATTGAGGCTACTCGTGTGGAGCTAGAGACATTCTGATGATTACTCCTCAGTTGACGGCGTTTGAGGCCCAGAGTCAGCAGACGTTCCAGGCGCTCATGTGGGCGCTGAGTTACCCGGGGCGAGCGCAGCGCATCGCCGAGGTGGGTGTGGCAGCCTTCGCGGCGGTCGGGGCGACCCTGATCGATCTGGAGACGAGTTACTACACCAACCATGCTGGCTTGGTCCAGTTGCTGGCACATAGTGGGGCGCGGGCGTTGGGGCCGCAGCATGCCCACTACCAGTTCTACCCCGATCTGCCCAGCACGGCGCTCGATGATCTGGCGCTGGCCCCGGTCGGTACGTACCTTGACCCCGACTCTTCGGCGACGTTGGTGCTGAGTTGCCACCTGGGTGCGGGTGAACGGCTGCGCCTGAGTGGGCCGGGTATCCCCGCACCGTTCATGGTGAATCTGGGTGGCTTGCCGCCGGGGTTCTGGGAGTTGCGCACCAATGTGTGCCAGTTCCCGCTTGGGTGGGACATCTTCTTCATTGCGCACGACCAACTGATCGGTCTGCCGCGTACAACCAAGGTTGAGGTGCTTTAGTGGCCTATGTTGCGGCACGTGGCGGTGAAGCGGCGATCCAAGAGGCTGAGGCGCTCTTTCGCCGTCTGAATGGGACGCTTGATGCCGGTTTGGTGCAGCAGATCGAGCGCCAGTTGCCCTATCTGGTGGATCGGGTGATGAGTGAAGGCTCGCTCTATGCGCCGGAGTTGGCCGCGTTGGCCATCGCGCAGACCGGGGGTGATCTGTATGAGGCGATCTTGTTGCTGCGCGCCTACCGTTCGACGCAGCCACGGGTGGCCTATGCTGCGCCGGTTGATCCGGCAACTATGCAGACGCTGCGGCGCATCTCGGCGGCGTTTAAGGATATTCCCGGTGGCCAGATTCTTGGCCCGACCCTCGATTATAGCCACCGTCTCTTGCGCACGGATCTGCTTGATGGTGATGCGCAGGGAGAGGTAGCGAGCGAACAGCCCACAACCTCCGAATTGCCCGTGCTCCCCGATCTGCCCATCCCTCCCGTCACCGAATGGCTACGCCTCAACGGGCTGCTGGAGGCGCTCCCGCCTCAGCCCCCCGCCGACCCGGCGCTCCTGCCCGATGTGACTCGTGAGGCGGTGCGTTTCCCGGCGCCGCGTGCGCAACGCTTACAGTCGCTTGCCCGCGCCGATACGGGTGGAGTGCTGGCGCTTGGGTATGCCAGTATGCGCGGTTATGGCCTCATCCATCCTACGGTGAATGAGGTGCGCCTGGGCTATGCCGATGTGCTGCTCGAACATCCTATCAGTGGGGAGCGCTTTAGTGCGGGGCGGGTGCGGGTGAGTATGGCCGAGGTGGTGAGTAGCCACGGCGATACACTGGAGTTGGGCTATGCGGCCACGTTGGGGTGGAATGAGGTGAAGGTGATTGCTGGCGCGATGCTCGATCTGGAGATGGATAAGCCCAATCCGCACCCGGCGCATGACGAGGAGTTCGTGCTCTACCATACCGAGCCGGTTGAGTCGTCGGGGTTCTGTATTCACTACAAACTACCCCATTATGTCACCTTCAGCAGCAACCTGGACGCACTGCGCCGGGCACGCGAGGCTGCGGCGGAGGATACCGAATGAGCCTCCAACAACTTGCGCATCCGCGCCATGACTATAGTTATGCCTTTTTGGATGAGTTTGCCAAGCGCGAATTGCGCCGCCGTATCCTCAAGGCCATCGCCATCCCCGGCTATCAGGTGCCATACGCCAGCCGCGAATTGCCGATGGCGCGCGGTTGGGGTACCGGCGGTCTGCAAGTGACCCTGGCCGCCGTCGGGCCGACAGACACGGTCAAGGTGATTGACCAGGGCGCGGATGACTCGGTCAATGCGGCCAACCTGCGCCGCTTTATTGCGCGTATGGCCGGCGTGCAGACCACCACCGATGTGTTGGCGGCGACGATCATCCAGAGTCGCCACCGTATCCCCGAAGAGCGGCTGCGCGAGGGGCAACTGTTGGTGTTGCAGGTGCCGGTGCCCGAACCACTGACCCATGTGGAACCGAGTGTCACCCGTGCGCGCCAGATGCATGCCGACGCCGATTATGCGCTGATCTGGCTTGAACTGCACGAGCAGTTGGTACGTTACCGCACCTTTACCGGCGGAGCCGACTACCCGGTGGTGGTACACGGGCGCTACCTGATGGCTCCGAGTCCTATTCCGCGCTGGGATACCCCGATGCTGCACCAGGCTGCTCACCTGACCCTGCTCTCGGCGGGGCGTGAGAAGCGCTTGTATGCGGTGCCGCCCTATACCGATGTGCGCCCGATTGAGTTCGAGGATGTCCATTTTCAGGTTGAGAACCAAGCGGGCCGGGTGTGTGCGCAGACCGGCGCGATCAACCGCTTTATGAATGAAGTCCCCCAGCCCGATGGCAGTTCGCGCTACATCCTCTCCGACACCGGCTATGCGGCAAAGCTCGTGCAGCGGGCGCAGGGTGAAGGAGTCGAGATCGGTGCGACCTACTATGACGATCAGGGCCGGTTCTACCATACGGGATTCTTGCACCATGATGACTAGACCGAGCCTTGATCAGCCGCGCTTGGTGCGCGATGTACCACTGCTCCAAGCGCGTGGGTTGAGCCGCCGTTATGGCGCGATTACGGCGATTGATGGGGTGGATCTGAGTGTCTACCGGGGTGAAGTGTTGGGGATCGTGGGCGAATCGGGGTCGGGCAAATCCACGGTGCTGCGGCTGCTCAACCTCGAAGAGCCAGCCGATGCAGGCACGTACTACCTCGATCTGCCGGGCTATACCGATCAGAATCTCTTCACCATGGATCGCTACTTCCGTCGCCAAATTCAGATCCGGCATATCGGCATTGTCTACCAGAACCCCTACCTGGGGCTGCGCATGCGCCATACCAGTAGCGGCAATGTGGCCGAGCGGCTGATCATGGCGGGCGAGCGCAACTTTGGCACGCTGCGCCATGCGGCCAAGACCGCGCTCAGCGCCTCGGAGTTTCCGCTGGAGCGCATGGACGATCTACCGATCCGGCTCTCTGGCGGTATGCAGCAGCGCGTCCAACTGGCACGGGCGCTGGCACTGCGGCCCATGCTCCTGCTGCTCGATGAACCCACCACCGGCCTTGATGTCTCGGTACAGGCGTTGGTGCTGGATACCCTGGCGCGTATTCAGCGTGAACTCCAGATCGCTACCGTGATCGTCTCGCATGATCTGGGAGTCATCCGGGCGCTCGCCGACCGGGTGATGGTGATGCGCCATGGGCGTGTGATCGAGCATGGCCTGACCGACCAGATCCTCGAAGATCCGCAAGAGGCATACACACAGCAACTGGTTTACGCAAAACTATGAGCATACTCGATGTTCAGGGCTTCAGCAAACAGTTCTTCGTTCACCACCTGCAACGCCAGATCCCGGCCTTTAACGAGGTTGACTTCCGGCTGCACGCGGGTGAGTTCTTACTGGTGCGTGGTGTCAATGGGGTGGGCAAATCCACCCTACTGCGCTGTCTCTACCGTTCCTACCTGCCCACAGCGGGGCGGGCGATCTACCACGCCCATGCGGGCCTGATCGATCTGGCATGCGCCGCCGATGTGGATATTGCCGCCCTGCGTCGCACCGAGATCGGCCATGTCACCCAGTTCCTGCGGGCGCGTCCGCGTGTCAGTGCGATAGATGTGGTGATAGAGCCACTGCTCAGCCAAGGCCACAGCCGCGCCGAGGCGCACCAAATCGCCGCTGAGTGGTTGGATGCCTTCGGTCTCAAAGCGGATATTTGGGACGCCTACCCAAGCACCTTCTCTGGGGGTGAGCAGCAGAAGGTGAATCTGGTGCGCGCCTTGATCGTGCCGCGCCGTCTGTTGCTGCTCGACGAACCCACCGCCTCACTCGATGCCAGTGCGCGGGCCGCATTGGTGGCGCGACTGGCCCAGATCAAAGCGCAGGGTGTGGCGATGATCGGTGTCTTCCACCACCCGGAGGACGTGCGCGATCTGGTTGATGGTGAACTGCACTTAACGAATGTACAGGTAGATTATGTGGCTAACTGATCTTCAGATCGTGCTTCCAGACGGGGTGATCGAGCGCGGTGCCCTACAGATCAATGATGGTCGGATCGCCCAGATTGTGGAGGGCGATGCGTTGCTGGATCGGGCGGGCAGTGTGGTGGATGGCAGTGGCCTCATCCTCATGCCGGGCATGATTGATATGCACGGTGATATGTTGGAGAGCGAGGTTGAACCGCGTCCGGGGGTGCATTTCCCGATAGACATGGCGGTCTTTGAGTTGGATAAGCGCCTAGCGGCAAATGGCATCACCACCGCCTACGCGGCACTCTCCTTTTGGGATGGGATGTCGGGGCGTAGCGCCAACCACCGTTCGGGTGAACACGCCCACCGCATGAGTAGCGCCGTCTACAACCTGCGCAACCAGTTGCTGATTGACCTGCGCATCCATGCCCGCTACGAGGTACCGACGCCATCGGTAGCTCCGGCGCTGGTTGATCTGCTGGATCGTGGGATGGTGCATATGGTCTCGCTGATGGATCACACCCCCGGCCAGGGTCAGTACCGCGACATGGAGCAATATGTCTCCTTCATTGCCAAGTGGCGCAACGCCAGCCCCGCCGAGGTAGAAGCCGAAACCCACGAACGTATCCAGAACGCCAAGAACGACCCGCACATCTGGCGCACAGCGGCGGATATTGTCACCCAGGCATTGTCGAAGCACCTCCCGATTGCCTCGCACGATGACGACACCGTGCAGAAGATTGACCAGATGGCCGACTTCTCGGTGACAATTAGCGAGTTCCCCGTCACCCTAGCGGCGGCGCAGGAGGCGCGGCGGCGCGGGATGGCGGTGGTGATGGGCGCACCCAATATTCTGCGCGGCGGCTCACATTCGGGCAACCTGAGCGCCATCGAGGCGGTGCTGGCTGGGGTAGTGGATATGCTGGCCGCCGACTATGCGCCCGCTGCACTGCTTCAGGCGATCTTTATTCTGGTGGACAAGGGCATCCTGCCGTTGCACGCGGCGGTCAATCTGGTGAGCCAGAACGTCGCCACAGCCCTCGGCCTGCTTGATCGCGGGCGGATCGCAGCCGGTCTGAGCGCCGATCTGATCCTGGTTGAGCCGGGGCCACGCCCACGGGTACGCGGGACGATCCGGCGCGGGGTGCCAATCTACTGGGATGCGGCAATGGCGCTGCGCACGAGCGTTCACGATTGGGGGAAACGGGTTGGGTATTCTTGAGCGGAACGTAACTGTTCACACTTCTCCTAGCTTCCAGTTTTTGACGCAAAGACGCAGAGGCGCAAAGCCTGCAACAAAACCTTTGCGTCTTTGCGCCTTTGCGTCAATCAGAAGCTTCCTTTACCCCAAGTGTGAACAGTTACAGCGGAACCTCTGGTTGACGCAAAGACGCCAAGGCGCAAAGCCGACAACAGTAACTGTTCACAGTTCTCCTAGCATTCCGGTTTTGACGCAAAGGCGCAAAGGCGCAAAGCCGACAACAAAACCTTGGCGTCTTTGCGCCTTTGCGTCAATCAGAAGCTTCCTTTACCCCAAGTGTGAACAGTTACCGGCAACAAAACCTTTGCGTCCTTGCGCCTTTGCGTCAATACGAGATTTCTTTTACCCCAAGTGTGAATAGTTACACGTCTTAGTGCCTTTGCGTCAAGAAGAGAATGCTATTTACTCCATAAAGTGAACAGATACGCGCCTTGGCGTCTTTGCGTTAAAGCCGTGATGCTAGGAGAAGAGACCATGGGCCGCTACTTCGAAGCCTTCCCGCCCCAGACCCGCCACTACAGCCCCCAACTGAGTGTTGAGCCAAGCATTGATCCCACGGCTCAGATCTTCAACTCGCACCTGGGCAGTTGGAGCGAGATCGGCCCACGGGTGGTGGTGAGCGAGAGCAACATTGGCGACTACACCTACGCCTCGAACGATACTCAGATCGCCTACAGTGAGATCGGCAAGTTCGGCTCGATTGCCGCCCACGTGCGCATCAACCCGGTCAACCACCCCATGCAGCGCGTAACCCAGCACCACTGCACCTACCGTCGGGTGGCTTACGGCTTCGATACGGCGGATGATGCTGAGATCTTCGCTTGGCGGCGGGCGGCACGCTGCGTGATCGGCCCTGATGTCTGGATCGGCCATGGGGCGATCATCATGCCGGGGGTGACGATAGGAACCGGGGCGGTGGTGGGGTCGGGGGCGGTGGTAACGAAAGACGTAGAACCCTACATGATCGTGGTGGGTGTGCCCGCCCACCCGGTGCGCCCGCGCTTTGATGCTGAGACGGTGGCGCAGTTGCTGGCGATTGCGTGGTGGGATTGGGACCACGCCACGCTGACTGAGCGCTTTCATGATCTGCTCGATATGCCTACGTTTTTGCAAAAATATGCAAAAACGTAGCCATATTTAATCATCATAGTATGTGTGAATTTTTTAGGGCTACGCCCAAAACCCCGATTTTTGTTGTTGTGTGGCGGCTACGCCGCCCCCAAACCTCCACCGAAGGTGATGTTTTCAAACATTGATTTGATCACGAATTTTAATAATTATAAATAAACGATTTAATATCTGCATAATATGACCAGATTAAACTCACGGAGCGATAGTGTGGCTTTTTATAGACCCGGAGGGATTATGCGGTTGCGTTCGCTAATGAGTCTCTTCACCCTGATCTTCGTCTTGTCGGCATGTTCTAGTACACCGGCATCCACCCCCTCTTCCAGCGCTCCGGCACCCAGCGCGGCTGCCGACACCTCCCCGATCATTATGGCCTGGTACCCCAACGAGTCGGGGTCGGAACTCGGCGCTGCGCGTGATGCCTTGGCGGCGGTGGTGAGTGAGGCGCTCAAGCGCCCGGTGCAGCACCAGACCACTACCGACTACATCATTGCGATTGAGGCCATGGCCAACAACAACGCTCACCTCGCCTTCTTTGGTGCCGAGGGCTATGTGCAGGCTCACGATAAGAACCCCAAGGTACTGCCACTGGTTCTTCCGAGCGGCACCGATGGCACCCTGAATGGCGCGGTCTACTATAGCTGGCTGGCCGTTATGCGTGGACAGGAAGGCAACTACCAGGAGAACGGTGCCTTCAAGCTCGACAACATCCAGGGCCAGCGCTTCTCCTTCGTCTCGAACAGCTCCACCTCTGGCTTCCGCGTGCCCTCGGCAAACATCCTCAATTACTTCTCGGCTCAGGAGAAGTGGAAGGATCTGACCTCAGATGATCTGATCGAGGGCGGTGCGGACAACTTCTTCTCCGAAGTGCAGTTTGGTGGCTCGCACCAGGGTTCGGCGGTCAACCTGATCTCCGGCAAGGTGGATGTGGCCGCCTTCTGCGATACCTGTGTCGAGAACTATGTCACTCTGGTCGAAGGTACCGCCAACACGGCTGGCGCGGTCTATCGTGTCAACGAGAAGGCCGACGAGCCATTCACGCAGTATGCGGGCGCCGAGTTTGTGATCATCTCGGCCACCCCGGTGCTGAACGCGCCCTTTGTGGTGAATACCACGATGCTCACCGAGGCCGAGATCCAGACACTGAAGGACGCGCTTACCTCGGATGCGGTGGCTCAGAACACCCAGATCTTCGCCCCCAAGGAGGTGGTCGAGGCGGGTTATAAGCCGCTCTTCCGCAAGACCAAAGACGAGCGCTTCGTGCTGGTCGAGGACGCCTTCTTTGACCCGATCCGGGCGCTGCGCTAAGGGTAACTGTTCACACTTATCCTAGCATCTCGGTTTTGACGCCAAGACGCCAAGACGCCAAGCCTTCAAGATAAACACCCATCAAAACCTTTGCGTCTTTGCGCCTTTGCGTCAACCAAAGGCTTTGTTTACCCCAAGGGTGAACAGTTACCTACTCCACCCGAAGGAGACTCCGATGCACCTGCTCCAAGTGGACTCGCTCACCAAGCGCTATGGCCACGAGACCCTCGCACTGAACGAGATCAGTTTTGATGTGCGCCCCGGCGAGTTTGTGGCCATCATTGGCCCCTCTGGGGCGGGCAAATCCACGCTGCTGCGCTGCCTCAATCGGCTGATTGACATTAGTAGTGGCCAGGTACACTTCGATGGGGTGAATGTCTCGTCGCTACGCGGTGCGGCCCTGCGCCGTCAGCGCACCCAGATCGGGATGATCTTTCAACACTACAACCTCGTCAACCGGCTGAGCGTGATCGAGAACGTGCTGCACGGACGGCTGGGCTATAAGGGCACCTTCGCGGGCATCCTGGGCCTCTATAGTGAGCAGGAGAAGCAGGACGCCGTGCGCATCATCGAGAGTGTCGGACTGGGCGAGCAGATCTACAAACGCTGCGACCAACTCAGCGGCGGGCAGAAGCAGCGCGTCGGGATTGCGCGGGCACTGGTGCAGCAGCCCAAGATGCTGTTGTGTGACGAGCCGATTGCCTCGCTTGACCCCAATTCTTCCAAGATCATCATGGATACGCTGCGCGAGATCAACCAGAACCTCGGCATTACCGTGCTGGTCAATCTGCACCAAGTAGATGTGGCCCTGCGCTATGCCGACCGCCTGATCGGGATTAAGCGCGGCCAACTCGTCTTTGATGGCGACCCCAACCTCATCACTGACCACCAGATCCATCAGATCTACGGCTCCGAGTCGGGTGATCTGATGCTCAACCCGCGTGAACGTTATGCAGCCGCTTGACATCTTCCAACTCCGCCGCCGCCACGCGATCTTCTTCTTTCTCGTGCTGGTCGCGCTGACCTACGGGGCCGTCTTGGTGACGGAGTATGATACGGTGCGCGGCTTGACCGCACTGCCACGCGCCGCAACCTGGGCGGCGAGTAACTTTGTCCCCGATGCGGAGGCCTTCCGCCGCCTACCCCGCATCCTCGCCAAGTTGCTCGATACGGTGCTGATGGCGATCTCATCGGCAACGGTGGCCTCGGCATGTGGGTTGGTGGTGGCGCTGATGGGGGCCACGACGACGCGCTTGCACCCCTGGTTGAGCCTGCCTGCCCGTGGGATTGCCAGCGTCTTCCGCAATATTGATGTGTCGGCCTGGGCACTCATTCTGCTCTTCTCGTTTGGCCAAAGCTCCTACACCGGCTATTTTGCCCTCTTCTTTGTCACCTTCGGCTTCATCGTGCGCGTGATGATCGAGACCATAGACGAAGTCAGTACCGATTCGGTCGAGGCGCTGCGGGCGACCGGAGCGGGCTACCTGGCGATCATCAGCCAGAGCATCATCCCGGCCTGTCTGCCGCAACTGATCAGTTGGGTACTCTTCATGATCGAGACCAACATCCGCAGCGCCACCCTGGTCGGTATTCTCACCGGCACCGGGATCGGCTTTGCCTTCGACCTCTACTTCAAGAGCTTCAACTACAGTTCGGCCAGTCTGGTGGTGCTCGTGATTGTGGTAGCCGTATTGTTGATAGAATCGCTATCGAATGCCATCCGACGGGCGGTGTTGTAATGGCAGTAACGACTCACTCTGGGCGTATTCGGGTGCGCCCGCTCACCAAGGCTAACCTGAGCATTCAGGTGACATTGATCGGCCTGACGCTGCTGACAATCTATAGCTTTACCACCTTTGACGCCCGCAATATCAATCTCGTCGAGGCGCTGGGCGAGATGTTGAACAGCTTTCGCCTACTCTTCTTCGAGCCGCACCTAAAGAATACCGGCTGGGTTGAGTTGTGGCACGTCCTCTTGGTGACGATAGGGCTAGGCTTTCTGACCACCATTTTCGGCGCGATCATCGCCTTCTTTCTGGCGCTGCTGGCGGCCCAGAACCTCGCCCCGCGCTGGCTGGCCCAGGTGATCCGCGCTGGCACCGCCGTTGTCCGTGCCGTCCCCACCGTCCTTTGGGTACTCTTCTTTGCCGTCTCGGCGGGTCTCGGCAGCGTCGCCGCTGTCCTCGGCATGACCTTTCACTCGGCGGGCTACTTGATCAAAGCCTACTCTGAGTCGTTCGAGGAGATCGAACCGGGGGTGCTCGAAGCCCTGCGGGCGAGTGGCGCAAGTTGGTGGCAGACGATCTTCCAGGCGGTGTTGCCCGCCTCTGCCTCGGCGCTGCTCTCGTGGACCTTTGTGCGCTTTGAGATCAACTTCTCGACTGCGATTGCCATGGGCGCGACGGCGGGTGCCGGTGGGATCGGCTACAACATGTTTATGGCGAGTGTCTATTACCTCGATCTGCGCGAACTCGGCGCACTAAGTTATGCCATCTTGCTCTTCGCCATGCTGCTAGAGTGGCTGGCCACCCGGATGAAGGCGAATTTGGGAGCGAAATCGTGAGAGGTTACACTTCGTCACCCCATCTCCTCGCGCAACCGCGCCCGCTGCAACTTGCCCGATGCGGTACGTGGGAGCGCCTCGCGCACTACAATGTCGCGCGGCAGTTTGTAACTGGCAAGCCGCTCACGCACAAAGGCGAGCAGTTCGGTGGCCGCAACCGGCTGCCGCAGCACCACCGCCGCCACCGGGCGCTGCCCCCACTGCGCATCGGGCATGCCCACCACCCCCGCCTCCACAACGGCGGGGTGAGCCAGGAGTGCCGCCTCGACCTCCGCCGGGTAGATGTTCTCGCCCCCGGAGATGATCAGGTCGCTGCGGCGCTCGACCACGTACAGGTAGCCCTCGGCGTCGCGGTAGCCCAGATCGCCCGTGTGCAGCCAGCCGCCGCGCAAGGCCGCCGCGCTGGCTGCGGGTTGCCCCACATAGCCGCTAGTGATGGTCGGGCCACTCAGCAGGATCTCGCCCACCTCGCCCGCTGCCGCCTCGCGCTCCACGGTGCCGATGCGTAGCCCCACTGGCAGGAGCGCGTGCCCCGCCGAGCCGAGTTTGCGCAGCGCGTCACCGGGGGCCAGCGTGGCCGCCTGCGAGGCACTCTCGGTCATGCCGTAGGTCTGGGCGACCGGCACGCCCATAGATGCGCAGCGCTCCAGCAGCGGGCGCGGGGCCGGGCCACCGCCGAGCAGCGCACAGCGGAAGTGCTGCGGGTAGGGCGTTGCGCCACGTGCATCGAGCATGCGTTGCAGCGTCGTGGCCACCACGGAGATGATCGTGACCCGTTCGGTTTCGATGGCGGTATTGACCGCATGGGCCTCGAAGCGTTCGTGCAGCACGATTGGGATGCCATAGATCGCCCCGCGCAGAATAATTGCCAGCCCGCCAACATGGAACAGGGGCAACACGGCTAGCCAGCAGTCATCGGCGTGCAGTCCCAGGTTGAGTGCCGAGGCAGTCGCGTTCCACCAGTGGTTGCCGCAACTGAGCATAGCGCCTTTGGGGCTGCCGGTGGTGCCGGAGGTGTAGATGATGCTGTGCAGGGCGTTCAGGTCAAGATGCCGGGTTCCTCCCCCCAGCGGGGGGAGGTTAGGCGGGGGGAGATCATCCACGCCGTGGCTCCCCCCAGGCACGCTAAGGTGCGCCGCAAGATCGCGGTGCGCGGCATCATAGAGTAGTGCCCGCGCACCACTATCGTTCAGTTGAAACTGTAACTCGCTCGCCGTCAGCCGGGTGTTGAGCAGCACCAGTGCCGCGCCGCAGCGCGGCGCGGCGTGGATCAGGCTGACATATTCAACCGAATTGCGCGCCAGCACCGCCACGCGCTCGCCCGGTTGCAGCCCCAGCGCCACCAACTGAGCCGCCAGCAGGTTGGCGCGCTGCTCAAGTTCGGCAAATGACCAGCGCCCAGCGGCGCTGATCAGTGCAGTACGTGCAGGATGCGCAGCGGCACGCTGGGCGAGCCAATCAGGAATGTGCATGGTTATCCCAACAACAGCCCCAAGGTCAACAAGCTACCAAAGATCAGATGCAAGCGCCCGGTGTCGCGCAGGGCCAGATTGAGCGTCTTACCGCGCTGCTTGCCCACCCGATCCAGCAGGTTGAGTCCTATCGGTGCGCTGATCCAGGTGAGTAGCACAAAGGGCGACGCGCCACCCCACATCCAGGGCAGTGCGGCGGTCAGGTAGGCCATGAGTACCAGAATGGCAAACTCGCTGCGCGCAAAGAGTTCACCATAGATCACCGCCAGCGTGCGCTTGCCCACCCGCTTATCGGTGGGGGCGTCGCGTAGGTTATTAACCACCAGAATCGCGGTGACGAGCATGGCGACCGGGAGTGCGGCCAGGAAGGCGACCAGACGGAACTCAAGGGTGTGCAGGTAGTCGGTGCCAACCACAGCCACGATGCCAAAGAAGATGAAGGTGAAGACATCGCCCAGGCCGTTATAGCCGAGCGGGTAGGGGCCACCCGTGTAGAGGATGCCCGATGCAATCGAGAGCAGCCCGATGAGCAGAATCGGCCAGCCGCCGACCCAGATCAGGTAGGCTCCGCAGAGGGCAGCCAGCCCGAAACTGGCCAGCATCGCCGCACGCACCGTACCGGGGGGCACCAAGCCACTCTGGGTGACGCGCGTTGGCCCCAGGCGGTCGGGGGTGTCGGCCCCCTTCTGGTGGTCGAAGTAGTCGTTGGCCAGGTTGGTGCCGATCTGAATCAGCAGGCTGGCAAAAAAGGCCGCGAAGAAGGCTCCAATATTGATCTTGCGATCCGCGAGTGCGGTGGCGGTTCCCACTAACACCGGCACAACCGCAGCGGGGAGCGTGGGGACGCGGATGGCCATCAGCCAGACCTTGAGCGGGCTGAGTTCGGCAGTTTCGGTCGTTGAGTGCATGGATCAATACCTTATGCTGGGGTAACTTTTCACACTTCTCCTAGCATCCAGATTTTGACGCAAAGACGCCAAGACGCAAAGCCTTCAAGAGAAACCCCTATCACAATCTTTGCGTCTTTGCGCCTTGGCGTCAACACGAGGATTCTGTTCTACGGATAGCGCCGGAAGCGCCGGAAGTTGGGCTTACGCTTCTCCAGGAACGCCTTCTTACCCTCCTGGGCCTCTTCACTCAGATAGTAGAGCAGCGTGGCATCACCGGCGAGTTGCTGCAACCCGGCGTGGCCGTCGGCGGCGGCGTTGATGGCCGCCTTGAGGAAGCGGATGGCCATGGGACTCTTATCCAGAATCTCGCGTGCCCACTGCACCCCTTCATCCTCTAGGCGCTCTAGCGGCACCACCGTATTCACCAGCCCCATGTCGAGCGCCTGCTGGGCGTTGTACTGGCGGCACATGTACCAGATCTCACGCGCCTTCTTGTCGCCAACCATGCGGGTGAGCAGGTTGGAGCCATAGCCAGCATCGAAACTACCCACCTTCGGCCCGGTCTGGCCAAAGATCGCGTTCTCCGCCGCAATCGTCAGGTCGCACACCACATGCAACACATGCCCGCCACCAATCGCGTAGCCCGCCACCAGCGCGATGACCGGCTTGGGAATGACGCGGATCAGGCGTTGCAGATCGAGGACGTTCAGGCGCGGTACCTTATCGCCCCCGACATAACCGCCCTCCCCGCGCACACTCTGGTCGCCGCCGGAGCAGAAGGCCATGTCGCCCGCGCCGGTAAAGAGGATCACCCCGATGCTCTCATCATCACGGGCAAGGGAGAATGCCTCAAGAAGCTGGGTGGTGGTCTCCGGGCGGAAGGCGTTGCGCTTCTCAGGCCGGTTGATGGTGATCTTGGCGATCCCCTCACCACCAGCGTCGTGTTCGTACAGAATATCGCTATAGTTACCGACGTTCTTCCACTCGATGGGCATGGACGCCTCCTTATTGCTGGGCTTCGTTTGGGTTCAATTCCGTCAGAAATCCTACCACAAGTTGGGCAAAGGCTTGGGGCTGTTCCAAATGAATGGCATGGCCAACATCGGGCATGTTCTCATGGCGTGCATTGGGCATCAACTCGACCATCTGCTGGTTGATGCGGGTGAATTTGTGATCGAGCATCCCGCTGATGAGCAGGGTACGCATGGGGAGCGTGTTGAGCCGATTCCAGAGCGACGCTTGGCGGCCAGTCCCCATATTGCGCAACGCAGCGGCCAAGCCCTCTGGGCGGCAGCGCAGGCGGCGCGCATAGAGCGCGGCGCGGGTGGCGGCGGGCAGCCGCGCTTGGTTGGCAAAGAGGGCAATATTCTGCCAGTAGTCGGCGAACCAGGCAATGCCCCGGCTGGTAATCTGGTCAGCCAGATCATCATCGGCGGCGGCGCGCGCCACCCGCTCGGCGGGATCGGACAACCCCGGCGAAGCGCTCTCTAGGATCAGGCTGCGGATGCGCTGGGGGGCGGCGGCGGCGAGGTGCAACGCCACCCGCCCACCCATTGAGTAGCCCAGCAGATCGATCTGCGCCAGCCCCAGATCATCAAGCGTGGCCAGCAGATCATCCACACAACGCGGCATGGTGCGATCTGTCAGCGCAGATGCCCGCCCATGCCCCGGCAGATCGACCGCAATCACGCGGCGGTACGGAGTCAGGTGCGGAATCACCTCGGCCCACTCTTCGGCACTCCCTGTAAAACCGTGCAACAACACCAGAACCGGGCCATCACCATAACTATCCAACGGATACATCAGCGCAACCCCGCCCTCTCCAGACGTTCGGCAACCAACGGCCAGATCGCCCGGTGGTCACGCACATTGCGGGTACGCTCAGTACGCACCTCAACGATATGTAGGCCCGCGCCATCCACTCCCCGCAGCACGCCATGGCGGAAGGTGGCCCAGTCTTCGGCGCGGGTGTAGTGGGCAGCATAGCATGCCGCCAGCGGTTCAAAATCGAGGCCGTGCGGTGTGCCAAAGAGCGTCTCGAACTGATCGCTCTCGCTCGCCTGGGGCAAAAAGGAGAAGATGCCGCCACCATCATTGTTGATCAGCACGATGGTGGCGCTGAGGGCGTGCAGTTTGGCCGCCAGCAGGCCGTTCGAGTCGTGGAAGAACGAGAGATCACCCGTAACAAAGACCACTGGCCCGTAGCCACCCGCTGCTAACCCCAGGGCGGTCGAGGTGAGGCCATCAATCCCGTTGGCCCCGCGATTACCGAGCAGACGCAGTGGGGTTTCACTGGGCGGGAAGAAGGTGTCGAGGTCGCGGATGGGCATCGAATTGGCCGCAAACAGCGTCGCATTGGCGGGCAGGATACGCGCCAATGCAGCAAACACCCCCGGCTCACTGATCTGCTCCTGGCCGCGCAGATGCTCGGCAATCACCGCCTGGGTACCTCGCTCCGCCTCGATCCAAGCCGCGCTCCATGCCCCAGCGGGGCGCGGTTCGGGCAGCGCCGCCGCGAGGCGCAGACAGAGATCGATCTCATCGGCAAAGAGGTGCTGGGCCGCCAGACTGGTCGGTTCGCGCCAACCGGCCCCACCGTCAACCACGATCTGGCGCGGTTGGGGGCTGCGGGTGAGGAACTGGAGCAGCGGCTTGGCGGTGGGCATCGCGCCCAGCCGCAGCACCAGATCGGGGCGGTAGCGCGCCGCGAAGTGCTCATCGCGCAGGAAGGCATCATAGCCTCCGATCACCAACTCGTGGACATGCGCGCCACAACGCACCTGGGAGATCGGATCGGCCAACAACGGCCAACCGAGCCGCTCGGCCAGTTGCGCGGCTGCCGGAGCCAGCGCCGGATCATCCTGGGGGCCACAGACGATCATGCCGCGCTCGGTAGTTTGCAGCAGCGCAGCCAGATCGGCAATCTGCTGCGCATCGGCGCGGCGTGGCGCAACCTGCACCTGGGGCAACGGGGCCGGATCAGCAAAGAGCGCCGCCAAGCGGGAACGATCCGGCAGCAGTGGCTCGCGCAGCGGGCAGTTGAGATGCACCGGTCCAGCCGGTGCGCCCCTGGCTGCCGCAATCGCCCGTGCCACCAGCGACTGTAGGTAGGGTAAGAGACCCTCGGTTGGCACCGGCAGATCACTGGCCCAGCGCGTATTACCGCCATACATCGCAATCTGATCGATCGTCTGGGGGGCACCATTATCGCGCAACTCGTGGGGCCGGTCAGCGGTGAGCAGGATGAGCGGCACCCGCGCAAGATGCGCCTCGGCAACAGCGGGCCAGTAGTTGGCCGCCGCCGTCCCAGAGGTACACAGCAGCACCACCGGGGCGCGCCGCGCACGCGCCATCCCCAGCGCGAAGAAACCCGCCGAGCGCTCATCATAGTGCATCCAGATGCGCGCCTGCGGGTGGCGCGCCGCCGCCAGCGCCAGCGGCGTACTGCGCGAGCCGGGGCTAATCACCAGATCGGCGGCTCCGCCGCGCACCAGGCCATCAATCAGCGTCGCCACCCAATCGGTAAGGAGTGCCTGACTCATGCGCCACCTCCCAGCGCACTCAGCATGGGGCGCAACTTCAACTGCGATTCCTGCTCTTCACGCGCCGGGTCAGAACCAGAGACAATCCCACAACCCGCAAACAGTGCCGCCTCGCGCTTACTCACCAGCGCCGAACGCAGCGCCACCGCAAACTCACCCTCACCACGCGCATCGAGCCAACCCACCGGCCCGGCATACCAGCCGCGATCCAAGCGCTCATTGGCCCTGATCCACTCCAGCGCCACATCGTTGGGCTTGCCCCCCACCGCTGGAGTCGGGTGCAGTGCCGCCACCAGATCAAGCACACTCCGCCCACCGGCGATGCGCCCGGTAACGGGGGTAAAGAGGTGCTGGATATTGCGCACCTTCATCAGCACCGGCTCACTCGGAGCCTCAACGTGGCTACACACATTGCCCAAGGCACTGCGGATCATCGTCACCACCAGCGCATGCTCGCGGCGATCCTTCTCACTATTCAGCAACGCCGCACCCAGGCGATCATCATCTTCGGGCGTGGCCCCACGCGCCATCGAACCGGCCAGGCCACTCGCCGCAACCACCCCACCGCGCAGGCTCACCAAGCGCTCCGGCGAAGCGCCCAGGAAGGCGCGGCCACCGTGCGCCACCGCAAAGACGAAGGTATCCGGGTACTCGTTACGCAAGCGTTCAAGGGCAGCGGGAATATCGAAATCCTGCTCGGACTGCAACCGCACCTCGCGTGCCAGCACCACCTTCTCCATCTTCGCCGCCCGCAGATCGGCCACCGCCTCGGCCACAATCGTGCGCCAGGTACTCGCAGGCAGCGCCTCCTCCACCGGCAGCGCCTCGGCGGGGTGGGCGGCGCGCCACGGGCCACCCAGCAGATCGCGCAGACGGCGCGCCGCCGAGAGGTAGAGATTCACCGAGGAGGTTTCGGGGCCAACCAGACCGTTAAACGTAAGACTCGCCAGATCACCCTGACGCGCCAAGATCATACGCGGCAGGAAGAGCAAGCCATCGGGGAAATCGGCCCACAAGCCACTCGTCGGACGCAACGGATCAAAGGCAAACCCCGCCGCCGCCACCGGGCCAGCAAAGGGCAGATTGGGGTCAGCATCAATACAAGCATGCGCAACCAAATCACGCCACGCCGCCGCCGCACTCACAAAACGGCCCTCACCACTCGCCGCAATCTCCCAGGCGGCCCCCAGGCCCGTCACCGCCAACCCCTGGCTGGGTTGGCTCCAGAAGAAGCGATTATGGGTTGCCCCCACCGCGCGCGCAAAGAGTGCGAGGGGATCATCGGGGCTAACCGGGGCGCTCACACTGACCAGCACCGGGCGACCCAGTTGGCGGGCGCGCTGGCGGGCAAGTTCGGCCATCTCTTCCATACGCCGCACATGGCGCAGGGCAGCCGTAGCAACACGAACGTGGATCATGGGCAGTCCATCCCTGGTAGTCTTGTGGTAACGTCATTCCTATTATACCAAGGTGAAAGATACTGTAGAGACGGCCCGGCGGGCCGTCTTAGAGCATGGGCAAAGTCCTTGCGGCTTCGCCGCTTGGGGCTACGCCCCAACCCTAATTTTTGTTGTGTGTTGGCGGCTACGCCGCCAACACACAACAAAAAAATATCTTCGGGGGCGGCTGCGCCGCCCCCGAACCCCCACCGGAGGTGACTTTGCAGACGCCCCCCGAACCACCACCGTACTCTACTCACAGAAGCGTGTGTATGTGTATAATAGAGGGTAGTATAAACATAGAGGAATCTTGCATGCTCACCTATGAGAATTTTGTATCCATCCTGCTCGCCAGTATTGAGGAGGCCGAAATCAATATCGCCTATACTCAAGAACTGATAGACACCCACGCGCTTGGGCGCAGTCTGAGTATTACCTGCCTCCCCGATGGTGTCGAAGATCATCAGGAGCCGATTGAACCAGGCTTGCGAGCAGTCGTGGCGTTCCGCTGGTCGCCAGAGTTTACAATCTTCTCGCTACGTGGCAGCGCTTCCCTGGATAATATCGAGCGTTTTGTAGATGAACGCCTCTATGCAAACCCGCTCAGTGGCCCTTCACTTGATGTGGAGGTAACCTACCACATCCCACTGACCCAAGAGCAGCAGCGGGATGTGAATGGATTGCCGGGTTTGGCTAATACGATCCACGAGATCTATGCTGCATTGGCAATCTCGGAGGATAGTATGCGCGTGAGTAGCCAGATCTCGTTTCTGGTTGGGCGAACCCCCAAGGTTGATAGTGTCCAGGCTGTTCGGGTCTGGAGCATTGATGATGCGCTGTATGATCCCGAACTGCTGGCTGTGGTCTTTGAGGAGTTGTGTAGCGAACTCCGTGCGATGCTGGAACTACTGCACGCTCACTATGAACTCTCGACCGATGAGGAGATTGCTAACCAAAACGAGATGTTGGCGCAGGATCGTCAATACCTCAAGCCACCTACGGCCTAGACCATCCGCTGCACCAGGAGCGCGGGGAAGATCGGCTCCTCCTTAGCCGCAAAGGCCGCGAGACCGATCTGGTAATCCTCAGACGTAATCACCGCTCGCATCGCGCTGGTCTCATAGCGCTGGCCCTGTTCCAACGAACTCTCAAGGCCAATATCTATCGCCGCCTTGGCATAGGTGACGGCGAGTGGGCTGCGGCGAGCGATCAGTGCGGCGAGTTCCTGTGCCATCGAGAGCAGCCGGTCGGCTGAAGTAACTTGGCTGACCAAGCCCCACTCCAGCGCCACATCGGCCCCAATCCGTCGCCCAGTGAAGATCAACTCTTTGGCGCGTGTCGCCCCGATCAGGCGCGGCAGGCGTTGGGTGCCCCCGGCCCCCGGAATGACGCCCAAGCCGACTTCGGGCAAGCCAAACTCAACATGATCGGCGGCCAGACGGAAGTCACAGGCTAATGAGATCTCACAGCCACCGCCCAACGCGATCCCATTGACCGCCGCAATGGTGGGGATGGCCATCCGCGCCAGGGTGTTACCACAATCGTTGATGGCGCGGTTATGCGCCCAGCGGCCTGCTGCGTCAAGGGAGGCTCGCTCCTTCAGATCGGCTCCGGTACAGAAGGCCCGCCCGCCCGCTCCGGTGAGAATCAACACCCGCGCCTCTGGGTCGGAGCCAACCGCATTGAGCGCCGCCAACAACTCGCGAGTCAGTTGAACCCCCATCGCATTCATCCGCTCCGGGCGGTTGAGCATGATAATCGCAATATGATCGGTTATCGTCAGCGTCAGTTGCTCATAGCTGCTTGCTTGCATGATTTCAACTCCTATCTTAGATCTCTTCATCAGGTTGTTCTTCGGCCTCAATTCGGCGTACCAAACTCACCGTCGTATCAATCGTCAAGGCTCCATAATCAGGAAAGTGAACCACCAGCAGTTCACGATCATGATCGAAGCGACTTGATCGCACCTCACCGAAGCCCCATGGCGTACAGAAGATCTGATCGCCAGCGTGAAAGCGTGGCGGGCCGGGGGCGCTGGGGGCAACTGGCAGCGCCACTGGAGGCGGACGGTGCTGTTCGCGTTGCTCGCGCATCCGGCGCAACCGCGCCACCATCGCCGCTGCGTCGGGCAGCGGTTCAGGGGGCGGCGGCGGGGGCGGGGCGGCCTCCGGCACAGCGGGGGGTTCGGGGGGGGCAACCCGGCGACCACGCGGCTTAGGTGTGGCTGGCGGAGCCACGGGTGGTTCGGGGTCGGGTACGCGGCGACCACGTGGCTTGGGCGGGCGCTTGGCCGGTTCAGCGGGGGGTGCGGGTACCTGAGCCGCCGGGAGCGCGGGAGGTTCGGGGTCGGGCACACGACGACCACGCGGCTTGGGCGGGCGCTTGGCCGGTTCAGCGGGGGGTGCGGGTACCTGAACCGCCGGGGGTGCGGGGGGTGCGGGTACCTGAACCGCCGGGGGTGCGGGGGGTGCGGGTACCTGAACCGCCGGTTCAGTGGGGGGTGCGGGTACATAGGCGACCAGTTTCGGGGCTACCTGAAGCGGCGGGGTAGGCAATACTGGCGGTTCAGGCTCCACGTTGCGCGGCTCGCTAAAGGCTTGGCGTTGCGGTGGCGGCGTATGCCAGCCCCCCAAGAGCGCCAACATCCAATCCATATCCACCCGCGCCAGCGGCTCCAGCAACGTATCGCTGCGCGAATCGAGCGCGATATCGTAGGCCAGCGGGAGCAGATCTTCAAGCTGGGTATAGAGCCAGAGCGCTAGGCCATTCCCACCGGGTTGGGCGTCAACCAGATAGAGCCGCTGCGCCTCCGCATCATAGGCGGGCACCAGATCGGTAAGACCCAGCAACGTGCGCAAATTGAGCGCAAACGCAAGTGACCACCCGATCATCTGACCGAGCGGTTTCATGGTCAGGGGCAGATCGATCCACAACGCCGGGGCACCCCAACTCGTCGCCAGTGGCGGATTCAGGTTGAAATCCAGCGCGGGTGCTGCGCCAACCACCTCGCGGTAGGCATAGATCTCCTCATCAATCATCACCCGGCCCCAGGCCACCTCGCAGCCGTGCAACATCCGGCGCGCCCGACAATCACGCACCCGTACTTGGCAGTGCCGCAGCGGGAAGGTACGGCGGTCATCAAGTGCCAGCCGCAGGGTCAGTTGCAACTCCTGATCATCGCGGGCGATCACGCGGTAGCCCCCGCGCACGGGTGGCAAGGCCGCATCAGCAAACGCCCAACGATCAAAAGACGCCGAATCGAGCATGGTGAGCGTTTGGCCCCGTTCATCAAGAATACGGGTAGCAGGCACCCCCGCCGCACACAGATCGAAGTCTGAATAGGGATCGGTAGCGCTAGAGAGCGGCTGCCATGTCGGTTCATGATCGGGGAGCTGCGTCAATTGCTGATGCGCCTCCAGGCGATTCATAATCGAAGCCACCTGCCATGCCTCAACCTCCGTCGCCGTGATCGGGCGCTCACTGGCGGCACACAGCAGGTGTTGGGCCAACACATACGCATTGGCGGGAGCCGCCAACCAGACCGGCGCTGGATCATCAAGCCAGGGTAAGTGGGCTGGTTCGCGTAGCGCCAGACGCAACAGAGTACGCTCGGTCGGATCATCAGCTAAGATCTGAATAATCACCTGCGCACCACTCTCAATCGCCTCACGCAGCGCCGCCGGGCCAACCATCACCCCGGTCAAGATCACCACCGAGGCATCTTGCAAGCTACGCCCAACACTGACACCGCGCACATCACTCCCCAACACCGTGCGGAAGAGCGGCGTCTCCAGATCAGACGTGAGCAGATGCACCGCCAACCCGGCGCGCTGCAAACCCAGCGCCATCTCCACCGTCTCACGCAGGCGATCCGTCCCCACCCGCCAGAGTGCCAGACTCACCCGTGGGCGAGGCACATCATCCACAGGAATCATGCGCCACTGACGCCCCAAACAGAGTTCGAGCACCGCATGGGCCTGCTGGGTATCCACCACCGACGCGCCAAAGAAGGGCGACATGGCGGTTGCGGTGAGCCGCTGTGTACGCAACAGCAGGCTGGTGAGATGCGCCGCCGCCACCCCCGTATAGCGATGTGCATCGGCGATGAGCACCAATTGCAGCCGCGACCAAAAACCCAGCCATGCCCGGTCGTGGTGGCGCAACATGCGTTCGTGGAGCGCGGTTGGGGTGGTCACCACCAAGCGAGCGTGAAAGGCGGCGCGCACATGCTCGCCCTGCGCCGCCGCAACCGGCAAGGGCGGGGCGAGCGTCGCCGTAAGGCGGCGCAATTCGGCGAGATGCAGGGTGGCAGCGGCTTCATCGGGGACGAGCAGCAGTGCGGTGGCGGGCTGATCACCATGCAACAACTCAAGTGCCAACAAGTGCAGCGTCTGACGCAGGTTCGCCCCACCACCAACGAGAAGAAAGGGTTCCCCACGCCGCAACGCCGAGACCGAGAGCGACTGGTGTTGGCGAAAGGGTTGTCCGGTCAAGCCAATCCACGCCTGCGCCAGCCGCTGATTGATTGACAAGTGGCTGATCCGCGTTCCGGGGCGCTGGGGGAGATGGCGCAGCGCTAAGAGCGGATTGACCTCCCCGCGACTGCGCTGCCGAGCTAGGTTGTGGAGCACCTCAAGAATATCGGTAGCCATGGCTGATCATTTGCGCAGATCCCCAGGAAGGATAGGGGTTGTATTGTAGCATACAGGGAATGTGCAAAATCACCTCCGGTGGAGGATCGGGGGCGGCTTCGCCGCCAAACAACACCAAAAATTGGAATTTGGGGCTTCAGCCCCAAGAACTTTCCACAAGCCCTGGTTGTTGCATACGCGAGTGGGAAGCACTCGCATGCCTATGTTATACTAAAACGCCCGTATGCAATATATATACTAAACGTAGAGGCAATTCCAATGATGCACAGTCGCGAGATCAGCGTCCATGGATACCGGTTACACTATCTTGAAGCCGGAAGTGGCCCGACAGTGCTGTTACTCCACGGCTTTGGCCGTTTGGCTGAGGATTGGCGCCAAACAGGTGAGATGTTGGCGCGAGCAGGCTATCGCGCCCTGGCCTTCGATTGCCTGGGCTTTGGGCGTTCGGATAAGCCGGGGGATGCGCCCTATTCATTGGAGATGATCTCTGGATTATATATTGCGGCACTAAATGCGCTCGGTGTTGATCGTTTTACGCTTGTGGCCCACTCGATGGGCGGCAAATATGCGCTTGCAACCGCACTCATCTACCCGCAACGGGTGAACGGCTTGCTCTTGGTTGATCCCGACGGCTTTGGCGAACCCGCGCCGATGAACCGGGTCGGCAAGATCCCGCCGCTCTGCTGGTCAATCTTGTGGCTCTCTGGTCAACCACCCCTGGTGCGGGCGATGATGGGCGCGGCCTTCCATAATCCCACCGAGTTTGTCACCGAAGAGTTCATTAAGTTGTCCGGCGATGCCTTCCTGGGATGGGATAATCGGCGCGCCCTGACCGCGATTAGCCAACGCTATGACGCCACCGACCTCACCCTGACCGGGATGCGCGCTCGCCTGAAGGAGTTACGACTGCCCGTAGTTATCATCTGGGGCGAGGGCGACCAGATCTTCCCCCTCAGCCAAGCCCATATCGCAGCCGCCGAGATCCCCAATGCCCACCTCGTGATCTTCCCCCACTGCGGCCACTTCCCCCAGATCGAGAAGGCACGCCCCTTGCACGGGCTGTTGCTGGGATTTTTGGCGCACATGCCCTAGCCTACTCCCCACCGAAAGTAATAATCACCAATTTAATAGTTGTTTTGACCGAGAAACCACCAAAACAACTATTAAATTGGTAATTAACTCCAAAAACCATCCCTCCTCTAGCGCATATTTCTTGGAATATCGTTAGAAAAAGCACAAATTCAAGGTTTTTCAGTTAAGATATGACAACAATTCGTAAATATTGTACCAATATATATAAATTCGTGTATTATACACATATCCCAAACCTATGAGTGATTCATCGGTAGCATTTCCCGTCGAGTCTCCGAAGATCTCGCCTTCTGTGACTCATGTGTGTATGTCATTGAGCAGCGGTGAATCATATTCAAAAACATGTATAGCCATGCAACGCCCAGGGATGCGTTGAAACAACCTCATGTAGATGTCACACAATGAAGATGCTCAAACTACTCCTCTCGCTGTCGGTACTTAGTCTCCTTGCCCTGATGGTGACCGGATGTGGTGGGGGGCGTGTTAATGCCAAAGTTATCATTCCTGATAACGAAGTGCATGTGAAGCTTCATTCATTTGAACTTGTCGCCGATAAATTGACTATTCCTGCCGGTAGTGTCACCTTCAAAGCCATCAATACTGATGTTGTCACCCATGAGATGTTAGTCATTCCGGTTGCTGATGCCACAATGGAACTTCCCTACGACCGCACCATCGCACGCCTCTCCGAGGATGCGTTGGTCAGTTTAGGTGAAGTGCCCGAAATCGAAGCTCATACCAAGGGTGAAGTAACCCTCGACTTGACCCCCGGTACCTATATTCTGCTCTGCAATCTGGTCGGTCACTACCAGGCCGGGATGCACACCGTGCTTACGGTGGAGTAATCCTGAACGCAATACCACTTGTCATTCCGAGCGCAGCGAGGAATCCCGACCGAGACCCTTCGCTTCGCTCAGGGTGACCGCGTTACTTCTGCGCTACTGCTCCAGAACATTCTCGTGGGGGACACGATGCGGTGTTCCCCGAACCTATACCGCCACGCTGCAATGGAGGAGCGTGGCGGTTCTTTATGCTCAACGTGCCATCTGGGCCACCAGCGGTTGTTGGAGCGTGGCGAGATGCTGGTATCGCACGCCCAAGGGTTCAAGGCGCACGCCGCCATCCTCTGGGTAGTAGGCCATGACGGCGCGTTCAAAGTATTGCATTTCGCGCAACTGGCCATCAGCGGCACGGGCGGTAAATTCTTCTGAGAGCGGTAAACCAAAGACATCCAAGCCGCCACCGCGTTGCCAAAAATCGAGGAAGGCCAACTTGAGGCCGTGGCCGGTCTGTTCAAAGAAGAGCGGATTGCTGGCCGGATCGCCGGGGCCAAAGGCATCACCACCAGCAAAGGCCACGGATTGGGCCGCCTCCTGGCCGAGTGGAGCGGGCTGGACATAGTAGGAGGTGTCGGCGTAACTGGCACGTTGGACGAGTACCACCTTGGTGAAGGGCTGGAGCAGATCCTCACCCACGCTGTAGGCCGAGGTCAACGGCATACCGAAATGCTCACTCCCACCCATAGCCCGCCAGTAACGGTAGATCGCGGCGGGTACGGGGATACCGTCTATTTCGTTGTCGGCGGGGGGGGGCAAGAGCGCCTCGGCATTGGCCAAGACTGCCTGGAGGCCAGCGAGATTCTGGGGGAACTCGCTCTGATCACCAGTGATCAGTTCCGGGGTGATCGCGGCAATCCCCATACTGCCCGCCCAATCGGTCATGGAACCAGTGATGTTGTAGTTGGGCCAGTAGCGGCTATAAGTATAGTTCGCCGCCAGCGCGTAGGTCTCGGCCATGGCCAGCGAGGGCGCGTGTTCGCAGAAAGAGGGGAAGACCAGCCCGGCATTGGAGTGGATAAAGATCACCCCCGCCGCATCGAGGAGGAAGGCGCGGATAAGGCGGCTCTCAACCTGCGAGTCGGGGTAGGGGCCACCCGTATCGGAGACGATGCCACGCGCACCTTGAACGGTGATGCTCCAATCATTCTCGGCACATCCGTCCAGGTTGGTGTTCATGTTGCGGTTGAGGTCAACCCCAAGGCCATCGAAGCGCGTACCGAGGGCGAGGCCATCGGGGTTGAGCACGGGGATGAAGTAGAGCCGCACACTGGTCGGCACAGCCTGCGGGTTGGCGCGAAAATAGTCAATCAGTTCGAGCGTGAGGCGATAAGTATTGGCCTCCGGCGCACCATGGGTCGCCCCGACCACCACCAACTTGCGCGGGCCATCGCCCACCTGCACGACATCTATCGGGCGGCCCTGGGCCGAGTAGCCCAACGTGAACTCGCGGATGGGTGGCACGGCCTGTGCTGTGGGCGAGAAGAGTGTGGATAAAATCAAGGTAAAAATAAGCAAAAAATTCATGTATCTATTCCGGTAGGATTTTGAAAATGAATCAAACACCCTCGAAGATCTTTTTTTGTTATTTTTGGCGGCTACGCCGCCAAAAATAACAAAAACTGGGGTTTGGGGCGTAGCCCCAAGAACCTTTATTCCCCCCTGGCACGCCGCTTCGCGGCCACAAAGTGATCATGAGTAAGGTTGATACTCGCCGTAATACGACTAATCTCGTCGCTAAGTTCACGGCTCAGGTTACCATCAGCCATCGCAACCGCAAAGAGCGCATCAAGAAAACGGATGCGTTCATCCACCGGAGCGGTATCAGCAAACTCCTTGGTGAGTTGGTAGTAGTCGAGATCGGCCACCGACTCGGCGAGCGCCACCTCAGCCACGAGGGCGGCGCGTTCGTAACTGACGCCCCAACCCTGTTGGAGTGCCTCGACAATCCGGGTATGCTCGGCATCAGTAACGGTGTTGTCGAGTTGAGCTACCCGCGCCAGCAACCCACCAGCAAGCGCGAGGATATGGGCCTCATCGGCGGGGATGCCCAGATCTTCTTCGGGAGCTTTACCGATTCGTTGGCGTACTGCATAGTAGATCCGATTATGCAGAAATTCTTCTAGGTAAAGTTCACGGTTGGGGGCTTTGGAGCGGATCGATCCACGCAACAGGCGCCCAAGTTGGGCAAACATGCCCAGGTTCACATGTTCGAGTGCCGAGCGGATCTCTGCCGCAGCTTCACGTTCCTCACGAGTAATCACCCGATCCGCTCGCAACATCTGGTCGAGCGCGGCTAACACCAACGCCCGATCACCTGGGCCACGGAGGGCTGCACCCAGATCCTCCACTAGGCGCGCCCGCTCCTCACCGCCCACCGGCGAGTGCAGGTAGATCTCCAGTTCGGCCCATTCATTGACCGTCAGTGCCATCTCACCCGAACCTCCCGTCTGGCCAAGTTCGGCGAGGATATTCTTCAGGCTATTCACCTCATCGCGGGCCAGATGCCCATCGGCCCAGGCAGCAGCGATAATGACTTTGGCAAGCGCCATTGCAAGTGGATTTTTGGGCATCGGTGAGATCCTTTTGCATCACGGTTTTGACGCAAAGACGCCAAGGCGCAAAGTGTAGGCTAGACCCTTCATAAAATCTTTGCGTCCTTGCGGCTTTGCGTCAATATACGATTGCTATTTCCTCCAAGTGTAAACCGTTACCACTTAGGCCGTCTCTACATGTGCCGCCGCATCCAGGCCCAAATCGTGGATGCTCTGTTGGCGCATCAGGAACTTCTGGATCTTCCCGGTCACGGTCATGGGGAAGGCGTCAACAAACCTGATATAGCGCGGGATCTTGTAGTGGGCGATCTGGCCACGGCAGAAGTTGCGTAACTCTTCTGTATCGGCAGTTTCGCCCGGCTTCAGTTTGATCCAAGCCATGATCTCCTCGCCATACTTGATGTCGGGGACGCCGATCACCTGCACATCGCTCACCTTGGGGTGGCTGTAGAGGAACTCTTCAATCTCACGCGGGTAGACATTCTCACCACCACGGATGATCATATCCTTGATGCGCCCGACAATGTTGAGATAGCCCTCGTCATCCATCACCGCCAGATCACCCGTATGCATCCAACGCCCCGGATCAATCGCCCCACGGGTGGCCGACTCATTATCCCAGTAGCCGAGCATCACGCTATAGCCCCGCGTGCAGAGTTCGCCCGTCTCGCCTACCGGCACCATCCACCCGGTGAGCGGGTTGATGATCTTGACCTCGACGTGTGGGTGTACCTGACCCACCGTGCCCACCTGCTTCTCCAGCGGCGTACCGATACGGGTCTGCGTACTCACCGGGCTGGTCTCGGTCATTCCGTAACAGATCTCGACATCACGCATGTGCATCTGCGCTTGTACTCGTTTCATCACCTCAATCGGACATGGCGAACCAGCCATCACGCCGGTACGCAGGCTGTGCAGGTCGAAGTTGGCAAACTCAGGATGCTCCAACTCGGCAATGAACATCGTGGGTACCCCATAGAGCGCGGTGGCCCGTTCGGCCTGTACCGCCTCCAAAACGGCCAGAGCATCAAAGCCCTCGCTGGGGTAGATCATCGTTGCACCGTGGGTGATACAGCCCAGATTACCCATCACCATACCGAAGCAGTGGTAGAGCGGAACGGGGATGACCAAACGATCCTGATCGGTGAGATTCATCAGTTCGGCCACGAAGTAGCCATTGTTGATGATGTTGTGGTGGCTGAGGGTGGCTCCTTTGGGGTAGCCGGTGGTGCCGGAGGTGTACTGAATATTGATTGGATCATCAAACTGCTGCTCGGCTTGGCGCTGTACCAGTTCTTCATGATCAACCTTCTCCGCCTCGGCCAGCATGGTATCCCAGGTCATCATACCGGGGGCAGGCGTATCGCCCAAGAGGATCAAACCGCGCAAACGGGGCAAGCGCGGCGAGCGATCACCCTGAATCAGTTCGGGCACCAACCCGGTCATCATCTGGGCATAGTTGGAGGTCTTGAACTGCGGCGACATGATCAGCAGCGAACAGCCCGAATGGTGCAGGGCATACTCAACCTCGTGCAGGCGGTAGGCGGGGTTGATATTGACCAAGATGGCCCCGATTTTGCTGGTGGCAAATTGGGTGATCGCCCACTCGGTGCGGTTGGGTGCCCAGATACCGATACGATCTCCCTTGGCAATCCCATGCGCCATCAGCGCCCGTGCGCAACGGTCAACCTCAACCTTAAGTTGGGCGTAGGTGTAGCGTAGCCCTTGCTGACAAGCTACCAGTGCTTCATTATGGGGGTACTTCGCTACCGTCTGATCGAACATATCACCAATCGTCACCCCCAGCAGTGGTCTCTCGCTCGTCCCACTGACATAGCTCCATTGCAACGCGCCCATAGTATCAATGCTCCATCAATAGTAGGGGCGAAGCATCGCCCACCAAACCCAGTTCGTGTACCCAGGCTCCATGGAGGGCGATGCTTCGCCCTCCATGGGGTACCCTAGTTTACCACCCGCCGCCGCCGCCGCCGCCGCCGAAGGAACCGCCGCCGCCCCCGCCACCGAAGGAGCCGCCGCCCCCGCCGCCGCCACTCGACCAGCCACCACCACCACCACCACCGCCCGACCAACCGCCACTGCCGCCCCATCCACCATGGCGCCGCCCACTGTTGAGCACCTCGTTGAGGATCATGCCGCCGAGCACCGCAATCACTTCATCGCCACCACCACGACCACTACCGCCGCCCCCCTGACGGTTGGCGTACTCGCGCAGTTCGCGAGTCACATCGCGGGACTCGCCGTTGATCGCCTGGGCGATCTTGATGGTCTTGTTGATCTGATCTTCACCCCGAATCGGGAGGCGGATCTGATCAAAACTGCGCCGCGCACTCTGGAGGCGCTGACCGAGGCTGCGCCCATTGGAGATCTTTTTTCCGTAGGTCGCATAGAGTCCTTCGGCTTCCTGAAGGGCATTACGCGCCTTGGTCAGTTCGTCATTCAACTGGGTGCGCAGTTTCTCTAGGCGTTGCACATCAGCCTGAGTCGTCTCATAGATTGACGCAGTCTTTTCATTCAGGCTGCGGTAGGCCGCGAGGCTCTGGTTGAGGGCATTCTGACGCTGCTGCTCCTCCAATTGCTCGGCGCGCTGGCGTGTTGCATGGGCCTGCTCCAATAGCCCGCGCAGGTTGGCAATTGCTTGTGTCGTAGCCGGTTGCAGATCATCACGATGCAGATCAGCAAACTTGCTCAGCTTGGTTACTTCCGCCTCGGCAAGCTGGCACACGGTGTCCACCTGCTGGCGCAGCTTCGCCATCATCTCGGCCTCGCTCCGTGCGCCCACCAGCGCCGCATCGGCCAGTTGATCAGCCTCCTGAGCATCGCGCACCAAGATCAGCCAGTTAGGCTGCGGGTTGGCCGCTTCGGCCTGAGCGCGCACCAAGAGTTCCTGGGCACGCTGCAACTGCCCCTCTGGGTCTTTGCTGACATCAGCATCGTTACTACGCACAAACTCCCAGCCCACCCCAATGCTGCGCTCGGCCTCGGCGAGAATCGCACGTGCTGTTGAGCGTGCCTGCTCAAGATCGCGCAAACGGGTGGTGATCGCATCAATCAACTGCTGGACATAGGCCAGTTCCTCGCTGGCAGCATCAAGATCCTCTTTGGCCGCATAGAACTCCTGCACCTCCATGCTGTTGCGCTGTTGGGCACTCTGCCAATGCTCGTGGGCACGCGCCGCCGCCGCATCGGCCTCGCTGCCATTGCCACGAATGTCGCTCCAGGTACTCGGTGCAAACTCGTCCACCAGATCGAAGGCACGCCGCCCTTCGGCGATCAGATCAGCAGCGTGAATTCCAGCCGCCTCGATCACCGTGAGGCGTTCATTATTCTCGGTACGCAAGGTGGGCAACGCCGAACCGTGCGCAACCGCCTCATCAAGCATCGTCTGGGCTGCCTCCAACTTAATCGCCGCTGCCGACGGGCCACTCGTCTGAAGCACCCGCGCCGCCTCACTCAGTGCGGTACGCGCACCATCAATCGCCGCCTGTGAGGTCTCCATGCGGTAGCCCTCAACCGTCAGGCGTTCGGCATCATGACGAGCCTGGACAATCCCGGCACGGATGGCGCTATAGCGATCCAGCGTTGCCAGCAGAAGAAGAGCCATCTCCGACGCCACCTGAGCCAGAGCAATCGCGTTGCGGGCATCATAGCCTGCCAACACCTGCTCGGCCTGGACAACCTGCTGTTCGACCGGGGCGAGTGTTGCCGCATGGTCGGCAATCTCCTTCCCCAGCGCGAGCAGCCGGTCGGCGGCGTCGGTTAGGATTTTTTTACGCGCGCAATCTCCTCTGGGGCTTGGCGAGCCAGGGCATCCAGTTCGAGGCGCATCTGTTCAACCGCGCTGAGATCCTGCGCGACCGCCTCAGCCAAGGCACGCACCTGATCATAGGCGGCAGTCGTGGCATTGATCTGCGCCAGTTCGGGTTTGGCGTAGCGTTCGAGTTGTTCACCAATATCATCAAACTGGGTCTGCACTTGCGCAAAGCGCGCCTGCGCCGCCGCTTGGGCACGTTTGAGGCGCTCCACATCAGCGGGCGCATACGAAACGGCATCGTAGCGCGCCTTCTCATCGGCGTTGCGGAAGCGCTGCCCCATGCCGGTGATCAGAACCGCCACACCCTCGCGGGCCTCCTTGTGCTGACGCTCCGCCTCGGCACGGGTCTTGGCAGCGCGACGGCGATTGACCACCACCACACCGCCTGCCACCGCTGCGGCCAGCGTGAGGCCACCCGCCGCGAGTGGCACCGTATCCACATTGATGCTTCCGTTGGGCGATGGTGGGCTGACAATCGCCGCCTCAATCGCACCCAGAGCGGTCGTGAAGGCGCTCGTATAATCGCCACTCGACAGGCCAGGATTGAGCGACTGGGTGCGGATCAGGTCATAGTTCTTGGTATCCCCCACCGGAACATCAAGCGCCGCATTCCATCCATCGCCATATTGAATAGCACTAAAGCGTGAATCAAGGGCGACATAGATCGCGATCATCTTAGTACGGCGCAGCCCACCACTCACGAACCCATCGCGGGTGAGGCGCGTCTGAAAATCAGCCGCTCCACCCTCGTCAAGCAGATAGATCGCCACCTCGGCATCACGGCGCAGCAGCGGGGCTGCGGCACGCTCCAGCGCTGCCCGATCCAGGCGACTATCGGGATCGGTGATCACCAAGCGACTCTGAGCCAACACCGGTGTGGCCAGGAGTAGCAGCAGGAATGCTGCGGCCACCAAACGCAAAAGAACGCGAACCATACCTCCTCCATCTCTACCGTGGTGCCACCACGAGATCAATGGCACGTTGGGGCGCTAACACATCCACAGGCGCTGTAAAGTCATACATATGCAGCGTGAGTGTGAAATCAAAAGGCTGAGCAGGATCACCCGGCGTCGTTCCAGCAAAGGCGATCTCAACCTGATGCAAGTAGCCATCGGGGCAAACCCAGAGATTCGCACCGACACTATCAATATGCTCCGGATTGGTATCCACCGTCAGGCCACTCGCACCCAAACTACGCAACACCGCGAGCGCGGCGGGGCGATCACTGATAAAACGATGACAGGTCATGCCATCGAGTTGCATGGTATCAGCGGGGGCGAAACCGGAGGGATCAACCCCACTATTAGCCACCAGCGCCAGCAGTCCCGCCGGATAGAGCGGAGGTGACGCGAAGGCCACCCGCTGATCGGGCAGGCGGTACCACGTCGGCTGGAAGGCTCCGATGATCGGCAGCGGGCCATAGACATAGTGCTGTCCAGCCACCCGTCGGGCCTGCAAGCCACCCGCACTCGCATGTCCATAGATGGCCGTAATCACCCCAGTGAGCGTAAAGGCATAGTCATTCCCCGCAAAATCGGCCTGCATCCCGACCACTTCCATCGGCTCGTGGGGTTGGCCCAAGCCCACCGCCCCCACCGCGCCATAACCGAGCATCTGCACCATAGCGCGGTAATGCTGGGCCGCCGCCGATGCTGCCACCCCCGCCAGCAAGGCCGCCTGGGCCTCAGAATCGGGGCGAGCAGCCAACGTGGGCACGGGGGTAGCGGTAGGCACGAGCGTCGCCGTAGGCCGGGGCGTCGAGGTAGGCCGCAGCGTCGCCGTCGGCACCGATGTGGCGGTGGCAGGCGGCTGGCCGGGCGCACAGGCGACCAGTGCGAGTAATAGCAGGATACAACACGCAACACGATCCATACGGGCGATACCATCTTCAAAACATATGATGCAACACAGGATCATTGTAGCGCAAATCAACAGCCAGAGTACAAGTTGCACATCACGCTTCCCTGCGGTATCATAAGTCAAACACCAGATCAGCGAAAGGCAGGTAAGCCATGGATGGCTGGATCATGATTGGCATCGTCGTCTTCGTGATGATCGGGCAGGCGGTGCTATGGGGCTGGGTACTCATTGAGCACCAGCGCAAGATCCCCGATGTAAAGATCCTTAATTGGCAAGAGTTGGTTTCCGATGCCAAGCGGATGGCCGACGACTACTACAAGATGATGAGCCCGAAGCGTTAATGCGGTACGGCAGAAGAAGCGCAAGCCAGTGGCTTGCGCTTTTTTCATGTACCCATAGATTTGTAGGTTGGGGTCACATCTTGCGGCGCACAAAGGCCGACACCAAATTCCACACGACACGGCGGCGGGTCATAATCTCATAGACCTTGCCACTCACACCGTCAGTCTCGTGGGAGACCGCCCGCATGGCCAGATCGGCAGTCTCGGCGGTGCTTGAACCAAAAATACGCATAATACGCGGCAGATCTTTAGATGCTTCATGGCCCGCACCCACCAACGGAATCTGGTTAATCATATCGGTGGGCACCATCCCCGGCACCAGGATCGTGAACGAGACATACGGGTGGTCGCGGTAGTCACGGATGAAGGCATCAGTGAGGCGCACAATCGCCGCCTTGGAGGTACTATAGGCGCCCAAGAAGCGTTGCGCCTGCTTGGTACCACCACCCGAAACATTGATAATTTTCCCCTCACGGCGCTCAATCATATGGGGCAGGACGCTAATACAACCGTGGTAGGTACCCAGCACATTGACCTCGATCACCCGCCGCCACTCCTCCGGCGGCACATCGAGTATTGGCCCAAACGGGCCAGAGATACCCGCATTATTGACCCACATATCAATCTGACCAAAGACACTGATCGCCCGTTGGGCTAACGCCTGCACCTGCACCAGATCCGAGACATCACAGGTCATCCCCTCACACACAATCCCCTGCGCCCGCATCTCAAGCAACGCCTGATTTACCGCCTCAGGCTTAGAGGAAGAGATCACAACCCGTGCTCCAGCCTGCCCATACCGCTCGGCAATCGCCCGGCCAATCCCGCGTGTACTGCCGGTAATCACCGCCACCTTCCCCGCCAGAGAGATCTGCTGCTTCGCCATAAACGCATCTCCAGACAACCCGATACTCGCAGCGATTCTAGAGCAGGCAACGCACTGCGTCAAGGGTGGGAGGAAACGAGACAAGGGCATGGGCAACGTTCTTGGGTCTGCGCCCCAAGAACGTTGCCCATGCCCTTGTACTTAACGGTGTAACTGGTCACACTTGGGGTAAAGGAAGCTTCTGATTGACGCAAAGATTTTGTTGCAGGCTTTGCGCCTTGGCGTCTTTGCGTCAAAACCGGAATGCTAGGAGAACTGTGAACAGTTACTTAACGGATCACATTTGACAAGGCTAGGGGGCTATGCTATACTCCGCAGCGTTGTGAGGGCGTATAGCTCAGTTGGTTAGAGCGCGATCCTGATAAGATCGAGGTCGGTGGTTCGAGTCCACCTACGCCCACCAAAGAATGCAAAAGTCAGTTCGGCTTTTGCATTTTCTATTTCTGGGGCGATAGCTCAGTTGGGAGAGCGCCTGCTTTGCACGCAGGAGGTCAGGGGTTCGAACCCCCTTCGCTCCACCAGATTAGGACGCGGAATCCTCGTAAGGGGGTTCCGCGTTTTTGTGTTCGTAGGGGTTACAGTAGGGGTGATACGCTGCCCCATCCTGAAAATCCTCTTGACATTCAGCCTTACATCAATTATATTTGAGGTATACCTAAAATAAATTTCGCCTGATGCTAAACCGATGGAGACACGACCAATGCAACCAATCACCCTTGCCGACCTGCCCCGTGGGGCTAGTGCTCAGGTGCTGACGCTGCATGGGGTTGGCCCGGAGCGCCAGCGCATGATCGATCTGGGTATTCTGCCCGGTACGATCATAAGTGTGGAGGTGCGTAGCCCCTTGGGCGATCCGACCGCATATCGGGTGCGTGACACCGTCATTGCACTACGCCGCGAACAGGCCCAACGAATTGAAGTCCTTCTGGATACAGGAGAGGTACTATGACTGAGCAGACTCTTAGCCCCAATATAACTGCTGCGCCTTCGACTCATTGTGCCACTTGCTCCATCTATAACAATGCCCAACTCGTGAAGCTGGGTGTGGATGCCAGTGGTTATGACTATGTGGTCGCGCTGGCGGGTAACCCCAATACCGGCAAGAGTACCGTCTTTAATGCACTGACTGGGCTGCGCCAACATACCGGCAACTGGTCGGGGAAGACGGTTGCGCGAGCTGAGGGTGGTTTCCGCTTCCGTGATCAGCGCTATAAATTGCTCGATCTGCCTGGTACCTACTCGTTGCTCTCCACCAGTACCGATGAGGAGGTCGCACGCGATTTTTTGCTCTTTGGGCGGCCCGATGTGACGGTGGTGGTGCTTGATGCGACTCGCCTGGAGCGCAATCTGAATCTGGCGCTTCAGGTGTTGGCGATTACTGACCGGGTGGTGATTGCGGTTAATCTGATTGATGAGGCGCAGCGCCACGGGATGACGCTGGATGTGCGCAGCCTGACCCGCGATCTGGGGGTGCCGGTGGTGCCCATGGCAGCTCGACGCGGCCAGGGTATCCCCGAACTGCTCGCCGCCATCGCCGAGGTGGCTAGTGGTGCCTATCTGACCCGCCCGCGCCGGCTGCCGCTGCGCGATCCCTCTGTCGAGCAAGCTGTCTCGGCACTGGTGCCGCAGATTGAAGCCGCCTTCCCTGGACTGCCCAATGTGCGCTGGGTGGCGCTGCGCCTGATTGATGGTGATGCGAGTATCACCCAGGCGGTGCGCGATGGGACACTGGGGGCGCTGGCTCCAACTATGGCGCTGGCGTAGGAATAGCCATGAATACTGAACATCTCCTTGCTGAAGCCGCCAAACATCGCGATGCGGTGGGTGGCTCGCTGCATGATCGCGTCACCGAGGCGATCTATACCGATGCGGCCCAGATTGCCGACCGCGCCGTCACCCGCGATGGCGAACGCCCCGCCTTTGTGCTGGATCGCGCTATTGACCAGGTGGTGACGAGTCGGATCTGGGGCTTCCCGATTATGGCGCTGATGCTTACCGGGGTCTTTTGGCTGACGATTGCCGGGGCGAATGTGCCTTCGGCGTTGTTAGGTGAATTACTCACGGTGCATGTCTATGGGTGGCTGCATGCCGCTGCGCAGGCGCTGCATGCCCCGGCATGGCTCGCGGGCCTGCTGATTGATGGAGTCTATCTGGCAACAGCCTGGGTGGTGAGTGTGATGTTGCCGCCCATGGCGATCTTCTTCCCGCTCTTTACGCTGCTGGAAGATCTCGGCTATTTGCCGCGTGTGGCCTTCAATCTGGATCGGTTGTTTATGGTGGCAGGGGCGCATGGCAAGCAGTCGCTCTCGATGATGATGGGTTGGGGCTGTAATGCCGCCGGGGTGGTGGCGACGCGCATCATTGATAGTCCGCGTGAGCGGCTGATTGCGATCATTACCAATAACTTCAGTATCTGTAATGGGCGCTGGCCCACCCTGATCCTGATGGGGACGCTCTTTATCGGCGCGACCGCAGCCCCCGGATTGACCAGCCTCGTTGCGGCGGCGAGTGTGGTGACGGTGACGATCATTGGGGTCTTTACGACCCTGATTGTCTCGGCAATTCTTTCGCGCACGGTCTTGAAGGGCGAGGCATCCACGTTTAGCCTGGAACTGCCGCCCTATCGCCCGCCGCGCATCTGGCAGACCATCTACACCTCGTTGATTGACCGTACCATGATTGTGCTCTGGCGCGCTGTGGTGATGGCTGCGCCCGCTGGGGCGGTGATCTGGCTGATCAGCAATATCAACCTGGGCGATCTGAGTATTGCGGCGCATCTGGTCAATCTGCTGGAACCAGTCGGCTGGTTACTGGGGCTGAACGGGGTGATCCTACTGGCCTACATCGTGGCGATTCCGGCCAACGAACTGATCATCCCTACCATCCTCATGCTCACCCTGACCCTGGGGCGCTCGCAGTTGGCCCAAGCCGGGGTGATGTTGGAGCTAGAAGAGGCGCAGTTAACCACCGTCTTGGCCGGGTTGGGTGGATGGACGACCCTCACCGCCATCAATCTGATGCTCTTCAGCCTGCTACATAACCCGTGTAGCACCACCATCCTGACGATCTGGAACGAGACCAAGAGTTTGAAGTGGACGGCCTTGGCGACCCTCTTGCCGTTGGGCTTGGGGATCGTAGTGACGATGGGGGTGGCGGCAGTAGTGCGGCTGATGGGGTGAGGAGGATGGATGGTGTACAATAGCCTCCAGATGACCACGATCTTGGAGGATTGTTGACCGCATGAACTCCATCTCTCCCAATGGCCTGGGCAGCAGTGCAGAGCGCAAGGCGCGCCTGCATATTGCTCCTTCCCCAGGGCCACACAATGCGCTCTGGTACTATGCGCACTACACCGGCGGGTATGTGCGGGTTGCCCGTAATGCCGCGCTGATCCAATTGGCGCGCTACATCCCCTTCCTGCCGCTCAAGCATCCGCTCTACCGCGCACTGGGTATGCGCGTTGGGGCGCATAGTAGTGTTGCACTTATGGTCATGCTCGACATCTTCTTCCCCCAAGACATTACGCTGGGGGAGAATTGTGTAATCGGGTACAATACGACGATCCTGTGCCACGAGGTAACCCGCACTGAGTGGCGGCGTGGCCCGGTGGTGATCGGGCGGGATGTGACCATCGGTGCGAATTGTACGATCCTGCCGGGGGTGATCATCGGCGATGGGGCGACGGTCTCGACGATGAGCCTCGTGAATCGGGATGTACCACCAGGGGCGTTGGTGGGTGGGGTGCCGATTCGTCGGATTCGCTAGTTGCATCTTGACGCAAAGGCGCAAAGGCGCAAAGGCGCAAAGGTTTTATAATATTCTTTGCGTCTTCGCGCCTTTGCGTCAATGTCTTTGTTTTGTGTAGGTATGGCTATGTTGCGTCTGATTGACTGGATCTATGCTCTGATCACCAAGAACCGCTACCTGTTCTGGTTCTGTATGTTAGTGAATGTGGTGGGTGTGGTATGGGGCGGGGTGGTCTGGTATGGCCCGATGATGCTCGAATCGCCGCTGTGGGCGTGGCCCTTCATCCCCGATTGCCCGGAGGCGGCGCTCTGGGCGACGCTGGCGTTCATCTGGCTGCGCTTTGGCCGCGCTCCGGGCTGGTTTACTGCCTTCGCCGCCTTTAGTTCGATCAAGTATGGCCTCTGGACACTCTTCTTTTGGGGGAAGCATTGGAGTGTGGCGGGCTTCGCTGATCCCGAAGTGCTGATGGAGATGATGCTCTTTGTCTCTCACATCGGCCTGACGTGTGAAGGCATCCTGCTTGCCCGTCAGATGACGCCGATCCCCCTGCTCCAACGCCTAGGTGTAGTGGCATGGTTCCTGGCCTCCGTCGCAATAGACTACGGGTTAGGCTACTTTCCACCCCTTACCTATGCGGTTCCTCAAGCCTACGCCTTTACGATTGCCACTAGTTTGACCGGGTTACTCGGATTCGCGTTGTTCCTTTTACCCCAACGCATCAATGATCGAGTATCATCTTTGTAGGGGCGAAGCATCGCCCCCAATGTGGCATGGGGATACGATCTAGGTTGGCGGGCGATGCTTCGCCCCTACTTGTGATAATTCGGCCAACCATACAACCGGGGGACTACGCATGGATACGCCGCTCAACCCGTCCAATCCGAGCACTGAACACCCCGCCGCAGCGATGCAGACTATTCGCCATGAGTTGCGCACGCCAGTGAACCATATCATTGGTTTTAGTGAGATGTTGTTGGAAGAAGCGAGCGATTTGGACGTAGAGCAAGATTATGCCCCGCTCAAACAGGCGATCACCGCCGGGCGGCAAATCCTTGCCGCAGTGACAGAGATGCTCTCCAAGGATGATGTGATTATGTGCGAAGCCGATTTTATCGCTTTGCACCAACGGATTGCACCCTCACTCCTCACCATCTCCGCGATCTGTACCCGACTCATCAGTGTTGCCCAGCATGCAGGACAGACCCAGTTTGCGCATGATCTGGCCAAGATTATGGGGGCGGTGAGCCAACTCGATCAGATCTCGTCGGGCGGCCTCCCGGCGAGTGACTCTTCGGGCTTTACCCCCTCACTATCTGATGATGTGCAGGCTCAAGGGGCGGATCTGCGTGGCCACCTACTGCTGGTTGATGATAATGATATGAACCGCGAGATGCTTTCGCGGCGCCTGGAGCGCATGGGCTACGAAGTGACCCAGGTTGATGATGGCTATCCGGCGCTTGATGCCCTACATTCAACCAGTTTTGATCTGGTGTTGCTCGATATTATGATGCCGGGCTTGGATGGCTATGCGGTACTGCGAGCCATGCGCAAGGATACCGACATGCGCCATGTGCCGGTGATTGTGCTCTCGGCACTCGACGATATGGCCAGTGTAGTGCAGGCGATAGAGCTAGGTGCCGATGACTACCTGCCCAAGCCAGCCGATCAGGTCTTGTTGAAGGCGCGGATTGGCGCATGCCTCTTTAAGCGCCAGGTCTACCAGCGCGAGGTGGAGTATCTGCGCCGTATTCAGCGCGAGAAACAGCGCGCCGATGAACTGCTGCATGTGGTCATTCCGATTGGTGTCGCGCTCTCAACCGAGAAAGACTTTAATCACCTCTTGGAACGGATCGTCACCGAGGCGCAGAAACTCTGCAATGCCGATGGTGCAACCCTCTATCTGCGCACCGAGGATGAGAAGCTGCGCTTTATGATCGTGCGGACTCGTTCGCTCAATATTGCGATGGGTGGGGTGAGTGGCAAGGATATTCCCTACCCGCCGCTGCGCTTATACGATGAGCATTCGGGCCAAGCCCAACGCAATTATGTGGTGGTCGAAACAACCCTGAGTGGTGAGCCGATCCAGATCCCCGATGCGTATGGGGCGGTTGATTTTGATCTCTCTGGGACGCACGATTTTGATCGTCGCACCGGCTATCGCTCGATTTCGATGTTGAGTATGCCGCTCAAGGATGGTTCCGGCTATGTGATTGGCGTCCTGCAACTGATCAATGCCCAGGATGAGCATGGTGTGGTGATCGCCTTTGATGAGATTGCGGTTCAGATGGTGCAATCGCTGGGTCGTCTGGCGGCAGCGGCGCTGACTGCCTATACCCGCGAACAACAACTGCGCCAGGAGATCAACGAACTGCGCATCGAGATCGATCAGGTGAAGAAGCAGCGTGAAGTTGAACAGATTACCCAATCGAGCTACTTCGGCCAACTGCAATCACGGGCGCAGCAACTTCGCGGCGGCGCAGATGTGGGCGAAGGTGGCGCGGCACGGCGCGGTGATAAGGGCGATAAGGGCCAAGAGTTGCAGAAGCGCGTCTACACCGTGGCAGGTCAGGAGATCCATGTGCGTGAGCAGGGGCCACCCGGACGCCAAACTATCATCCTGATTCATGGCTGGTCGAGTAGTTGGTATGCGCTCTCGCCGCTGCTGCCGGTGTTGAGTGAGCGTAACCGTTGTGTGGTGGTGGATCTCCCCGGCTACGGCGATTCGCCACCGCTGCGCCAGCGCGCCACGATCATCGCCTATGTCGATCTGCTGGCCCAACTGATCAAACAGATCAGCCCCAACCAGCAGGTCATCCTGATTGGCCACTCGATGGGCGGGATGATCAGCGTGACGATGGCACTCCGCCACACCCCACTGATCGAGCGCATGGTGCTGATCTGCCCAACTATCAGCGGGAAACTCTCGTTCTGGATCAATGTCTTCATCTCGCCGATCACGATGCTCGAACGCTTCCCATTGGCCAACCGGGTGGTTTCGATGCTCGAACCCTATATGTTGCGTGCCACCGACCGCCTGATGCGCCCGGCATCCTTTGCGGATCGCACCATGATCAGCGAACAGGACTACATCCGCCTGCGTGCCGATGCACGTCGCGCTGGGCAGGGGCGAGTACGCGCCGAATGCTTCTGGGCAATGCGCGCCAATGATCTGAGCGAGAAGCTTAGTCTTGTCACCACGCCCTCCCTGGTGATCTGGGGCATGGAGGATAACACCGTCCCCCTGCGCGATGCGAGTCTGGTAGATGATCTCCTCGGTGGTGCTGAGTTGCAGGTGCTCCCCCGCGCTGGCCACTGGCCACAGTTTGAGTCGCCGGAACGTACCCGCCGTCTGATCCGTTCTTTCTTGGGTAAACCGCTTAAGTTGCTACGGGTGCAACTGTAGCTTCTCGCACGGAGTCTCGCATGCGTCATGTACGCGCACTACTGGCTATTCTGGCCCTCTATGCCGGATTGGCGATCTTCCTCACCTGGCCAGCGGCGCTCTATCTCACTACGGCTGTCCCTGGCAATGGCTACGATAGTTGGCAGAATATGTGGAATATGTGGTGGCTGCGAACTGCGCTCAAGGCGTGGGTCAACCCCTACTTTACCCCCATGCTCTACCATCCCCAGGGCACGACGCTGCTACTACAAACCCTCAATCCGATCAACTTCCTCACCAGTCTGCCGGTACATTTCTTTTTTGGCCTGACCGCTGCCTACAACTTTGCGATTCTGCTCAATCTGACCCTGAGTGGCTTTATCAGCTACCTGCTGGCCCAGGATGTGACCGAGGAGCGACGGGCGGCGATCATTGGTGGGGTGGTCTTTGCCAGTAGTGGCTACCTGCTCTCGCAGGTGGTGGGCGGGCATACCCACATGACCGCAGCATGGCCACTGCCCTTGGCTGTCCTGTTGCTACGCCTGGCCTATCGCCGTCCGTCGTGGTGGATGATTGGCCTCGCTGGGGCCGCACTGGCGCTCAATCTACTCTCGGACTGGCAGTACTACCTCTTCGCGCTGATCTGGGCGGCCTGGTACTGCCTCTGGTTGCTGATCATGCCGGGGCAGATCGCGGCTGGCCTGTGGCCACGTATGCGCCCCGCCTTGCCCGTAGTGGGTGCGGTGCTGGTGGCGCTGCTGCTCACCTCGCCCCTGATTGTCGCTACCGCTCAGGCAGCCAAGGTGACTCCCACCGCCTCCACCGAGGGCGGCCCCGATTTCCGCCGTGAACAATCGGTGGATCTGGCCGATCTGGTCATCCCCAGCCAACTCCACCCGCTCTGGGGCGTGTTGGCCGAGCAGGCCCAAGCCTACAAGTCTGACACCCACATCCAAAATAAGACCGCCTACTTGGGGCTTGTGGCCTGTGGGTTGGCCGTTTTTGGCCTGCGCAGGCGCGAAAGCCGCTTCTGGGTGATCAGTGTAATTCTGTTTATCATGCTGGCGATGGGGCCGGTCTTTCAGGTGGCCGGTTGGCAGAGTGGCATCCCGATGCCAAGTAGTATCCTCTTCGAGCTACCGCTGGTGAATATCTTCCGCTACCCGATGCGCTTTATGGCACTGGCGATGTTGGCACTGGCGATGTTGGCGGCATATGGAGCGCAGCACCTGTTGGCAAAGCGCAGCCAATGGGCCACTGGCCTCATCGTTCTGCTGCTGATCCTCGACAACCTCACCCTGCCCTTCCCGATGATCGGCATCTATATCCCCACGATCTACCAGGAACTGGCGACTGAACCCGACGATGCCGCGATCCTCGAAGCACCCTTCTACTACACCACCAGCCCCTTCTACATGCTGTATCAAATCGTGCATGAAAAGCCGCTGGTAGGCGGTTATACGTCGCGGCGCATGCCCTATACCATCATGGATGAATTGCCAATCATCCGCATCCTAGCCTATGCACGACCCGCACCGGACATTGTAGATCAGGATATGACCACTATCGCCCCTAGTGTCTTCAGTTACTTCAACATTCGCTATCTCATGCTCCATTCGGCAGGCGGTGCTCTACGTCTGCCAGAGATGCAGATGATTGCCAGTGCGGCGGCGTGTGGTGCCGAACCGCGACAAGAGGTTGCTGAGGTACAGACATCAGATGCTAGTCGTGCGAGTGGCCTGCGCCGCAGTTTCGTGCTAGGTGACCAGCCCCCGGCGGGTGCGGTGCTGACCTACCGCGTGGCCACTCCCGCCGACCCGCAGCCCTTTGTGGGCATTGGGGCGGGGTGGAGTGCGCCGGAGACGCACGGTGATCAGACGGTGCGCTGGATCGCGCAGGATCGGGCGATCCTGGTGATCTATAGCGCCAAGCCGCGTCGCGTCGCGTTGCAGATTGATCTGGAGGCCGAACAGACGGGGAGCCTCCGCCTGCTGTTGGGGGAAGAAACCATGCTCCACCAGAATCTCACGGCTGGCCCGCAGCCGATTCGGGTCGTCCTGGATCTCCCGGCGGGACGCAACGAGGTGGTGGTGGAGGTGGAGGATGCCGGGCGGGTGCGGGTGAGCCGGGTGGGGATGATGCAGCAGTAGGGGCGCAGGACGCATAGGTGTTCGCCTATCAACCGTAGAGGACACAGAGGTACGCAGAGGGATGGGTTTTGCGCTACCTCTGGTTCTTCCTCTGCGTTCCTTTGCGTCCTCTGCGGTCAACAACCAGGGCGCAATACGACGCTTAACCACAGGATCGCCCCTACTCGTCAAGCGTCAGATCATCAGATCTCAGATCCACCTTCTCGTAGCTATCCGCAAGCGTGAGGCGACAACCAAGCGAATCAATCTGGATGCTGCCATGTAATCCACTGGCTTCCTCTAACAGCCATTGGCCGTTTGGTTGCCGTACATAGTGCTCAATCCACGGTCGATCCTGGGCAATGAGGATGTAGTCGTGCAGTGACTCTATCGCCCGGTAGTGCCGAAACTTGATCCCACGGTCATAGCGTTCGGTTGAGGGCGACAAGATCTCGACAATAACGCTAGGATTCGTCAGCGTATCACGCTTCTCGTCAACAAATTCGGGTTGCCCACAGACTACCACCACGTCAGGATAGGTGTGTAGCCCGGTTGCGAGGACTTTGACGCGCATATCACTGGGGTAGACGCGGCACGGTTTGTGGCGCAGTTGGCCATGCAAGGTGGCGATGATGTTGCTGGCGATCAGGTTATGCGCCTCTTTGGCTCCCGTCATGGCATAGATCTGGCCAGCATAATACTCGTGTTTTATCGGGCTGTGCCGTTCTTGCTCCAGGTAGGCCGCTTCACTGATATATGCGCGTGGTTCAGCGCTCATGCCTCTTTTTCCTCCTTCTCCCCCACCCGACTCATCGCATACTCGGCTAACGCCGTGATCGTCAGGCTGGGGTTAACACCGGGGTTGGCCGGGACAATCGCGCCGTCCACCACGTAGAGGCCGGGGTAACCATGCACCTGGCAGTCCAGATCAACCACCCCCTCGGCGCGGCTCAGCCCAAACGGGCAGCCGCCCAAAATGTGCGCGGTCATGGGAATATTGAAGAGCGACTCGTTCACACTTGCCGATGGGATACCGCCAATCTTCTCGGCAAAGCGCTGGGTGACATGATGCCCAATCGGGATGTGGCTGGGAATGGGGTTCTCCGGGTCGGGTTCAGTGACCATCCCGCGCCGCCAGAGGGTCAAGGGGGTGCGCTTCACCCGCATCTGGATCTGGTTATCTTCGGTCTGCATCACCAGCATAATGGTGGTACGCTTGGCCCAACCGGGCACCACATGGGTGCGCAGGAAGTCGAGCGGGTGCTGGAAGATTCGCGTCAGCGATTGGCGCAGGCGGCTAGTGAGGCTGTTCGATTCGATCAACGGGCCACTCAGGAAGCGGATCAGATCCGAGCCTGCCGGGTAGCGCACCGGCTCCACCGTCGTCACCGGGTCGGCGTAGAAGATCGAGGTGATCGCCACGCCCTCGGAGTAGTCGGTTTTGCGCGAGCGGCTCACCACCCCCAGCAGCGATTCGCTGTTGGTACGCACAATATCGCCCAGGCGCGGCGAGATGTTGGGGAGGGAACGGGTAATGTCACGACAGCGGAAGAGCAGCCGCAGTGTACCCACCGTCCCCCCCGACACGATCACATTGCGCGCCCGCACGCGCTGAAGCGGTTCGGGCCGCCACGCGGTGGGGCGGCGATAGAGCACCTCGTAGCGCGCCGCATCGGCTTGGCCGGGAGGCAGTGGGCGGATGTCGCGCACCTCGGCATCGGGGCGTACCTCGGCCCCCAAGTGTTCGGCAAAGTAGAGATAGTTCTTGGGCAAGGTGTTCTTCGCATTGTAGCGGCAGCCCACCATACAACCCCCACAGTGGCGGCAACCCGCCCGTGCCGGGCCAGACCCATCAAAGTAGGGGTCGCGCACGGTAACGCCCGGTTCGCCAAAAAAGACCCCCGTCTCAGTTGGGTGGGCGGTGGCCTCCTGGCCCAACTCGGCGGCAATCTCGCGCAACACCTGATCGGCGGGCCACTGACGCGGATTGGTCGCAACCCCCAGCATACGCTTGGCGGTTGCGTAGTGGGGTGCCAGCAGCGCCTTCCAATCGGCGAGGTGGTGCCACGCGGGCGCCGCAAACATCTCGTCGGTGGGCACCATCAGCACATTGGCATAGCCGAGGCTGCCGCCGCCCACGCCACAGCCACGCAGCACCACCACATTGCGAAACGGAATGATCTGCAAGATGCCAAAGCAGCGCGCTTGGGGCAACCAGAGATAGCGCCAGATATTCCAATTGGTGCGCGGGTACTGGTCGTCATGGAAGCGCTGACCGCGCTCCAACACCAGCACGCGGTAGCCCTTCTCACTCAGCCGCATCGCCGAAACACTGCCACCAAACCCCGATCCGATAATCACATAATCGTAGGTCTCAGAGGGGAGCGTATTCATAGAGCGCCGCCTTCTAGGGAAGCCTGTTGATCAGGCATCAAGCCCGGCCCGCAACCCCGCCGCCAAGAGTGGCAGGCCCGCGAGTTGGACAATGTGGAAGAGGCCGTTATGGTCGAGGGGGATGCCCAAGACGGTGAGTTCAAGATTGCTCGACTGGATCGCAGCGGCGATGATCGAGATCAGCACCCCCGCCGCCATCTGCTGAGCACCAGCGAGTTGCCCCGCCTGGGCCAAGCGCACATACGCCCCCAGCGCAAAGAGCATCGCCAGCGCCTCATAGATGATAAAGAGGAGAAAACCGCGCTGGAGGCGCTGCGTGAGCAGAAAGAAACCCAGCGCACTCAGCAACAAGCCCGGCAGCGCCCGCCGCGCCACGCGCTCCCCGGCCAGATCGCCGAGTGCCCCGGTCGCAAAGAGCGCCACCGTCCCCCCCAGGGTGAGATTGAGCGGCTTCCAGAGCGCAACCCGGCGCTCGTCGGGCATCTCGAAGCCATGCACAACCGCACCGAGGAATCCAGAGAAACCGAGAGTTCCGAACGACCCCGCCCACACCCCCACCTTCCACGGGGATTGCTGGCGGTAGCCGAGCAGTTTGGCCGCGTAGCCCAGCGCCACCACGCTGATCAACGCATCGGTGGCGGCAGTGGTACGCTCGGTGGGGCTGGCAATAATCGCGAGGTTCATAGAATAATCCGGCGTTCCGCGATCAGACGGGCGCGGGTCTTACGATACAGATCGTCATAGTTCAGACGGCCCATCGTGATCTCATATTTGTAGGCTTGCAACATCTTGTGGACTTCGGCATCCAAACGTTCCTCAACCATCAGTTCATCAGTCACGATCTCTTTAATCGCAAGCCGCAGATCACTGTCACTAGCCTGGAAGAGCACGCCGTCAACTTCGGCGAGGTGATCAACCAGAGCGTCGGCAAGGGCTTCGATCTTTTCGGGCGAGAGTTTCATGGGTACCTCATGGACAGGTGTGACACAACCAACTGTAGGGGCGAAGCATCGCCCTCCATGTGATGCTCTTCACCTCAGCCACATTGCTGGGTGATGCTTCGCCCCTACTTGATGCAGGTATTGTACCCCATGGTGGGGGTTCGGGGGCGGCGAAGCCACCTCCGAAAATCTTTATTGGTGGTGTTTTGGTGGCGAAGCCACCAAAACACCACCAATTACCGAAACACCACCAGGAGGTAGATCGTACTCACGGCTGGCAGCGTCTCCATCCGCACCGTCAGCGTAGTGCTGGGTGTCACGCGATCATTACTCGTCACCAGCACGTCGGCACTGAGCGGCCATCCGCTCAAATTCCGCATCCACACTAGGCGCAGCGGGATATTCACACTGCCCCCGGCGGGAATGCTGCCGGTGGTGTTGCCCGTCAGGCTGGCCCAGAGCGCAGTTGAAGGTTGCGGGCGTAGTTCTATTGTCTGGCCACTGCCCAGACTCAGCCCGCTGCCACAGCCTAACGACTGGACAGTGCTGCTATTCTGCTGTATCCCCACACTGGCGAGGTCATCTTTTTGGATACCATCAACCTGCTGGTAATTAAAGATCACCCGCCCATCGCGGTGCAGCAACACCTGGAAGGTGAGCGGCGCAGTTGCTCGGTTGAAGATCGGCACTGCTTCCCAACTCACCAGAAAGCCCTCACTGATCCGCGCATAGCTCACTGTACCGCCCTGGCCAGGATTGAGATCGAGGTGCAGTGGGAAGATGGCAGCACTGCTGGTCTCACTGATCGGTGGGCATTGCGTAATCGGGCCAGAAGGACTACCCAGTTCACTAAAACTCAACACTCCATTGGCACTGATCGCCACGCTGGTGTAGCTTTGGCCAAAGAAGGTGAAGGTGAAATCCAGGTTAATCATGCCACTCGAACTATCATCATACAGCGTCAATGGAACAGCATCGTCTGGCGGCACAATCCACCCCGCACTCGGCCCATCGCTCTGGGTGCTGCGCCACACCCCGTACTGGGTTGTGGGAATCGTCGCGCTGTAGGTGAGCGGTTGGCTGCCCGCGTTGCTCAGGTTGAGGTTGATGGTTGGGGGTTCCCCCAAGGCCACGCTTGCAGTCTGAAGCTGCGGACCGGCAGTGAGGCGCGGTTCATCCAGCACGAGCGCGAAGTTCTGGCTGCGCACTGCCCCGGCTTCAAGATTCAGACTCACCGTTTGGGACGCATAGTAGCGCGCACTGCCTCGCAGTTGGATGCTCGCCGCCACCGGGACGATCAGCGTGTAGTTGCCGTTCGCGTCGGTCTTGACCAATGCGCCCCCGACGACCTCGACCGTTCCAACCAGGGGTGTACCATCATCCGCACGGGTAATTTGGCCACTCAGGGTGGCATAGCCGGGATCGTTGGCTACCGTCACACTCATCGGGATCACCAGCGGGCTAAGGGTCAGATCGCTACTGTGGACAAGGATCTGCGCCGTGTAGGTGCCGGGGCCAGGCAACTTGGCTCCATCAATCGTCACCTCCAGATCGGTGCTGGTTCCTGATGCCAGACTGTTCAGGGTGGAACTCGGCACACTCAGCCAGGGCACATCCACCTGCGCCGCCAGTGTGGCCGCATACGCATCGAGCCGCCCATAACCATACACATTGTTGGGACTGCTGCTGACATGGCACAGGCTGAAGTTGCTGCCATCAAAGCTGCTATCGCTGCTGATCGGCACCGCGTTCTGGGTCAGGAGTTGGTAGGTAGCCGCATAATCCCCGATCAGGCTGGGGTTGGCCGACCAGAGCAGCGCCACTGCTCCGGCCACATGCGGGGCGGCCATCGAGGTTCCATTCATCGAATCATAGCTCAGATTGGACATCGTCGAGACAATATTCTGCCCCGGCGCGGTCAGGTCAGGCTTGAGGCGGCCATCATGACTCGGCCCGATCCGGCTAAAGTAGGCCAACTGATCGCTCTGGGTTACCGCACCGACCCCCACCACCTGGGCATAATCGCCGGGGGAATGTACGGTTGAGCAGGTAGTATTGCCGCCGTCAATATTCCCCGCCGCAAAGACCGGGAAGATACCCGCAGCGCGCCACGCAGCCACATAGCCACTGTACCAGTTATCATTCCCGACCCCCGAACTCCACGAGTTGTTGATGATCTGCGGGCGCAGATCGGGGCGCGGGTTTTGGCCATTCAGATCGGTAGGGGCCAGCATCCACTGCGCCGCTTCGATCAGATCCTCGTTTGAACAGTAGGTAGTCCCACATGCACGCGCCGAGATCCAGGTGGCTCCTGGAGCCACACCCACCGCTGGGTTGCTGGCATCTGCGTTGGCAACCATTGTGCCCATCGTATGCGTGCCATGATTGCCCGAATCGACCGGGTTAGGGCTGTTACCAAAGGGGTCAAACCAGTTGTAGTTGTGGTTCACCCCACTACCCGTATTACCCCGGTAGGCTCCGTACAGCGCCGGGTGGGTATAGGTCACCCCGCTATCAATATTGGCCACGGTAATCCCCGTTCCGCGCACCCCGATCTCATTCCAGACCCGATCCGCACCGACTTGCACGAGGTTCCAGCATGTGTTGGCCGCGTCGGGCAGGCAGTTACTGGTATCGGCTAGGGTACTCGTTTCGAGGCTCATCAGGTGGTTAGCCTGGAGCAGCGCCACCTCACTACGCGCCGCAATCGCCGCCAGATCCTGGGCATTGCCCTCCACCGCAATCGCATTCACGATCCAGAGCGGGGTGAAATTCAGCCGGCGCGCCTTGAGCATTGCCCGCAACCCGGCCTGAGTACGCTCGGCATGGGCGCTGAGGGTTTGGTAGACATACGCACCACGCTCGCGCCAATCGCGCAGGCCATAAGCCGCACTTAACGGCGCTTGGTCACGGAGAAAGACCAGCATGGTCGTGGTAGCTTGCGGATCAGCGGCGAAAGCAGCACTGAGTTCAGGGTCAACCCGTTGTGCCTGATCGGGGAGTGGCACAGCGGCCAGTTCTGCCGGAATAACCGCATTGAGACGAGCTCCTGCGGCTTCGTCAAGTGCCTCGTAGATCTGCGGGCTAAGCGTGGTTGCGCCAGTATTCTGGATACTGAGAGTGATTGAGGTTCTGCTAGTCAGGCTCACACTAGCCGTAATCGCAGTGGGGCTACTGGTAAGGGGCGTGGTTGCGGCCAGCGCCGGTCGTGGTGCAACCGGCGCAAAGCTGGCGGCAAGAAGTGTTGCGAGCAGCGCAACGAGACATCCAAGTGTGCGAAAAGAGACGCGCATCAACAACCTTCGGTGGCCCTATGGATGGCGCAAGATTAGCTCTGCCCCTCATCCATACGCCCAATCACACGCTCAAGTTCGGCGAGCGAATGAGCCAAATCGGGTGGTGTCTGGCTCAGCGCACCATCACCCATCATAATTGAGCGCACCGCAGCGACATCATCGCCATACTTTTCGAGTTCGATCAGATCCTGGCGGATACGCTCATCATTAATCTTTATACCATGGGTGCCGAGCAGGTGGCGATAGTGATCGAAATGCTGCTGGAGATGGGTCGAGACCGTCTCAAAGGCATGGCGGGCGATCTCGGTACGCGAATGGTAATTCATCGCACTATCCCGGAACATCAGCCGGTCATTACGGCTAGGTTCAATCAGGATAATATCCACCTTGGGGTGGCGACGGCGGATCTGCTTAATATGGTAGTGCAACCCGGCGTGGATGAAGGTACGGAAGACCTGATGGCCAATCTGGAGAAGACCCTGATCATTGATCGCATGGCCGGGTTCGTGGTCACTATTGTCGAAGGGCACCAGCGGGTTAATACAGACAATCAATTCGGCCCCAGCCTCAATCGCCACATCCAGGCTTACCGTACCACGAATCCCGCCATCAATATAATCGTGGCCGTTAATACGGACAGGGCGATAGAAGAAGGGGATGGCCGCCGAAGCCGACACCGCCTCAGAGATAGGAATACCAGCGAGGTGGCCATGGCCAAAGATCGCCCGATCTCCAGTATCCAGATCGGTCGCAATAATCGCCAATTCACGTTCTAGTTCGTGGAAATGATTAGTACGCCCCGGCATCTCCAAAGCTGCGCGGACATAGCGTTCCAGAGCGCGACCATCATAGATACCACTTGGCAAAATCGGTGCGAAGTGCTCCAACATCTCCAAGAGCGAGAAGCCCTTCCCAGTGAAGAACTGGCTCATCATGCCCGTCATACCAAAGGGGAGATATTGCAGGCGGGTGAAGATCGAGGGAAAATTGAATGCGAAGAGATGGTGTGGTTCGAGCTGATCGATCCCCAACGTAGAGCTATCCAACACCGAGAGCAAGGTACGTGGCGAGATATTATTGGCCAGACATGCACTCACCAACGCTCCCGCGCTAGTTCCGACATAACTATCAAACTCATTGACCGTCTTCTGCTCCAGGAACTGGTCAATCGCACACAGCGCACCGATCTCATATGCGGCACCCGTCACTCCGCCGCCGGCCAGAACCAGTGCGAATTTGCTCCGTTGCATGGGTGCTCCTTTGTACGTCCCGCCTACTTCTTCTTCAGTAATTGATCCACAATCTCCGCCAAGGCATCAACCTGAGCATGGAGCCGCACAACATCGTTATGGCTAGGCACACTCATCTCGCGGCTCTCAATATGAGCACGTGAAGATTCAGCGAACTCATGGCGCAACAGCAGTTGTCGCCAACGGACACTCTCATCGGCAGTGATCTCATCACGCTCGATCAGCGTATCGAGACGGCGGCCAATCTCCGCTTCGATCAGATCATTTCCGCCCAGCGAGGTGAAGAGGGTTTGGCGGAGGCTAGCGATAGTATCGCCACCAAGCTGGATCATCCCCGTAAGGAAGGTTGCTGGAAGTTGGGGAATACTGCGCCCACGCGACTGAAGCACCACCTGAGCCAGGATGCTAGAAGTAATATTTTCGCCAGTCTCATTGTCGAGGATCTGTACGGCCTCGTCATCCTGCACCAACTTGGCAATCCCATCAAGGGTGATGTACTGTTTGCGGTTGGTGTGGTAGAGCTTGCGATTGGCGTACTTTTTGATGATATGCATACGCCCTCGTGATGATAGGTTGGGATGCGGGTGTGTTGCGTAGTATAACACACTGCGTTGGGCGTCTGGGGGGAATTTTTATCACCATCTACAATGCCGTCAAAGCCTAGCTGATTGCTCAGCCAGGCTTTGGTTGCTGTAGTTCGGATATTGAGTAATCGTAGCCGCTACTCTTCGGCCTTAGGGGCAGCCTTGCCCTTAGGTGTCGGGGCATCCTGAACGCGGCGTAGCTCATCAACCCGCCCGGCGAGGTGGGCAATCTTAGCGCTCAGATCGTCAATGTCGCGCTTGGAGGGAATATTGAGCCGATTGAGGAAGTGCTCCAAGTTATTCTCGATCTGGCTACCAATAGTGGTAACCCCACTCTGGATCTGGCTGGTCTGGGGTTGGGCAGTCTTACGCAGACGCTCCACGGTCTCATCAATGAGGTTCTGGGCATCCTTCTGAGCGATCTCGCCGCGCTCCACGAGCCGATTGATGAATTCCTCGGCTTCATCACGGCTGAGTGCCAATGCGCCCACACCCGCCAGAATCAGCTTACGAATCACCTCAACCATCTGGGTGCTGTTGGCGGCTATTGTGTTCGGCTCGTCAACCTGGCGGACGTTGACCTCGATCTCTTCAACGCTGGTCATGGTCATCCTCCTGTATGGTAGGTTTGGGAAAGCAATATGTAGGCAGCACCACGCCTACGGTAGTATCATAGCATGATGGAGTGGTGTACAAGTATAACGCAGTGCGTCATACAGAGAGTATAACACGCTGCGTTATACTCGTCAAGGGCAATACATTAAATCTTCAGGGTGTGTGCAAAGTCACCTCCGGTGGGGGTTTGGGGGCATGTATCCGTTCACGATGGGGGTAAACGGATTGCCACTCCTACCCAAAACGACAGGTTGACGCAAAGGCGCGAAGACGCAAAGGTTTTGTTGCAGGCTTTGCGCCTTTGCGTCTTCGCGTCAAAATCTTGATGTTCGGGGTAGCGTGAACAGTTACGGGGGCATAGCCCCAAGGACTTTGCACGATTAATGCACCCGCACCACCACTATCGTCATATCATCGTGGGTGGGGGCACCCTCTGCAAAACGATCAACCTCACTCAGGATATGGTCAATCAGATCGTTTGGTTCGAGGTGGCCCCAGGTAGCAACAAGTGCCTCTAAACGATCAAAACCAAAGAGTTCATGGGAGTGGTTATGAGCTTCAACGATTCCATCGGTATAAAAGACCAACGTATCACCATGACAGAGATCGAGTTCAATCTGATCATACTCGACACTAGTCATTATCCCCAACGGTAACGCAGGTGGAGCATGAATAACTCACCTTACGCAGTACGTATGTACGGATAAAGACGGTCTTTCGTGCCAGATCATGCTCCTTGCGTCGCCCGTAGCG